>JAFVIC010000077.1 GCA_017477935.1 Akkermansia sp. | reverse complement strand
GATCATGTTCTTCACATAGTCAGCGTGACCGGGGCAGTCCACGTGTGCGTAGTGGCGGTTGTCGGTCTCGTACTCAACGTGAGCGGTAGAAATGGTAATACCACGCTCGCGCTCCTCAGGAGCACCGTCGATCTGGTCGTAAGCTTTGAATTCAGCCTTACCCTGCTCTGCAAGAACCTTGGTAATTGCAGCGGTGAGGGAAGTCTTGCCATGGTCAACGTGACCGATCGTACCCACATTCACGTGAGGCTTGGTGCGCTGGAATGATTCTTTGGCCATAATAGTAATGAAATTAATTTGGGCTGCTTATTCTTGCATGAGCCGAAAAAAAGCTTCTGGCGGGATTTGAACCCGCGACCTCATCCTTACCAAGGATGCGCTCTACCCCTGAGCTACAGAAGCGTTATTGGCTCTTGTTGTCCCTCCTGGGACGTGAAAGCACGGGGAGTTTAATACATTTCTTCTCGAATGTCAATCATAAAAAATGATTTTTTTTGAAAAAAATTGCAATTTCATTTTCCGCAAAAGCCGAAATAACACACAACACGCTGAATATCAATTACTCTATCTGTGAGCATTTTTTCTTGCAAGCATACGAAGTTAGAGCTACATTGGGGGCCTATGAAGAAAATTGCACTCATAACCGCAGTTGCGCTGAGCAGTTTTGCTGCCATCGGCGCAGAATCACAGGCAGCTGCCAAAGCTGACACCGCAGCCGCTCCTGCAGCACCCTGCTGCGATAAATCAGCGGCTGCCTGCCCTGAGCAATGCACGGTGGATATGGAAACCATCACTGTTCTGGCTGAGAATGGTGATCCGATTGCCCAATACACCATAGCATGGATAGCAGACAATGGCACCGCCGCTACCCCCGCCGACCCGGAGAAGGCTAAGGAGATGTACGCCAAAGCTCTTCCGGGCCTGGAAAAAGCAGCCAAGGAAGGCGATCCGAAAGCCTGCTATGCTCTCGCTCACATGTACGCCGAGGGCAAGGGGGTGGAAAAAGACCACGAAAAAGCCAAGGCTATGATGAAGTGGTGCAAGGAATGCTGCGACAAGAAGGGCAGCGAGAAGCCTTCAGAGACCGGCGCAGCCACACCGGCTGCCCAGCCGTCTGAAATGTAAGCACAGATTGTCTGTACTGTGTGGTGTTCGCCCGCTCCTGCTGACCGGCAGGGGCGGGCTTTTCTCCTGACTCAATGGAGTGGGCTGCAACAGCGAAACTTCAATCATAAATCACCCGCTGCAGATAGAGCCCCTCCGGGGGCGCGCAGTGTCGCGTTTTGGGTTTCTGCAGGTCGGTGAGCATGCTGCCGAGCTGCTCGATGGTCAATTTGCCGATAGCTACCTGGTGCGCCGTCCCCACCAGCATGCGCACCATGCGATACATGAACCCGTTGCCATGAAAACGCAGGCGCAACAGGTCGCCCCCCTGCTCTGCCGCAATCTCTGTGCCGTAAATGGTGCGCAGGTAAAAATCTGCCGGGGGATGCTCAGGCTCATTCCCTCGCCGTGCAGCAAAGCGCCTGAAGTCATGTTCCCCTTCGTACACCGTCAGAGCGCGGCGCAGAGCCCCGGCGTCCACCCCCAGGGGGCGGTGCCAGGCCCGACCGGCCAGAAAGGGGCTCAGCACCGGCGCCGTGCAGATGAGATATTCATACACCTTTCCCCGGGCATCAAATCGCGCATGAAAGTCAGCCGGAACTTCCCGGGCCTGCATGATGCGTATACTCGCCGGCAGGTGGGCATTCAGCGCGGCGCGCCAGTTTTCGGGGCTCATGCGGCACCCTTCGGGGATATCGGCGTGAAAACACTGCGCCACAGCGTGCACACCGGCATCCGTACGCCCGGAGGCCGCAATACGCAGCGGGCCCCGCAAGATGGCGCAGAAGGCACCTTCCAGCACATCCTGCACGGTTTCACCACCGGCCTGGCTCTGCCAGCCATGCCAGGGGGTGCCATCATAAGCACAGGTAAAAAGTATACGTGACATTGTTTACAATCTGCCGGGAAAAAGCACGAACCGCAAACACCCCATCAGGTGATTGCGGTTCGCATGAATCAAATCGGGGGAACCGATGCTCGGGGTTACAGATCGAGCTCGCCGATGTCGAGACCGGCATCATCGCCACCCTCGCTGTCATCGATAGAGGGCTCATCGCCGCTGTCATCAATGGAGGGCTCGTCACCACCGTCAATGGAGGGTTCATCACCGCTGTCATCGATAGAGGGCTCATCGCCGCTGTCATCGATGGAAGGCTCGTCACCACCGTCTACCGAGGGTTCATCGCCGCTGTCATCAATGGAGGGTTCGTCACCGCCGTCAACGGAGGGCTCATCACCACCGTCATCCGTAGCGGGAGTATCAGAATCGCTGCTATCGGCGGTGGGTTCCTCCTCAATGGCGGGCACCTCTTCCTCAGCCACCTCTACGGCCTCGGGGATAGCGGGCACGTCCTCATCCGAATCCATCTTGGTAATGGCAATGGAACCGGGAGCAGCCTTGTAAGCAAGAGCCTCGCGAAGTTTATCGGAGCCATAGTACTCGGGGAAGTTACCGGGAGTTTCGTGCGTGGAAGCAGTATCCTTGATGTAAGCCAGACCGGCTTTCTGGCGCTCACCGGCGGCGGCATCCGGAGTGGAGCCATTGGCAGCACCCACGGCAAGCAGCAGCTTGGTGCGGTCGACTTCACCATCCGACTCCATGGGAGCACTGGCCTGAATACGGCCGATTTCGGCAGCGAGCTGAGCCAGAGCCTCAGCATATGCAGCACCCTCGCTCCCCTCAGAATCAACCATACTGCGTGTCAGAGCGGGGTCATTCAGGGCAAAAGCACGCACACCGGCATTCTGCATGCGCTTGTTGAGCACCTCCACACGCGGGGCGGCAGCCTCAGCAGTGCGGAAGTCGGAAATCTTCTGCAGTTCTGCAGTCAGCTCCCGAGCAAGCTCAAGAGCGGTCTTTTCTTCCTTCTGGCATGAGGTAAGTGTGCTCATGGCCAGAAAGGCCAGCGAAGGGATGAGAAGAAAACGTTTCATGGAGGAAATAAGATAAGCTACTTTCTGAAATTAGCAGGATTTTGCGCTGCTGTCAAGGTAAAGTGTTCGGATTAAAGAAAAAAAAATCAGTTTTGAGTGTTCGCGGTCGGGTTAGGCAGAATATCTGCATAAATTCCCGGTGAAGAATCCTCAATCGGCGTGGCTCCTACACAGCGGGCATAAAAATCAGCCGGGCCAACCCCACCGATGATGGCATAGCCATAGCCCAAGGTGCGCATGTGTTCCAGCGCAGTTACCAGCAACACACGGCCCACGCCGCAGCCACGAGCATTCTCACCCACCCCCATGGGTCCTACAAAACCGCGAGCCGTTGCATCATAACAAGCGAAACCGAGTATCTCGCCACCGCGAGTGGCGATTACACAACCAATGGGGCTGTGGCTCATGGCAATTCTGCATTCACTCACCCAGCGTGGGCTGAAGTGGCGCCCGACCCAGTCTTCGAGGATATGCGCCTCGAACGGATTGCAGGTTCGCACGGTTATGCCCTGCTCTGCCGCAGCGGCGCGCAGGGGGGAACCATCGGGCAGGTTATACAGGCGTACAAGCATGTCTTGCATGACAGAAAGATAGGTTATGCGTTCGTGATTTTTCCTGAAAGGATTAAAAAAAATGAGCGGGAGTGCAACCTCTGCACTCCCGCCCGTCGAGTGAAATATTACTCCTTACCGGCCTGAGTATTGAAATACAGCTTGGCGGCAGTGTCAATCGTCTCGTTCGATGCCCCGAAGATGTTCTTGAGCATGTATGCCAGAGCAACGGCATCGCGGAAATTAGCGGGAGCGGCGCCCCACTTACCGGCATCCATAGCGCCCTTGGCGGCATAGTCCTTCACACCGGGCATTGCCCAAAGCAGGGCCTGAGCGCGGGTCATGGCCTCCACCGGCAGCTCCATGGCGCGACCGTGGGAAGAGGCACCGGCCTGGCAATACAGGTCAATGGCAGCGTTTGCCGCAGCAAGATTGCCCTCGGAGATGGTACCGGCAAGCTCATCGGGGGTGATGGCAGCAGCCGTGGCATGAGCCTTGGCGAACATCAGCCAGCCGTAGCAATCACCATTGACCATCGGGGCGGTCTTGGCGTCCGACAGCAGGGTCTGAATATCAGCCTCCACCTCAGCCAGCGGAGCCCCCGTGCACCCCTTGGCCAGAATACGGGCGCTCATTACCTTGCGCTTGTCCATATCGCTCAGCCACTCGGCATGGGGAAACCCACCGGCCATCACCTTCAGGCCATTGAAGTCCAGGCGACGCACGGCACACTCGAGCTCGAGTATAGCGGCACGCTCAGCCGGGTTGCGGTCAAGCCCCAAGTACCCCTTGTACTTCTCCTTCACGGCAGCGAGTTGGGTGGCAGCCTCGCTGAGGTCACCGGCAGAGAGTGCACGCTCAGCTTCCACCATATCCGCCGGCGTGAGCAGGAAGAAGAGTTTCATCTTGGAGGCATCGCGCTGCACGTCCTGCTCAGAGCCGGCATCGTGGTACACGAACTTATCCTTGCCGGAGGCGCTTTTCACCTTCAGCTTACCGGGCTTGCTCTTGTCGCTCACCTGAACCACAGCCACAAGCCCTTCCTGCTTGGCGGGTTCCTGAGCCTGGCTGAGACCGGCCAGAGCAGCGAGACCTACTACAAATATATTACGAAGTTTCATTGTTATTTTTAAAGGGTTTGAGCTTACTTCTTCTTCTTACCGGCACCGACCTGCTTGCGGAAGTCCTTGCCTTCCTTATCTTCCTTCTGCACGCCGGCATCAGCAGCGTACTGGCTGAGAGTATTCACCACTTCGTTCCACTTGTCACGATCATCGGGGGTCATCTTAGCCTCCAGCTTGGACTCACGCACACGCGTCACGAATACCTGACCGGTATTCCATGCACGCCAGTGGTCAGAGGGCTTGAAGCTACCCTGCATACGATCACCGGTGGCGGGGTTATTGCGCTGCCAGTAGATGTCCATGAGAGCCTTACAGGCGGGAGCGGAGTAGGCGATGTTACCCATGTCCTGATACAGGTTGGTATAGGCAACGAGGGCGTTGTCCAGGTCTCCGCTCTTGGCAAGAGCCTCACCATAGAGCAGCTGCATATCCTTGCGGCCCACGCGAATACCGGCATCCTCGTAACGCTTGGCAGCCTTGGCTGCCTCGGCATAGTTGCCGGTAGCGAGGTGCAGCCTGGTAATACCCATGAGGGCCGGACCGGCGATGTTCGGGTCCTGATTCGAAGCGAGTTCTTCGAACATCTGGGCACTTTCAGTCTGCTTGCCCTTGTCGCTGGTCAGACCGAGAGCACCGGCCTTGCCGAGCTTGGCCTCGGCCACATACTCACCACCACGGCTGATGGCCTGGTCAAAGTAGGCAACGGCGGCGTTGGCTTCCTCATCACGCATCTGCTGGTTGTTCAGGCGGCGGGCGTACCCCACCTCGTAGTTACCCACCTGCACGCAAATGAAGTTGGAGAGGTCGGCGGGCTGGAACTCGCGGGTCATCTCGCGGAAAGCCTTACCGATGTCGTCCTGCATGCGGGATGCGGCCTCCTTATCTGTCTTGGCAAGTTTGGCCTGCTCAGCAGACATGGCGGAAAGCATAGCCATGCGCAGAATAGAGCGGGTGTACTTGTCTTCGGCAGAAATACCCGGGAAACCCTTGAGGTGCTCCGTAATCTGGTCGAGAGTGAGAGCGGAGCCGTTGAACTGCTGATAGCCTTCTGCGTAGGTGGAGACATAGCCGTTGATGGTGGCCTCCATATCCTCATTCACGCTGTTGTTAGCCAAGCCGTAGTTAGCCTCACGGGCAATCACCTCCTGAGCCTTGGCAACGGCAGCCTCGAACGCAGCCTTATCCTTCTCAAGAGAATCGTTGAGCAGGTGGCTGACCATCTTCAGACTGTACACGCAACCCTCGAAGTCAGCATCTGCCCAGTAGCGGGCAACATAGCCCTTACAACGGGTGGCGATAGCGGCATCATCTTCACCCTCGAGAGCAATCTCGCGGCCGTAAGAGGAGAGCATATAGAGAGCGTTAGCGGCCACGTTCTTACCCTTCTCACCCTGAGCGAGAGCGGCGTCGACAGCCTTCTCCAGAGTGGCGATACCCTCGGGCTTACGAGCTTCGTCATCACCGTTGATGAGGGTGTTGCCGTTCAGCAGCATAATCTGGGGAGCGAGCTCGTGCTCAGGCCACTTCTTGCCGAAGTCAACACAGTAGGTGAGCGCCTGCTCCATATCCTTGGCCATAGCCTCGGGGTTACCGTTGCCCTGGCGCTGAAGCAAAGTATTGATACCCTGATAGTACACATTGGGCTGCAGGGTAGCCTCTTCGGGGAACTTGGCGATGTATGCAGCCACGGCCTCGATGAGCTTGTCGCGGTGAGAGACATCCTGGCGGGCCAGGCGGCTGTGAGCGTCGATGATGAAGTAGCGGCACTGGGTTTCCTGTGTAATACCGGCAGCCTCTTTGAGCTTACCACCCTTGAGGGCTACGCCGACCACATCGTCCGCCAGCATGGCCTCGCCCAGGCGAATCACATCCTCCCACTTCTTGAGCTGGTAGGCTGCAGCCACCTGCACGAAACGGCCGGCAACATAGTTCTGACTGGTCTTGTCTTCCTCCGTGGCTTTCACCACTTCGGCAGCGATGGAAGCGGCGTCCTCCCAACGATTCTCCTTGGTGGCACGTGCCATCTTGTTGATGATGATGGTGTTCTTGCCGCCTTCACCCATCTCTTTCATATCCACCTTGCCTTCGAGGGCATTGGCGCGCTCCTCCTCACCGGTGGCGCGGCAGAGCTGGGCGAGCTGGAAGGTGTTCCTGTCCTTCATGGACTTAGGACCTTCCTTGGTATTCTGATTCAGGCCGGGATAGCGGTCCATCAGAATCTGATAACCGGCCTTGGCCATACGCATAGAACCATACTGCTGAGCCACACCGGCAGCAGCAAGCAGAGAGTAAGCCTCGAGCTGAGTCTTGGTCTTGCCCAGTTTGTCGTAGTTCTTGAAAAGGGCGGCGCAGTCACCGGCGCGGTATGAAGCACCCGAAGCAGGATCGGGTACGGCTGCCTTGTAACCCTTCAGTGTAGAGTACATCTCGTGCAGAGCACGGCGTGTTTCTTCCACCTCAGGGGTAAGGCCGAGCAGTTCATAAGTAGTCTTGGCGGCCTCGTTAGCCTGCTCCATGTTACCGGCTTTCAGGGCTGCGGTCACGACCTTGGAGCTCTGCAAAGCGGGGTTGAAGAACTGAGTACCATAGCGAGCCAGGCGCACCGGACCGAGGGCAAAACTCTGCGGATTGGAGCGCACTACCTTGTACACCCAGCCGACATTCTCAGGGTTCTCGATAGCCACCTTCATGATGGTGGAGAGACCGCCCATGGCCATATCGTCAGGCAGGGCAGCTTTCGCGGTGCGGCTCTTCTCAAGATATTCGGCTGCCTTCTTGAAGTCAGGCTCGGGTTTGAGCAGATAGGCCTGCAGCAGCATGAAGCAGAGCTTGCCGTCCATCTTCTGGGCTTTTTCCATCTTGGACACCTTACCGCTCTGGTAGAGAGTCAGGTACTCTTCCATGTGCTTAATAGCATCGGGGAACTTGGTGGGATCGCCTGCGACCTTAGCCTTGGTATCACCGGCGGCCTGCTGGAATTTACTGTAGGCCATGTAGAACTTGGAGGCGGTCAGGAAAGGCTCATAGCCGTTGCCGTTGTTCATGTTCTTTTCAGCCAGGGCGCGGTCACGCAGTTTCTGATTTTTGAATCGCTCTTCGGTGTAGAGAGCTTCGAAAGCCTTGAAGGCCTCCTCATACTGCTTGGCAGCGAAGTAGATATTACCCTTCTGCCAGTGGAAGTACGGCTCATAGTGAGCGAACTGAGCAGCCAGTCGGGACTTATTGCTGCTGTAGGTCTTAATCATCTTGTCGCACAGAGCGATGGCATCGGCCACTTTCTTCTGGCTGACAAGTGCCTGCACTTGTTTGGCAGCGGTAGCAGGATCCTGCGCCTGGCACACCATCGGTGCGCTGAGGGCAGCCATGGTCAGCACTGCTGCGGCGGTTGAATACTTAATCATAAAACAGAATAGGTGTTTTGTTAAGATTATTGGTGTAAGCGGAAAACGATAACAGGGGGGAAAGGGAACGGTTCAACCCCGCAGCCTGCGGGGTGAACGAGAGAGGGGAGCCGCGGCGCGAACCGTCGCGCTCCCCTCTCTCCGGGGGTTAAGGTTTATATGTGCGTGCGTTCATCATTCATCAGCAGTGGTGCTCAGACCAACGGAGTGAATGTCAGCTTCGGACAGCGCAGCCATCACGTCGACGATACGCTGGTGCGGGGCACCGGCTGCACCGTGCAGCATCACCACCGGGGTGGTTTCCACTGCGTCTGCCTGCTCCTTGAGCATCTTAAGGTTCTCTACCAGAGATTCCATACGGCGCTGCTGCAGGTAGGCAGGCGTGCCGGGCTCCAGAGAGGGATCGTAGGCCTCACCCACGGTCAGACCTTCGTTCCAGGTCACTACACCGGCCTTCGTCACATAGATGTTGCCGGGGTCAACCTTGGGCTTCTTGGAAGAGGCGGTATCACCTGGGGGCGGGATGCTGATGTCGAGCTTCTTCTCACTGACGAGAGAGGTAGCAGCCAGGAAGTAGATGAGCAGCAGGAAGCAGCAGTCAATCATCGAGGAAATATTAGAAGTTATTTCCTCTTCTGCCGGCGGGTCGATTTTCTTGCGTCTAGCCATATTCGGAAATGATAATTAAATGCTGATTAGTTCTCTGCCGGCAGCGAGCCGAAGACGATATTGCTCACACCGGCGGCGGCGGCTGCACGGATAGCACCGGAAGAACGGCTCCAGGGTGCATCGGCATCACCACGCAGGTAAAGACGAATCATCTCAGGCTTGATACCCTTGGCCTCCATAGCCTCGCGCTGCTTGGTGATAAACTCAGAAAGCTGCTGACTCTGACCACTGTTATAACCGATGGAGTTCTGGCTGGCATCTGCCACACCCCAGACGGTACCGGGATAAGCAGCGTAGGTCTGATTGAACTTCTCGAGCGCCTTGGGGTTCTTTGCACCCATCACATCGGGGTCAGCAAAGACGTTCACCACGATACAGCCGTTAGCATCCTTCATTTCCGAGGCTGATACCGCATGCGGCATATTCACGCTCGGATCCTTGGACACCGTAATCTGAGAGGCGTTCACAATGAAGAACATCAGCAGAAGGAAACAGCAGTCAATCATGGGAGAAGGATCACCCTCGCAATTGACTTCCTCCGGTTCTCTTGATTTTTTCTTAGCCATGTGTCGGATTCAGAAAATGTTGGTAGGTTAACGCCTGCCCGGTGATGGACTCACATCGGGCAGGCCCGTGGGATACAGGCTTAAGCCTGCTCCTCTTCTTCTGCATACTCGACTTCTTCCTCGCCCTCTTCGGCGGCATCGTCACCCAGACCCTCGGGGATACGGGCAAGCTGAGCCTCAGCGTTGATGACGTTGATGGAGGTGTTAACCATCTCCTGAATGGCGTTCACGCTCTCAGCCTCAAGAGCCTGGGCTTTCTTCTTCAGGAAGAAGAAGGCCGGCACGGCGAGAATGGAGATAATCAGACCCCAGAAGGTGGTAAGAAGTGCCACGGAGATAGAACCTGCGAGCTGAGCGGGGTCAGCCTGACCGGTTTCAGCCAGCACGGCGAAGGCTTCCACCATGCCCTGTACCGTACCGAACAGACCGATGGAGGGAGCAATGGTGCCGCAAAGAGCAAGAATGTCCACATACTTCATCAGGCGCGGGCGCTCGTTGGCTGTGAAGTCAGCGATAGCGTCTTCGATGGCGTCTTTACCGAGATCCTCGGGGCGATTGGCATCCACATTGGGCAGAGCATAAGCAACCAGGCGACCCAGGTAGGTGGGGCTGGTGGTGGCGTGCTGAATAGCGGATTGCACGCGGCACTCCGTCATGAGAGCCACAAGCTGAGCACGCAGCTCCTCAGGGCAGAACTTCTTTTTGGACAGCTCCATAATACAAATCACGACAAGGAACACCGTGATGGCGAAGAGAATGACGAGGGGAATCATCGTCCAACCACCATCGATAACCCACTTGTCGAGCATGGTCTTCTGAACCACGGTGGCGCCATCTGCGCCCTCCTGAGCCAGAGCCATTGACATAGAGCCCATTGCAACTACTCCAAGGGAGAGTGCACGTACGCCGTAACGAATAATCGTGTCTTTCATAATAGTTAAAATGCTGTTTATGCAGAATTGACGCCCTCTATTTAACCATATTTTCCTGACTTGTCGAGCAAGTTTTTCGCAAAAGTGGTATTTTACGCCGGAATTCGGGGATTTCTACCTGTTTTCCAACACATCTCCGGCTTCAGAAGCTACGGATTTCTTAATCAAATGCGCTACCTGTGTATTCTGTATAACACCATGGAAGCGACCGGCTCCGGCACCTGCGGCATAAACAGGCACAGCCACGCCGCTGTGCTTACCGGTGGTAAAAACCGCACGCACCTGCCCTCGCTCAGCCGAGCCATCGAGAATAGCCAGACCACCGGTCTGGTGGTCTGCCGTCACCACCAGGCCGGTAGCCATCCCCCGGTGGCGAAAATACTCCGCCAGTGACTCACAGGCGGCGCCATCGGGGGTCTGCCCCAGCATGGCATTGTTGGTCTTCACCCCGCAAGCGAGTGCCGTACCGCCGGCAGCGGAATCCGTAATAGTCTGATTGGCAGACACCGTACAGCTGAACGCCGTGCAAGGTAATTGTGTGATATTAAGTTTACCGCGGTTGCAGAGCCAGGCAGCCCACAGGTGCTCAGCTCCCATACCATCCCCAGCTCTACGCGGCAAGCCAATTCGGCCGGGGCGGGGCATGATGACGTCATCAATCCTCCAATGGCCATTTTCAGGTGAACATAACCGGCCGCCCGAACATCAAATAAAGGCATGAGAAAGCGTTTCGCCGCCCCGATTTTTCCCATGAAACGAATCGGCGGCGACACACTTTCAAATGAACATACTAAGAATCAGTGTATAGAATAACCGGGAACCTATGAGCGGCTCCTCCGGCTTGCATGAAAGCCACCCAAAGCTCATTTATTCCGCCACCAATCAACAAAAAACACCATGTCACTTTCAGACCACGGGACTGAAACCATACCTCAGCACAGCCACTACCTCATAGCAGAATACGATATCACCTACATCGACGCTTGTACCTGGATGTCGGATGAGATGGCGAGTTTCCTGAATCAAGCCGCGCCATATATCAGACAAAGCTCAAAAAAGCTCACGGTAACAGCCAATGTGCTGAGCGAACTGCAACATTGCGCCGCGCTCAAATACGCAGCACAGAACGCGCTGCAACTTTTCAGACGTCACGCGGATCTCATTCATATTGAAGACGGTGAGGCAAGCGACGGCACAGCGGACAGCGAGTTTGTACGCCGCTTTTTTTTCAACCACAATAAGCAGCGGCAGTTACTCATCACCCACGACCAACAGCTTGCCGCCGACATACAGAACTGCTGCCCGCATGCCGGTGAAGGCCCCATACCCACCACCGCCGTCATGACCCTGTGGCAGAACGGTGACCTCATCACCTTCGATTGTCTGCAACAGCGCAAAGATTACCGGGCGCGTGTCCGGCTCGAAGAAATGACGGCCGAAACAACAGTCTACCTCGACAGCTCAGCCCTCGCCAACGTCCATCTTCCTGCCCTGTTGGAGCACCTGAGAGCGCCGTTGATGACACAGGGGAAAAAGGCCAGAGTGCTCAACAACTCGCTTTCCCCGGAACTGCGTAACCTCACCAAACCGGTACTGGAGGAATACGCCCCACTGCTGGATATCGTCATGACCGACCCGGCACTCAGTGAAACCAACGCTCTGTTGGGCGAGCTTTACCTGCAACCGGAAAACATGGGTAAAAACCGGCTGATACTGGTAACCGATGATGTAGCACGAGCCAATGAACTGAGGAATCGCCGCCCCAAGTGCGACAGATTCCCGTTCATCGACTTTATGACCATCAACAAATACGGCTACCTGAGCTACCTGAAGTTGTCGACCCCGACCGTCACGGCGTACCCCCTCCCCCCTGCCCTGCCGAGCACGCACTACACCTTCCGACAACAGTATTCCCCCCGACACGCGGCACATTCCCCGACACCTCGCGCCATGCACGAACGCAAATCCGCCGCCTATGTGCCACAGCTTATCGGCGCTATCAAGAGTGGCAATCTGCAAGCCATGAACACCTACATTGCCAAGGGCGCCAGCCTGCGCAACGGTATCATCACCGCACTCTGCCAGAACAAAGATGATTGCCTGCGCGAACTCATCGAAAAGGCCGACAGCGGTATTGCCCCCGAGTGTTTTGCCTGGTGGGTCACTTCGTACTACTCATTCAGCCACCCGGGGTATCTGGCAGAGAACGAGCTGCATTTTGAATTACTTTGCAAACTTATCTCAAAATCCGCCCCGCTGACCGGTCAAAATCAGGTCATGGCCACGCTGGCGGAGCAGGTCAGCGCGCCCGATACCGCCCACAACCGACTATGGGAACTCATACGCCTGGCCCTCAGCAAAGACGCCCCGGCAACCATCTGTGCTGCAACAACCGGAGAAACCTTGCCGGAAATTGCAACTCGTCAGGGCAATGCGGAAATGGTGCAATTCCTGCGACAGTTCTGACCTCCGGCCTTGAAACTCCTGCGGCGGTCATGAGAGCCATGACCGCCGCAGAGTTTTATTGTTGAAGTCAAACAGTGTATCAGGCCTGCTTCTTACGGGGAAGGAAGAAGAACATCAGACCGCAAACCACCATGAGAGCGCCGGCAACACTCAGCGGAATGCCCAGCGCAATGTTGGCATCTTTCAGGTAACCACCCAGCCAGCTGATGAGTGCACCGGCACCCACCGAGGTGAGGTTGAGCAGGCCATAACCCGTGGCAGAGAAACGCTCATCAATCTGCGAGCGCAGCACAGGCATGAGGGTAGCGTCGAGCGACCCCTGAGCCACACCCTGCATGGCCACCAGGCCGAGAGTAGCAGCCAGGCCGAACTCGATGGGCAGCCCCAGGGCAGGCAGCATGGCCACCACCACGCAGGGACCGGCCAGGCAGAAACCGATACCCGGCACGTATGCACGAGCGTTCGGATTGTTGGTGCGGGCATACCACATATCAGCAATCACAGCAGCGATAAGCACGGCGCCGTACTTGGCGAAGTTAATCCAGCTGGTAGCCTGCGGACCGGCCTCAGCCTCAGGGATTTGGAACATGTCGATAAGCAGGCGGGGATACCAGCCCATCAGGAACCAGTTGGCAAAACCGGCAATGGCATAGGCAATCAGCAGCATGGGGAAGGCGCGACCGCTGAAGAGGTTGCGCAGTACGTCCATGATGGTGAAGTCGCTACCGGCAGCAGCGAGTTTCTTCTGCCCCTCGGCAGCGGCGGCCTCAGCAGCGAGTTCCTCGGGGGTAGCCCCCTCGGGGTCACGCAGGAAGAAGATGACGATAAGAGCGTATGCCACACCGATGAAACCGAAGGTCTCGAAGGTCAGGCGCCAGCCCAGCTGGCAGGGTTCACCGGCCATCATAGCACCGCAACCGGCCAACACCTGACCGGCATAGATACCGCTCATGTGAATACCGGTAGCCATCGAGCGGGTCTTACCACGGTGATAGTCCGATATAAGAGCCAGAGCAGCGGGGATATAGAAGGCCTCGCTCACGCCCATGAGGGCACGCCAGAAGATGAGTTCCTCGTATGAGCCGGACTTACCGGTCATGTAGGTCACAGCGGACCACACCACCAGCGAGCAGAGAATGATGAACTTGCGGCTGAAGCGGTCTGCCAGGAAACCACCCACCGGACTCAGCACGGCATAGATAATGAGGAATGCCGAAGTCACCATACCGAAATCAGCCTGCGACATCTTTATGCCGTCCTGACCTTCGGTGATGGACTGATTGAGCACGGCAAGCAGCTGGCGGTCGAAGTAGTTGAGCATCACCACAACCCACAGCACAGCCACGCAGGCCCAGGCCCACTTGCCGGGGCCACCGGCGGGGGCAGCCTTTGCCACAGGCTTGTTTTTAAAGCCGTTTTTCAGGCCGATAAAAATGGCGGCGGCGGCAATAGCCAGGGCGCCCCACAGGGTTATCCCCACGGCCTCGGAGCAGGCACGCAGAGTATCGATAAGCCAGGCGGCACAGGCCTGCCAAGCCTCTACGTACCAAGGTACTATTGTTTCGTTCATGTTGTGTTATTCTGTTATGTTTATGTTGGAGATAAGAGGAGTACGGATTCCGGGGTGAGTTTCACCGGAAATAATGTAGATAAGCTGACCGCTCTGTACAGCGGGACAGGTTGCCACTCCCGTGGCATTACCGCCCTCTTTGGCCCACTGCATGGCAGCAGGGGCAAAGGAATAAACGGTAAAGTTCTGCCCCGGGTGGTCTGCGGGAGCCTGCCCGCAAAGCGATGCGCGATAGTAGTTACCGGGATCGCCGGCTACCACGTAGAGCTTGCCGTTGTATGAGGGCAGCGGGTTGGCCACCCCCACAAGCGGTTCAGGCATGGGAGCGGGGATAGTGCTCCAGGTATCTGACTCAGGGTTGTAGCACATCACACTGTGCAGGTAGGTGCGCTCTGCCGCGGCCTTGGCATCAGGGTGCAGGGAGCAGCCCCCCATCACGTAGATACGGCCGTTGACCACACCGGCAGCGGCCAGCATACGAGCCTCGGGCATGCGGGCGAGCTCTTTCCAGCCCTCCTTGGGAGCAGCCATATCGAGCACAAAACAGCGAGAGAGCGTGGTGACGCTATCGGCTTTCTCCTGCCCGCCCATCACATAGAGCTTGCTGCCCACCACGGCAAATGCCGGATAAGCCACCGTAACAGGCAGTTCAGGCCAGAGTTCCGTCTCCAGCCGGCCATCCACCAGTTGGCTGGCTGTCACGGTCGCTACGTGGCCGCCGTCATTGCAGCCACCGGCTATCACCATGGTATTGCCATGAGCTGCAAAAGCTGCGTAGCCAATGGGGGCCGGCAGCTGCCCCACCACCTTCTGTGACGGGTCCGATACGGGGGAGTTCGGAGCCAGGCTCAGGAAGGTTACATCGCCGTAGTAGGCCTTTGCTCCACGCTCGGCGGGAGTTTTGGCGCCGGGTTTGGCATTCGGGAAGTTGGCACCGCCGGTCATGAGCACGCCACTCGGCTGCTCAAGCAGCACAGCTGCCATACCGGCACGCCCTACCTTGTCACCAATCTGCCAGGGGGAGCAGGATTCTATCTCTGCCTGCGCGGCAAAGGACAACGCAGACAGCAGGAGGAGAGTACGTTTCATCGGTTGAGATAAATCAGTTTATTTCATAACAGCACCCCACACCTGATTGGAGCGCTTGCCGGGGCGTTGTTCACCATTCACGATGACAGCCAGCCCGTTCCACTCGGCACAGGGGAGCACGGCACGAGCCACTGCCATCTCGCCGCTCTCAGCCCACTTGTCGCAGCAGGGGCAGTAGCACAGCGTAAAGTTATGGAAGCCCGGGTGATTCTGCGGGGTAAAGCCCTTGACCGTGGCATCATCTCCGCCCAACAGGTAAATTCGACCGTCAATCACAGGTGCCGGGGTAGGACCTGCCGCGCAGAAGTGGGGCAAATCGGCCAGCGGAGTCCAGCCCCCGGCCTCGGTGTAAGCCCAGGCATCCGTCAGCATATCGCGCACCTTACGCCCCTCATCACCATCTTTCAGGCTGATACCACCCAGCACATAGACCGTATCGCCCACGGTCGCCATCTGCTGCAGGAATCGGCCGCGTGTCGGCATGGCCGGCCCCTCAGACCAGGAATCGGACTCGGGGTCGTAAATCCACATGCGGCTCTCGGCGTCCTGCTCACCGGGAGCCAGGCTACCACCCTGCACATAAACCTTGCCCCCCATCACGGTCGCGGCATGGCCGGTCAGAGTCACGGGCAGAGGAGCCAGCGGCTTGCAGCTCAGAGCAGAGCCATTCCAGCTGAGCAGGTAGCAATCAGCCACCGAGCCCTCGGCATTGCTGCCGCCTATCAGCATCACACCGCCGGGCAAAGTTGCGGCAGCCCCATATCCGAGCGGCTTGGGCAGCGGCGCCCCCTCCTGCCAGGCGGTGTTGTCTGCCGTCAGCACAAACACACGCTCCGTCCAGCGCTTGGGTCCGCCCTCCCACAGCGGTTTTTCAGGGAAATTCGCCCCGCCGCACACAATCAGTGCGCCGTTGCTCACGCCGGCATACATACCGGCCCAGCCTTCAGCATCCGGCAAATCGGCCAGTTGCTGCCACTGCAATGAAAGGTTAGTCATATCCATCACAATCTATATTTACCTTAAAGATGCCCGATTAGCAAGCAAAAAAACCCGTAGTCAGCCCTGAAGATATCGCCGGACTCAACATCTCGCATAAGTTGCTCAACAAGGCTGGAAAAACAAGCTGAACGTATACGAAATAACTCTGCAGAAAAAACGCGCAAACGCAGATTTGCGTTCTTGACGCGCGCGGGCGAATGATTCGGCTTGCCAAATCGGTTGTATTCTGCTAAACTTCGGCACAGCTTTTCGTCAGCTATGCAGCAGTACTCACCATATCTGAACCCCAACTGGCCGGATGCCGTGTGGGATGTCTCGGGGGCGTTCGTCAATGACCGCGAGCTCATCGCTTTTCACGACTTCTGCACACTGCTGCTGGGGTTCAGCCCGTACAACATCGTACACGGGGCTCCGCTCTGCACTTGGAACAGCGGCCGCGTGCTGCAGCACCTCATGCGCTCTGCAGAGGAAATCCGCGCAGCCGGGCTGGAGTACGAAAAACGCAAAATCGCGCTGTACTACACCTTCACCAACCTCTGCCTGAAAAGTGAACACATGAACGACCCGCTCGGCAACGCCATGCTCACTTTCGCGACCAACCACAACCCCACAGGGCGCAATGCCGTCATCATGGCCAGCGATACCCTGCTGGGGCACGTTCGCACCAATTACCCCAAGTTGAGGACTGTATCGAGCATACTCAAAATAACCAACGGCGGCGGCAAGGGCAAGCTGAGTGCCTATCAGCAACTGGCTGAAAAGTACGACGAGGTCATGGTTCATCCGGACGATGTGCTCAACTATGATTTGCTCGAACAGCTGGAGGAGAAAGAACGCTACATCCTACTGGTCAACGAGTATTGCATACGCGAATGTCCCCTGCGCCCCTACCACTACAGCTCACTCTCGCAGATGGCCCTCAATTACTTCGGGTTCGACAGCAGCGACTTTGACAAAAAACAGGCCACCAACGGCTGCCGAAACATCGTCACCCTGCTGACCCACCCCAAACACAGCGTGCTGGCACTCAACACCCCCGAAATGACACGCCTGCGCAAAATGGGGTTCCGCCACTTCAAGATGCAGGGGCGAGGGCACGCCAACGCCTCATCCATACTTTTCGACCTGCTGCGCCTGGTACTGCGCAATGACGCGCCGGATGAAAACGCCATGCACGCCACAGGCCAGCGATTCTGGGAATCCATCTTACCGCACGAACCATCATGAGCGATTGCAATTCCACCGTTACCGCTGAGGATATCAGGTTTATGGTAGAGAACCATCTGCCTGATGCCGTGTGGACATTCGGCGGCGCGCTGAGGTTCGACAGGTCACTACTGCTCATCTGCACGCAACTCGGCGATAGTTTCCCGCAGCGCAAGCCCGTGCGAGTTGCCGGCTGCCCCGCCTGTAAGTGGTCGTTGGACTGGTACACTGAGCGCCGCCCCATGTCGCTGCCCACCTACGGCCGGCAGCTGGAGGCATACGCCTCGCTGAACATCGGTGTGCTTCTCAGCTTCGACAATCCCCACATCACCCCGGACATGCTCAACGACAGCTACGGCAACGCCCTGCTCGATGAGCTGTGGAAACGTGACCGCGTGCACCGCAACGCCGTATGCGTGGCCAACGACCAACTGGCGGCTCACATACGGCAGCGCTACCCCAAACTGCCCGTCATCTGCCACGCCAATCGCCTGATAACCGAGCGCAGCAAGCGCGCACCGGAGCTGTATAACCGCCTGCTCACACAGTACAACGGCGTGTACCTGCACCCGGCCGACGCCGCAAAACCGTCTATCTACACTGCTATCAGCGAACCGAGGCGCTGCCACATCATCATCAACGATCCGCTGCCACGCACGGCAGCCCTGCGCCGAGACCACCTGCGCCTGCTGGCCGATATTCGCCAAGACCCTTACAATGCCGACCTCAACCGCCGCCGCACCGCCCTCGCAGAGCGCGATGGCTGGCACACTGTGAGCAAAGATACCCTGCGGCAAAAAGCCACCTGCAATCTCACCCGCACGGAAAGCGCCGCCCTCTATGCGGCAGGCTACCGCAACTTCACGGTACAGGGCAGCCAGTTCCGCAATGAAATGAGCCTGCTCTGGGACATCTTCGCCTGCACCCTCGACCACAGCCCCGAGCTGAGCAACAAGTCCGCGCTCATCGCCTCGGCTATCATGGCGGCATTCGGAGCCCCCTCCTCTGCCCTGCCCAGCGGGCTCAAGCAATATTCTTTCACCAATTACGAATAACAGATTTATGAACCGACTCCACATATTCAGCTCCGAATCCGTTGGCGAAGGCCACCCCGACAAGGTGGCAGACCTTATCTCAGACACCGTAGTAGATGCCTGCCTGAGCCAAGACCCCGCCAGCCGCGTGGCCTGCGAAACCCTGGTGAAAGACAGCCACGTCATCCTGGCCGGCGAAATCACGACCCAGGCGGTTATCGACTACGAAAAACTGGTGCGCGACACCGTGCGTGCCATCGGCTATGCCACCCCGGCAGATGACCCCGTTTTCAACGCCGAGACACTGAGCGTGACCAACCTGCTCTCCACCCAAAGCCCCGACATTGCCCAGGGTGTGGATGCCCGCGAGGCCGAAGGCAAGGAGGGCGCCGAACAGGGCGCAGGCGACCAGGGTATCATGTTCGGTTACGCCGCCAATGAAACTCCTGAGCTCATGCCGGCTCCCATCATGTTCGCCCACCGTATCATGATTGAACTGGCACGCGTGCGCCACAGCGGCGAGGTCGCCTGGTTGCGCCCCGACAGCAAGAGCCAGGTTGCCGTTGAGTATGGGGAAGACGGCAAACCCTCCCGTATCCTCAACGTCGTACTCAGCACCCAGCACTCCGAAGAGGTGAGTATCGACACCATCCGCGAGTTCTGCACCGACCTCATCCGCCGCGTGTTGCCCGCCGAACTCATCACCCCCGAAACCGAATTCTTCATGAACCCCACCGGGCGTTTCGTCATCGGAGGCACCCACAGCGACTCCGGCCTGACAGGCCGCAAGATTATTGTAGACACCTACGGCGGCATGGGGCGCCACGGCGGCGGCGCCTTCTCGGGCAAGGATTGCAGCAAGGTTGACCGCTCCGGTGCCTACATGTGCCGCTGGGTTGCCAAACATATCGTTGCTGCCGGTCTGGCCGACCGCTGCGAGCTGCAGGTTGCCTATGCCATCGGCAAGGCGAGCCCGGTTTCCATCATGGTCGATGTCGACACCTTCGGTACCGCCGGCGTAAGCGAAGATATCATCATCGAGCGAGTGCTGCGGGCGTTCTCATTCAAACCGGCAGATATGGAAAAAGCCCTCGGTCTGCGCCGCCCCATCTTTGCCGGTTCAACGAATTACGGTCACTTCTCGCGACCTGATTTGCCCTGGGAGCAGCTCGACCCTGCCCGACTTGCCATACTGAAGGGCGAGGCATAATCTGCAAAACATTCACCCGCAATTCGCAATGCTCGATATCTGTCTGCTCGGAACCGGCGGCACTCAGCCGCTGGTGAACAGGTGGCTCACCTCGCTGATGGTGCGCTACCAGGGTCATGCTGTGCTCGTTGACTGCGGCGAAGGCACCCAAATCGCTGCACAGAAAGCCGGCATGAGCCTTAAACCGGTAGACAAAATACTCATCACCCACCTGCATGCCGACCACATCAGCGGTTTACCCGGTCTGCTGCTCACCATGGGTAACATGGGGCGTACCGAACCGGTCAGCATTGTTGGCCCGACCGGTACGGAGCGCGCCGTCAATGGTTTGCGCACCATTGCCGGCAGTCTGCCCTTCGAAGTACAGGTCAGCGAACTCTTCGGGGACGATGAGCTCATGTATTTCCTGGACTGCGATGTACGAGCCTTCGCAGTCCAGCACGGCATGCCCTGCTACGGTTACAGTTTCACCCTGCCCCGTGGCGGTAAATTTGACGCAACACGCGCCAGAGAACAGGAAATCCCCCTCGAATACTGGAAACGACTGCAAAAGGGCGAAATTATCGAACATACCGACGGGCGTACCTTTACCCCCGACATGGTGCTCGGCCCCGTGCGCCGCGGACTCAAGCTCACCTACTGCACAGATTCCCGCCCCGTAGCCTCCATAGCCACCGCAGCAGCGGATTCCGATTTATTCATCTGCGAAGGTATGTACGGTGACGATGAAAGCCTGCCCAAGGCGCGCGAAAATAAGCACATGCTCTTCTCGGAGGCCGCACGCCTGGCAGCACAGGCCGGCGGCGTGAAGGAACTGTGGCTCACTCACTACAGCCCCTCGCTACCCAACCCCAAATCATACCGAGACGTTGCACGTGCCATCTTCCCCAATACCCACACCCCGCGCGACGGCTGGTTCAAAACACTCGCTTTCCCGGACTGATTGAGTTCACTCCACCGCCGGGGGATTCCGACACGTTATTTCCGACACCTTTTATATGATATTGTTTTTTACTATTGACTACAAGCGCAGAAATATGGTAGCATGAGGTTGTCATGAAATATACTCACATACTCGCCACACTCCTACTGGGGCTCTGCTGCTGGGCTCTGCCCACACAGGCTGTGGCAGACGACACCCCCGCCACGCTCAAAACCACCAAAGGTAAAAAGAAAAAGAGTAAGAGTAAGAAAAAAAGCTCTGAGCCCGCTGAAGAAAAAGCTGAAACAGAAGAGGCCGGGCTTTCCACCATCGGTCAGCTCCTACAAGGTGCAGAGTACATGACAGGTGCCCGCCCCAACCTGAAGGCAAAGTTTTTCATCTTCCTGCACTCGGCCAGCTGGTGCGGTCCCTGCCGTATGGAAATGCCCAAAATTGCTGCTGAATACCCGAATATCCGCAAGAGCGGGCAGGTTGAACTCATACTCGCGAGCGCGGACCAGGACCCGGCCAAAGCTCTCGAATTCGTCAACTCCAACAAGGGCACCTTCCCGGTCATAGCCAAAGGCAAAATGCCCCAACTGCCCGAACAGCCGCAAATAAGCGGTATTCCCGCCGCTGTTTTTGTGGATAGCAACGGCAAAATTCTTGCCACTGCGCACGGCAGCGCTGTCAGGCGCTGGCGCGACTATACCATCAAAGACGCCCCCGATGTCCCCGTTCCGGGAGACACTTCAACCGAGGGAGCAGATGATACCCCGCCCCCCACTGTAGGCGATGCCCTGAAAAAAGTAGACTTCCTATCCGGCAAACCCTCGTCCAAAGCCCGTTACTACGCGTTCCTGCACTCAGCCAGCTGGTGCGGCCCCTGCCGAGCAATAATGCCGAAAATTGTAGAAGACTACAAGAAACTGAAGGGCAAGAAGGTCGAACTCATACTCGTTAGCGGAGACAAAACCAAAGAGGAGGCCAAGGCATACGCCAAAGAATACAAAGTCAAGTTCCCGGTGGTCATGCCGGCTAACGTAGCCGCTGTCCCCGGGTACAAGGGTGCCTCATCTTACCCCTCCGCCATAGTCGTTGACCGCTACGGCAAGGTAATCAAAGAAGGGCATGGTTCCATACTGCTCGAATTAGACGAGGCGATTGCCGAAGCCAATCGAGCAGAGAAAATAAAGAAGAAGGCTCAGAAAGCTCGAAAGGGAGAAAATTGATTTTCCCTGAAAATAAGCCGGCCGGGACACACCCCGCCGGCTTATTTGTAGAGCTGTTTCAAAATCTGAAGGCTAACAAATCGTGGCCTTATTTGTTCAACCGGCTCGCCAGGTATCGCCCCGCCACTCGCTGCAAAGTCAAGGTGGCAGAGGGCATGCTGATACCCAGGGAACAGAGGCGCTCGTTGCTCATAGCGGTGTGACGGGGACGCACCTCGCGGAAGAAGGTAGCCTGTGCCAGCAGCTGTCGCTCCATGGGCGGTAACACGGGCAGCGCGCCTATAGCCACAGCATGCTGCAAGGCTATAAGAGCACAGTCATACCAACTGAGCGGCTCACCACCGGAGCACAGGTGGAACACCCCGCTGACGGGCTTCGGCAGCAGCTCAAGCACCACACGAGCGATGTCGGCGGCATCCGTCGGCAGAGAATACTTATCGGCAATAGCAGCCAGGGGAGCACCACTGAGCGCCTTGCCCAACGTAGCTTCCACGAAAGAAGGCTTGGCAGGATTGCCGCAGACCCACGACACGCGCAGCACAAGCGCCGCAGCCAAAGCCTCTGCCACCTGTTGCTCGCCCTCGCGCTTGCTCAATCCGTAGACATTGGCGGGCTTGCACTTGGTGCTTTCGTTTTTCAGGCCGGCTTTCACGCCCTCGAGCACATAGTCGGTGGAGAGGTGCACAAAGCGCGCCCCTGTGTGGCGACAGGCCAGCGCCATGGTCGCCGGCGCCACGGCATTCACCAGGTGGGCGGTGAGAGGGTCATCCAGGCAGGCCTCAAGCCCGCTGACAGCAGCGCAGTTCACCACAGCCGCCGCGCCCGAGTTGAGCACGGTAGCCGTCAGAGCCTGAGCATCCGCCAAATCACACTCGCCATGCGAGGGCGCGCACACCTGCCAACCTGCCGCGGTGGCGGCACGCTGCATCACTTGTCCCGTGCGGCCACTGCCGCCGAATAAAAGCAACTTCATTATATGTATTTTCGTTCGCGGAAAAGATGAGCTCGCAGCGGGTCGCAGGCTGCGAGGTGAGAGTAGCCGATGGCCAGAGCATCCGCCGCATCGGGCGCAGGCATTTCGGTGAGGTGCAGCAGGGCACGCATCATAAAAGCCACCTGTGGCTTACCTGCCCCGCCCCGGCCGACGGTGGCCAGTTTCACACAGCTGGGCGGGTACTCCATGATAGGCAGGTCGTAGCGAGCGGCAGCCAACACTGTGGCAGCTCGAGCCGAGCCCATGGTGATAGCGGTTCGGTGAGACTGCACATAGATGATAGCCTCGATAGCCAGTTCATCGGGTCGATACTGCTCGATGAGCGAGCAGACTTTTTCGTGAATGGCCAGCAGGCAACGGCTCTGCGGCAATTTCTGCGGCAGCGAAAGTGTGCCGTACTCGAGAGCCACTGCCTCGCGGTGGTCACCGTCAAGCACGGCAAATCCCGTATTACGAATGGCGGGGTCAATAGAAAGAACTCGCATGGGCTCACATCAGTTCTGCTCTGCGGCGGTGGGCTGCTCGGGCAGCAGCGGGAAAGTCCCCTGCTCCATCATCCGCACAGCCTGCACCCAGGGTATATCGTTAATATAGAGCTGTTTCGCAACCAGACCATCGCGTTCGCGACAGGCGAACTCAACCGTGGAGCGAATGCGATTGAGGGGGAGTGAACCCTGATTCGCATCCAGACTTCGCCAGGCGCGGTGGGGCTCTCCGGTATTCTCCGGCACATAGAAACGGTATCGGAACCAGGCATCGGCCTGCTCGTGCGGAACTAACACGAGCTCTATCTCCCCCCGCACTCGCCGTACCTTCGCGTCTTCTTCCTCGTCATAATTCCAGCTAGCTCTCAGGTGGGTACGCATCTCGCCGGGGTGTGGGACATCCCCACTACTGCCGAGTTTCACCACACGGGTCAGCTTCGACTTTCCGTCAGCACCGGCCACCCAATAACCGACCAGTTTTTCATCAATCCTCCTTTGCCAACCGTCTATAGCAATCTCTATGGAATCAGGGTTAGTAGCAGCCCGCGCCGGCAGGGGCTGCACGGTGATACCCTCCGCCACTTCATCCCGGGAGAGCCGGCTTGGCATACACTCATTCCAGTGGAACAAATCGAGGAACAGCGGATCTTCCATCGGGTAGGTGAACTTGCAATCGAAGCTCACATAATCACCTCGGAAAAAATCGCGGGGGTCGAAGGCATCACACTCAACCAGCAGGGTGGGCGCCACAGCCAGCTCTACCCTGCGGGCGTGATAGTTGTAGCCCAGCCAGCCGAGCTGAGCCACCACAATCACAAAAACAGCAATAAGAGAAAGTCGTTTTTTCATCGTCTTAAAGAGTTGTGGTCGATTGAGCCTCTTTCACGGATTTCACTAGGTGGCGCCTCCCCTTTTCAAGCAACCAGCCCATGCCCAGCATCAACAAACCGGTCACCACCAGCACCAGACCGGAGAAGGTGTAACTATCAAGCACATCTGCCACGAGCGCAATGGCGGCATAAATTACCATGAGCGAACCGATGTTAATCCAACTCAGGCGCAGGGCTCGCCATCCACTGTAAATCATGAGCAGCGCGAAAAGCATGTAAACCACTATCCCGGATAAACGCCCTGCCCACTCAGGTACAAGGGCTGCATATCGCTCGCCATTCAGCGAGAAATCACACATCATCTCGCGTACGCAAGCTACCCCCATCACTGCGGGAAGACACAGGCTGATGACAATCACCACACAGCACCATGGCAACCAAGCGACTCCTCGCGACTTCAGGCACAGCAACAGCAGTGGCAGCACCGCCAGCTCGCCCCAGAACACCACATCTACTTCCGGGAAATAACCGTGAACATACATCATACTCTGCGCGGCACTCACCCCAACCAACAGCAATACGGGAGCAAGCCAACTGTAACCCGCCCACCGCTCGCCGGCAACTCGCCAACGCTCAGCCAACGCCCACCACAAACCACCCAGCAGTGGCAGCGCCGCAATCATATATTCATCCCAGTCCACCGCAGGCCATACCGAGCGCAAGCTCAGGTAGCTGCCGCGAGAGCAGCACAAAAGCGCCAACTCCACAAACGAGCACACTGCAACCACCCATATCAACAGGCGCTGCCGACAGATAAACGGCAGAAACACGATACCTGCAAAAAAGAGTGTGAATCCCTCGACAAAAGGATTCTGCAACTGAAAAATCTGACCATAGAGAGCAATACACCCCAGCCACATGCCGGCCCCGCAAAATCCTAACACCTCCGCCACCATCGGTCGTTGAGCACGCTGCATCGCCCAGCCCAGCCAGCAGAGCAGCAGCAGCAACATCGCGCAGCCCATTTTCACCACGGGTGGTATATCATACCAATTGGCCGATATAAGCATAATGATACCTGCTACTATCAATCCGCCGGCCAGCGCGCACAGGCAAATGAGCAACCAGCGCCACCCCCGCCCGTCCTGCAGGCGGAAATGCTCCGTTATGGCAGCAGCCTGTTCCGGCGTAATAAGTCCGGCTGCCTGCATTTGTTCTACGTCTTTTCTTTTCATGGATACGGGGTCCCAGCGTTACTTCACCATTATGAACAGACCGGGCTCAGATTGCAAGCTCAAAATCGGGGAACTTTTCTCCGCGCGAGCGACCGGTTTCCGGCCGAAAAACAAGCCTCGGGACTTCCCAAAACGACATTTTCGGCCGGAAAGGTCGCCCGAATCCACATCCAACAGACCACCAAGAAACCAAACCTGCCTTAGTCTTTCTTGCTCTGCATGTTGCAAGACCGCAACATTTATTTAAATCTTTTCGGTGTTAAAGCCTGCTTTACTATTATAGCCGTTTTTTACGCATTTTTGCTCTTTTTGAGGCACTTTTCAGATAATTTCGAGACTTTTCACTCCACAAAAACGCGACTACTCTCACCTTTCTACCAACGCCTTTCAAGAGTTCCCATTCCTGTAAACCTACTTTACAAGCGCAGGACACGTCAAAAATCTCACTTTTAAGCCCATTCTCGAGCCAAAATCCCCCATTTCTCACTTTTTCAGGCAAATTTACACCCTTTCGTGGCGCGCGCAGAGACGCACAGATGATAAGGAAAGGTTAAATATCGTTGCCATATTCCTACTGCGTTAAAGGGTGTATATTTTTTACTTACGTTTCGGTCCGCGTAAAAAAACGGAGTCCGATACCTACCCGAGACGACGATTTTTTCACAAGGGCGCATTGCCTTCTTTTCCCATCGGGGTATAGTTCTTTTGTTTTTTTCAGAGGAGACTCCGCATCGCAGCTGGTCGGCAGAAGAACCATTCCGGAGCGACATCTTGCACGCTTAACGCTTTATCATATATTTTAATGTTTGGTTTGTTTTACACTTTTACAAAATACATTTTATATATTTGTATGATTTTTGTCAGACTTTAAACAGCCTGTTTCATCATATATTTTCAAGTTGTATTTGGAATAAGTGCGCAGCTATTTAAGACAATCTAATAAAAATACGGTCAAAGAAGTTAAAAAGAGGCGAAAAATATCGAGGGCAGACTTTGGCATTGCAGGAAGCGCAGGTGTATGGTAGAATGCAGGCGATATATGACTTTGGAAGAGCTGAGACAAGAGATTGACCGCCTCGACGCGCAGATTGTGGAGCTGCTGAAGCAGCGCATGCAATGCGTACACGGGGTGGGGGAAATCAAGAAAGGGAGCAACTCCCACATCTTTGTGCCCGAGCGCGAGAGCAAGCTCTTCGCCAAACTTATGGCCCACAACGCAGGAGTACTGCCCGAAAAAGGTCTGCAGAGTGTGTACCGCCAGATTGTGAGCATGAGTTTCGCGCTTGAAGGCGGCATGAAGGTCGGCTACCTGGGTCCGGAAGGCACCTGGAGCCACCAGGCCGCACAAGCGCGCTTCGGCGACAGCGTAGAGCTGGTTCCCTTCCCGAGCTTCAACCACATTTTCCACGCCGTTGAGCACAAAGAAGTTGACTACGGCATGGTACCCATCGAGAACAGCACGGACGGCAAAGTATCGCAAGCGCTGGATTTGCTGGGAGCCATGGGGTTGCGCATCTGCGCGCAGGTGCACCAACCCGTACTCAACTGCCTGCTGGGCAAGTGCGACCCGCGCACTATCCGCACCGTTTACTCCCACCCGCAGGCACTGGGCCAATGCCGTGAATGGCTGTTGCAGAACTACCCGAATGCCGCGCAGGTAGCCACCCCCTCCACAGCGGAGGCCGCCCGCCGGGCTGCGGCAGAAGCCGACAGCGGAGCCGCCGCCATCGGCAGCCGCATGGCCGCCACCCTCTATGGGCTGGACATACTCAGCACCAACATACAAGACAAGGCTGACAACACGACGCGCTTTGCCGTCATCGGTCGCCAGCGCAACGCCCCCAGCGGCAACGACCGCACGACCATCTGCTTCAGCGTGCCACACACAGCAGGCGGCCTGGTGAACGTGCTCAGCATCTTCCGCGACCACGGGGTGAACATCTGGTGCATGGACTCGCGCCCCACGCGCGACACGGCATGGGAATACTTATTCTACATTGATGTCGAGGGGCATGAAGAGGTAGAGCCGCTGCGTAGCTGCCTGAAACAGGTGCACGACACCACCCCCATGTTCAAGGTACTGGGTTCCTACCCCGAAACCTGATTCTGCACACCATGGCCTTCACCTACGAACAGGCGCGCACCCTGCTGCGCAACGCCCGGGCCAACGGCCGCCAGCCGCACGCCTTGCTCTTCACCGGTGCGACAGATTCCGGCACCCACCGACTGGCACTCGCTCTTGCCGCTGAGCTCAATGGAGTCCGAGCCGACAGCCTGGAGAACCTGCAGCACCCGAGCTGCCGCGTGCTGCGCCCGGGCTCGAAAATACGCACCATCTCTATCGATGCCGTGCGCAGCGTGGAACCCTTCCTCGCCCTGCGCGCAGCCGAGGGCGAGACTAAGCTCGTCATCATCGACGAAGCCGATCGCCTGCTCGACGAGGCCGCCAACGCCTTCCTGAAAACCCTCGAAGAGCCCCCGCCGCAGACCCTCATTATCCTCATCACCGCGCTGCCGCAAAAACTCCTGCCCACCATCCTGTCGCGCTGCGTGCGACTCGATTTGCGCGACTCGCGCCGCGGGGTGCGACTGAGCAACGCCCAGCAGGCCTTCCTGCCCGCCGTGCGTGCGGCCCTGCCGCGCCTGGGTAACGATGTGGCAGCCCTTGCCCTGCGAGCTGACTTTCAGGCACTGCTCGCCAAGCGCCGAGAGGAAATCACCGACCGCATTACCACCGCACTGAAAGCGGAGGCCAAGGCCGTGGCCGAAGGCACCGACATACGCAACTGGGAAGCCATGCAGAAAGACGTGACCAACGCCCGCATAGAAAGCGAGTACCTGGGCGAGCGCGCGCAGATGCTCGAACTGCTCTCCCTGTGCCTGGGGCAGGCAGTGCTGCTGGCCTCGCACGCGCCGGATGTCGAACCGCTTGCCCCTGAGCTGGCTGCCGTAGCCACAGCACACAGCGTGCCCGACCTTCTGCGCCGCATGCGCGCGGTGGACGCCCTGCGCACCGACCTCAACTTCAACGTCAACGAGGCTTTGGCGCTCGACTCGCGCCTGCTCGACATCATCGGCAAATCCCCCTTATGAATAGCATGACCGGATTCGGGGCCGCCACCGCCCCCCTCAGCAGCGCAACACTGCGCGTCGAAATCGGCGGCGTGAACCGCAAACAGACAGAAATCGCCATCTCGCTGCCCCGAGCCTGGGCCGAGCTCGAAACCCGCGTACGCGAGCTCGTCGCCGGCTGTGTCTCGCGCGGTCGCGTGAACGTCACCATCTCTCTGCAGAGTGCCGCTGCCGGCGGCGGCACTCTCGCCGTGAACAAAGCCAAACTTGCAGCCCTGCAGGCCTGCACAGCCGAGGTAGCCAACGCTACCGGCAAGAGCGTGGAACTCACGCTCGATGCCCTGCTGCGCCTCGGTATCATAGGCGAAGAAACGGAGTCCGACATCACCCCCGATACCGCCTGGATTGCAGCAGAACCCGCCATTCGCGAGGCTCTTGCCGCCTTCCTGGCCCTGCGCGCGCAAGAAGGCGCCAACATGCGCACCGACCTTCTGCGCCGCATTAACACCCTGCGCAGCTACCGCGAGCAGCTCATCGAACGCGCCGCCGGCGTGCCCGCCCACTACCGCGAGCAACTGCTCAAGCGGCTCGAAGATAGCGGCCTGCCCATCCCCGCAGACGATGAACGAATCATCAAAGAAATTGCCCTCTTTGCCGACCGCTGCGATGTGAGCGAAGAAACTACCCGTCTGGCCTCACACCTCGACCAGTTCGAAAAGATTTGCGACAAACCCGAGGCTGTCGGCCGCACCCTCGATTTCCTGTGTCAGGAAATCTTCCGTGAGCTCAACACGACCGGCTCCAAGGCCAACGATGCCACCCTCGCCCAACTCGTGGTCACCGCTAAAACCGAGCTCGAAAAAATCCGCGAACAGGTCCAGAATATCGAATAATCGCACCCCCTTAAATTGTAAATCGTAAATTGTAAATCGTAAATCGCAAATCGTAAATCGTAAATCGTAAATCCCCATGCTTGGTACTCTCCTCATCGTTTCCGGCCCGTCCGGCTCCGGCAAAACCACCCTCTGCCGTCGCGCAGAGGCCGATGGGCTCACTGCCTACTCCATCTCCTGCACCACCCGCCAACCCCGCCCCGGCGAGCGAGACGGCGTTGACTACCACTTTCTCCCCCCCGAAGTTTTCGCCGCCAAAGTAGCAGCAGGCGAATTCCTGGAACACGCCACCGTACACGGCAACTCATACGGTACGCTGAAGGCCGACATCATCGACCTGCTCGAACAGGGCAAAAACGTGGTGATGGACATCGATGTACAAGGGGCGGCCTCCATACGCTCCTGCGATGACCCCACCATTCGCCGCGCCTACGCAGATGTGTATATCCACGTGCCCGCCGCTGAACTCGAAGCCCGCCTGCGCGGCCGCCAAACCGACAGCGAAGATGTTATTCAGCTTCGCCTGCGCAATGCCGCGGCAGAAGATGCCCGCCAAGGCGAATACGGTTTTGCCCTCGTCTCCGCCGACCGCGAGCACGACTACTCCCGATTCCGCGCGCTGCTCACCACCCTGTCCATGCGTACCGGGCTCGCATAAACAGCCCCGATCAATATACCTGAAAGCCACCTGCCCGAAGAACTCCGGGCAGGTGGCTTTTTAATAAAACAGGGCACGAAAACCGCGCAGCACTTAAGCCGGGTCTACCCAGCGGCCATGACTGCGAATCAACTCAATCAGGCGGTCAACGGCTTCCTCTTGCGGGATATTAAGCTCAACAGGTGTGTGCCCGACGTAGAGGTTAATCTTATTCGGAGCGCCGCCCACATAGCCGAAATCAGCATCGCTCATTTCACCGGGGCCATTGACGATACAGCCCATAATAGCAATTTTCACCCCCTTGAGGTGACCGGTCGCCTTGCGAATGCGGGCTGCGGCCTCCTGTATGTTATAAAGGGTGCGTCCGCATGAGGGGCAAGAGACATACTCCGTCTTGCTCAAGCGCACACCGGCGGCCTGCAGCACGTTAAACCCAAGATAGGCGGCCTTCTGCGGGTCAACCTCACCGCGAATCAGCACCGCATTGCCGATACCATCGCAGAGCAACGCCCCCACATTCACGCCGGCGGCCATGGGGGCACTGAGGGTAGGAGTTGCCCCGAGCGTGTCTTTCAGCAGTATACTGTGACGAGCAGGAATAAGCGCAGCAAGCAATCGGAAAGCCTGAGGCACAGGCATCTGCACACCGTCTTTCACCGTCACCAGCGCAGCCGGGCAATCCTGCAAAGCGGCCACCTCGGCCGGGTTGCAGGGGTCAACCTCCACTGCCCCGCAATTCTCGTAAGCCAGCTCGGGCATGAAATCGCGCATCTCAGCCGGATTGAGCGCTGCACAGGCAGCCTGCGGCAGCACAACACGCACCGGCTCATTCCAACCGAGCGTCACGCCATTCACCGTCAGCAGCTCCGCCATGCGCTTGCCGTAACAGAAGGGGTCAAAGGGCGCAGCAGGCAACTCCGCCGGGGCGGCTGAGGGGTGCTCAACCCCGGGCTGATAGCCCGAAGCCAGTTCAAAACCGGGGGCTACTTCATACACCGGGTCCTCAGTGAGCGAAACTCGCAGCGTATCACCTATGCCGTCTGCCAACAGAGAGCCGATGCCGGTTGCACTCTTAATACGAGCGTCTTCGCCCTCACCGGCCTCCGTCACCCCCAGGTGAATGGGGTAATTCCAATCGGCACCTTCCTCTGCCAGTCGCTTGACCAGCAGACGATAGGCCTGAATCATCACCTTGACATTCGATGACTTCATCGAGAACACCAGCTGGTGGTAGTCCAGCTCACGCGCTACGCGGGCAAACTCAAGCGCACTCTCCACCATACCTTCGGGCGTATCGCCATAGCGGTTAAGAATACGGTCGGAAAGCGAACCGTGGTTTGCCCCCAGTCGCATAGCGCGGCCGTGCTCCTTGCAAAAAAGAACCAGCGGTGTGAAAGCCGTACGCACACGCTCAAGCTCCTCTTCATACTCATAGTCCGTATAATCGCGCTCCACGAACTTCTTTTTATCGATGAAATTGCCGGGGTTCACACGAATTTTCTCCACCCACTTGGCGGCCTCCATGGCGGCATCCGGCTTAAAGTGAATATCAGCCACCAACGGCACCTGACAACCGGCCGCGCGCAGCTCACGGGCAATGTGCTCGAGATTGGCCGCGAAAACCTTGGTTTGGGCGGTCAGACGGATAATCTCACAACCGGCATCTGCCAGCGCCAGAGCCTCTTTCACGCAAGCGGCGGTATCGAGAGTCGAGCTGGTGAGCATGGACTGGATACGGATGGGGTTCGCCCCGCCCACCCCCAGGTTACCAACCTGTACCTCGCGAGTGGCGCGGCGCGAATAACGAAAAAGATCTGCACAGTGCATCAATGGGTTCATGGCACTATTCTACCCCCCGTACAGCTGTTTTTCAAGCCCAAAGGAGCATAATACACAATTTACTGTTGACTTTTACAGCGAAAGTCCCTAGAATTCACCCTGTAATAAAAGCTTTCACCGCTCATGAAAAACAGCGTTCAGTTCTCAGCAATAGCCGCAGCCGCCGTGGGATGCGTGCTCAGCTCCTGCGTGTACCACTCCAACCCCGTGCCGGAAATGCCCTATAAACCGCGCACCCAGCAGCCCGTACCACAGCCCCCGGCTCTGTCCCAGGCCCCGGGAGTGTGGGCTCCCGCCGTACAGCAGCCGCTTGCTCCGGGCTACACTGCCGTGCTTTCCCCCACCCCGGCACGCCCTGCAACTCCCACAGCTCGCCCCACTGTGACACCTGCAACCCCTGCAGCCCGCCCTGCTGCCCCTGCAGCACCCGCGCCCGCAGTTCGCCCCACTGCCCCTGCAGCCCCCGCGCCCGCAGTTCGCCCGGCTCCCGCGCCTGCCGGTTCTCACATCACCCAGAGTTACACACCGCCCGCACCGGTTCCCGCTGCCACACCGGCTCCTACTGCACCGGCACCGGCCATGCAGCCCCCTGTGGTGAGCACAGTCACCCCGCCCACCCCTTCTGGCGCGACCAATACCCCCACTGACCCCAAACTTATCACCAACACCGGCCCCATCCCCGTGGCCACGCGAGTCGAAGGCGACCCCATCCGCGTCTACAACCCCCTCGACCCCACCAAAACCATCCGCATTATCGACCCCAAGACCGGCAAGGTTCACCCCAGCGGCAAAGTACTGAAGGTCAAGGGCACTAACTTCAAGTTCATCGTCCCCTAACCCATCATTACCGTGAGCGAGCCCCCCTTCCGCACAGTCAGCATCTTCGGCCCCGGCCTGCTGGGGGGCTCCATAGCCCTCGCCATACGGGATAACCTACCCACCTGCGAGCTGCGCCTGTGGGCTCGCCGCGAGCAACCGCTGCAACTGGCCAACAGCCTGGGTATCACTCACACCTATACCGATGCCCGGGCCGCCGCCGATGGAGCCGACCTCATCATCTTTGCCACCCCCATCGGTGCCTTTGAAGAGTTGGCTCGCCTCATCCTGCCGGCCATCAGCAAACAGGCCCTTGTCACCGACGTTGGCTCGGTGAAAGCCTACGTCCACCGCACCACCGGCGAATTGCTCACCGACCGCGGCCGCATGTTCATCGGCTCGCACCCCATGGCAGGCGCAGAAACCCAAGGGCTTGAGCACGCCACCCCCTCCCTGCTGCAAGGTGCAACAGTTGCCCTCACCAACCCCCACGGCGTAGCGCCTGAAATGGAACAACGCCTCAGCGACTTCTGGCAAGCGCTCGGCTGCCGCACCTACAGCATGCAACCCGGGCACCACGACCGCGCCGTAGCGCGCATATCGCACATGCCCCACATCATGGCTGCCCTCAGCGCCCGCAACGCGCTGCCCGGCGACGTTCCCCTGCCCGACCTGCAGCGACTGGCTGCCAGTGGCTTCCGCGACACCACCCGCGTGTGCTCCGGTGCTGCCGGCATGTGGGCCGACATCTTGTGGGAAAACGATGTTGCCGTGCGCCAGGTGCTCACCAACTGTGTAAACGACCTACACCGCCTCATCTTCCTGCTCGAAGACCAGGATCGCGCGGGGGTGCTCCGATGGCTCACCGGCGCCAAAGAAACCCGCGAAACCATCCTCAACCACGAGCAAAACTAAATCTTTTTATCACTTATCACAAAAAAATACCCGGTTTCAAGAAAAAAAGCTTGCAATCCGCCGCCGAATACGCTAAAATCCTCCCGCACTCCTCCCGAGCAAGCAAAAACGCGCAGTTAGCTCAGTGGTAGAGCACATCCTTCACACGGATGGGGTCATAAGTTCGAATCTTATACTGCGTATGTGAGCCGCCTCAATTTCAGCGTTGAGGCGGCTTTTTTGTATGTACCCCATAGCCCGACCGCCAAACGCAGCATGTGCCCTCCGGCACCACCTCGGTAAGGGCCTGATGAAAGCAGCCTCATTCCCCGCTCACGCCCCCTTCAAACGGAGTCTGCGAACATTCCTGCGCTTTATCTGTATACATCGTCCCGTCAAATGCCGTGCCTCCTAAAATCTATGCCAACATACATACAGTCATAAGGAGAATACCACCCATAATTTCACCTTCGAACCTGCACTTACACCACAATATAATATGATTGCCGACAGTAACAATCACATATAATAATCTGTACAAACATAATGTTGATACATCCGGGAAAAGCATGCAGTCAGCAACGTCAGTTTTACTGTCTCTCTTTTGCTCGGCAGGCGTCAGCCGCAGCGCGATAACGGCAGATATCCGCCTGCGCGGGTATCTTGGGTCAACACCAAAAAGTTTGCTCGGCGTTCATAGTGGTCATAGAATACTACATCTCTCGCCTCACAGCGAGGGCATTCTACCGGATTAGGCGCAAAATATTCGCATTCCGAAATTTGGCCTTGACTTGTACTGCGGGTCTGGTGTACTCTG
>JAFVIC010000076.1 GCA_017477935.1 Akkermansia sp. | reverse complement strand
TATAGAACTATGGCAGCTCCGAAACGCAGAACGTCCAAGATGAAGCAGCGCTCCCGCCTGGCCGCACAGGCCTGGAAGGCTCCCAAGCTCGGCAAGTGCCCCAAGTGTGGCGCAGCCGTTCCCGGTCACACCGCCTGCCCGCAGTGCGGCACCTACAAGACCCAGAGCGGTGCTGAGGTTATCGTGAAGATTGTGGACTAATTCTCCATTCTTTCATCTCAATGCATTTTCAACCGTCTGTGCTTCAAGTGCAGGCGGTTTTGTTGTTGACATCTCATCCGTATTCTGCTAGAGTACGATAAAGCTTTTTACGGCTGACCGTACAACCATAATCCACTTACATGAAGCTCGCACTGGATGCCATGGGCGGCGATTTCGCGCCGCAACCCAATATCGACGGGGCAAAACTTGCCCTGCAGAAGCTTGACACACTGAAAAAACTCTACATGGTGGGCGATGAATCCACCCTGAAGCCGCTTTGCGATGCTGCCGGATACGGGGCTGACCCGCGCCTGGAGATTGTGCATGCGCCCGAGGTGGTGGGCATGGAGGAGAACGGCATTGTGGCCGTTCGCAAGAAGAAAAACTCCACCATGAGCATATCCGTGGATTTGGTGAAAGACGGAACCTGCGATGCCGTGCTCTCTGCCGGCAACACCGGGGCAGCCGTGGCTGCCAGCACCATCAAACTGCGCCTTCTGCCCGGCGTGGAACGCGCGGGTATCGTCTCCCCTCTGCCCTCTTCCCGCGGCTATGTACTGGTGAGCGACACCGGCGCCAACCCGGATGCCAAGCCCAGCCACCTGGTGGGTTACGCCGTCATGACCGCCCTCATGTCGCGTTACATCTACAACATTGAGCACCCGAACGTGGGCGTGATGAGCAACGGGACAGAGGACTGCAAGGGCAGCGAGTTCTCCAAGGAGACTTATAAACTGCTGCGCCGCCTTGCAGACGAGGGGGTACTGCCCTTCAACTTCATCGGCAACTGCGAGGGCCACGACCTCTTCGACAGCGAGCTCAACCTGGATGTGGCCGTTACTGACGGCTTCGTGGGCAATATCCTCCTCAAGAGCGTGGAAGCCACCGCCAAATTCTTCTCCGGCCGCATCAAGAAAGCCGTGAAGCAGAGCCCTCTCACCATCCTGGGAGCCCTGCTCATGAAGTCTGCCTTCGGCAGCCTGCGCAAGCAGATGAGCGCCGACACCATCGGCGGCTGCCCCCTCATGGGCGTGGGCGGCGTCTCCATCATCTCCCACGGCTCTGCCAGTGCCACCGCCATCTACAACGCCATCCGCATGGCAGACGGCATGTGCCGCAACAGCGTCAACGAGCGCATCATCGAGGCCATGGCAAAAATCAATCCCATCCTCAAGGCAATGGATAGCTGACACGGCTCATCCCCTCCCTTTCTCCGGCGCGGCTTCCTGCCGCGCCTTTTTTTGGGTATCACGAGAAACAAAAGAGAGGGCTCACAGTCGCAACCATGAGCCCTCTCTTACATCCCCACGCGGATTCGAACCGCGGTTCTATGACTGAGAATCATATGTCCTAACCCCTAGACGATGGGGACATGTAGTACGCGAATCGGGACTCGAACCCGAGACCAATAGATTAAAAGTCTACTGCTCTACCAAC
>JAFVIC010000075.1 GCA_017477935.1 Akkermansia sp. | reverse complement strand
GAGTTCTCCCTATAGGAGCGTGGAAGACTACCACGTCGATAGGGTGCAGGTGTACGCGTAGTAATACGTTCAGCCGAGCACTACTAACATCCAATTGACCTCATACACCATACAGCGTCACCCCCGGTGACAAGCTTTGAACATGCAAGATTACTTGCCCATCTATTCAACACCATGCCACGCGGATGTCAGTCTGCCCGCCCCATCATACAGAACAGCGCAGCATGTGACAAACAGGCAATCTGATTTACAATCTACAATTTACAATCTACAATTTGTAAGTAAAGCAGCCGCCTGGTGGTCATAGCCTGATGGTCCCACCCGGTCCCATTCCGAACCCGGAAGTGAAACATCAGCACGTCGATGGTAGTCGGACAACAGGTCCCGCGAGAGTAGATAGCTGCCAGGATCCACGAAGCCCGCTAAGCTATCGCTTGGCGGGCTTCTCCGTTATTCCCATCACGCTCCCAACGGGAGCGTTTTCACCATGGCGACAGCCATTTTTCACCCCGTGCGAAGCACGGTTTTCACCACCGGCGCAGCCGGTTTTTCACCGCTCGCGAAGCGAGCTTTTATAAGTTCGGCCTGTTGGCCTCACGGTGAAAACTGCGCTGCGCGCAGGGTGAAAAAGCTCCCTGACGGGAGCTGGTGAAAAATGCCCTGCGGGCATGGTGAAAACAAGCTCTTGCGAGCTTGGGAGATGTAGTGGGTTGAAATCATGCTTTCGGGTGACTGTTTCTCTTGACAACCCCGTGCGCGGATAGTAAATTCAATTTGTATGTTAATCGGGGTAAAGTTTATTTGACGGAAAAGAAAAACCGGGTGAGATGGAAGAAGTCAGAAAAGTTCTGGAGGTAGTGGCTGCGTTGATATTTGACGAGGCCGGTCGTGTGCTGGCGACTCAGTGCGCGCCACATAAACATGGCGGGGGCTGGGAGTTCCCGGGCGGGAAGATTGAACCGGGGGAGCCGGCTGAGGCTGCTGTGGTGCGCGAGATACGCGAGGAGCTGTCGTTGGCTGTCGAGGTTGGGCCGCTGCTGCACACGGTGGAGTGGGCATACCCGGCATTCCACCTGCGCATGCATTGCTATGTGTGCCGTTTATGCGGGGGTGAGTTGACGCTGCGGGAGCATGTGGCGGCCCGGTGGCTGACGGCGGATGAGCTCCACTCGCTCGATTGGTTGCCGGCAGATGTGGATGTGCTGCCATGGCTGGCACAGTATATGAAAAAACTTGGCTGAGATTTTGCTATGAAAGTGTATCCATGTGAGGTGATACGAGCGGCGGAGCTCGAGTTGTTTGCAAGTGGTGCGGCAAGCTCTGCCGGGTTGATGAGTACGGTGGTGGAGCGCCTGTGGGGGGCGATGGGGCGTGAGCCTGAATTGTGCGCTTTGCGGCCGCGCCGAGTGGTGGTCTATGCCGGGCGAGGGAACAATGCGGGCGATGCGCTGGGGCTGGCGGCGCGTTTTCGCTGTCCGGTTACGGTGCGCGCTGCCTGCGGGTTGCAAGATTTCTCGCCGGAGAGTGCGCAGCAGTTTGCGCTGCTGGCCGGGCATGAGCTCAGTACGTCTGAACCGGGGCCGGAGGAGGGGCTGTTGATTATAGATGGTCTGCTGGGCAGTGGGGCTATCGGTGCGCTGCGTGAGCCATACGCGGCGCTGGTGAACGAGCTGAATTCGCTGCGTGCGGCCAGTCCCCGCAGTCTGACGCTGGCAATCGATGTACCGACTGGGCTGAATGCCGATACGGGTGAGGTACCCGGTGAGGCGGTGCGGGCCGATGTGACGGCGGTTATCGGCTGTGTGAAGCCGGGAATGCTGGCAGATGGTGCTGCGGATTATGTGGGGCGCATGCTCTGCATTCCGCTGCCGGAGGTGTCACTGCCCGCCGACTCAATGGCTCAGGTGGCCACGGCTGAGCTGCTGCGCCTGTTGCCGCAGCGGGAGTATTCGTGTTTTAAAAATCGGGCGGGGCGTGTGCATATTGTGGCGGGCAGCGTGGGCTATGTGGGCGCGGCACAGATGTGTGCCGAGGCTGCGGTGGCAGCCGGTGCCGGGCTGGTGGCGCTTTATTGCCGTGAGGATGTGTACCCCATACTGGCTGCCCGTGTGGCTGCTGAGGTGATGGTGGTGCCGGTGCACAGTTACCGCGATGTGCCGATCGAGGGTGCTCAGGCGCTGGTAGTGGGCCCTGGGCTGGGGCGGCTGCGCGGCCCGGATTTGCGCTCATTGCATGACCTGCTGCAGCGCTGCGATGTGCCGATGGTAGTGGATGCCGATGCGCTGAATCTCGCCGCCGAATACGGCTGGGAGTTGCCGCGGCATAGTATTCTGACTCCGCACCCGGGCGAGATGCGCCGCCTGTTCCCTGCTGCTGCCGGTCTGAGCCGGGCTGAGTGCGCTCGGCGTTATGTGGCGGCGCACCCCTGTACCCTGTTGCTGAAAGGCGCCCGTACACTGGTGACGGATGGTACTGAGACTTGGTACAACTCGACCGGTGGCCCCTACATGGCCAATGGCGGGCAGGGGGATGTGCTGGCCGGTACCATCGGTGCGCTGGCAGCTCAGGGGCTGTCGCCGCTACGCGCGGCAGTGCTGGGGGCCTGGCTCTGCGGGCAGGCCGCAGCTACGGCTCGCATGCGCGCCGGCTATCCCCGCGCGATTCGCGCTACGGATGTCATTGCCTGTCTTCCGGCTGTATTGAGGTGAGCTTATACCATGTGTCGAGTTCGGGCTCGGGCAGGATGTAGCGGGCGAATTGGGCTACATTTTCCGGGCTGACTCTGCGCGGGGTGGTCAGGTGTTGTGAGTGGATTTCGGCGATGGCACGACCATCTGCCGCTACCAGTTGCGTGATGTGGTAACCGGAGGGGTAGATGATGCCGATGGCTGTGCGCACCGGTTGCATGTGCCCGATGAGCCTGCGCAATTCTTCCAGTTCCGTGGCAGACAGTGCGCGTGTGGCTTCTTCTCCCGTGTGAAAATCGGCTGTGAGCACGCGGGCAGCAGTACAGTTACGGGCAGCTTGCCGGATGTCGTTCAGGCTGCGGCAGTTTTCGGCATAGGTGCCGAAGCGGTTGGGTGGGTTGCTCCAGGTGGCGTGTGGGGGCGGACAGTCGCTGTAGAGCCGTGAGCTGTATATTGTTGCCCGGCTGCCATCGGGGGCGAGCTGCTGCAGGTGGAAGCTGTAGTCCCATGGGCCGCCACTGTGGCGCAGTTGGGCCGCGGGTATGGCTATGCGCATGTCGCCCTGCGGGGAAGTGGTGGTGTACGCTGCCAGTGATTGACAGCGGGTTCGGTTCCACATGCTGTGGTAGGCGGTGCGTTGCAGCACGGGTGCAAGCTGATAACCCGTTTGAAGTTGTTCGGGCTTGTATTTCAGTTTGATAATACAGTGTTCCCCCTCGCGGTGGATAGAGATGGCAGATAATCTTTCCGTGTAGGATATTTTCTCGGGGCTTGTTGGCAGAAGGGTGAAAAAGTCGCGCTCCGGGGCTGTGTGGCAGGCCGCGAACAATAGCAGGGCGGCCGCCGATAAGGCTGAATATTTCATGGTCGTGTGCGCTTTATTTCCGGCGGCGTTGGCGGGGGGATTTGCTGTGGCGTTGCTCGGCCTGTTTGATGGCATTTTTCACGGCCGGGCCGTAGATGATGGAGAACCAGGTTGCGGCGTCTTCATTGCTCAGGGTGTAGGAGCTCATGTCCGCGGCTCCTTCGGGGCTGACGTGGCGGGCGGCCGTGACATCGAATGGGTCAAAATTGGCCAGCTCTTTACCATCTGCCCCCAGCAGCTGCAGGTCGATGCCGAAGGCGGGGATAACTTCGTGCAGGTGGGTTTTCACCGGTTTCATGCGTGCGATGAGGCTGCGCAGTACCTCGGAATCCGCCGTGCTGAGCGGAAGCTCCATGGGGGAATCGAGCATGAAGCTGTCGTGGTAGCGGAGCAAGAGCTTCATCTCGTGGCATTGCTTTGCGGCCTGCTGCAGTTGGTGCAGACTTTCGCGGTTTTCCTGCTCATACCAGGTGGGGTAACCGGGGCCGGGCATGTGGTCGGTCAGGCGTGTGTCGCGGGTATCAACTTCTTTTCCGCCTGTCTGCCGCAGGGTGAAACTCACGCGGTAATCATACGGCCCGCCGTTTTTGCGGAAGTCACTTTCGCTCAGGGTAAATTGGTGTATGCCGGTGGTGGTGATGCTGCCAAGCTGATGCTGCCACTTGCTGCCGTTTGCCGTGCTGTAGGGCGTGCCGATGAGCTGCACATCGAGCCGATGTCCGGCGGGGAGTAATTTGCGGTCGCAATCCAGCTCCAGCAGGTAGGAATCGCCGCTGCGGTGGTGTACGAAGCCCAGCCAGCCGTCGCCGATGGGGATGAGGGCGTGCGGTGCGTGCCGGCGGTCTGCGGGCAGGGTGGGTATGATGTCGCTTTGCGGGGCGGGTAGCTGTGCGGTGCAACCTGTGCTGAGCAGGGGCGCCAACAGGAGTGTGATGATGATGATGCTGTGCGTTTTCATAGGGAATGAGTTACCTGCCACCATACTACAGCACATGACTGCGTGTGGCAAGCTCAAACGCAGTCATGTGGGATTTTATATGCCTTTATTTTATAAATGCTTGCATTACATCGTTTCCTTTGTTACCATGCACCAGACAACAACATTTCTATGAATAAAAAATCTATGGATGAATGTGCGGGGCAGGCGCAATGTCTCGGCTATGGAGCAGGCCGCGGGCTATGACAATGTGAAGCTCATTCATGCTCTGCTGGCATTTGAGCCGGAGCCTGAGTGCGTGCAGGCAGCCATAGAAACAGCTGAGTGTTATGAATGTTCGCGTGCTCTTTCCGCTTTGGTATGAGCACAAAAAATCGGGCTCTGTGCGGACAGAGCCCGAAGCTGAATTGGCATTTGCTCGCTGAGTTTACTTGCTCAGGTGGGCGTGTATGGCATCGCGCATGGCATCGAGCCCGGTGCGCAGCATTTCAGGCGAGGTTGCGAAGTTCAGGCGCACGCACTGGGGGTCGCCGAAGTTGGCCCCGTTGTCGAGGTAAACGCCGGCGTTTTCGCGGAAGAAGGTATGCGGGCTTTCCACCCCGAGAGCGGAGCAGTCAATCCAGGCGAGGTAGGTGGCCTCCTGGTGGCGGGTTTTGAGCATGGGCAGCTCGCGGGCGATGTAGTCCACCACATATTGACGATTTCTGCGTAGGGTGTTGAGCAGCTGTTCATGCCACTCCCAGCCGGAGGTATAGGCTGCCAGAGAGGCCGCATAGGCGAACACGTTGAGCGTGGGCAGGCTGTGCCCCTGGGTTTTGCGGATGGCGGCATGCAGCTCGGCATTCGGCACGGCCATGTAGGTGAAGCAGATACCGGCGATGTTGAAGGTCTTGCTCGGCGCGCTGAGCATAACGGTGCGCTGCTGCATGCGCTCGGAGAGGGTCAGGGCGCAGACGTGTTTCTTGTCTTCATCGAGCACGAGGTCACAGTGAATTTCATCTGAGCAGAGGATGAGGTCGTGGCGCTCGCAGAAGTCAGCCACGCGCTCCATTTCTTGGCGGCTCCAGGCTCGGCCCAACGGGTTGTGTGGGTTGCAGAGCAGGAATAGTTTGGTGTTCGGCGTGACGGCGGCTTCCATGGCCTCCCAGTCGAACTCCCAGCGCTCGCCCGTGTATTTGAACGGTACGGAGAGCAGGCTGCAGCGGGCATCCTCATGGCAGTGGAGCATGGGTGGGTAGGTGGGGGCGCACACCATCACCTCGTGCTGAGGCTCGGGGCACACGGTGCGGGCTACCAGGGTGAAGGCCGGCACGCAGCCCGGCAGTTCGTGCAGCCACTCGGGGGAGGCATTGGTCACGCCGTGTTTTTTTACCAGATAGGTGGTGATGGCCGCGCGAAGTTCATCCGTCATGAAGGCGTAGCCGTAGAAACGGTGGTTGAGGCGAGCCTGCAGGGCATCCACCACGCAGGGGGGGCTCTCGATGTCCATATCAGCAATACCAAAGGGCAGCGGGCCTTGCAGGTCCCACTTAATATTGCCGGTTTCGCGGCGGCAGTCAGTTGAGGCAAAACGTATCATGATGAATGATGAATGATGGTGCGGAGTTCTCTTTTATTATATCCGCTGCGCACTATCCGTCAAGGCGAAACTTGTGAGAAGTGTGGGGCTTTTATACGGCTGTACCGTGTGAACAGACACGCTGAGCGGAGTTTCTGCTCGACAACGGCGGGGGAAGCGTGCTAAAGTGGGTGGTGAATGAAAGATGTGAACAGAGGCGGGGTGAAAAGCTGCACGCCGGCACCGGTGGTTGTGCAGGCGGTTATATTTCTGGGAGCCAGTTCGGTTTCCATGTTGGTAGCAGAGGAGCGGGAGGATGAGCTGCGCGTGCTGGATGTGCTCACTCAGCCCATGGCGCTGGCGGAGGATATTTTCCGCCTGGGGAATGTCTCTCGCGAGACGATGGATCGCTGTGTGCACATTATCCGCGGGTACAACCGCCTGCTCGATGAATATCGCAGCGGTGGTGAGGTCCAGGTGCGATTGCTGGCCACGAATGTGCTGCTGAATGTGCACAATATGGACAGTATTACCAACCGCCTGCTTACTATCTGCGGCCTGCAGCTGGAGGTGATGGACGATGGTGAAATGACGCGCCTGCTCTATGTCAGCATGCAGGATATGCTCACCCACCACGCAGAACTGGAAAAAAAGCGTGTGCTTGTTGTTCACGTGGGGCCCGGCAACACGCGCTTGCTGCTCTTTGACCGTGGCCGAATTACCTACTATGCCAATTATCGCATGGGCGCTCACCGCACGGCCATGGCCATAGGCAGCAGTTCCTTCAGTGGAGCTGCGGGGATGGAGAGCTCGCTTATTCGTGAGCATATTCGCGGTGTGGTAGAGCAGATTTTGCATGATTCTGAGGGGGCATTGCCCGATGAGCCCGACACTTTCGTGATTTTCGGCCCTGATTTTCACCATATTTCCTCCCCGCTTACGGAGGGTGAGGCGCTTACGCTCGAAGAACTCTCGACCCTGGTGGATGAGATTGCAGCCGTGCCTCTGCAGCAGCGGCGTGAAAAGTATCAGGAAGACTACGCTACCGTTACAGCGCTGCTGCCGGCTGCGGTGACTTACCTGAGCCTGGCACGTGAGTTCGAGCCAGGGCGTATCCTCATGCCGAGGGAGGAGTACGCGTTCGCCTTTTTGCGTAATCTGCTGCCCTCCCGCCGTGATGACCGCTCGCTTGAGCATGAGGTTACCCACTTTGCCGTGCTGCTGGCGAATCGTTACAAGGTGGATCGCGGCCACAGCCAGCAGGTGCGAAAGCTTTGTACTTCGCTTTTTGACCAGCTGCAGTCCCTGCATGGGCTGACGCGTCATGACCGTATGTTGCTCATTGTGGCGGCTATTCTGCACGAAATCGGTACGTTCATCAGCCCCAAGAATCACCATCGCCACGGGCAATACATTATCCTTAATTCAGAAATCTTCGGTTTGTCGCGTGAGGATGTTGAAATCATCGGCCTGTTGGCGCGCTACCACCGCCATGGTGCCCCCAGTATAGATGAGCACACTTATGCCGACCTTGAGCAGCCGAACCGCTTGCGCGTGCAGAAGCTGGCCGCATTGCTGCGCGTGGCGGATGCCATGGAGCGCGCTCACTCCCACCGCATATCATCCTTTACCGTGCGTTACGCTGCCCGCAAGATTGAGTTGCTGGTGCATGGTGTGCACGATCTTACCATCGAAAACCTTGCTCTGCGCAGCAAGGCTGACCTTTTTACCGAAATCTTCGGTTACGAGGTGCAACTGCTCCCTGCTCGCGAGTAGCGTGTTTTCAGAACCGGGGATATTTTTATAACCGGCAGGTTCTCCTCTGCCGCGTGGGGGTGGATTGTTTGCTGCTGACTTGTAGCCGGGGCTGCTGTACAATACAAAACGGGCAAACCGCTGAGGGTTTGCCCGTTTGTAAGGGGGGTGACTGTGATGTTACAGGCAGGCCTTGAGCCTGGCGATGATATTGTCTTTCGAGGTTGCACCGGTGATACGAGCTACCTCCTCACCGCCCTTGATGAAGACGAGCGTGGGGATGTTCTTCACGCCGTAGCGGGTGGCAAGGGCAGCGGCTTCATCCACGTTTATCTTGCCCACCTTGGCAACGCCGGCCATCTCGGTGGCTACCTGGTCTACGATGGGGGAAATCATGCGGCAGGGGCCACACCATGTTGCCCAGAAGTCAATCAGCACCGGTACGGGGGAGTTGATGACTTCGGACTCGAAGTTGCTTTCTGTAATCTGTAATGCCATAGTGTTATTTAGATGCGTTAGCGATTCGCGTTGTTCACCGAAAATTACTCTTCTTCGTCAGCGTAGTCTTCGCTGTCGCCGGAATCATCGGAGCTCTCTTCTTCATCGGAGGATTCCTCCTCACTGTAACCGCTATCGCCGGAATCGTCACCTGCGGCGGTGGGAGAGCCGAATACTCGCTCAGAGTCGGTTACGCGGCCGGGAACCTGGTCAGTCTGGTACTGTTTGAAGCACACAAGCCCCATGATGATAACGGTAAGCGCTGCCAGTACGATGATAATCGGACTGTCCTTCTTGGGTTCATCATCATCTTCCTCTTCCACCGTTTCAACCTTCTTGCCGAAACCGGCAGGCTTGCTGAAGCCGGCGGGTTTGGTGAAGCCGGAGGGTTTGCCGACGGGCACAGTAGCCGTGGGCATGGACTTAGTGGGAGCCTTGGCGGCAGGGGCTGCGGGAGCTGCAGGTGCAGCGGGTGCTGCGGGTGCGGCAGGAGCTGCGGGTGCGGCAGGACGAGCCGGAGCAGTGGGGGCGCTGAGCGGTACTGTGGCAGCGGGGCGGGGAGACACGGGAGCGCCGGGAGCAGTCGGAGCCACAGGGCGGGGCGGCATGGGAGCGCCGGGAGCAGCCGGAGCCGCAGGGCGAGGAGGCACGGGAGCGCCGGGAGCAGCCGGAGCCGCAGGGCGGGGAGGCACGGGAGCGCCGGGAGCAGCCGGAGCCGCAGGGCGGGGAGGCACGGGAGCGCCGGGAGCAGCCGGAGCTGCAGGGCGGGGCGGTACGGGTGCACCGGGACGTGTCGGCGGCACGGGGGCGCTAAGCGGCACTGTGGCAGCAGGGCGAGCCGGGGCAACAGGAGGTACAGGTGCCCCTGCCGGGCGCGGCGGTACGGGACGTGTGGTCGCGGCGGTGGGAGGAACCGGGGCAACCGGACGGGGCGCAGTAGGGGGCACCGGAGCCGCAGGCGGTACCGGACGTACAGTTGAAGGGGGCGGAGGAGGTGTGCTCATATCAGTCGGTAAAAGTCTGTGACCGCAAAGCGGACTTCTTTTATATTGCACTTTTTTTTCATTATTGCAAGCGGAAAACGTGCGTAAGGTGCATTTTTTTGCTTTTTTTCTGTGTGGCGGGGAGTGAGTGGTGTTAGTTCAGGTTATTTGGTATGTTTTTGGTAGCGCTGATAGAGTGCCGGTTTACCGCCCGGGGTGAGGGGCTGCTGCCATGAGTGGTCCTGTGGAGGGTTAATGGCACGCAGGGTATGGAGGGTGGTTTTGCAGACGGATTGGTGCAGTTTTTGCTTCGGTGTATTAAATCCCCAGGTTTTTATGCCGCCTCGGTGCCACATATGGGGGATGTAGCCCGTCTTTTTCGACATCTTTTCGGCATAGAGAAGCATGGAGAGAGCCGTTCCGAGGTTACCCTTGGTGAGTTCGGCCTGTCCCCATTGCTGTAGGTTGGCGGTGTAGAATGTGGCCCATAGGTTCAGGCTTGTGTTATCAGGGCCATCCCCCGGGTAATAGGTGCGGAAGACGATTTCCGCCTCGCGGTAGCGGGCTTGTTTGCCGAGGCATTGGGCTAGCATACTGGCAGTGATAAGCTGTTGAGGGTTCGCTTGTAATACGGCGCGTATGCCCTGTTCGTAGGCGTGCCAGTCAGGGTGTGTTTTCGGAGCCAGGTTGATGTAGTGGTCGGCCAGGCGGTGGTGGGGGTAAATGAGCATGGTTCGCAGCAGGTGGGCTCGGCGTTGCTCAGTGGTAGCACCCCGGGCTACCATGGCATCATATTGCCACTGTGCCAGCCAAGGTGGGCAGAGGATAGTGCTGAGCTTCCCCATGCAGGCAGCCAGGGCAAGAGCGCCGGCACAGATGATGACTCGCCCGCAGCTGCTTTCTGCTCGTACCGGGTGGATGAGGGAGCTGCCGCCGCACCATTTTTTGCGCCTGAATAATGCCCACGGTTCGACCGGAGCGGGTGAGGCCAGGGTGCCGCAGGCAAAAGCCCCCATGGAGAGCAGAGCTGCGCTGTGCCATACATAGTCTGCGATGGCTGCGACGCAAAGAGCCGCCAGAGTGAGGATGGCCATTGAGAGTCGTATGCGTCTTTCGGCGGGTAGCGTGTCGGCAGACAGTCCGCGAAAGCCGGTGATGATGTGCAGTACGATGATAAGCAGCATGAGCCCTAGCCCGATAATGCCGTAGTCAGCCCAGACCTGCATGTATTCGTTGTGGGCATAGTTCATCAATTGATATTGATTGCATATCGTGATGGAATACCAGGTTGCCCCTGCCGGCCCATAGCCGTGTAACGGCGCCTCTCTAACGACACTATTGACCCACTCCCACATGGTAAAGCGCTGGTGTGAGTCTATGTCGACAATGGCCTGCAGGACGGTGTTCCCGAAAAACAGGTCGTAAATACCAATCAGCACCGCTACCAGCAGCAATATGCCGGTACCAATCATGGCGATACTCAGCGTACGGCCGGAATAGAGCCTTTGTATGAACCAGAGCAGCCACCCCGCAATCAGTAGCAGTGGAAGTATGGCATACGGTACGCGTGTCACGCAGAAAAAACTGCCGACTATGGCGCCTGCTGCCACCGCTAGTTGCAGCAGGGTGCTCAGGTTTCGCTCTCCCCGCCATATACAGCGCCAGAGTAATAACCCGCCACCCAGGGCCAGAAACAGTCCGGCAAAGTTTTTGTAGGCGAAGAGGGTGGTGTTGCGGGAATGCGGGCCAAAAAGCCCGATATCGGCTCGCCCGATGTAGTGCAGGCTGATTTGCGGGTCGCGCAGCAACCACAGGCAGAGCAGGTTGAGTAGCAGTGCCACTGACAGTACAATGACTGTTCCGCGATTGTTGTTCGCCTGACCGCAATAAACGCCGGCCAGGTAATATACGAAAGCAAAGAGAATTAACCCGATATCGGCCAGGTTGTCCGTGAGCGAAAAACCGTTGGCTGCCCGTACCAGAAAATACACACCCGCTGCCAGGCTAACCCAGGACGTGAGCGGCAGCCTTACTATCTTGTAACCGCACAGTATGCACGGTACTGCAAGGGCGATAACAGCGATGAATCCCCACAGAAAAGGGGTGGCAGTGCAGGCATTCGCATCCACCGCTGACATGGCGGCTATCCACATGGCGGCCAGCGCTGTACCGAGTATGAGTCCGGGGCGGCTTTCAGCCAGACGTCGTGTGAGGGGGATGTTCGGCGTGTTGTTCATGCCTGACATTCTGCCTGCCCCGGGGGCGGCTGTCAAGCGGAAATTGTCGGGCTGATTCCGGAAGCCGGATTTTGAAAATCCGGCTTCCGGAAAGGCCGGGAGGGGCTGCATCAGAATTTAAACACCCCCTGCACCTGGAAAACGAGCTCGCCGCTGCGGTCGGTTTGCTGCACAGGGTTGAAGATGTACTGCAAATCCGGCTGAATGAAGAAGGTTGGGGTAATCTGAACGACCGCACTGAGTTCGAGCCCATATTCATCTTTGTGACGGTGGGGAGATTGCGCTGCGCGTTCCCACAGCAAACCGAGGGCTACCTGGTCATTGTTGGCGGCACTGCCCCAGCCGCTGCTGCTGAACGGAGCCTGCAACACCAGCCCTGCCGTAGCGGCAGAGCGTACATTGCTCACCGTTGCAGCGTCGGTATCCATTACCCCGCAGCGAGAGAAGAAGCCGAGCTGTGAGCCGTGCCCGAGTTGCTGCTGCACGTTGATGGCGGCACCGCAGCCTGTTTTGCCTTCATTTCGCGTGATCGTGTATTGCAGGCGGTAAGTGCCCTCGCCGAGCCCGGCAAAATCATCCGTTATAAATCCTAACTCTGCGAGGTGGACCCAGGCGTCTGCACTGATGTACTGAAACGGATTATGGTTGATTTGCCCATTGCAGCCGGTTGTGGCATACATCGCATAGAAATTTTTGCAGGGTTGCCAGGCGGTCAGGTAGCCCCAGTTGGCCCATTCGAGCGGCAGGCAGGGGTTGGAGCCGAAGGCGGAGTTGGTCAGGTTCCCGTTCCAGCTGGCGGCGTAGATATTCTGGTCGAGGTAGCTTGAGGTGTCGATGGTGCCGACCATGCCCACCCACTTGCCATTGAAGGCGCTGTAACCGAGTGCCAGGTGGGGTATGAAAACACCGTTGCCGCCGCGCAGGCTGCCCTGTGGGTTGCTCAGGCTGCCGATGGTGTTTTGGGCACTGCTTTTACGCTCGTTGAAATTGAAGCCGTGGCCCCAATCTGCTTCGATACTCAGGAAAAGCCCTTGGCTGTTGTCCCGCTTTTTGAGCAGGTACCAGGTGCCGGCAAAAGAATTGTTCGTGGAGGTGAAGTGATTGCGCCCACCATGAGATTTCGGGCTTATCCCTGTGTAGTTTGCGCTGAGAGTCAGGTCGTATTGCAGACCTATGCGTGACAGTCGGGTTTTGAGGAGCTGTGCGGTCGTGGAAATCCCATCGTGCGGTATCACGTTGCAGGGTTGCACACAGGTGTTGCCCGGCACGAAGATGGAGTCGAGATACGGCGCGAAGTGTTGCGGCGTGGAGGGGAAGAATTCCCAGCCGCTGCGCAGTTCTTCTACAGCGCGGGTGTAACTGCGTTCCAAGACTTCCGGGATTGTGTATATGCCGGGGTGGCGTTTGGGGTGCTGCTCATCGGTGTGCATGGTCGGCTGCAGGCTACCCGTGTGGCGGGGTTCCATGATGTAGGGTTTGCGGCCGAATGCTGTATCGAGGTATCCGGGGGTGGTTTCTTGTGCTGCGACACTGAGTGCCGCAGCCATCAACATGGTGGCGGGTATGGGGTATTTCATAGCTGTGAGGTTCAGATGAACATCACAGCTATACTGTTGAATAACAGTTTTCAGGTGGCGGTAAACGCTCCGTTACAGGTAGAGTGTGCGAGGGCGGGTGGAGGGGGCATCGAAACTGGTGCACACACAATCCGGCGCCTGGTGGCGCAGGTCAACCAGACGTATGGCGTTACGGGGGCACGCCTGTTGGCAAGCTGTTTGCGGGGTGGTGCCATCACGTCGCGCGGCGTTGAGGCGCTGCACGCAGTAGGTGCATTTTTCCATGATTCCGCGTGGGCGCAGGCTGACTTGCGGGTTGGCCGGGGTGGCTGTCGCTGTTCGGGAGGTGGTGCTGTAGTCGCGGTAATTGAAATGGCGTGCACCGTAGGGGCAGGCGGCCGCGCAGTAGCGGGTGCCCCAGCAGCGGGGGTAGACCATAGCGTTGAGCCCTTCATCCGTATGTACGGTGGCGTGTACCGGGCACACGGCCTCGCAGGGCGCCTGCTCGCACTGGCGGCAGGCTACGGGCAGGTATATTGATTGCCCTTCAGTGTGACGGTAGCGGTCGATACGCAGCCACTGCAGGTCGCGGTCGTCAGCCAGAGCCGCCGGACCAACGGTAGGGATATTGTTTTCCGCCCGGCAGGCCAGAGTGCAGGCTGAGCAACCATTGCACAGACTGGTGTCGATGATGAGCGCCCACTGCGGAGTGGCAGCACCATCGTGTTGCGGAGGGGGCGCCACCCGCCGCTCCGGCCAGGACTTAATGTCACGGTGCGGTGGGGGGAAAGCAGGCGCCGGCAGCGGGCTGATGGGGTGGCAGGTGTGCTGCAGTCCGGGGACAGTGCAGGTGGCTGCTGCGGTTACGCTGCTGTTCTCTGGGGTAAAGGTTTCGGCCACGCCGACATAACCGGTGAGGGGGAACCAGGTTTCGCGCAGCCAGGGATTGTGTGCGTAGCGACCGTCTACATAGAAGGGGTGCAGGTAGTGCGCGGTATCGGCAGCTTGCTTGCGAGGCAGCTGTCGGGGCCGGGGCGCCGTGCCGGGTTCAATTCCGCGGCGCAGTATCTGCTCTGCCTGCGGTACTGCCCGCAGTAACCATTCGCGGGCGGGGGAGATGGGCGGGCGCTCACTCAGCGGCAGCTCTTCATTGTTCAGCAGGGCATGTAGGGCCTCCGTTTCGCTTACGGCCGGGCGCAGGGGCAGGGTGACAGGCTGGCGCAGGCACAGGTTGCCGTCAGCATCGGCCTCTGCTCCCCATTCTTCGAGAAAGTGAGTGAGTGGTACCGTGTAGCGGCACAGGGCTGCTGTGCGGTCAGATGTGGGTGGCCCCGGGGGGCAGAATCGCACGGTTTCGGCGGTCGTGTTTTGCAGCTCAGTGGCAAAATCAGGGTGCAGTGCCGCAGGGTCGGCCGGGGTGAAAATGAGCAGGAGCTCCAGCTCCGGCAGTGTGGCGGTCAGCTCGCTCAGTGTTCCTGCGCCGGTATCGAAACTCGCAGCCGGCCCCAGAGTTGAGTCTATCAGGGCGTCAAGTTCGGTAAAGGTTTGCTCGCGGGCTTCGGCAACAGGGTCGAACTCGTAGAATAAGATTCCTCTGTATTGGCGCAGCGCGGCAATCTGAGCAGCCCGTACCGGGCTGTACCCGGCAGGGAACAGGCAGGCTACGCGCCGTCCCTCACGCAGGGCTTTGCACCAGGCACGCCAGGCGCCTTGCAGGGCGCGCTCCGGGTAGGGGCGACCGTTGAAGGTTGCGGTGCTCTGCCGGTGGGGGGAATAGAGGTCGGTAAGTGCCGCCTGGGCGAAAGCCGGTAAACCTCGGCGCACCGCTTCATAGTGAGGGTTGGGTTGCAGCATGGTCGGCAAGCCCTCGTGACATACTGCCAGCATGGGCAGCGCCCCACTCGCCCAGGGCATGGCAGTGGCGAAGGCTGTGCTCTGACCGGGTAGTTGCCACTCGGGGCACTCCTCAGGCGTAATGGCGAATTGTTGCGCCCGCCGACAGGCGGGCAGGGCTGTGAGCGCGAGAGCTCCCAGCCCTTTCAGAAAGGTGCGCCGCGAGATTCTCCGGCCGTTTTGCTGCTGCATGGTCATATTGTACTGCTTCGCTTCGTCTGTGTAAAATATTTTCCGAAGATGTAAAGTGGAGTTTACGAGTTGCTCATGGTTGTGAGGTGTCACCAGGTTTTGCTTCCCTCGTGCATGCCGAAGGCAGCGCGGTGGTGGCGTATGACGGGTTTCTGCCCGCCGATGAGGCTGACCTCGATGATGTCGAAACGGGTGGGAATGTCACCCCTGCGCAATAGGTGCAGCCAGTTGCGCAGACCGTGGCGCAGCAGTTCGCGCTTGCGGCGATCAACGGCACGCATGGGGGCACCGCTGGCGGGTGAGGCAGAACTCTTGACTTCGCAGGCTACGAGTATCTCGCCATCGCGGCATACGATATCAAGCTCTCCGCGCTTGCCGTAGCGGAAGTTGCGGTAAAGTACCTTGCACCCCCGGGCGCGCAGGTAAGAGGCTGCGACCAGCTCACCGTATTCGCCCAGGTAGGCACGCCCCGGTGGTGAATCAGAGCCCCAGGGGCAGCTCCATTTGTGCAACAGGCGCAAACGAGCGGCGATGGTGTGGAGTAATTCCATATTGCTGGATGGCTTGCAGGTGGGCTTTTGTGCCGTAGCCGGCGTGGCGGTCAAAGCCGTACCGGGGGTACTGCCTGGCCAGTTCACACATATAGCGGTCGCGAGTTACCTTCGCCAGCACGCTGGCGGCGGCTATGCTCAGGCTGCGGGCGTCGCCCTTCACCAGGTTGGTTGAGGGCAGGGGGAAACCCGGTACAGCCAGGCCGTCTATCAGGCAGAAATCGGGCGGCGGCACCAGCCCCTGTGCTGCGCGAGCCATGGCCAGGTGGGTGGCGCGCAGAATATTGAGTTCATCTATCTCTGCTACGGTGGCTGTGGCCACGCACTTGTGCACGAGAGGGTCGTTCATGAGCAGCTCATAGAGTTGCTCGCGCCGGCGGGCTGTGAGTTTTTTTGAATCGTTGAGCCCGGGCAGTTCATAGTCGGCGGGCAGTACCACGGCAGCGGCTACTACGGGGCCGGCCAGCGGGCCGCGCCCGGCTTCATCTATGCCGCATACGCGGGCGTGGCCGGCGGCGTGGGCGCTCTGCTCGGCGCTCATATCGGGGGCCGGGGGCAGGGTGAATTCCTGGCGAGCTCTCATGGGCGTTTTTCTTTGTTTCGGTATTCGTTGTGAGCCTTGCGCACCTGCTCCAGGAGCGATTTCGGCAACTCCTGTCCAGATTTCAGGCCGTAGAGAGTTTCGATATCTTGCAGATAACGGCTCATGTGAGTATCCGACCCCGGTGTTTCGCTGCGTAGCAGGTGCATGGTTTCCTGATAGGCTTCGAAGCCCTCTTTGCGTTTCTGCTCGCCCAGATGGGTGATTTCGTACCAATCGAGGTAGTCGCGGGCGCGCAGGGATGTGGTGATATAGGCTGCGCGCAGTTCCCTCAGCGGGCCGAGTATGTTCTGCACGGCATCAGCCGTGCCCCCTTTCAGCAGTTCGCTGTAGGCTCGGCAGTACTCGGCAATGATGGCTCGGTACCCGGGGAAACAATGCAGGTTGAGCTGCATGAGCCTATCAACCAGCGGGCGAATCTGTGCACGCCATTCGGGGAGTTCTTGCAGGGCATACACATTGTCGGCGCTAAGGTTCCGGGGAAGCTGTGTTTCGGCATCGTAAGTTACGATGGTCAGGGCTTCGGCAAGCTGTTTTTCGGTTTCCATGGGCGTGAGCATCTCGGTGGCCGGCGCCTGAGAGAGCGCGGCGAGTTCGAGTGCCCACCATTTGCTGAGCATGGTAGAATCTACCCCCAGTTCATGGAAGTGCGCCGTGATGATTTCGCGTGGCGAGCCATCTGCCAGGGCTGATTCTGCGATGAGTTCACGCAGCTGAGCAGGGCCGCCCTCGCGGTGCAGCAGGCACATGATGAGCACCCCGCACGATACCTCGTAGACCTGGCGCGAGCTGGCATCCAGGTCGCTTATCTTGTCCGTGCTTACGATTTCCTCAATCGTGAGCATATCCGCCCGTTCAAACAGGCTGCGGTACAGGCGGCGGTCGCCTTTGCCGCTGCGCCACAGCACGGCCTGTTGTACACCGGTGATGAGCCAGTGAGGTATATTCACACTGTCGGGCAGGGCATCCGCGCGCTGGTTGCTCAGCGCACGCTCGAAGAGGGTCATGGTGATGATGGCGTTCGTGAGCCGTTCGACATCGATACCGCCGCCGGGGTATATACGGATTTGGAAGTTGGGTTCGGAGCCGATGATGCTGATTCGTGTTCGTATGGGGTTGGGCTCTGCCGGGTCGGTGGAGTTACCAATCAGGCGTATGGATATGCCGTATTTCCAATCGGTGTCTACCCCGAGCAGGCGGCAAACGGCTCCGCGCACCTCATCTGCCTTGGTGGCGATTGCGCCCATGCGCAACGAGTCGCCGCCACTCACGGAGAACATGCGAGATTGTGACACAACGTGTTCGTCGGCCTCTTGCAGCGCGATTTCAGCCCGGCGTTTCTCAGCGCGGGTAGGGTCCGCCTGCGTGGTGGCACCGCTCTGCATCGGGGCGGCTTCGGTGCTGTCAGCAGGGGACTGCGCCGTAGCGTGCCCCAGTGCCATGGCGGCGCACAGTGTCAATCTTTTCAGCATGCGGGCTATTCTAGCATATTTCATTTCTTCCTGCAAACGGCAATCACGGCTTCACGAACTTTTTTTATTTTTTTTACGATTTTTGCTTGACTTCTGTCGTGTCTGTGCTAATATCCCCTCGTTGCTACGCAACACCACATCTGAAAGTCCCCATCGTCTAGGGGTTAGGACATATGATTCTCAGTCATAGAACCGCGGTTCGAATCCGCGTGGGGATGTGAAGAAACTCCGAGGTGAATAACCCCGGAGTTTTTTGTTTCTGCCGTGTGCCTTTTTGGGTGAACAACAAAAACGCCATGCTGCTGGTGCAGCATGGCGGGGGATAAGGGGGTGCGGCTGTTATTTTCAGTCCTTCTTGCCGGCAATACCCATGGTGTAGCCGTTGTACTCGCGGAAGTTGTACAGGGGCTGACCTTCGGGCACAGCGTAGCCGATGTTCTTGCGGATAGCCAGGAAGTCGGCGATACCGGCTTCGTTCACCTGGTTGAGTTTGCCACCGTGCATGTCGGCGAAGAGTACCATCTTGCAGTAGGCATCGGCGTTCTCCATGAACCACTCAGCCTCTTCAATGTGACGGGCACCGGTGATGACGCCGTGGTTTTCCATGAAGACGACGGTGCTCTGGTGGCAGGCCTTGGCCACAGCCTCGGCGGTTTCGGGGGAGCCGGGAGTGCCGTAGGGGGCAAGAGGAATCTGACCTAGGAAGATGTCGGCCTCGGGGTTGATGCCGTTCGGCGGTACCATGCCGGCAAAGAGGAAGGCATTGCAGCACGGGGGGTGGGCGTGGATACAGGCGTTCACACCCACTTCCTTCATCATGGCGATGTGTGTTTTCACCTCGCTGGTGGCGGGGCGGTAGCCGCAGAGCTGGCCGGCGTTCATGTCGACCATGCAGATGTCATCCACGGTCATGAAGCCTTTGGAGCAGAGGGTGGGGGAGCAGAGCACCAGGTCTTTTGCCACGCGCACGGACAGGTTGCCGCCGTTGCCGTCCACGTATTCACGGTTCCACAGGCGGCGGCCCATGTCAACCATGCGTTCCTTGATAACGCGGACTTCGGGGCTGTTGAAGAAGGCGTCGATTTCTTCGCGGGTCTGCGGGTCGTAGTTCTCCCAGGGGAAGATTCGATCGGGCAGAGCGGGTTTGATGTAGAGTTCGGGATTAGCCATAGTTGTGTGTATCAGTTGTAGAGTTCAGCGTAAGCGGCGCGCTGTTCGCCGGGGTTGATGGTGGTGTAGGTTATGCCGAAGGCGTCTCGGCAGATCTCGGGAGAGTCGTAAATGCCGGCACCGGCGAAGGCGTACATGGAGGCCCCCAGTACCGTGCTTTCGGAGACGTTGGATATGCGGATGGGCAGGCCGAGGATGTCGGCGCGCATCTGGGTCCATACCTTGTTGCGGGCACCGCCGCCTACCAGCAGCAGGTCGCTCGATTTGAAGCCACCCACTTTCTCGAGCTTTTCCAGGCGGTTCTTCAGGCGTAGGGTCAGAGCCTCCATTGCAGCGCGGTAGATGTGAGCACGGGTACGGCCGAGTACCAGCCCCTGAATACTGCCGGGTACCGGGTCACTGGGCAGGAAATCGGGGATGAGTTTCACACCGTCGCAACCGGGGGCAATCTTTTCGGCCTCGGCGTCCATGGTGTCGAAGCTTTCGCCATTGTAGCAGGTCGCTTTGACCCATTCGATGATACCGCTGGCAATCCACTGCAGACCGGGGTTGAGCAGGCCGGACTTGCTGTCGTATTCTACGGTGGCTCCGGCGGCGTAGTCGGAGGGTTCGAGGGCGGCCTTGGGCGTGCGCAGCATCAGGATTTCCCAGGTGCCGCTGGAGAGGAAGGGTTGGTTTTCCTGCACACCGCTGCCGAAGAGGGCAAACTGTGTGTCGTGGCCGGTGGAAACAACGGGTACAGAGCAGGGGAGCCCCAGCAGTTCGCAGGCGGCAGGGGTAAGGGTACCGATGACATCGCCGGCATTCACCATGGGCGGGAACAGGCTCTTGCTGATACCCAGTGCGCTGAGAATTTCATCGCTCCAGTCGCCGGTGTTCAGATCGGTCATCTGCGAGGTGCCGGCCATGGTGCGGTCGGTGGCCATCACTCCGGTCAGGCGATAGGCGAGAATGTTGGAGATGAACAGCCAGGCATGTGCCTGCTCCAGCAGTTCGGGGCGATTCTCTTTGAGCCAGATGAGTTTGTAAATTGTGTTGAAGGCGAACTCACCCACGCCGGAAATGGCGTTGAGTTTTTCCTGGGGCATGTACTGAGCCACGCGCTTCATGACCTCAGCGGTGCGCGGGCATTTCCAGGAAATCACCGGGTAGAGCAGCTCGCCGGCCTTGTTTACCAGAGCGCCATCTACACCGAACGTGGTGATGGTCACGCTCTTGACCTGCGTGGCATCTATCTGCGGCAGAATTTCGCGGGCGCAGGTCGCCAGCTGGTTGAGAATGCGGTCGGCATTCCACACGTGGAAATCCGGGTTCTCAGCCCCGGCATCGGTCGAGTTGGGTTGGCTGGATTTGGCCACCAGCTGCCCCTTATCATCAACAAGAATGGCGCGCACATTGGTCGCGCCGCAGTCTAAGCAAAGTACGTATGCCATATCAGGAAAAAAAGCAGGCAAGCTGCCGGAGCCGGCTCCGGCAGCTTGCCGTGGTAAATGTGATTAATACTTACCGTAGATGGGGCCGAAGTTGGCGCAGGCACGGAAGTCTGCACCCTCGGGGTCGGCTGTGCCGAACAGATCCCAGGCGGCCGGGCGGTATACCTTATCCTCGGGTACGTTGTGGGCGTATACGGGGATGCGCAGCATGGAGGCCAGGGTGATGATGTCGGCACCGATGTGGCCGTAGGTCCAGGCGCCGTGGTTGGCACCCATGTTGGCCATGACGGTGTAGACGTCCTTGAAGCCGCCCTTGCCGGTCAGGCGCGGGGCGAACCAAGTGGTGGGCCAACCCGGGTCGGTGCGCTGGTCGAGCTTGTCGTTCACATCCTGGGGCAGGTCGCAGGTCCAGCCTTCCACGATGGTGAGCACGGGGCCCTGACCCTTCACCAGGTTCATGCGAATCATGGTCACGGGTACGTTGCCCTTGGACACGAAGTGGAGGGAGTAGCCGCCGCCGCGGAAGTATTCGCGGTTGGCCGGGCACCATTCGGAGGCACCCATCATAGCCTCGATGTCGGCCTGGGTGGTCTCGCCGGTCTTCTTCATGATGGGAGTGCCATCGGGAGCGGTGGCGTGCATGTTGCCGTCCAGAGCGGTGGAACCGGAGTTGATGAGGTGCATGATACCGTCCTTGGCCAGACCCTCCATGGTGTAACCGGTCACGCGCTTCACAGCAGCGGGGCTCCAGTAGGTACGGATGTCGGAGAAGCAGGCGGCGCGACCGGTGAGCTGGTGGAGCAGCAGCATGCAGACGCCGTTCATGGCATCGTTCTCAGTGGCGAAGGGGATAGCTTCGCGCGGGCCGTTCCAGTCGAAGGTGCTGTTGAGCAGGGATTCAGCCATGTCGCCGTTCGGGTAGAAGTCGGTCCAGTGGCGCTGACCCTGGAAACCACCGCAGATGGCGTTGAAGCCCAGGCCTTCTTCCTCGCGGTCAATGGTCTTGAGGTAGGGGTTGCCGTGCATCATGTCGCGGAAGATGATGGTCATGAGGATAGACTCGCGCAGGGTGCGCTCCTTCTCCTCGGGGGAGAGCACGAGGTCGGGGCGGTTGCGATCCGGACCAATCTTCACATACTTCTTGGCCCACTCCATGGCGAGGTCGAACTCAGCCTTGTCGTAGATGCCCAGCTCCATGCGGCGGCGCACCTCGGTCATATCGACAGCCTGCACGCGCATGCCCATGTAGCTCTCCCAGAAGGACTGGTCCACGATGGAACCGGCGATACCCATGGAGCAACCACCGATGGAAAGATAGCCTTTGCCGCGCAGGGTGGCCACAGTCAGACCGGCGCGAGCGAAGCGCAGAATCTTCTCAGCTACGTCTTCGGGGATGGAGGTGTCGTCAGCATCCTGCACGTCGTGGCCGTAGATGGAGAAGGCGGGCACACCCTTCTGGGCGTAACCGGCCAGAGCGGCGGCGAGGTATACTGCGCCGGGGCGCTCGGTGCCATTGAAGCCCCAGATAGCCTTGGGTGTGGTGGCGTCGGTTTCGAAGGTTTCGGTGATGTAGCACCAGCAGGGAGTCACGATGAGGGAGCAGCCCACGTTGTTTTCAGCGAACTTCTGGTTGCAGGCTGCGGCCTCGGCCGGGCCACCGATGGTGGTGTCGGCGATGATGCACTTCACGGGCTGGCCGTTGGCGTGGGTGACGTTGGCCTCGATGAGGGCAGCGGCAGCCTTGGCCATGTTCATGGTCTGATCCTCCAGCGATTCACGCACGCCGAGACGGCGACCGTCAATCGTCGGGCGAATCCCGATGGTCGGTAATGTATCGTACTTCATATATGTAGATTACGGGTTAAATTATTTGGAAGAAGGGGTGGCGGGTTTGCGGAAGATGAGGCTGTAGAGCAGCACAACCGCAAAGCAGATGGCGGGCACGATGAACGAGGCTCGCACAGCAGCAGAGCTGGTGCCCAGGTTGGTGTCCCAGGTGTTGTCGAAGGCTGCGGTCAGGACGAGCCAGCAGCTCTTGGCATCGCCGATGATGCCGGCCATCCACGGGGTGATGAGAGCACCACCGAGAATGGCCATGATGAGGCCGGCGGCACCCAGTTTTACGTCGCGCTGGTTCAGGCCGCCCAGAGCAATGCCGTAGATGGTCGGGAACATCAGGCTCATGCAGCCGGACATGGCAATCAGGCAGAGCACGTTGGCCGAGAAGCCCAGACCGCCGATGGTGAAGATGATGTCAGAGGGCAGGTAAATCGTGCCGGCGCAGCAGGCAATGGCTCCCAGGGCGAACAGGCTCATCATGCCGGCGGGGTTGAACTTCTTCATGTAGTAGGTGGCAACCCAGCGGCAGACGATGAAGAGGATGAGCGAAATCAGGTAGTAGGTAGCAGCCGTGGCCGGGGTTACGCCAAGCTCTTTGCAGCAGTAGACGTTCAGGTAGGTCCAGGCGGCAATCTGCACGCCCACATAGAAGAACTGGGCAATCACGCCGCACCAGTAGCGCGGCTGGCTCAGCAGCGAGAACAGCATGCTGCGGTAGTCACCCACCAGGAACAGGTAGATAATCGGACCGAGCGTGCCGTACAGCACCCAGTGCACCTTGTCCATGTCGGGGAAGATGAAGTAAAGCGCCGTGAGCGGTACAATGGCGAAGAGTGCAGCAATCAGCACGCGCAGGCCGCTGCCGTTGCCTTCGGCCTGTGCATCAGCAGCGCTGGTCGTTGCCGGGGTGTCTTTTGCGCGCAGGAAGAAGAGCCAGATGAGGAATGCAATACCACAGAGCCCTACATAGGGAGCACATACCCAGAAGAGCTCATTGTGCACGATTTCGCTGAGCTGCTCGGCCGGCATGGTGGCGCGCTCGTCAGCGGTGGCGGGGTTCAGGTTGCTGAGGATGAGCTGCTGGGCCAGCAGAATGCCGGCAATGGAGCCCACGGGGTTGAACGCCTGCGCGAAGTTGAGGCGGCGCACAGCGGTTGCATCCGGCCCCAGCGAAATGACGTAGGGGTTACACGTTGTCTCGAGTACTGAGCAACCGCAGGCTACCACAAAGATGGCGATGAAGTAAATCTCAAAGCTCTGGTGAATGCAGGCCGGTATGTAGCAGAGTGCGCCAAGGATGTACACCCCCAGACCAATCAGCACGCCCTTCTTGTAAGAGAATTCCTCGATGAGAATGGAGGCGAAAATGGCCAGTACGGCATAGGCACCGTAGAATGCAACCTGAACCAATGCAGCCTTTTCTTGCGGAATGGTAAAGATATTTTTGAACGCCGGAACCAGGTTATCCGTCATGTTATTCAACAGGCCCCAGAGAGCAAAACAGCTCACGAGCATGAAGAAAATCGAGCGGAACTGGCGCGGCACAACAGTTGTAGCGTCACCTTTTACGTATTTGCTCATACCCCATATACTACCATCTTCTCTTTTCAGGTCAACAAAAAAAGGGCGGTATGCGCGGAAAAAAAGCGATACCCGCAGTTGTGTGTTTTTTCGAAATAACAGTTCGCGGCTTTTTTTATTGCTTTAGGTGGGCATATATGCTATTTATATAGCTACACAAGGCCGAAAGAATTGTATTCATTCGTTCTTTTCTGTTACATGGAGAAGACTCTTGTGTTCAAAATTAAATTAATCACTTATTTATGAAGCGTTTATTAATTTATGCCGGCTTGTCATGGGCAGCAGTGGCTTCAGCCGGTGAGTTTACGACTTCCGACCATTTGTGGTATAAGCAGCCGGCCGGTGTGCCGAATACGGCTTTGCCCTGGACGGTTACGCCCCATGTTACCGGAAATCTTCCCTCCAAAAAAAATAAGGACACGTGGGAGAGCCAAACCTTGCCGATTGGTAATGGCCGCGTGGGCGGTACTGTTTACGGTGGCGACCGTTTGGATTGTGTGGTGCTCAATGAAGTGAGCCTGTGGACCGGTGGGGCGAATGCCAAAAAAAACGGTGAGGGGTATAAATACGGCCCGAAATCGGGTGAGGGAGAGTTCGGCAGCTACCAGCCATTTGCCAACCTTTATGCTGCTTATGAATACGCCGGTTCTCCTGTGGACTATGCGCGCTCTTTGGATTTGCGCAAGGCTGAAGCTGTTACCGAGTTTGCGGCTGACGGCGTGAGGTTCCGCCGCAGCTGCTTTGTGAGCCGCCCTGATGATGTGATGGTTTATACTGCCGAGGCAGATAAACCCAGTGCTATCACGGCTAATCTGGCTCTGGCACCCTACCACAATGTGACGTATCGTAAAGAGGGGAACGACACCATCATCATGCGCGGTACGTTGGCCAACGGTGAGCAGTTCGAGGGGCGCATGAAGGTTGTGACCAAGGGGGGCAGCATGGAGTTGCTCTTCCCTGACAGCAAGCTTGAGGTGGCGTACGCCGGTCGCGGCGATGCTGTGCACCCGGTGTTTGCACCCTCTCACTTGCCGTATATCAAGGTGAAAGGTGCTGATTCTGTGCAGATTTACATCACCCTGGCTACTGATTACAAGATGAGCTATGGCGATGCCTGGAGGGGGGAAGATCCCGCCGTGCGCAATATTGCCGTGCTCAAGTCTGCCGTTGCCAAGGGGGTGGAGGCTATTCGCGCCGACCATCAGCGTGACTTCGCTTCGTACTATGACCGCATGAGTGTTGATTTCGGTACGAGCGATGCTCAGCAGGCTGCAGCACCTACTGATGTGCGCCTGCAGGCCTACCGCACCCGCTACGACCATGGCCAGTCAACGAATGACCCGGATTTGGAAGAGTTGATTTACAACTACGGGCGCTACGTGCTCATTTCCGGCTCTCAACCCGGTAACTTGCCCGTGAATCTTCAGGGTATCTGGAACAACAAGGTGCACGCCCCCTGGGCCTGCGACTACCACAACAACATCAACCTGCAGATGTGCTATTGGGCTGCCGAGGTCGCTAACCTGGCCGAGTGTCACCAGCCGCTCATCGACTTCATTCAGGCCATGGAGCAGCCCCTTGCCGAGAGCACTCGCAAGCATTTCGGGGCTGATGTGCGTGGCTGGACTACCCGAATTTCCCAGAACCCCTGGGGTGCCGGTGGCTGGATTAAGTGGAACCCGCCTGTCAATGCCTGGTATGCTCTGCATATCTGGGACCGCTATCTGTACTCGCAGGACGAGACTTACCTGCGCGATGTGGCCTATCCCCTGCTGAAGAATATCTGCCATTTCTGGGAAGATGAGCTCAAGGAGGTCGGTGCTCAGGGCAAGGGGCTGCAGACTCGAAATAACGAAAAAAGTCTCGTGCAGGAACTTACGGTGGACAAACACCCCGAACTGGCCGAAATCAAAGAGGGCGCGCTCGTTTGCCCCATGGGCTGGTCGCATGAATGGGGCCCCCTCGAGGACGGCTGCGCTCATGACCAGCAGCTGATTTGGGAGCTGTTCGACAACACCGTGCGCGCCGCTGAGATTCTGGGCGTGGACGCTGAGTGGGCCGCAGAGTTGGCCTCCAAGCGTGACCGACTGGTGGGCAACCGCATAGCTCCCGGTGGGTACCTGCAGGAATGGATTGTAGACCGCCCCCGCATGGTGTCCAACCATCGCCACACCTCGCACCTCATCGGTGTGTTCCCCGGTACGTCCATTTCGATGACCAAGACACCAGACTTTGCCAAGGCTGCCATGAAGAGTCTGGAGCTGCGCGGCTTGGGTAAGGATAATCGCCGCAGTTGGACCTGGCCCTGGCGCACGGCGCTCTGGGCTCGCTTCCACCAGCCTGCGAAGGCTTACAGCATGGTGCAGCACTACATTCGCTACAATGTGCTCGATAACCTCTTTGGCGATCATCCCCCCATGCAGATGGACGGCACCTTCGGCATGCCCGGCGGCATGAGCGAGATGCTTATACAGAGCCATGCCGGTGTTATCGAGCTGCTGCCGGCCATTCCGACAGCGTGGTCAGACGGCCATGTAAAGGGTATTCGCGCCCGCGGCAATATTACCGTTGATATTGAGTGGAAACAGGGTAAAGTGACGGGTTATCAGCTCACCACGACAACCCCGAATCCCTCTCCCGTGACCGTGGTGGTCAATGGTGAGCGTGTGCAGGTTACTCCCACGGTGCAATCGCCTGCTGAATAAGGGGACTTTCTAACCTCGTAAATGAAAAAAGGCCGTTGCTCCTACCTTGGGGCAACGGCCTTTTGATGACATGTCCTCAGCGCTTAGTGAATCAGCTATTCAGTGCAGCTGCCACACCTGAGAACAAACCGCCGATGGCCGAGGCTGTGCTGCCCATGGCCTGTGCTTGTGCCTGGCGGGCGCTCTGGCGGGTCTGCCAGGCGTTCAGGTAGCCTTGCTGGCGCACATTTTCAGCATTGGCGAGTAGTTCGTTGGCGTTGGTTGTAATTTCATCTTGCAGGCGGGTAGCGAGGTCGCGCTCACGTACGGTCACGCTCCCTTCAGCCGCAAGATTGGAACCGGCGGCGTCTGCTCTGGCCGAAGCCATGCGGGCGTTGGCATTTCGAGCAGCTCGCTGTTGGTTGGCCGAGGCCGTGTTAATCATGGCTCCGGCTTGTTGGTTGGCGAGTGATTCCTGCTGATTCGCTGTGGATTGCAGGGCGGAACTCTGGTTTTTGTAAGCCCTCGCCTGCATGAGCGAGGGGACGACGGCAGCTGCTGTGGCTGCGGTGGCGGCTAAAGCGGTTGTAAATCCCATAACACTCACAGCATACCCCCTGTCTGTGTGCTCTGCAAGCACAGAATGGGCTTCGCGGCGACGTTACCCCCTGCCGCCCTGTTGTGGATCGGGTATAATGCCGGGTATGATGAAGGCAAACACGCAGAATACTAAACCGCCCAGGGTCTCAGAATTGGCAAGCCCCATCACCATGCAGCCGGCTGTAAATGAAATCAGCAGCCAGAGCGGTAGCCAGGTAAGGCTTCGCTGTAGTCTGATAAGGCGTCGGTAGGCCCCCACAAGGTAGATAATGAATAACAATAAGGCCGGGAGAGCCCTGCCATTCGTGGCCTCGATAGTGCCCATAAGCATGAAACATGCCACCACATAAAACCACCACTCGCCCCTGCCGGCTCCTTTCTTTTGTGGTACGGGTGGCAAGGTGGCAATCTGTCGGCCGGCTGCTTTTTGCCCGCCGGTACGCCGGGGCGGCAGATAGACGGGGGCTGTGGGGATAGGGGGCAATTCCGCTGAATTGATCTCCTCAATCCAAGCGGCGGCTGTCTGCCAGCGCTTTTTGTAATGGAGTGAGAGTGCGCGGTCAATTCCGCGCAAAAACGCAGGGGTGAAACGCTTGAGCAGTTCGGGATGTTCAGCCAGTATCAGACAATCGGCATCATCTCCCAGTCGGTCGAGACTGCGCGGCGGGTTCTGCCCGGTAATCAGGCGGTAGCAGGTGGCCCCCAAGGCGTAGATGTCAATCCACGGTCCCTTGGCGCCGTTGGTCTGCAGTTGTTCGAGCGGGGTGTACCCGGGGCTTTCGAGTACGGTGGCACTACGCTCGCTGAGCAGGGAACGCGCTGTGCCGAAGTCGATGAGTACGGCGCGCCCATTGTTGTCCAGCAGGATGTTATTCGGCTTAATATCGCGGTGCAATAATCCGCAATCATGCACATAACTCAGCGCTTGCAGAATATCGCAGAGCACGGGGTGCAGCCATTGCTCCGTGATTTCGCCGGGGGGCGGTGCGGCTTTGTGCAGCACGTTGCCCTCAATGTGTTCCATCACGTAATAGGCGGTGCCGAGCGCGGTGAAGGCCTCCGTCACCTGCACGATATTCGGGTGATTGAGCTCGGCCAGCAGTTGAGCTTCTTCCAGAAATCGCTTCAGTGCCCAGTTGTATAACTTCTGCTCTTCGCCTGAGCCTGTGGGGGCTACGGTCAGCGTAGATTCCTGGCGGTAAGAAAAACCGGCAGGCATGTTCTCCTTGATAACCACCCTCTTGCCGCTTGGTATATACTCCGCCAGATAGGTGATGCCGAACCCACCTTGTCCCAACGTGTCGAGCACGCGGTAGTTGCCCAGTCTGCAACCGCGGGGCAGGGCAATGTTGATTTCACATTTCTGAGCCGTTGGGAGGCTTGCCTGCATGTTATGAGTAATCTACGCTTTCACATGTCAGCGGGTTCTCGGTAAAGGTGGCGGCGGAACGGAGGTTGACTGCGGCAGAGGAGGGAGCGGCGGTAAGGAGGTTGACTGCGGCAGAGGCGGGAGCGGAACGGAGGTTGACTGCGGCAGAGGAGGGAGCGGCGGTAAGGAGGTCGACTGCGGCAGAGGCGGCGGCGCGACAGGGGGTGTACTTTGTGCCGGTTGGTTCTGTTGGGAGATGTGCGCTTTTTTTCGCAGTGGCAGGTTAATGGGGGTGATGGGGATATCGGCCGAGGCGGGCTCCACCGTGGAATTCATCCCATTGAGCCACTCGGAAGTGGATTGCCAGCGTTTCTTGTAACTGAGCGAGAGGGCGCGGTCTATGCCTTGCAGGAAGGCGGTACTGAAGCGGGTACGCAGGTCGGGGTTCAGGGCGAGAGGGGGGCAGCAGTCTTCATCGCCCAGGCGGTCGAGGCTTCGCGGCGGGTTCTGGCCGGTGAGCAGGCGGTAACAGGTGGCGCCGAGAGCGTAGATGTCAATCCACGGCCCCTTGGCACCGTGGGTCTGCAGTTGTTCGAGCGGGGAGTACCCGGGGCTTTCGAGCACCGTGGCACTGCGGTCGCTGAGCAGGGAGCGTGCTGTGCCGAAGTCGATAACCACGGCTCGGCCGGTACGCTCAAGCAGAATATTGTTCGGTTTGATATCGCGGTGCAACAACCCGCAACCATGCACGTAATTGAGCGCTTGCAGGATATCACAGAGCACGGGGCGCAACCATTGCTCCGTAATCTCACCGGGAGCCGGGGCCGCCTTGTGCAGCATATCACCCTCGATATGTTCCATTACGTAATAAGCGGTGCCGAGCGCGGTGAAGGCTTCCGTTACCTGTACGATATTGGGGTGATTGAGCTCGGCCAGCAGCTGAGCCTCTTCCAGAAATCGCTCCAGCGCCCAGTCGAATATCTCTTTCTCTTCGCCCGTGCCGGTCGGTGCTACGGTCAGTGACGTGTCGCTGCGGTGAGAGTAGGCAGCGGGCATATTTTCCTTGATAACCACTCGTTTGCCGTCCGGTATACGCTCGGCCAGATAGGTGATGCCGAACCCACCCTGGCCCAGCGTGTCAAGTATACGGTAATGGCCCAGTTTACAGCCAACGGGCAGAGCAATGCTGATATTGCCCAATCGAGTTGTTGAATCGTTTTCTTGCATATTCGTTGCGTCTGCGCATTATCTACGATGGAATGGTATCATATCAGTTCTACGCTGTAAAGCATAATTCCCGGGCTGTCAAAAAACATCAGCTGCGGGTGCTTTCACACCCGCAGCTGTATAAATTGCAATAATTTGTATAAAGAGGAATTATCAGAACTGGCAGCCTACACCCACGGAGATGATGTGCTGGCCCATATCGTAATCAACGATACCCTGGCTGAAGTATGTACGACCATACTCGTAACCCACGTTCACATAAACGGAGTCGGAGCACATGAACTTCAGACCGCCACCCACAGAGAAGGTGAAACCGCCCGTGGAATCGGAATCGCTCACCCCTTCACCCTTGCTGTCAATGTTACCCCAGGCATAACCGGCCTTAGCACCCAGGTAAATCAGGGTCATGTCGGTAAGCTCGATGTTCATTTCGTAGCCGAGCGTGACGGGCATCATGAAAAGATCCACAGAGGTCTGATCCTCATAATCTTCGCTGCCCCACATGGGCGCGATGCTGAGCTTGGCCTGGTGGCGCACGGTATCGGCAGCATCACTGTAAAGGCTGAAACTGACACGTACACCGGCGGTGTTGGGATCATCGGAATCATCTGCAATGGCATACAGACCCTCGATGGAGTAGACGGGCTGCATGTCATAGGGGGTAAGGGCACCCGGCTGATGGGAAGGCAGAACATAGGGAGCTGCGGTGGCTGCACCACTCAGCACTCCCAACAGAGCTGTGAGAGAAAGAAGCTTTTTCATAGCAACCTTATCTATAGCATATTCAGTGTATCATTACAAGCGAAAAACAGCGTGTTACATAAAAATAGGGGGGGATTTACCCACAGTAGTTGTGGTTTTACACGCAGAATGAGAAAAAGCCTCATTTTCGGTGGCTGTGAAATCTGTCAGTAGCTCCATATTTCTGTGTCGTACCGTGTAGATTTTACGGGGGGTGGTGCGTTCTTTTCCATATAGGGCTGCGGATTTTGCAGCCAGATGTTAGGAATAAAAGTAACTTGACAAGCCGACAGGAAGGAGTAAGATTCAAGCTGTGAATGCAATCGTTAAATGTGGAATAGGCGCTGCCCTGGTGGGCGGCGGGATCGCCGCGTGGTATTATATGCAGGGGAATGACAGCACGGTAATGGAATTCCGTACCGTTGAGGTGGTGCGCGACAATTTTGTGAACAAGGTGCAGGCTACCGGCACCCTTGAGCCGCAGGAACTTGTGGATGTCGGTGCTCAGGTGACGGGCGAGATTAAGGAATTCGGCGTGGACCTCGCCGGCAACCGGGTAGACTACGGCAGTGAGGTGAAAGCCGGTCAGCTGCTGGCCCGAATCGATGACACCATTGTGGAACTTGACATCAAGCGCGCCGAGGCCAGTGTGGCTCAGGCTAAAGCTCAGATTCTCACGGCGCAGGCCAATATATCCCAGGCCGAAGTGAACAAGAAAAAGGCTGACCGTGACCTGGAGCGTGCCAAAAAGCTGGGCGTGGGTGATGCTCTGTCGCAGATGGATTTCGACCAGTACCTGACCCAGGCAGAGAATGCAGCGGCCTCTCTGCAGAGTGCCCAGGCTCAGCTGGCGAACGCCGAGGCTCAGCTGCAGAGCGCGAATGCCATGCTGGAGAGCGAGCTGCGCAACCGCGACTATACCCGCATTACCACCCCGGTGGATGGCACGATTGTGGTACGCCAGGTGAACGTCGGTCAGACGGTGGTGAGCAACATGAGCGCCACGACCCTGTTCTTGGTAGCTCGTGACCTGCGTAAGATGCAGATTTGGGCCAGTGTGAACGAGGCCGACATCGCCAAGGTGTACGCCGGACAGGAGGTGCGCTACACGGTGGATGCCCTGCCGAATGAAAGTTTCTCCGGCGTGGTGAACAAGATTCGCCCGAATGCCACCATGTCCTCAAACGTGGTGACCTATATCGTGGAAATTGATATCGAGAACCCCGACCGCAAGCTGCTGCCCTACATGAGCGCGAATGCCAACTTCATTGTGAAGGAGGTGAAAGATTGCCTGATGGTGCCCGAGGCGGCGTTCGATTTCCGCCCGGCTCCCGAGTATGTTGACCCGGCATTTGCCGGCAAGCGCCCCGAGACTCCGGCGACCCCTGCGGCAGAGGAAGAAGGGGCAGCTGCTGAGCCTGCCGCGGATGCCGTGGGTGAGCGTGCCCTGGTGTGGGTGCAGAAGGGCGATAAGGTTGTCCCCGTGCGTGTGCTTCGCGGTGAAAGTGATGGTACCCGCAGCATTGTGACCCCGCTGCCGGGCGAGAAACTCGAGGCCGGCGACAAGCTGGTGACCGGTTTGCGCACGGTTTCTCCTGTTGCCGTTGCCGTCAAGGGCGGCCAGCAGGGCGGGCTCTTCGGTATGAATGGCCCAAAGCGCCGCCAGCGCGGAGCCGGTGGCGTGGAGCCTAAGCCCGGTCAGAATCCCGCAGGCGGTGGGCATGGCGGTCGCCCGATGTAAGCGGTGACCTACCGCAAGCCTTAACTTCTTTCAGAGCATGATAGAACTGAAAAACATAACCAAGGTTTACCACCTGGGCGAGATTGATTTGCCGGTGCTCAAGGGGATTTCCCTGCGCATTGAGGACGGCGAATTTGTGTCGCTCACCGGGGCCTCCGGTTCGGGTAAATCGACCCTCATGAACATACTGGGGTGTCTGGATCACCCCACGAGCGGGGAGTTCTGGATAGACGGCCACAATGTTGCGGGTCTGAATGCCAACGAGCGCGCGCTGCTGCGCAATAAGCGAATCGGTTTCGTGTTCCAGAACTTCAATCTGTTGGCCCGCACGTCGGCGCTGGAGAATGTGATGATGCCCGCCTATTATTACCACCCTGCCAAGAGCACGGCTGAGATTCGCGCCCGTGCGCTTGAACTTATTGACCTGGTGGGTCTCAAGGAGCGCATGCACCACACCCCGGCTCAGCTTTCCGGCGGTCAGCAGCAGCGCGTGGCCATCGCCCGCTCGCTCATCAACAACCCCGGTATCTTGCTGGCAGACGAACCCACCGGTAACCTCGATTCCACGACCTCGGTTGAAGTCATGAACATGTTCCGCGAGCTCAACCGCAAACAGGGTATCACCGTTATCATCGTGACGCACGACCCGAAAACCGCCGCCTTCACTGACCGCGCCATCAACATGAGCGATGGCCTGATTCTTGAAGGCGTATCCGACGAACTCTCAGCCACGCTTAAGAAATGAAGATAGGAACTTTGCTTGTAACCTGCATGAAAGCCCTGGTGCGCAATCCCATGCGCGCCGCGCTCACGGTGCTCGGTATTGTTATCGGCATCGCGGCTGTGGTGGCAATTATGGAGATTGGTGAGGGCTCCAAGAAGCAGGTGGCCGACAAGTTCTCCTCCATGGGTACGAACGTCATTACCGTCTCCGGTGCCTCTGTCAGTACGGCAGGTGTGAACACGGGGCAGGGTGGGCGAGCCTCGCTCTACGCGGCGGATTCAGACGCTCTCATGAAGGATTGTCCCACATTTGTGAAAGCGGCTTCGCCCGTGGTGCGTGCCAGCGGCCAGGTGATTGTGGGTAACCAGAACTGGAGCCCCCGCTCCATCATGGGCGGCAACGAGCATTACCTCTCCATCGAGGGGTGGAAAGTGGCCAAAGGTCGCTCGTTCACCCGCAAGCAGGTGGATGAAGCCAGTCGCGTGTGTGTCATCGGCCAAACCATCGCCAAGGAGCTTTATGCCGATACCGAACCCATCGGCAGCGATATCCGCATTAAAGACGTTGTGTTCACCGTCATCGGTGTGCTTGAGGCCAAGGGCGCCGACGGCATGGGCAATGACCAGGACGACTGCATCATGCTGCCCTGGACAAGTATCCGCACCCGTTTGATGGGCGCCAGCGGCTCTGCCACCATCTCCAAGGGCGGTGCCGCCAACAGTGCCAAGGTTTCCTCGACTGATACCTTCTCGACCACCACCGTGAACTTTTACCCCGGTTGTGATTTGCAGCCCTACACGAATGCTCCCCACCCGCTGCGCACTCGCACGGTGGACAGCATAGCCGTCCAGCTGCACGATGGCAAGGCACCCGATGCTGCCATGGATGCCATGACCCCCGTCCTGCGTCGCCAGCACGAGCTGGAGCCCGGCGTGCTCGATGACTTCAACATGCGCGACCGCTCTCAGTTCGTTAAGATGATGACGGAAACCACCGACACCATCAGCAGTCTGCTCATCTCCGTGGCCATGATATCGCTGGTAGTAGGTGGCGTGGGTATCATGAACATCATGATGGTATCCGTCACCGAGCGTACGCGCGAAATCGGCCTGCGCATGGCTGTAGGGGCTCGCCCCCGCGACATCATGTGGCAGTTCCTGCTCGAAGCCGTACTGCTGTGCACCATCGGCGGTTTTATCGGCATCATTGTGGGACGTATAGCCTCGGGCATTGTGAGTGCGAAAATGGGCTGGCCCGTTGCTTCGTCCGTATCGGCCATGGTGCTTTCGGTATCGGTCGCTGCCGTTATCGGCATTGTGTTCGGCTGGTATCCCGCCTGGAAGGGCTCCCGCCTCGACCCCATCGACGCTCTGCGTCACGAATAATTCAATCACCTTTTTTACAGTATAATATGAAGATACGTTTTACGTCCGTTTTAATCGCTGCCGCCCTGCTGAGCGCCTGTCAACTGGGGCCGAACTTCACCGGTGCACCCGATCAGGGCCTGCCCGTTACCTGGGTGAACGCCCTGCCGCCCTCCAGCGGTCAGGAATCACTTGCCGCCTGGTGGCAGAGCTTCGGTGATGCTCAGCTCAGCGACCTCATTAACCGCGCTTTCCTGGGCAACCCTGATATGGTGAGCTCGGCACTCGCCATCGCCAAGGCGGAGGCCTCCCTGCGCTCGACGCGCTCGGGGTTGTTCCCCACGGGGTCAGCCTCTTTCGGTGGTGACAATGCCGGTGACTTCAACACCTCCACCTCGCATGGCGGCTGGAGCGGGGCGCTCTCCGTCTCGTGGACTCCCGATATCTGGGGCGGTACACGCCGTGAGGTCGAGGCTGCGGCTGCATCTCTCGGTTCAACCCAAGCCGCGGCGAATGCCACCCGTACCGCTCTTGCTGCCAGTGTGGCCAACACATACTTCGAGTGGATTTCTGCGAAAGAAAGTCTGCGTATTGCCCGCGAGCAGCTCGAGTACCAGGAGCGTACCTACAATGTGGTCAAGAAGAAAGAGGCCGTCGGTATGGTCGCTAATCTCGAACTGGCGGAGGCTCGCGCCACCATCGCCTCCACCCGTGCTCAGATTCCCACCTACGAGGCTAACATCAAGAGCTGCGAGAATACCCTGGCCACCTTGCTGGGAACCACGGTAGACAAGATATCGCTGCGCATGCCCGGCCCTGCTACCTACAACAAGATTCCCCGCGTGCCCACCGGTCTGCCTGCGGAGCTGCTGCGCCGCCGCCCCGATGTGGTGAAGGCGGAGCATGACCTGCACCGTGCTACGGCCAACATCGGAGCCCGCGTGGCTGACCTGTTCCCCAAGATTTCACTCACAGGGCGTGCCGGTTCCTCAGCCGGTACGGATTTCTCCGGCTTCTGGCGTAACTCAACCTGGAACCTGGGTGCCAGCGCCAGCCAGACTATCTTCAACCGCACCGCGCTCAAAGAGGGCGTGAACATCGCGGAGCTGGAGCGCGATTCCTCCGCTCAGGCGTACCGTAAGACGGTGCTTGCGGCTTTCGCGGAGGTGGAATCGGCGCTCATTACCTACGCCAAGCTTACCAACCAGCTGCCGCAGTATCAGGCTGCCGCTGCTGCTAACAAAGAGGCCGCAGAGCTCTCTCTGCGCCGCTTCAACTCCGGTGAGAGTGACTTCCTCAATGTGGCTGCTGCTGAGCGTGCCTGGCTCTCGGCTGAGCTTAACCTCATTTCCACCCGTCAGCAAATTCGCATGAGTCTGGCCAAACTCTGCACTGCTCTCGGCGGTGGCTGGTGACAGGATGTTTCGAGTTTGATTCAGCGGGGCTGCCGAATGGTGGCTCCGCCGTTTTTTTTGTAAGCTTCATAAAAGTTGACAGTTTGGGGGTACTGTGCTACTATGCGCGGCGCATGAAACGTAGAGCTGGGAGAGGAATGGCGTTGCTTTTGACCGTAGCGGTTATGGTGGGCTGTCAGCAGGTGCAGCTGTGGTCGGCTCAGGCTGAGTATGACCGTGAACATGCAGAATATTGCCTGAAGAAATACCAATCCCACGTGGAAGAACTGAAATCGGGTGCGGCGCGTCTGCGCGAATCATTGCCGCAGGCTGTGCGGGCAGAGTGGCACTGGGTGTATGATTGCGATGCCTGTGATGAGGCCTTGTTGCCCGCACCGGTGAAACTGAACCGGGCCGAGTTTGAGAAGGTCGTGGCTTTATTGGGGCAGGTGGAGGCCATGCCGCCGCTGCCGCAGAAGTCGTTTATGAGCGAGGCCCCGCGGCTGGCGCCGGATTCGGCGGGGAATATATTGCGCCCGGTGCTGATGGAGCCGTGGATGTATTGCTGCGGTGGCGTGGCTCCTGTGCTGGAGTTCTTCGATGCCGAGGGCAATGAAGTTTGTTATTGGGATGAGTCGATGACGGTGCCGGTTTCTCGTGTGCCGGAATATCACCGAGAGAATGCCTGGGAACGCCCGCGATTGGTGATGCCGGATGCCGCCTATGAGCAACTGCAGGCTCTTCCATCAGTCTTAGCCGTTAAGAAAAAGGATAATGAACTACAGAAGAAACTTAAGCATTTGCGTGGGGGTGGCTCTGCTGACAGTGGGCTGCCATCAGCAGCAACTCGCCCGCAGGATTGAGCTGAACACCGCTGAGGTAAGCCGCCTGAATTCTCAGTACCGCAACAGCAACTATCAGCGACATGTAGAGCAGCTCGCGCGGAGATGCTCTGCTTTCAAAACCGCGCTGGCGAATGCCGTGCGGGCGGAATTGAGGCATGTCGAGTGTGGAGCCGGTGATTGCTGGTGCGGCGAAAAAACGGTGGAGCCTGTTACATTTGAAGGGGGCGATTTTGATAAGCTCAAAAATCAACTGTCTCAGGTAAGCCCCTCCATTGCACCTTGTCGGGAGCGTGTTGCGCCTGATACGGAAGAATCGTTCACCCTGGATGCTGAGGGCGCGGTGATACCGAACCCTCAGCATGTTGTCTGGGTGTGCCCGCCGACATTCCCACCGCAGGATATTCTGGCGTTTTACGATGCAGCGGGAAAGAAGGTCTGCGAGTTGTGCCTGTGGGAGCTGAAGCGCGAAAGCGATGACAGCAAACCGGGTAATGAGTATGATGCCTTTATGCTGCCGGAAACTGACTTCGCCCGCCTGTTCTCCCAGCCGGGGCTGCAACGCTATATCAGCAATATGCCCGCTTGGGCGCAAAAGCATTTCGGCAAATAAAGATTTGCACGATTGTGGGCATTTACAGAAATAGCCTGTAATTGTTCGCTCGTCGAGCGTAGTCGATGGCATGGCGCTTGGAGCAGTCACAGTGCTCCGGATTGGCGCCGTGGGCGAGCAGTAACCGGCCGACTTTCCAGCGCCCGCTGCGGGCGGCGATGATGAGTGGCGTGGCTCCGGAGCGCGACGGAGCATCCACCACCGCACCGCGGTCGATGAGAATGGCCGCAATCTCGTATAGCCCCTGCGCGGCTGCGTGGTGCAGGGGCGTGTAGCCCCGCTTGTCGGTAGCATGTATATCAGCTTGGCGAGCCCAGTCCGCCTCGTAAGGGCAGGGGATAGGGTTACGCCGAGTGGCTCCGGGGAGGGGTGGCTCAGGAGGGGCTATGTACCAGCGGTATATGTCTTCATCGGTTTCGAGCCAACTATAGGGGTGCGTCCGGCGCAGGTAGTCGACATCGAGCCAGGGGATGATGGGTTTGCCACTCACGCCGTTGGGGATGGGGCTGTAGGCATGAATGAGTTTGATGACGTTGTTGAGACGGTGGCGTAGGGCGAGAATCAGCGGCGTTTCCCCCGAAGCATCGGGGAGGTAGGCATCTGCCCCGGCGGTCAGCAGCGCGCGAGCGCTTTCCGTCTGGGCTTCGACGTGGTAATGGCTGCTGAGCCCCTGTCGGCAGAGCCAGTGGAAGGCACTGCACCCCCAGAGGTCGGACTTCTCGTTGACATGAGCCCCGGCAGCCAGCAGCACGGGAATGACGGCATGTGCGCCCGCTCTCGCTGCAACCATGAGCGGCGTGAGTTGATTCCGAAACAGGGTATTCACATCCGCACCTTCGGCCAGCAGTTTGGCTGCCACCTCTGCTTCGTTGTGGCAGATGGCTGCGAAAAATTCACTTAGAATCGTTGCTTTGTTCATAACCCTTCAGAGTAGCACATCTGCTACCGCCGGGCAAGCCCGAAGTGATGTCTCACACGAAAAAAAGAGCTTTTTAAGGAGTTTATGGTATTTTTATTCGCTTTTTTCGCACCATTGGTGCAGGGTTTGCAGCATTTCCGGGCTGAGGTCGTCGTCGCAGAACAGGCCGATGCCGGCAGGGGCTGTGCGGAGGAGTTGGTCGAGCTCGCGGGGCAGGGTGGCGGTGGTGGAATCCGGCAGGTGCAGCCCCGGGGCGAGGGGGATTCGCTGTTGAGTCTGCCCGGCTGCCAGCCTGCTGCACTCGGCCGCCCAGGTGGTATTTTCGTTGTAGAAACTATGGTAGACCATGGGCAGGGCGAGGTCCAGCTCAAAGTCTGCCCAGTTCTGGCGTACGAGTTGGGCTGCCAGTTGCGGGGTGGGGAATACGGCACAAGCGGAGCGCAGGTTGTGTGAGCGAATGCGTTGGCAGAGGGTGTTGGCCACGCGTGCCACACAGTTCAGGCGATAGGTGCGCCAGGCGGCATCCTGCTCGGCTATCGGCTCAATATCACGCCCGCTTGTCTTTCGGAAATCTGTTCGGCAGCGCTCGCAATAGCAGAAGTCGTACTCCGGTAGCTCACGGCTCATATCCAGCCCGTATTTGGCCCACAGGCCGCGGGGCAGGATAACGTCGGGCATGCGCATGTAGTCGAGCTGTATACCGGTGAGCCCCGGTATGGTGGCCAGTCGGTCGACCTGGGTGAGCAGGTGGTTGAGCGCCCCCTCGCTGTTCGGGCAGAGGAACTGATAATACTCCACAAAGGGGCGGTCTGCCGGTGCGTGGCAGGACTTGCCGTGCCGGTTGACGGCATACCAGTCAGGGTGTTGCAGGGCTGTGGCATCTTGCGGGCGGTTCAGAGCCCACAGCCAGGCATAGACCTGCAGTCCTTCGGAGTGAGCGATGGGGATGAGGTGGGTGAGCTGCTCCACAGTGCCGCCGATGATGACGGCGTGTATGCCTGCGCCGGCCAGGCGGGCGAAGTGCTGCTGCCACCAGGGGGTGTCGCCCTCGTGTTTGCCACCCTGTACCCACAGGTAGAGCGGGGGGCGCTCATTTGTGGCGGGCAAGAGGCTCAGATTGCCGTGGTGGTCGAGGGTGAGCTTCTGTCCGTCGCTTGCCGTAGCTTGTGCCAGGAAATGCTGTGTGTCGCAGTAGAGGGCGGTTACACCGGGGTGCTGAAGGGCGGTGCTGAAGGTACCGTGCTGCGCCCGGTGCGCCAGCTGAGCTGTGTACCAGTCGAAGAGCCTGCGCTGCGCCGGGTATGTGGTCGGCACCGGGGTGCTTTCGTAGCCGCTGCCGACCGGTTTATCGCTCAGTCGCACATATCCCCAGTGTTCGGGGCAGTGGATGTTGATGACCCCTGTGGGAGCCCACACGTGGTTACTTTCGGGCAGCGGGGTGCCCTCCGGCTGCGTGAGTTTGGAGTACCCGCAGGGGGATGTGGTGTCCGGCCGGACCTGCCAGTTCACGCGCGAGAAGTTCATGCGCAGCGTGCTGCCGGGGGCGGGGGGCTCGCAGCGGCGCGGGTGAGCGGAGTGCCCGGTGATACTTTCCCAGGGGATGGCGAGCTCTACGCTCCATCCCTCATCGGTATCTGCCGGGTTGTTGAGTGTGCCGCGCAGGTGTACGGCGCTCTGCAGGCCGGGTATATTCCAGTCGTGCAGCGCCTGGTTGGCTGTGCGATAGGGGGCTGTAAGCAGCAAATCCCATACGGTGTTGAGGGCATTCACCTCAATTTCCACATAGTTGCGCGTGTCACCATCGGGGTCGATGAATACCTCGAAATCCGGGTCGCGGTAGATGATGCTGTCGCGCTCGTGCAGGGTGGCCCACAGGTGCGGCTCCTGCATGTCGGCCAGCACATAGAGGTAGCGGTCATCCCACAGCATTCGCACGACTGTCTTGTCTTCAATGGCACAGCCTTCGATATCTCGCAGCGGGCTCAGTCGCATGGCTTGTTGCCAGTCCGCGTCCTCGCCCTTGCCGTCAATGGTGAGTAATTGTGTCGCCCGTTGGCAGACGTATGTCGGCGGCACCGGGGGCAGGGCGGCGGTAGCCGTAGCTGTGGCGGCAAGCAGAGAAAGGAAGGGTACTCTCATGTACTCCAAAATAACATATTCGAGCGCCCTGTTGAAGTAAAAAAAGCCGTAGCTGACATGCTACGGCTTGTTGTGGCGGAGACGCGGGGCTGCGTTACCTGAGCACGATGTGCTCGCCATCGGCCTCCACATGAATGGTGCTGCCCTCGGGGTATTTCCCGGCGAGGATAGCCAGGCTGAGCGGGTCGAGTATATCGCGCTGAATGGCTCGCTTGAGCGGGCGGGCTCCGTACACCGGGTCGTAGCCGTGGGCGGCAACGAGTGTGGCGGCGGCGGGACTGAGCTCCATCTTCAGGCCGCGGTCGGCCAGGCGCTTGCGAACGCGCTGCAGCTGAATGTCGACGATTCGAGCGAGGTCCTGCTGCTGCAGGCGGTCGAAGATGATGATTTCGTCCACTCGGTTGAGGAATTCAGGGCGGAAGTGGCCGCGCAGGGCATCGAGTGCTTTTTCATTGCGTGCGGTGGCATCGCTCTCGGCAAGGATGAACTGCGAGCCGATGTTGCTGGTCATGATGAGCACGGTGTTCGTGAAGTCGACCGTGCGCCCCTGACCGTCGGTGATTCGACCGTCATCGAGCACCTGCAACAGCACGTTGAAGACATCCGGGTGGGCTTTTTCGATTTCATCGAAGAGCACCACGCTGTAGGGGCGGCGGCGCACTGCCTCCGTCAACTGGCCGCCCTCATCGTACCCCACGTAGCCGGGAGGCGCGCCGATGAGGCGCGACACGCTGTGCTTCTCCATGTACTCGGACATGTCGATACGCACCATGGCGCCCTCATCATCGAAGAGGAACTCGGCCAGAGCCTTGGCCAGTTCGGTCTTGCCCACACCGGTGGGACCCAGGAAGATGAAGGAGCCCAGCGGGCGGTTTTCGTCCTGCAGTCCGGCGCGGGAGCGGCGCACGGCATCTGCCACGGCTTTCACGGCACTCTGCTGGCCGATGAGTCGTGCGGCAATGCGCTCCTCCATGTGCAGGAGTTTCTCGCGCTCACCCTCTGCCAGACGTGCGGCGGGAATACCGGTCCAGGTGGCCACGACTTTGGCGATATCGCTTTCCGTGACCTCTTCTTTCAGCAGCCCCTCACCGCTTTCCTGCATGCGCTGCAGGGCTTCGCGGGCTTCTTTGGCGGCTTTTTCTGCGGCGGGGATTTCACCGTAGAGGATTTCGGAGGCCCGGCCCAGGTTGCCCTGTCGCTGCGCCTGCTCGGCCTCGGTGCGGAGGGTGTCGATTTTCTGCTGCTCATCACGGGCACGGCTCACGATTTCCTTCTCGCTCTTCCAGCGGGCTATCATGGCATCCACCTTTTCTTTCGTATCGGCCAGTTCGCGGGTGATTTTTTCGAGTCGCTGTTTCGAGTCGTTGTCCTTTTCTTTGGCGAGGGCCTGGCGCTCCATTTCGAGCTGCATGGCGCTGCGGTTGAGTTCATCGATTTCAGCGGGCATGCTGTCGAGCTCGATTTTGAGGCGTGCGGCGGCCTCGTCGACCAGGTCGACGGCCTTGTCGGGCAGGAATCGGTCGGTGATGTAGCGGTTGCTCAGGGTGGCGGCGGCTACCAAGGCGCTGTCGGTGATATGCACGCCGTGGTGTACCTCATAGCGCTCTTTGAGCCCGCGCAGGATGGCGATGGTGTCTTCCACGCTCGGTTCGGCCACATACACTGGCTGGAAACGGCGCTCCAGTGCGGCGTCTTTCTCGATGTATTTGCGGTACTCATCAAGTGTGGTGGCACCGATGGTGCGCAGCTCACCGCGCGCCAGGGCTGGTTTGAGCAGGTTGGCGGCATCCATACTGCCTTCGCCACCGGCACCGGCACCCACCAGGGTGTGTAGCTCGTCGATGAAGAGGATGATTTCGCCGTTGGAAGAGGTGACTTCTTTGATGAAGGCTTTGAGGCGCTCCTCGAATTCCCCGCGGTACTTGGCACCGGCGAGCATGGAGCCGATGTTCAAGCTCACCAGGCGCTTGCCCTGCATGCTGTCAGGTACGTCGCCATCGACTATGCGGCGGGCCAGCCCCTCGGCAATGGCGGTTTTGCCCACGCCGGGCTAGCCGATGAGCACGGGGTTGTTTTTGGTGAGGCGCGAGAGGATTTGCAGCACGCGGCGAATCTCGCCATCGCGGCCGATAACCGGGTCAATCTTCCCCTGGCGGGCGCGGGCGGTGAGGTCGGTGCCGTATTTTTCGAGCGTTTCGTACTTCTCCTCCGGGTTCTGGTCGGTCACGCGCTGGTTACCGCGCACCTCCTTGAGTGCCTGCAGGTAGCGGGCCTGCGTGAGCCCCACTCCCTCCAGCAGGCGGCGCAGGTCGCTGTCAGACTCCAGCATGCCGAGCACCACATGCTCCACGCTCAGGTAGTCATCTTTCAAGCGCTTGCGCTGTTCTTCCGCTGCGGTCAGGCAGCGGTCCAGCTCAGGGCCGATACCCGGTGACTGCGCCACGGCACCTGTCTGGTGCGGTTTGCGGTTCAGCTCATCTTGCAGAGCGCGTGCCAGTGCGGCCAGCTCGACGCCGGCCTTGTTCAGCACGGCGGCCAGTACGCCGCCTTCCTGCTCGACCAGGGCCAGCAGAAGCTCAGCAGGGTAAATCTGGGCGCGGCCGCCGCTTGCAGCATTTCTCTGCGCGGTTTGAAGCGCCTCCATTAATTTTGTGGTGAGGTTGTTGTTCATCTTGTCGGGTATGACACCGTAGGTGGGTGCCTTGTTCAAAAATAATTATGCGAAGTTGTAAATGGCCGGTGTAAAAATGGGAATCTTCTCTTGCGAACCCTTGCCGCATTGCCGTGCTGCTGAAAAATGGCAGGGTTTATTCTGCCGGAAGGGCGGGTGAGGATTGATAAAGTTGGCTGGTGCGGCGGAACTGTGCGGCCTGCTGTGGGGACCAGGCTCCGGTACGCAGGTACATGTTGAGATAGCGCTCGGCGGCGTTCACATCGGGGCAGCATAGGGTAATGTACTCGGCGGGTATGCGGGGGCTGACGCCGTGTGTGATGAGGTAGCGCAGAACTTCCTCTGAGCGGGCGTTGCAGGTAGCGGGGTAGAATATGCCGTCAGTGGTGTATTCACCCTCGTGCAAATCACCGCCGGCGGCATGCAGGAGTTTCAGGCAGTCGAGGTGGTTGTTCACGATAGCCCTTTCCACCCCGTAGGGGCGGGCACCATGGCGCAGCAGCAGTTGCAGAGCGGTTGTCTGACCGTATCGGGCCGCCAGACCGGTGGCGCTCAGTTCATCGCCGCTGAACAGGCAGGAGTTGCCCGGCTCAGGGCGCTTGAGGGCTGCCGGATAGTTCAGCTCCGCCCCGAGGGCAATGAGCTCGGCCAGGTAAGCCGCATCTCCCACGGCAGCGGCATGTGCCACGGCAGGCAGGCCGTGGGCATCCGGCGTATCAACCGGCAATCCCTCTGCAATATGGTGTTTGAGGGCGCGCAGGGAGGCCGTGTGGTTGATTTTCTCGTGCAGCAGTTCTGGGGAACCGTCTTTCCAAACGATGGTGGGTTTACTCAGCGTGGTGATGATATCGTCGGGCTGAGCCGTAGGCTCCCCCTTCACCATGGGGTAGCCTGCGGGCTGCGTATTCTGCCATACACAGGCGCTGAGCACCAGCAGGGTGGTGAGGGTAAGGGCCGCTTTTCTCATGGCATTACAGTTCCCAATCCACATCGACACGGACGGTTTCGCCCTTTTTGTCAACGTAGTTCACATAGCCGTTGAGGGCGCCGAACTTGTGCACTTCCATGGTGACTTTCACGTCGAAGCAGCAGTAGCGGGCAATATCGAGCATCTTTTGCGGGTCGCCGGTTTTCTCGTATTCAGCCCACCATTTGAGCGCATCGAGCCCCTCAGCTGTTTTCGAGTTACCGAGGGTGACAGAGGCTACGGAATCGAGCTTGAGGCGGTGGCCGATTCTGTTGGTGAGGTCAATGCAGATGTCGAGGTTGTTGGAGACATCCGCCAAGGTCCAGAAGGTAAAGGGTTGGATGACCTGGTAGTCGAAGCCGATGTGGTTGTAGCCGACCACGAGGTCAGCAGTACGGAGCTCTTCGATAAGCTGTTCGACCTGATCCTGAGTGTAGATGTGATAGGCGTTGTCCCTGGTGGAATAGGTAACGGCAACGGAGATTCCCATTTTGCCGGCCTCGTGCCAGCCACCTACCTGAGCAGCTGAGAGTCGGGTTTCGAGGTCGAAGTAGACGATGTTTTTCATAACCGGTCAGCAGGGGAGTGTGCGGCGCAGCCCTTCATAGAGCATGATAGCCACACTGGTAGAGAGGTTGAGCGAGCGGGCATGGGTGCCCGGCATGGGTATGCGCAGGGCGGTATTGGGGTGAGCGGCTATCCAGCTTTCGGGTAAGCCCTTGCTTTCGGGGCCGAAGACGAAATAGTCACCATCGGCAATGGGAAGTTCCGGCGCCCAGATGGAGTGGGTGGCTTTCGTGGAAAGGTACCAGAAGTGCGCACCGGGGGCGGCAGCGGCTTCAAGTTCAGCGAGTGAGTCCCAGAGCTGCAGGTCAACGTGTGGCCAGTAGTCCAGCCCGGTGCGGCGCACGTGTTTTTCGTCCAGGCTGAACCCGAGGGGCTTGATGAGGTGCAGGCGCGAGTTCGTCGCTACGGCCAGTCGACCGGCCGCGCCGGTGTTGTGGGGGATTTCGGGATGAAAGAGGACGATGTGGAACATGCCGAGCACGCGTTATTTGGCCCCTTTGCCGAAGATGGCGACGGGGATGGTGCGGAGAATGAGCACAAAGTCCGTCCAGAGGTTCCAGTTGTCAATGTATTTCAGGTCTTTGGCAATCAAGCGGTCGAAGTCTTTGCAGTCACTGCGATCCTCTATCTGCCAGTAGCAGGTGAGCCCCGGCTTTACGCTCAGGCGGCGGCGCTGAGAAATCTCCGGGAACTCGGCTGTCTCATACGTCGGCAGCGGTCGGGGGCCGACAATGGCCATGTCGCCCGTCAGCACGTTGAGCAGCTGGGGCAGTTCGTCGATGGAGTACTTGCGGATGAAGTGACCGAAGGGGAAAATGCGCGGGTCGTTGGTGAGCTTGAAGATGGGGCCGTCCATCTCGTTGCCGTATTTGGCCTTGATTTCATCCAGGCGTTTATCGGCATCTGAGTACATGGAGCGGAATTTCCACATGCCGAAGGGCTTGCCATACAAACCTGAGCGCTGCTGACGGTAGAAGACTTTCCCCTTGGGGTCACTGATTTTGATGCCAATGGCTGCAATGAGCCACAGGGGAGAGGTACCGATGATGCCCAGAAGTGCCAGTACCCGGCCCAGGAAACCTTTTATCAGCCTGCTCCAGGAGTAAACCGGGGTCGAGGTGAGAATGAGCACGCGCTGTTCACCGATTTCGGTTACGTCCGCTCTCTGGGCAACCGGGTGGTTGTCGTTCAGGTGCACGTAGATGTCTATACCCTGCAATTCACAGCGTGCGATGGTTTCTGACATAGCGCTGTAAGCGTCCAGCCCTCCGAAAAGCATAAGCTGTTCCACGTGGTTGTTCTCAATGTGCTGCTGTACATCCTCCTGCGTGGTTTGGCCGGCAATAACCCGACCGACTACGCACAGGCTTTTTTTCCAGTGGCGGGGGAGTTTTTCCCAGGCTGCGTTGATATCCTGTTCGGTACCGGCCAGCAGTACCCGGCGCAGAGCCCGACGCCCGAAACCCGTGTTCTGCAGTATATAGCGTAACAGGTAGAAGCGCAGGAACAGCCCCGGCACAATAAGCAGCAGGCTGACCAGAATAACGTGGTTCATGTAGGTGGAGCCGGTGTCTCCACGGCATATGACATACAGCCCGAATACCCCCAGGTAATAGACAACAAACGTAAACAACTGCTTAAGGGCTGAGACGATGCGCTGCTGGTTGCAGCGGTGGTAAAAACCCGTCATGCGCAGAATGAGTGGCACTGCCGCAACTGCCAGGCCAACCATGAAGGGGGAGGCTGCAAATGCATTGAAATCCGGGGCGCTCCCCCAACCTACGTATGCCGCGATATAGTCAACCAAATCAGGCGCTACGCACACGCAGCCCGCTGCCAGCAGAATATCTGCTACAGGCAGAAGATGGTACAGAATGGTGTTACGGTATGTCACGGGGTGATTCTAGCATGTTACACCTCGTGGTGCAAGGTTAAAGTCCGGCTAATCGTCGGAATGTATGACTTACGTCTACTTGCGGCTGCGTATGCGGGCTCGTTCAAAGTCAGCCGGGCAGACGGTGCACAGGACTTCATCGCCGGGTTGCAGTACATCGAGCAAGTGTGCCTCTTTGCGCTGTACGAACGCTACGGTGGGTTTGCCGTTCGGCAGGGTGGCGCGGAAAGCCGTGGGGGCGAATCGCTCCACGATGGTACAGGTGCAGTCGATGTATTGGGAGGGGTATGAATGGGTGTTGCTGCTCATGATGGGGCGGGGTCAGAAGATAATATCGAGAACGTCCGTAGCGGTGGGGATGAGCCCGGGGCTGTCGGGCTGCTCGCTTGTCGGGGAATCTGTCGGTTCGGGGGGCGCCGGTGCCGGAGAGAGTAGGCTGTTGAGCAGCTCACCTGCTGTGCGGGCGGCGCTGCCGGCGGCCTCGGCAGCAGCCTGGGGCAGGGCGGCAGCCAGTATGGTGCGCAGTCGGGCGCTGAGATCCTCTTGCGGGGCATCGACTGTGCCGCTGAGGTTGATGTTGAGCCAGCGGTAACCCGGGGCTCCGCTCGCATTAAACAGTTGGGCAGGTATATCGGGGGCGAGGGCAGTCAGCTGTTCAACGGTGGTTTCCGGCAACCCGATGGTCAGTGTGCCGTGCAGGGCGCCGCCGGGGCAGATGATAACGTGGCCCTTCACCAGCAGGGTGCCCTCCGTTGAGCGAATATCGATGTTGTCGAAAAGCCATGCATCGCTGATATTGTGCCCGGGGCGGGAGTAGGGGTAACTCACGCGGCACTCGGCTTTTTCGAGTGATATGGTGCGGTAGGGGCGCGTGTTGTCGATGGTGAGGTCTGAGAGGATGGGCAGCCCTTCTATGACTGCTTGTTGCAGGGCTATGTTGCCGGCGGCTTTTTTGATGGCTTTGGCTTGTCCGTTGATTTTGAGGGTGCCATAAAGTTCGCCGCTGAGGTGTTTTTTCCAGTCGTTGTTGAGCAGTCTCTCGACATTGGCCTTGTTGGCGCGCAGGTCGAGGTGCCACTGTTTGTTGTTGCGGTTGTAGTTGCCCTTCAGCTTCAACTCGCCGGGGGTCAGCATGAATCGGCATTCGGAGAGAGCAATGGCTTTTTTGCTGCTGAGCAGGGTGGCGGATTTGACACTGCAGTTGCTCAGGTAACTCAGCGGGGTGTGTACTCGGCCGTTCTCGATGTTAATCTGCCATTCATCGTTCCCGGTTTTGCTGAGCGGCTCGGCGGATACGCGGCAGCCTGTCAGGCTGTAGAGTTTCTCGCTCAGCAGCAGTTCCACGTCAGCATCGGTGCATTCGAATGCCTGTAATTTGAATGTGCGCGGTGTCAGGCGGCTCAGCAGGCCGTTGTCTTCTTCGAGGATGGGGGGGAGTGTGCCGTCGGCATCGCTGTCCAGGCGCAGGGTTGCTTCCTCCATCGTCAGTTTTTTGATGAGAAGTTCGCGGCTTATCAGGCGGTCGCGATCAATATCGGCCACGATTCGCTCGGCCGTGGCCTGTTGCAGCATGTCGCAGCGCCGCAGCTCGATGGCGGGAAGACTCACTCGCTCATCATCAATATGCAGGGGGTGGGGGATGTTCACTTCATCCGCTTGTGCTCTGTTTGCCAGTTTTTCACTCAGGCGGGCACGGAAACCCTCCCCCTGCAACCAGTTGAGCAGTTGGTAACTGCCGATGATAGGGGTGAGAATGAGGATAATCAGCGCGATTGCCAGGCCGGTGAGCCATTTGCGCCCGGCGTTGCCGGTGGTGGACTTGTGTCTGCGTGCTGAGGTGCTTTTTCTGCGTCTGCGGCGAGCCATGGTGTGAACGCGCGCATTATGGCACAGCGCTATGTCGCGTGCAAGCATATTGTGGGTCACACATATAAAAATGTAGAATTAAAGGTTGACTTATGGCGGAAAATGTGTTTAACTGTTCAGCGATAACTTCCATATCGACATTTTTTTATGAAAGTAACAACTCTGATTCTTGCCGTTGCCTGCGCTGTAGGGTTCAGCTCCTGCTGCTGCCAGTCGCAGTCTGCCCCCAAGCTGCACCCCATGCCGAAGAACTGCAACCCGCTTCCTGAAGCTCAGCCCACTGAGCCTGTGAAGGTGTTCGATGAAAAGGGTAAATAAGCTTTTACCGGCTGTTTAAACGAAAGTTTTCCGGGGTCGCTACCGATGGTAGCGGCCTTTTTTTTGCCGGGGAGATGGTGGCTTTCGTCATAATCGCGTGTAAGTTTAGCTGAACCTGACATACTATAAGCTTGCTATAACGCGTAGATGTGCTATGATTAAGCTTCATGAAGCGCTGCGCGTATATAGTGGTATTGTTGGTGTGCCAGCTGGTCTGGGGGCAGATGTATGACCCCCCGCCACTTACGCCTGACCCCTTTGCGCTCGAGGCTCGGCATGGTTCCTCGCGCCAACCGGCTCGCCCTGCACCCGGCAAAAAGAATGATGGCAGAGCCGAGGTGGCTGCACCTGCAACGGCTACCCCGGCGGAGCAGCGCTTTCTCGGCCCTCTTGTGGAGCGGGAGAAAACCCGTGTTGCCGTTCTGGGGTATCACAATTTCAGTTACACCCGCCCGGTGTCGGAGATGCTTTTGCGCACCGGTGAGCTGCGCGAGCAGATGGAGAAACTTCGCCGTGAGAAAATCACTGTTATCAGCATGCCTGAATTCCTTGAGTGGCTGCTCGGGGAGCGCCGCCTGCCTGAGCGCTGTGCTCTTATCACGCTCGATGACGGCTGGCGTAGTGTTTATACGGATGCCTATCCCATTTTCCGCGAGTTTGGTTACCCCTTCCATCTTTTCCTGTACACCCGCTATATCAGCGGGCGCGGTGACAGTATGTCACCGGCCATGATTCGGGAGATGATGGAGAACGGCGCCACAATCGGCAGTCACTCGGCCACCCATCCCTACCCCAGCACCTGGCAGCGATATCAGCGTGCGGGTGAGGCTTCTTACACTGCATTCATTAACAAGGAGCTGGGTGGTTCTCGTGAGCGACTGCAGGAACTTTTCGGTGCGCTCAATACTTATTGTTTCCCCGGTGGTTATAATGATGCTGCCATGGTGAACAGCCTGCCCGGCCATGGTTACGTGGCAGCTTTCACCGTGATACCCCGAAAGGTCACCACAGAGACAGACCCTCTGCGCATAGACCGCTACATGGTGTTCGGTACGGATCCCTCTATTTTCCGGCACGCTATTGATTTCAGCGGTGGTGATGGTGCCCCCGTTGCTTCGGCTGCCTCCCAACCGGGACAGCTGGTGAGTGGTACACCAGCCCCGCCGTTCCCTGTTTTGCCCCTTCCCGGGGAAGTCGTATCTTGCAAGCTGCCGACTATCAGTGCCCGGCTCGACAGTGTTGCTGATTTGGACCTTTCCTCCGTTCGCATGCTGGTGAGCGGTTTTGGCAGGGTGCCCGCCCAGATGGATGCCGCCACACGCACCATTCAGTGGACCTCTCCCTGCCGCATTTACATGCCATACATCTCCGTTCATATCTCCTGGAAAACGAAAGACGGCACCCGCCACCGTGCGGAATGGTCTTTCAGTACCGACCGGAATGTGAACGTTGAACAATGACCATATTCTACATTCCGCATATCATGGACGCAGAAGAAAAGAACACCCCCACCCCCGCCGCTGAGGTGAAGCCCGCTGCCAAGTCGCGAGCTCCCCGCAAGACTGCCGCCCGCAAGGGTGCTGCCAAGCCCGCCGCCGCTGAGAGCGCTGCTGTTGCTGCTCCCGCCGAGAAGCCTGCGCGCAAGCCCCGCACGAAAAAGGCAGACAAAACCGGCACGGCCGAGGGTACCGCTCCCGCCGCTCCCGCTCCCGCTCCCAAAAGCGCCCGTAAGCCGCGCGCTAAAAAATCGGGCAAAGTAGCAGAAGCTCCGACCCCCGCTCCCGAGAAGAAGGAGCAGCCCGCTCCGGCCCCCGCTCCCGAGAAGAAGGAGCAGCCCGCTCCGGCCCCCGCTCCCGAGAAGAAGGAGCAGCCCGCTCCGCCCCCTGCTCCCGAGAAGAAAGAGCAGCCCGCTCCGGCCCCCGCTCCCCGTCCCGACAACAACCGCCGCGACGATAAGCGTGATAACAAGCGCGATAATTCCGAGCGCGAGCCTGACCCACGTGATTTCCCGGCTCTTGAGCCGGCTCCCGGTTTCGCACTGCCTGAGGTAGTCGGTGGAAATGAAGGTGGCGGTGGTGGTAAGAATCGCCGTAAACGCCGTCGCAACCGCCGCAACCGCGAGAATGACACCCCTCAGCAGCAGCCTTCACCCATCAAGGTGGATTCCGATGAGCTTGTGCGCCGCGCCTGGAAAATCTACCTCGGTGAGGTGACCGAAGAGGGCCTGGCGTTGATGGATGATCGCACGGCTGCTGAAGCTTCTCGCCGTGCTTTCCGCGTGGCTGAGTTGTTCTTGCTTGAGGCTGCTCGTTATCGCCAGCCGGCTCCCCGCCCGAATCTCCCCCAAGCTCCTGAGCTTGAGATTGATGGGGAAGATGTTGCGGATTCCGGTGATGAAGCCTGATTGCTTATAAGGATATAAGCAACAAAGAGTTACTATAAAATTCCCTATAGCAAACGACCTTTCATGAATGTGTTTCATGAAAGGTCGTTTTTTCAGGTCTGTGACCCGGGGCGGATTATCTGAAGATGGCTTCGTTCAAGAAAGTCTGCTCCTGTTTGGGGTGGGTAATACGCACGGACGAGGCACCCGGGGTGAGCTTGTAGCGGCGCACGTGTTCGCCCTCGCGGGTGAGGGTGGCATTCGTGATGTTCCAGGCGGCATTGCCGACGAGAATGAGCTCAGTTGAGCCCTCGGGAATGGGCAGGGTGACATCGAGAGCGGCCTTCGAGCAGAGGTAGCTCGTGGCGATGTCGGCATCCGTAATGGTGCGGGTGTCAGTGTCGAAGGCCCCCTCCGTAATACCTAAGCGGAAGATAGTAACCTTGATTTGCTGTGCGGTGTTTCCCTTGTTGACGACGTGTAGAGAAGATACGCGCTCGGCGGGCAGTTCGCTCTTGGGGATATAGAGGCGGTTGTTGCGTACAGCTCCCTGCAGCTGCACGGTGCGGCCTGACTCAAGGGTGAGTTCGACTGAACCCCAGGTCATGAGGTTGGGGTTTTCGAGGTTAAGCTCTATCCATTCGGGGTATACCGGGCTGGGTAGCTCGAGGGAGATATGACCGCCGGCTTTGAGTGTGCTGACTTCCATCACGCGGTTGATGCCGATATCTCCCTTATTACTATAGGCCGTGAGATTGGTGCCGATGACGGTGCTGTCAACGTATGGCGGCAAGCTGCGGTTGACTGCGAACTCGCAGATAGAAAGCCAGTTACGGCGCGGTTCGGTGATTCGGAATCTCACGTAGCGCGCGCGAGCCGGTTCTTTGGAGAGGTTGACGATGGCCATGTTGCCGCGCTGGGGTGCGCCGATGGGGGTCCATGTCTGCCCGTCATCGGAGAGCTCGAACTGCACGCAATTGGGGTGGTCGTTTGCCCGGGGGCCACCGGTGATGAGGCAGATGTTGTTGATATTGATGGGGGAACCGTGGTCAAGGCTGTACCACTGGCCTGCCTGCTGGCGGGCGTCATTCGACCAGAAGGTAGTGGGGCGGCCATCCATGAGCTTGGCAGGTTCCTTCGCGGCGTTGCCTGTGGAGGCTGAGAATTTGGGCACCGGGCGTTCCTGTCCGGAAAGTTCGGCGTAGACGCGCGAGTTGAGGTAGGCAAAGGCCGCGTTCACCACCGGGGTCATGGCGAAGGCGGCTACCTCGACATCATCTACCTGTCGTACGCCGCTGTGGCTCCATTCATTGCGCAGGGTGGAGCGCATGTCGTACATAGCCTGCACGGTGTCGAAGAAGTAGTGGAAGGCGTAATCATCTTTCGCCGCGAAGGTGGTCATGATGGATGAACCGGCTATGCCTGTCAGCTCGAACTGATCGAGCCAGGGGCGAATTTCGGTGCAGAGTCCGGCGATGGGGTTCTGTGTATGCTTGAGTTCGCGGGCGGCGCTGACCATGCGGTCGAATTCTATCTGGAGCAGCTGGGCAGCCTTCTTGTCGGGTTTATTCGCTTGCAGGCTGGCGATGAACTGATTGGCCGTATCGGCAATGTGCACGGATTCCTCACGGTAGTAGCCGTGGCCGTTGGGCAGCAGGTAAGAATTGTGCGCGCAGAATACCTTCATGGCATCGCGGTGCATGGGGTAGAGACGGCGTATGCCGGCATCCCAGGTGGTATTGGACTCGAAATCTTCAATATTCCACGTATAGTTCGCCACACCGAACAGGCCGACCTTGCTGGCCTCGGCATGTTCCATGGGGTTGGCCACGAACCCGCTCATCTGGTTCTTCATGTCGGGGTCGGTATCGAGCCCATAGGTGCGACCCATGGACAGGCGGCTGCGCTTGAAGTCATTGCAGGGCCAGTTCCACCAGATGAAGGTGGGGCGCTTTACCTGCTCATTCACCCATTTCTGGCCTTCCAGAGTGATGTCGTGTACCACGGTGTCACCGGTCCACATGGTAGGTATGGATTTATCGAGCCCCTTGCCGAGAGTCTGCAGGAACTGTGTGTTGGTCCAGCTGCGGTTGTAGCCGGTGGGGCACATGATGAGGGTCTGGTTGACGTCCGGGTGCTTGCGGATGAAGTTTTCGAGTATGTAGTTGGTGAGCTGCACCTGTCGCTCGGCCTTGCCGATTTCACCGCTCGAATCATCTACCAGCACCCCGAAGTCGCGCACGCCCAGGTCGTACATCTGCTTCAATTTATCGCACAGGGCATCGAGCTGCGGTTTGCCGCCGTTGTTATTCCAGTTTACGGTGTTAGCCGGGTGAATGGCCCATACAAAACGCACATGGTGCCGCCGGGCATATTTCACCAAATCTGACAGCTCGGCAGCCTTGGAGGCAGGGTAGGGCTCATAGCAGCCGAGGCCGTGGTGGTAGGGGTCATCTTTCGGGGCGTAGATGTAGGTATTCATCTTGTTGCGCCCCATGAAGCGGAACATCGAGCAGCGAGCCTCGAAACTCCACGGAGCTCCGTAGTAGCCCTCCACTATGCCGCGTGCGGGAAGGTCGGGCCAGTCGACAACAATCCCCATGGGCAGCTCGCCCAGGCGCGTAACCTCGCGCAGTGTCTTGTCGGCAAACACATCGTTGTGAGCCAGCGTGGCGTCTTCCACGTTGTAGAGCATCTGAATGATGCTCTGGCGGGCGTAGTAGACCCCGCTTTCGTCATTCGCATAGATGGTGAGCTTACCCGGGGTGATGTCGATGGCGTACCCCTCGGCAACAGCGGGCAGCCTGTCCCACATTTTCCCCTTGCTTTCAGGGGTGCGCAGCAGAACCTGTACATCGGTCACTTTGGTGGTGACGGAGCGCAGCCCGTTGTGCTGCGGATGGGGGTAAATGACAACGGCCTGTGACTGGGGCAGGGCGGCAGTGGCCACGGCCAGCGCACAGCACAGGGTGCTGATGAGTTTGCGGAAACGAAGTTTCATGGTATTATCTTTTTGAACATGGCGCGTTGGGGAGCAAATCGCGCTTCTATCCCGTAGGGTAGCATTTTCAGAGACCCTCTGCAAGTAGAAAGTGTGGAAAGTGACGCGCTCAGGGCTTGATTTTTTTCAGAATGTGTGTAAAATGCAGGTTCCTTAAACATCAACACAAACATTAGCTATGAGCGACAAAGTATTATTCTTCGATACCACGCTGCGCGATGGTGAACAGTGTCCGGGAGCTTCCATGAATCTCCGCCAGAAGCTGGAGGTTGCACGTCAGCTCGAAAAGCTAGGTGTGGATGTGATTGAGGCCGGTTTCCCCTGCATTTCGGACGGTGACTTTGAGTCTGTGCACACGATTGCCCGCACGGTGAAGAAGTGCCGCATAGCCGGTCTGGCCCGCTGCGTGGAGAATGACATTCGCCAGGCTGCTGCCGCCGTGGCACCTGCCGGGGAGCGCGGGCGAATTCATGTGTTCCTGGCCACGAGCCCGCTGCACCGCGAGTTTAAGCTCAAGAAGAGCAAGGAGGAGATTATCGAGATGGCTGTGGCCGGTGTGAAGCTGGCCAAGAGCCTGGTGAATGACGTGGAGTTCTCGGCGGAGGACGCCAGCCGCACGGAGCATGACTATCTTGCTCAGGTCGTGGAGGCCGTTATCGATGCCGGTGCCACCACCGTGAACATTCCCGATACCGTTGGCTTCACTACGCCGACTGAGTACTTTGCCATCATCAAGTACCTGAAGGACAATGTGAAGAATATTGACAAGGCCGTTATTTCCGTGCACTGTCACAACGATATCGGTATGGCTGTGGCGAATTCGCTGGCTGCCGTGCATGCCGGTGCACGCCAGGTGGAGGGTACTATCAATGGCATTGGCGAGCGCGCCGGTAACACCGCTATTGAGGAGGTGGCCATGGCGCTCTCAACCCGCCCCGAGCCTTTCGGCTTCGAGAAGGGAAGCCAGCCCCACAACCTCAACACCCGCGAAATCGTGAAGACCAGCCGCGTGGTGACCCGCATGAGCGGTATGCTCGTGCAGCGTTCCAAGGCCATCGTGGGCGAGAACGCCTTTGCCCACTCCTCGGGTATTCACCAGCACGGTATTCTCGCCAAGCGTGAGACGTACGAAATCATCGACCCCGTGGAAGTCGGCTGGGGCGAGACGGAGCTTCCGCTCACCAAGCACTCCGGTCGCGCAGCTGTGAAAGCCCGACTGGAGAAGCTGGGCCACACCCTTTCCAACGATGAGTTGAGCGCCGTATTTGAGCGATTCAAGAAAGTGGGCGACAGCAAGAAGTTCGTGTATGACGATGACCTCTCCTCGCTGGTGGATGACTCTCTCGACACCAGTAACGGTGTGTGGAAGATGAGCCACATCCAGTTCATTGGTGGCGATTCCGCCCGCCCCACGGCTACCGTCACTCTGGTGAAAGATGATGAGGAGTACACCGACTGCGCCATTGGTAACGGCCCGGTGAATGCCTGCTTCAAGGCTATCGACCGAATCACCCAGACCCACGGTGAGCTGGTGGACTACAACGTGCGCGCTACCTCCACCGGTCAGGACGCCCTCGGCGAAGTGAGCGTGAAGGTGCAGTTCGGTGACTGCGAGAGCGGTTGCAAGCCTATTTCCGGCAAGGGGGCTGCAACGGACGTTATCGAGGCTTCTGCCCGCGCTTACCTGAATGCCGTAAATCGTAATATCACCTTCAATGCGCTGGGGATCAGCGGGAACTGATGTTGCCTGTCAAAATCATCGTAGGTCTGGGTAATCCCGGCCGTGAGTACGCCGAAACCCGCCACAACGTCGGGTTTATGGTGCTGGATTTGCTGGCAGCTCATTTCGGTGCCGAGTGGAAAACCGACAAGGCACGCAAGGCTGAGCTGGCCGCCGGTCCGGGCGTGTTACTGGTTAAACCGCAGACTTACATGAACGCCTCGGGTGAGAGTGTCGGCCCTCTCATGCGCTACTACAAGTGGGAGCCTGAGCAAGTGTTCGTGGTGTACGATGATATTGCATTCCCCGTCGGGGCCATGCGGCTGCGTGCCGGTGGCTCCGCCGGCGGGCACAATGGCATGAAGAGCCTCATTGCCCACCTCGGTACGGAGAAATTCCCTCGCCTGCGCGTGGGAATTTCCGCCCCCGGCTGCAAACAAATGGTCAGCCATGTGCTCGGCAAGTTTGCACCCGATGAGCGGCCTTTGTTGCAGGATGCCCTCGCCCGTGCCGCTGCGGCCACCCTTATGACTCTTTCCCATGGCTTTGATGCTGCTGCCAATCAGTTCAACATCAAAAAGGAAAAGAAGAAGAAAGAAAAGCCCGCACCGACAGAGCCCACCGAACCCGCCGAGCAGGCTTCTTCGGCAGAGGCAACAGAGTAATTGCCCCCGAGGTGCACCCCGCCCGAGTTTTGTTGAGACGGCTCAGAGCTCGCGGAAGAACTCTTCAACCGGTATCATGGGGACGTCTGTCGGCACATTGCCCAGGTCTGTGACGGTAGCGGTCTTGAAATTGAAGTAATGGAGTGCGCCGCTCTGCTGGCGCAGATAGAGCTCGGTGGGGTATTGTTTCCAACCGGCCGTGCCACCCTGAAAGCCGATGGCACTGTACCAGGGCTGCCCGCTTTCGCACAGGTCGCCGGCCGGAGTTACCCCTACACTGTAAAAGCGAGTGGTGTCAATCTCATAGGTTTCCATATACCAGTGGCGGCCGGCATCCCGATAGAGTGTTTTAGTGCCGAAGGCGGAATCGAGCATCCCGAGGAAAACCGCTGCCAGGAACAGACAGACGGTGCCACAACAACACAGCGCGCAGCCCAGAGCACAGCTGTTCCCCTGCCCGGATTTGCGATTCCTGTACATATAATATGCGATGAAAATCACCATCGCCACCACCAGCAACGGCATGATACAGGGTTGTAGGTAAAACCACATAACTCGTTTATGGTAACAGGAAAACGATGGATGTCAAGTGAAATTCACCCCACGAGATAACGGCTGCCGGTTTGCCTCACTTTGCCCGGCAGGCCTCTGCGGCGGCGCGATAGCGGCAGATATCGGCCTGAGTGGGTGTCTTGCCGTAAGGGGAGGCGGTTGAGATTCCCACTGCCACGAGATACTCGTAGCAGAAAGCCGCCGTTGCCCATTGACCTGATTTTTCGTAATGCCGGGCGAGCTCGGGGGTAATGCCGACACTGCGCCCGCCACTGAGCAGGAGTTCCGCTTTCATGATATCCTCGACCTGCTCGCCTTCGCGCGCCAGAGCATCTCGCCAGGCATCGTACACGCGGTGATCTACATGACGGTAGAACATGGCAAGGATGAGCGCATCTTTCCGCAGGCGCGCCTGCTCAGCGGGGTCGGCAGAGAGCAGCGCACAGGCCAGACGGAAAGCCGGGGTCGTATCGGTAGCGGCATCCTGCGCCATGATGGCAAGCACCTGTTGTGCAGCAGGGCGGTTGTTGGCACTGAGATAGTAGCGTATGAGTAACAGGCCGTTACCGGCATAGCTGCCACAGAGGGCAGCCGGCGGCAACTCGGTACAGGCAGGCAACAATTCTGCATAGCCGTGCCGCAGCAGCAGCTCTGCCGTGTCGGCCAATACGGAGCCATCGGGGTGTTTTGCGGCCACGGCCAGCAGCTCGGTCGCGGCCGCCCGACCTTGCTCCGCTGTAACCGGAAGGGCTCCGGTTACTTTTGCCACAAGCTGCAAACGCTCAGCCAGTTCGTCCTCATGAGCGTATGCCGCCAGGCTCATCTCACTGCGCATGCCCATGGCCTCGCCATAGGTAGCCAGCGGTTCTCGCTCCCCTTCATAGTAAGCGAAAAGTGTGAGCAGAGCCTGCGGGGAGAATCCGCGCAGCTCGCGCTGGCAGATGACCAGCGGCCAGAGGTTACTGCGGTTGAGCACACGAGCCAGCTGAGCGCAGGCCCGCTCCAACTCAGGGCGGTGCCCATGTTTTTCGAGCAGGGCAAGCTGTAGGGTCAGGCGGTGCAACAACTGCGGAGCGCGGCACAGAGCATCGTTCACGATAGGCTTATTGGAGCAGGTCATCTCCCGAATCTCGAAGTTCTGCTGCTCCGGATTGAAATCCACCGTCAGGCCGTCGGCCTCGCAATACAGCGCAATACGCGCAAACACCGGGAACACGAAATCTCGGTACACCGGGCGCACACGGTCGCACTCCCGCAGCATATCGGCCAGCACCACTCCGGCTGCTCCATGGGTATCGCGCAGGGCTGTGAGCAGTTTCTCCAGCGCGGCCAGGTCAGCACCGAATGCCGCCTGCACGGTAGCGGCTCCTTTATCTGCCAATCCCAGCAAGTCGGGACTCCACATGGGAAGGGTGACGGCGGAGGCATCCGGCCAGTCGGGGTGCACGCCATCGGGCGTCACCTTCACCGGCACCCAGGCAGACTGATTTCCGCCCAGTGCCAACACACAGCGCGGAGCCAGCGGGCGCAGCTCCCGGGGCAGGGTAGAGTTCTGTTCTTTCACCACCCGTGCCGCTGCGGCCGGACTCTCGAAATCCCGCACGGCGAGGGCGGTCAGGCAGCTCTGCGGCACTTCCTGTCCCAAGGTGCGGTAGTAAGTTATCCCTTTGTAACTCAGGTAGTCCGGCAAAGCGGCGGAATCCCGCCGCAACAGTTCGTAGCCGGGCTGGTTCAGCTTGCGGGCCAGCAATACCGCCCCCTCAGTATGCTGCCAGAGCAGATTGTGGAGCAAGTGAAGGTGCCACTGCTGCGAACGGTCTACGCGCAGAGCTGCCTGCCCGTTGAGCGCTCGCTCCGCATGCAGCAAGGGGGTGAGGTACGGATAGCGGGCATGGAGCAGAACCTCCTGCTGCGTGCTCAGACACACCGGCTTGCCGCCCCTGAACCCGCGCATGATAAATTGCAGCTGCCGAGCCTGCACCAGCGGGTTGTCCTCAATTCCATACCAGCTCTCGAGCAGGTGCGCCAGAATCCCCAGCTCATCTTCCGTGAGTTGCTCATCTTCCGCAATGATTCGCAGTATACGCTGCAGCTGCAATTCATATTCACGTTTGGTGGTGAGAGAGTCGCGCATAGCCAGCAGGAACTCCGGGCGCTGATTCGCCGTGAGAGCCGCCCCGACATTCATGGTCGCCACCAAGTGCTTGTACCACACGGCAAGGGATATAACCTCTTCACCCCCTTCGGGTATGCTGTCGCGGTCTTCCGGCAGCATCACATCTGCGTATGGTAGCGCCGGATCGCAGAAAGCCAGAAAGGCAGCATCATCTTTCGGGTTGTACAGCAAGTGGTTCCCGCGCCGCTGAATCTCTGCCTGAGTGGCGTAGTATTTGCGGTTCAGAGCAGCATCGGGTGTGCGGTAGTAGTCTGCAAAATTGACCTCAGCCGGGCAGGTCGGGTTCAGCACCTCCGCACCGGAGGAAAGCGCAAGACTGAAAAGTAAAAATAACGATTTTTTCATATAAGAAGGGCAACGGGATAGGGTTAATTCCTGTAGCGAAGACCCGGTCCGAAGGTGATTTCTGCCGGGCTGAGTTTCTGTAACTCTGCCGGGGTGTATTGAAAGCCGTAGGTGGATTCCCCGGGCGGCACGAGAGCATTCTGCGGCTGAACGAAAAGTCGCCCGATGACCTGCTGAGAACAGAGATTGGTGTCATAGGACGTTTCGTCACTGAAGTTGCGTGTGGTGGGGAGATTGTGGTGACGATAAAGCTGAGTAAGGTCGCTCAGACACTGCTCGGGCAACTTTCCCTGTGAATCACGATAGCAGATGAGGAACACATGCCGCTGTGCCCAGACGGCGGCCGCGCCGGGGTGCTCGCTCAGGTAGCGCCGCAAGGCTTTGTCTGCCTCGCAGCCTCGCGGTCCCAGGGTGATGTGCACAATACTGACATCTCGCAGAGCCGCACAGGCCAGAGCCTCGGGCAAATCAGCCGCAATCGGCAGAGCCGCAGGCTCCGTGGGCGAGGGGTGGTCTTCCATGTGTGCCAGCAGCAACTTCAGCGAATCTTCGTGCAGCACACGCACATCGTTGGTCAGCTTGCCGGTGCGGCGCGCCATCTGCCTATCCTGCTCGCTCATGGATTCTGCGGCGCAGATGAAGGTGTGCACGGTGCCATCCTGCTCAGCCAGGCTCACCAGCAAGCGCTTGCGGTCCGGTGTAGCCCGGGGACCACTGCTGCTCATCTGCACCCCGGCGGCATAGCTCACGCTGAGCACCCTGGCTTTCAGTTCACCATGGGTATAGGTGCGGATGGTTGTAAACTCATTCTCGCGCAACCAGGTGCGCACGGCATCCAAATCTGCATCGCTCAGCACCCTTACCGGCAAGGTAAGCCTGCGACCGGTGGGAGTGCGCAGGGTCACGCGCGCCCTCTTTCCCCACTCCCCCTGCATGCTAACCAGAGCAGCCCGCAGCGGCGGCTCACCGGCAATGTGCCACTGCCGCATGGGTGAGGGGGTGATATGCTCCGCTGCACAGAGTTTGAGTGGGGTACTGCCGAACTCTTCCGGCCGGGCATAAGAAGCTGCTTCTGCAGCACAAAGTGAACAGGCACATAAGATGAGAGAAAGAACACCTTTCATGATTTTTTCGGGTTGAGTTGGTTCAGAAATTCCGGGGAAATCAGGACTGTGATGAAATTGTCACCCTCTTCGAGCATCAACTTACGCAAATCGGCCTGTTGGTAAAATCCGCTCATGGCGAAAGTCTCCAGCTGTCGGCGATGCTGTACCGTTAATTGGCTCAGGCGCATGGCTGCGACAGGGTGTTGTTGAACAGCCGCCATCCCGGGGCGTGTAGCGCGTACCGCCCGGCAGAACTCGGCAACTTGAGCGGGTGTAGGGAGCCGGTGATTCTCCCGCGCCCGGTGCATGTCGCTGAGCAAGCGCAGCGCGGCCTCGACCTCGCGCAGCGTGGCGGCATCTGCATCGCTCAGCGGGGCGTCGAGTTCTGCCGGTGTGTCATTCTGCCGTGTATTGTGCAGCGCGCACCACAAACGGGTGGAACCATGGCACCCCGCCGCCAGTTCACGCTGCACCGCCCGCGTGAACTGCTCGCCCGGTATCAGTAAGAGCACACGGCGCACTTCCGGCTCTGTATCAATCAGTTCTCCCACACTTGTACCTGTGGCATCCTGGGCATCGCAGGCGGCGAGTAACTTTCCCTTAGCCGTGTGCACCGCCAGCACGGTCTCGGCGGCAGCATCTGCCTGCTCACGCCCCTCAACCGACTGCAGGGCACTCAGTGCCTGCTCAAGCACTGCTGCAAATTGCTCAGCGGCAGAGCAAAGTTGCCTTACCTCTGCTGTCTGCCCGGCATGAACCACACTGCAGGCAACTGCCCCCAACATTCCCCAGGTGAATAGTGTCTTCATACAACTCGCTTTTTTCGTTTCTATACAGATAGACGCCCGTCGGAGGAACTTTTATGAAGTATCATCGCACATTTTTTAAGATTTTTGTGCCCACGAAAATCACACTTCGTTCTTTCACTGCCACACTTGCGGCTTGTCACGAGGGCGGGTAGAGAGTAAGATAGCGCCATGAGTGCAAAAGTGAGCAATGAGCAGCTGGAAATGGTGCGCCGCTGGGCAAGCTACGGCGTAGACCTCAACGGTATACAGAAGAACCTTGCCGCTGAGTGCGGAGTACACCTCACCTATATGGAGGTGCGTTTTCTGCTGCTCGACCACGGTATCGAGATAGCCCGTCCGCAGCCGAAACCCACACCTGAGCCTGCACCGGCTCCGCAGTCAGAACCTGCAACCCGAACCACGGCTCCCGCTCAACCCACTCCCGTCGCAGCCCCCGGCGCCAATGTCAAACCCACCGTCACGCTGGATGACCTGCAGCTGCCCGGTACTCTCATTTCGGGTAAGTGCACGTTCCCGAGCGGCACCAGCGGCTCGTGGCAGATTGACCAGATGGGGCGTTTCGGCTGGTCAGAACTCAGTGGTACACCCACTGCCGTTGAGTTGCAGGCCTTCGAGCTGGAGTTGCGCGCTATCCTCAGCCGCATGAGCTGAGTGAACAGCCGCATGAGCCTTTGATTATTTGCTTGACCTTTCATGCGGTTGCGAGTATGCTTGCGGCCGCATGAAATCTTTCTACAACTCCCTTATGATGGGCGGCCTGTTTGTTGCTGCCCCGGTATTGCAAGCTATTGAGCCTACGCAACATGAGTCGCAGCGTATGCCCAAGCCTGACAACGCGGTGAACCGCTGTATGGCCGCGGCGGAAGCATTCCCGAATACCGGCTGGTACGATGGTAAATACTGGGCGATATGGGGTGACAAACAACCGGTGCCGGCCGAGCAACCTGAGCTGATTTGGTATGCGCTCTGGGATACGGCGCCCTCGGCCAACGACGACGAATGGCTTGGCCGTGCGGTGGATTGGACAACCGACCCGGCGGGTGATGTGCTTATCATTTTCCTGGACACGCTGGGGAACTGGAACTGCGGCTGCTATGTGGTCTATCGCCGCAATTCTGAAAATATGTTTGAGTATGTCGGCCGGGTCTTTACCGGTTCGCATGTCGGCTGGTTTGACATGAAAGGAATCGAGTTGCAGGAAGATGGTTTTGTGCTGACCTACCGGAACCGTGAAGACCTGCCCACCGTGCGTCACAAGTTCCTGTACGATAAACTCGAGAACTTCGTGATACCTGAGCACGATTACCGCCTGAGCACCGGCCCGGCGAATGAGCGAGGGCAACAGGTTGTTCTCTGCCGCACCACAGGGGCGGAGAAGCATTGGATATTCCGGCTCGAGAATACAACCGACCGCACTTCCGTCAGCGTTTTGCTGCGCAATGCTGACGGAAGTATCTACCACCTGCCCGAGGCCGTGAATATGAACAGTGCGGATTCGTGGTACTACCGGCAGGAGCAGAATACCCCGCTACGCCCCTATGCGTTCCGCTGGTTGAGCGCGGAGCAGTTCTGCGCGTATGCCGAAGACGGTTCTTGGTATACCTGGCGATTGCTGCCCGACAATAGGATAGAGTTGGTGCAGAGTGGTGACAGCGACGGGTACCGCGCCGCCAGAGAATTGGGCGATAAGACAGGCAATTTCGCGGTTGAGTACAGCGAGGCTAATGAGCTGGGGCAGGTGCTGGAGCTTTGCTGCCCGCGCAGTGGGGAAGAAAAATACATGTTCCGCCTGACCACGAAGCCCACAGACGCGACCCATTACCTGCTGGCCGATGATGGCACCCCCTATGTGCTACCCGAGCGTGTGCGACTGACCTACTCGCAGGTTTTCGGAACGCAAGAGAAGTACTATGCGCGCGCTGAGTATGCCCACCTCTATCCCCACCGCTTTCGCTGGCTGAACTCCACCACCTTTACCACACACTCAGATAACGGCACCATCTATACCTGGCAGATTTTGCCCGGTTACAAAATCAGGGTGCTTTCTGCAAAGGATAAGTGATGGGGATTGCTTAAAACGGAACTGCCGCCACACCCCGGCGGGAAATGTGGCGGCAGTCAGTTGAAAAAGCCGGGAGTTGAATCAGCTGGGCTTGTAGTTGCGGGCTGCGATGATACCGGGCAGCGCTTCGAAGCGCTCGAGCTCAGCCGCGGGCAGCATGTATGAGGTGCTGCAGCCGGTGCGGCGATAGGCGGCAGCATTTTCAGCCTTCAGAATGGGTTGGTTGAGCATGAGATCATCGAGCAGGGAGCCTTCGGCGTCCAGGAACTCCAGGCTGGCCAGGTGGCGGTAGAAAGCGGGAGATTTAACGTGGTTGCTCAGCCCATGGCGGCGGCGTTTCCACACAGTTCGCTCAGGCAGGGGGGCGCTCTCAAGGTGGGGCATGATGGACTGTAACTTGTCGAGCTCAGCCGGGGTCAGAGCTATCACTTCGTCTGCCCCGCCGAAACCGTGGGTCACCGTTACTCGTACCTGCGCTTTGACGGCGCGGGTCACTGCCTCTCGCAGGTGGGCGGTGCGCGCATTGACGCGGTTCAGCATGTCATTGTACTCTCGGTCGAGAGTTCGCTCGTTTTGCACGCGATTGACCAAGTAACAGGTCACTGCCGTGCCCAGCAGACCACCTACCGTTATCCACAGTGCTTTATTGAGTTCGTTTGCCATGCCTGCATTCTAGCAAGAAGGCGCCTCGATGTCAATTTATTTTAGGTCAAATCCGCGCAAACGTATTTGAAATATGACCCACCCCTTTGTTCACCGGCAGACTCTACAGTTCATCGAGCACGATGGCAGGATTGCTGAAGGGGTAATGGTAGCTATTGAACTCGGTGCCCAGCCCCACCGAGCCCCAGTAGTCGCGCATGCGGGCCGGGGGGAATATTTCATCTTTGTCGGCGATATAGGCGCGGTGCCAGGTAAGGTGGGCGGCAGAGTGGCCCTTGGCGCGCTCGGAGAGGTTGATGAGCTCTGCCACCTTTTCATCCGCCGAGCGGTCGGGGTAAGGGCCGGTGGGGATGTAGCGCCCCTCTGCTGCTGCGCCGCCGGCGGCGAATTCATTTGTTCCGCCATTGCGGGCAATCGTCTGCATGCTGCGAAGCACCACCTTCAACCGCATACCCCAGCGCGGGTCAACGGGATAGGGGGTGCCATTCAGCGCTACGGCCCGGTGCAGGGGCAGCTCGCGGCAGCTTTGCTCAGCCACCCATACTCCGAAAGACCAGGCAAAGAGGTAGATACGGCGGTATCGCGCAAAATCGGCCGCCGGCAGAACCTCCGGCTCTCCGCAGTGGTTGCAGCAGGCCAGCACATCGCAGCCCGGCGGGTCGATGTGCAGCACGGCATTCGGCGTAGCAGCCCACCCGAGCATGAAGATGACCAGGTCGCGGTTGTCGCAGGACTGCTTCAGCCAGTGCTTTTCCATGGGGGGAGCTTTAGTCTTTGCTGTATTCCGCCCAGCTGGAGGAGGTCTCCCACACGCGCACCCGCTCCAGGTGCACGCAGTCACGCACAGGGTAGGCAGTGCCGATTCCCTGTGTGGCGCGTGCCAGGGCGGCCTCCGCGAATCGGAACACGGTGTGGGCCATGGCCTCGCTGGTGGGGTCTTGCTGCTCGAAGGGGATAATGCGCTCGCCGTAGATACGGCGGAACTCATCGAAATGCGGGTCGTCGGTGTTCATGCAGAGCGAGTGGTCGAACTGCTCCAGGAACTCGCCCATCATCTCTTTGATGGCTTTGAAGTCGAGCACCATGTCGTTTTCATCCAGCGTTTCAGCGGCGAAAACAAGCTCGACGCTGCGCGTGTGCCCGTGCGGGAACGCGCAGCTGCCGGGGTGCTTGGAGAGCAGGTGCCCGCTCTCCAGCTCAATGGTTTTGCAGATTCGGTACACGGCCGGCTCAGCAAACGGGGGTTACGCCTTTTTTGAGGATGATGTTGCCGTACTTGGCCGTCTCGCCTGTGACGACCACAGCATAGGCCTTCTTGGCACGCTCGTAGAAGGCATAGCGTTCTTCGCGCTCAATCTCGCCGTCATAGCCCAGAGCGGCGCGGTATTTGGCCTCCACTGCGGGGTCGAGGGTGTCACCGGGCACGGCCTGCATCATCACCACGGGGGTGGCGTAAGCATCCAGTTCGAACAGGGGAATGAGGCCGGCCAGCAGAGTATCCACCCCCAGACCGTCTGCACGCACAACTGTACTGTTGAACGTGTGACCGGGGAAGTGAGCATCGGAGAACACAATCTCATCACCATGGCCCATTTCGGCCAGTATCTTGAGCAATTCAGGGGAAATAACGGGGGAAATTCCTTTTAACATAGCACCATTATACTATCACACCCTTGGGGCTCATGCAATCGGAAAAACTATTCTTTCCGAAAAATGCGTTTTTCGCCGAGCAAATCGGAGCTCGATATTTTACCGGATTGAGGTATACTGACCTTGCCGGATTTATGGTCAGCCGGAATATGGCATTGGTGCTGCCCGAAGGTGCCCCGCAGCAGGCTGAATTGCAAGACCAAATGCGACAGTAAGTGATTTTTCTTCTATTTAGGCTGTAAATTTGATAAAATGGAGCTTTTCTGTACGTGCCATGAGGCGAGCAGATTTTCCTTTAAAGATGCGTCGTGGGTAACGATTCATCCATTCGGCGAGGCGATTGATATCGTTTTGCGTAAGCGTATCAAATGTTGTTTTTTAGGCAAAAGACGTCTTATTAAACGATTTGCGTTTTCGTTGCTGCCGCGTTCAAATGAGGAAAACGGCTGAGCGTAATAAAGTTTTGTTCTGCGCGTTTTATTGAATAATGACTTTTCAAAAGATTGAAAATCAAGAAATTCGGAACCGTTGTCGCAAGTGATAGTTTTGAAGGTTTCTCTGAATAACTTTGAGCCATACTGTCGCTCTACCTTGTTAAGAGCCCAGGTAACACTTTTTTGACTCTTGTCTTTCAATAGAATAATATACTCATAGCGAGTTTTGCGTTCCGTAAGCACCAGGAGGACCTTTTTACCCCCCTTGGCTCCAACTACCAGATCCATTTCCCAATGTCCGACTTCATTCCTCTCGTTTATTTCAACAGGACGCTTCTCAATGCTGTCCCCTTTAACATTGTTGCGAGCGAGCCGTGCAGAGCGGCTCTTGCTGCCTTTTTTTCTTTTGTTTTTCATAGGTAGCCGATCTTCTGTTATGGGGTAGTTATATTGATGAATGTAGTTGTAAAGACTTCGCGCGGAGAAGTTTATGTTGAGATTTTCCTGTCGGGCTATCTCAATAGCTGCATAAGGTGACAATTTGTTGATTGTCATAAGGTCATGTTATCTTTTAGCTTCTTTAGAATCCCAAGAAAGTTTCAGATAAGGACCACCGGCTCCACTATTGCGCACGTAGTCATCCTGAGCTCGCTGAGCCCGGTAGACCTGATACTCAGACAAGTCGCTTCTTTTATTTGTTACAGTACCTCTCTTGAGTTCCCGGTGTATGGTAGAACGATGTCGCTGTAGCAGAGTAGCAATCTCAGTAATACTTTACCTTTGATGCGCCAATACTCAATTTGCTGTCGTTCGGATTCATTTATATGCTTGCCTTTTCTGGAAGGTGCTATACAATCGCCTTGGGTGCTTTTCATCTGAGTTAAGTGTTGTTTGTATTTTGCTTCACTGGCATTATGCCACCTACAACACCGAAAAGCACCCTTTTTTTATTTCATCGCTTCCACAAGGGGGAAGGACTCATTGTCGTCCTTCCCCCTATCCCCCCATCCTGCTAGGGCAGTTTGGGCTCCTATGGAGACTTTTTGGGCGGGCTTTCGGTGTCGCATTTGATTTTACAACTTGCATACACTACAAAATCGCAAAAAAAAGAGTTGACAATCAACGTGAAAAAATAGTAATCTAACCCCAGCTCCAAGCATCGGCTTTAGGTATTCCTTAAAAGCTTACGCCGGTGGTCAAAAAACGGGGCTCACCTCATTTACCCCATGGATTGCAGAGCACATAGCAGAGGAGGAAATGAGAGCTGAGAAGGAGTTTTTACAGAAAGGAGACGAACCATGAAATCATTTTTACAAGGATTCAATGTGAACAGCGTGCTGTTGCTGGTGGCGATAGTATTGCTGGGGATGCTGGTGGGGCGGGATAATGAGGTTGAGGTGGTGAAGTTTCAGCGGAACAAGGGGCAATGGCCACTGGAGGTGGTGAGTGTGCCGGATATGAACAACAGCCCGGGCTATGTATACGGGGCAGTGCATGTGACGCGGGAGGAACTGGAGCGGGCGCAGAAGCATGAGGGGCGCTGGCAGGATGTTCGCAGGGTGCATGCCATACCTATGTATTGGGAATATGTGGGGCAGCTGTGCCATGATGGAATCAATGGGGCGTGGCTGCTGGTGAGGAAGAGGGAGAGCAAGCCGAAAGATTAAAAAAAAGCGAGCGGGGGCGGAAAGCCTCGGCTTTTTGTTTGTACCAGACCAGGGGGAGTTCTCCCTGGAGGAGTGCGGCATCCCTTGACAAAGGGGCTTTGGCGTGTAAAATAAGCACCATGTGGGAGCGAAAAACGGCTAAAAGACAGAACATAGGCTTGAGTGTTACGGTAACAAATGCTAGAATGTGCTTACGGTGGGGTGGAGCACAGGTGGTTCGACTTCACCGGAACTGTCTATAAAGGAAAGGAGATAAGCCATGTGCAAGGTAAACTACAATTTCTACTCAGTAGAAGCGGTGGCTAACTGTGTTCTGACTGTTGCAAGGGAGAAAAATATTGAGATTACGAATTTGAAGCTTCAAAAGCTGGTGTATTTTGTTCAGGGGTTCGCGTTGGCTATCTTGGAGCATCCGCTTTTTCACGAGGAAATTCAAGCGTGGACTTATGGCCCTGTGATACCAACTTTGTACCATTGATTGAAACGTTATGGTGCGGGAGTTGTGAGTGGCACCTTGCAAGCAACAGATTCGCTTAATCAAGATGCAGAGGCTCTTGCCGTGGTTGAGTGTGTCATGGATAAGCTGGGCAATTTAACCGCTACGCACTTGGTAAGACTTTCACACATGGAGAAATCGCCATGGGATGCTGCGTGGAAATGTGGCAAATACTCAAAGATTCCGCTGTGGCAAATGGCTCTGTATTTCAAGGAAATGTTAACTCCACAATGTGCGTGAAAGGTAATGAGTGCTACAAAGTTGGATGAGACAATAGCCGCAACAGCGGAAGCCGCAGCAGAGGATGAAGAGATTGCAATCATGAAAGCGGATGAAAAGTTGGTTGCAGCCTCGATGAAATTTGATGAAAAAATTGCGGCAGTCGGCAAGCTTGATTCATCCCAGATAGGAGGGATGTCGGAGCAGCAGCTTATTGAAAAGCAAGCAAAGGATGAGAAAGAGCTGGAGCGAAGCAAACGCGTGCATGTTCATTGGGCATGGGTTATTCTAGTATGGGGGCTTTGCATCAGTGTATTGGTTCTTAGCATGGTTGTACTTTGGCATTATATTGGTCCTGAAGAGAGGCGTTGGCTTCCGGTAGAGGATGTAAAAACTCTGAGCACCGGAGCCGTATCCATAGCCATTGGTTTCATGCTGAGAAATATCCAAAAGTTTTTCTAAGGGCTAACTGTTCGCCATCCCCCCCTTAATTCGCCCCGCCCCGGCATCCCCGGGGCTTTTTGTTTTGCAATCGTGTAGGGGGCTTTCGCCCCCTCACACACCACCGTACGTGCCTTTTATGGCATACGGCGGTTTCCTAACCTTTACAGACTACGCTCTGCAATGAGACTACCCCCTGTTTCCTGAACCACTCCTTTCCCAAGGCTCGGTGGGACTCCCTCGTCTTGGATAGTCGCCACCACCCTTTCCCTGACCCTGCTACCATAAAGGCATGGTCTTCTCTGACCCCTTCATCTCGCAGGAAGCAGGCTATGGTGTAGACGCGTTTGCTCTGTTTGAGTTTGATTACTCTCAGCTTGCGTCTTACCCATCCATCCAGCTTTTCTGCCTTCTTTTGTATCGCTGCCAGTTTGTAATAGTTACCCCAGCCGCGTATATAGGCGTTGAGTTCCTCTATCGTCTCTCCGAGTCGGAGACTTCGGTTTCGGCGGGTGATTTCGCGGATTTTCTCCTTGAATTTCGCCACCTTTTCCTTGCTTACTCGTAATGCGCCTGCTGCTCCTATAATGTAGGCTTGTCCGATATCTTCCTCTTCAGGCGTGCCATGAGCACGTCGTGGTTCACCTTGTCGAAGAACTTTTCCAAGTCTAGGTCGACCACAATACTGCGGCCTTCCTGCGCGTATGTGCTTGCGCTGCGCAAGGCATCATGGGCGCTTCGATTCGGGCGAAATCCATAACTTGACTCGCTCATCTGCGGGTCGAGTATGGGGTGAGCACCTGCACAAAGGCTTGCTGAACAATGCGGTCGATGACCGTCGGTATACCCAGATTTCGCTCCCCGCCGTTGGGTTTGGGGATGCTCTTTCCCCTTACGTCCTGCGGTTGGTAGCTGCCCTGTAACAGGCTTTGTCTCAGTTCTCCCGGGTGTGCTCTGAGCCATTCGGCTACGTCATCGATGTTCATCCCATCGACTCCCGCAGCCCCTCCATTTCTCTTCACCTTCCGGTATGCCCTGCGGAGGTTGCCGGGGGCGGCTATGGCCTCCAGCAGGCGTTCGTCCCAGTTCAGTCCCTCCTTCCACCCCAGTTACGTGTCATGCCTGACGTACCACTAATTCACCGCCGACCGTTGCGGCGGTATTGACTCATGGCTCAAGCTCAGCCAGAAACACTATGTGCCGCTGTGCAACGCCCTCCGCGCTATCATTGGCCTCAAACCCATGGCCGACAACACACCCCAGACCGATGCCGCCGCCCTGATATGGACGATACGCGACCGCGCCAGGCATTGGGAACTCTCCACCGCCTACATAGCCGCCATCGTGCGCGACCGCTTCGGCGTGGATGCCCGCGCTGATATGAGCCTTGAACCATGCTCTCCGGCCTCGACTGCTGGCAGCTCACTCAGCTCCTCTACACCGTGCAGGCGCGTGGCCGCCGCAACACCGCCAAGACCGCCGAACGCTTCGAGGTGGACACTCCCGCCGAGGTTCATACCTCCCGCTCCACAGTCCCGCCCTCACGCCTCAAAGACTGGCGCGGTGATATCGATGCCAGCCCTCGGCCAACCCGCCGCAAACGCTCGGCAGCCCCTCAGCAGACCGCCCTATGATGGGCGGTTTTTTTTGTCCTGCCGTTTCTCACTTACTTGCAAATTCAGCCTCCCGCCGCTGCCCGCTTTCTCAAATACACCTCACACGGCATCGGGCTGCATAAAAGGCTGATGTTCAGGCTCTCCGACCCTTTCTCACCCCTCCTGCCTCAGCTCAACAGCCCCGGGAAAATCGCAGGTTCTTGAAAAAACTTGACTTGAGGAGGTGGTAGTGTATACTGATGAGGTACTTATGAAAGGGACTCTTATTAAATCGATAGTGTGGAATGTGGCGGCTCTGGTCTGCGTGCTGAGCTTGGCCTGTGCCGGTGGAGTGGGTGGAGAGCAACTGGCTGCGGTGTTTTGGTTTCAGCTGGTGGTGCAGGTGTTGGCCAATGAGCTGTGGCTGCACGGCTCGGCGTTGCCGATGCTGTTGTTGGGTATGTTCGGCATGCTCAGAAAGCGCAAAGAGGGCGACAATGAGCGCTCCCTGCAGCGGCTGCTGCGCCTGACTTCGGTTATTCTGGTGGCAGCTCCGGCGGTGCTGTATATGGTACTGGCACTGTTGCAGGGATTGATAGGGGAGTGGGTGCTCGGTGAGTTCGGGCTGGTGTTGAGCGGGGCGTTGTATATGCGCTCTCTGGCGGGCTTGTTGTTGCTGTGGTTGGTGGCACTGGTGAGTGGTTTGCTGCCGTTGTGTCCGTCTCTGTTTTTCGGGGTGCTGGATAATGAGCAGGATTCTCCCGGGGAGTACCCTGCTGCGGCCGGATTGCCGCCTGTGGTGGCCCCGGTTGAGTCTGCACCATCGCTTACGCAGCCGGCGGGAATCGAAGTGCTGCATTCCCACCGGGCTGAGGAACACTTATGTGCGGTCAGACGCATGCTTGCTGATGGGGAGGAAATTCTGCTGGCTACGGCTCCGGAGCCCTATAACCCTGCCGTATATCAACCCATGACTCAGGTGATACTGTGGATTTTTGCGCTGCTCGGTGGCGCCCTGCTGCTGAATGGTGTCGCTTTGGCGGTGAGCGGTTCTTTGATTGAGGGCAGTATTGAGGTGATCGCTCTGCTTGTGGTGGGTGGTGTCAGCCTGCTGGTGAGTGTGCCTGGCTTGTTGGCCGGTCCACGCTACCGCCGGTATCTTGCGCAGACTGATTTTATCATTACGAACCGCCGCCTGTTTATCATGTCACCCGGCGGTGTGCGCCAGTTTGCGTGGGATTCTCCGCTGGAGTTGCAGCTCTGCATGCGCTCGGCTACACGTGGTGATGTGTTGGTGACAGAGCCTTCGCTGTTATCGCGCGGGGTGAAAGCCGTTTTCGGCAAAAAAGTCACCGTTGCTCCATCTGCCACCCTTCAGTCGAACCGCAGTGAGCAGCTGCACGGGCTGATAAATATACCAAGTGCCCCGCAGGTTTATGAGCTGGTGCGCTCGCTCTGCGGTGGCGGTGAATAGCTTTTGGAAATGGGGACTCCTCTTGTTCCCGATCAGTGGGGGACAATGGATTCCCTGATTTCGCCGGCGAGTTCCTGAACGTCATCGAGGTGCAGCACGTCGCTGCTGAGGCTCAGTGTGGTGTTGTCCGCCGTTTGCAGGGATATGGTGCAGCTGGCCACGCCATTGCTGTCGGTTTCAGCGATGTCGGTATGGGTAATGTCGACCCAGCGCAGGTAGTGGGTACGGCGCAGAAAGACGTGGCGCGATATTCCCTCAGAAGTCACGCGGTAGCACAGGGTTACGTAGTAGAGCCCCCATACGGTGGCAACGGCTCCCAGGCCGATAGCGCTCCACAATTGCCACGCTGCCATTTGTTTGTAGAAGGCGCAATAGATGACAGTGGCTATCACCAGCAGGGTGCTGGTGGCGTAAAGCACGGCATTGGCCGCTCGAAGGGTTCGTGGGGTCATGTGACTGATAAGGGGTGGGGTGAATACAATGTCAGCGGGCATTGCTGCCCGCTGACAGGGTGTGGAAAGAGTGAGGGGGATTACAGCGTCAGGGTCATCTGCGGGAATGTCGGGGTCTGCTGTTGCAGCGGCATGTCGGTGTGGTCGCCGCTGGGGCGGTATCTCACATCAATCGAGCGCACGGCGCCGCCGCGGGTGTAGTCCTCTGCCGGGTACAGAATATAGGCCGGCATGCCCACTACGCTGTATTCGTAGAACTTCTTGATAGCCTTACGCGGGGAGCGTATGCAGCCGTGCGACAGACGCTTGCCCGGTACGACCTTGCCCACATGCAGCCCCACGCCATCGAGGGTCAGGCGGTGCCAGAAGGGCATGGGCGAGGCAATGAAGGTGGTACCCTCGGGCACGCCTTTGCTGGCATCGGCATTGGAGTTGGTGGTTTTGCCGGCGTTGCTGACAAAGCGGCCGTAGCGGTTGGACTTGTGGTCTTCCTTTTTTTCGATGATTCGGAAGGTGCCGGTGGGGGTCTTGTGACCATCCGTGCCGGTGGAAACAGGCCAGTCCATAGCAACCTTGCCGTTCACATAGACGCGGGCGCGCTGCTGGGAAAGACAGATGATGATTTTGGAGTTGTTGGCATTGAGCATGCTGAGCAGCTTTTCGTCGCAGTAGTCAGCCATCGTGGTGGGGTAATCGGGCTGGGCAACGAAGTGCTCGTAGGTGCCGGCGGGGAAGGGGTTCACGTAGGTGGGCAGTTTTTTGCCCTCCATCGTAAGCGGGTTGAAGCCGAGCTGCCCGGGGACAGTGGCTGTGGTTTGCAGCATAGTGGGCTGCTGCATGGGGTGCACGTTGGCACCGGGGGTGGTTACCTGGTGACAGGCACTCAGCAGCAGGGCTGCTGAGGCAAGGGGGAGAATGTGGCGGAATTTCATGGTCATCTGGCGGGTAGAATGATTCGCTGGCCGATACTCAGTCGCTGAGCCTGGGCTGCGGTCATGTTATTGAGTTGCATGATTTTTGCCATGCTGGTATTGTGGCGGCGGGCGATGGCCGAGAGGGTGTCGCCCTTGCGTACGGTATAGTACTGACCGGCAGTTACCGGGGCGGGCGGGGCTGCGGGAGCTGCCGCCGGCTGAGCTGCCGGGGTGATGGGGGCGGCTGTGGGAGCCGCAGTACCCCCGGGGATGGTGAGCACCTGGCCGATGCGCAGTGCATTCGGGTTGGTCAGGGCGTTTGCCTGTGCCAGGGCTGCCATGCTCACACCGTGGCGGCGAGCGATGACGGAAAGAGTATCACCCTGTTTGACGGTGTAGGTTGCGGGAACCGTCGAGGCGGCCGGGCTACCGTCGGCGGGAGCCTGTTGCCCCTGGCCGAAGGGCCACCACCACCTGTTTGTAGTCGCTTTGGCGGGGGTGGTTGCCGCAATGGGGGCGGCCGGTGCCGGCGGCGCAGTGACCGGCGGCAGCGGATCCGGGGTGGTGGCAGCAGGCACAGCCGGTGCGGGCGGCTGTGCGGCTGCTACGGGGGGCGTAGTGACGGGGGCGGCTGCCTCGGCGGCAGTCATGCCGCTCCCTGCCTCTACAGTTACCACATCATCCTGTGGCGCGGTTACGGTATCTTTGAACCAAGTGTAGTCCACACGCTGACGCGAGGTGTTGCATGAGCAGAGCACGCCGCAGACGACGCTGAGAACTATCGTGCCCGTGAAGGTGGGTTTCATGTTGTAAACGGAGCAGGATGGTGGTTTGCTTTCCTGAAATCAGCGCTTCTTGCCGGCCGGAATAACCAGGCGCTTGCCGGGGCGCATACGCATAGCGTCTTTCTGGCTCATGCCGTTGGCCTTCAGAATATCGGTGTACGATACACCGTAGCGCTTGGCGATACCGGAGATGGTCTGCCCCTTGGCCACAACGTGTGTGGTGGTCTTGGCCTTTGCCTTGGCAGCTTTGGCCTTGTTGGGCTTGTAGTCCTTCGGTATGTAGCGTACCTTGATGATTTGTCCGGGGTAAATGGTGTCGCCCTTCAGGCCGGAATCCTTCTTAATCTGACTAACCGTGGTGCGGCTGCGCTTGGCGATGTCGCTCAGGTTGTCTCCCTTGCGCACCTTGTAGGTCAGCAGGGTCGGCTCGGTGTAACGCTTGCCGCGCTTCTTGGCTTCAGCCTTCTTGTTCTTCTTGGGCTTGCTTGTCTTGGTGGTGGCGACAGGCTTGCGCACAGGTTTGGGCTTGCTGATGGCAGGTGTCGGTGTGGTCGGTTCTACGCCGATGAGGCTCGGGGTACCCGGGGTGTTAACAGCCAGTGCGGGACTGGGCGTAGGAGTCTCAATCACGGTGTCAACAGGTTCGGTGTGCACGGTTGCACCCTGCTGGGCAACGGCCGGCTGGTTCTGGCTGGCGCCGCCGCTGTATGCGGTAGTCTCCTCCGGTTCCGGTATGGGATAGTGCTCATGGGTGGTGGCACCGGCTGCAATCTGGCCGCCCCATCCATCGTCTTCATCATCAATCAGCCACGGCGGGATTTCACCATCGGCGATGGTGTCGCTGGCTGTCGTTGCGGTCTCATAGTCGTACTCAGACATGTGGCCGCTTCTGCAAGAATTGAACGCCAAAAGCACACAGGCGCTCATGCCAAGCAATGTAAGTGTTTTCTTCATACGCCAACAGCGTACCAGATTTTGCTCTTTATGGCAAGTCTATAAAACGTCAAATTGCAAAACATCTCCCGGTAGGGGTGTTGTAAAATGCCCGCGCCGGCAGGGTGGCCGGGGCGGGCAGAAAGGGGGGAGGCTGCCCCTATCGGGTCAGAACTGCATTTCAGCGCGCAGAGTGCTCACCTCGTAGCTCAGGTATGTTCCCAGAGCAAATCCGAACTCGGCGGCGGCACCCGGACCGCGACCGGTGATGATGTTGCCGTCAGTCTCAGTCAGGGCGCCGGTGATGGTAGCGGCGCTCTTGATGTCGTTGGTAACTCCTTCGGCGGGGTAGCAGGTGATGCGGCGGCCCGTCAATACCCCGGCGGCTTCAAGTACGATGGGGGCTGCGCAGATAGCAGCCACCGGCTTACCGGCTGCGTGGAACTCCCGTACCAGTTCCAGTACGGCCGGTGTGTCGCGCAGCAGCCAACTCGCGCCGCCTCCCGGCAGTACTATCCCGGCGTAGTCTGCCGACTGTACGTCGCTCAGCAGGGTATCGGCTCGCATGGTAATGCCGTGCGCGCCTTCAACTTCCGTGCCCTTCACGCCGGCGGTAGTCACCTTTACTCCCAGCCGCCGCAGTATGTCGACGGGGGCTGTGAACTCTATTTCCTCAAATCCCGGTGCCATTAGTACCAATATCGCTTTCATACACCCATATTCTACCGCTTTTTGGGTATTTCTCAACCGAAAAATCAAATTTATTGCAAAAATTTAACTTTTTTAACACTATTTGCTTGACATCACTCCAACTTTTAGATATAATACGCACGTAAACTTAGAGCGCGCTCTAATTTTTTAAAGGGCGCCTACGGTGACAATCGCAGAAACAACTCACTACAACAAGAAAACGAATTTATTATGAAAGCACGTTACGCACTCCTCGCAGCAGCTACGCTTCTGACCCCCGCTTTCGCCGGTACGCCCGCGGTAGAGGTGACAGAGGCTCCCGCCCCGACCAAGCGCCTCAGCGGCCTGGTTTCCTTCGGTTATGACTCAAACTACACCGGTCGCGGTTATGTGGTTTCCCACTCCGTGGCTCAGGGTGACAGTGTGCTCAACACTGCGCTGAAGCTCAACTACGATCTCGGCAAGCCCGGTCAGTGGACCCTGGGCAGCACCATCGCCTACATCATTCCCACCTCCGGTCATACTCTTTACGGCAACCCCACCATCGGGCCGAACATTGCCGCCGGTGCTGTAGACCAGCTTATCACAGCAGCTGGCGGTGATCAGCTGCTTGCCGATGTTAAGGCTAATCCGAATAATCCTCATCTCGCGCTTGGTGGCAAGTCTTACAATGATATGGTCAATGCCGCCAAGAAGAGGAATGTGAAGCAGGCTAACATCGAGAACCAGTTCACTCTCATCACCGAGGCTAAGTACACCAGCGTGACGGAGAAGTGGAACGTGGCTTTCGGTCACAACTTCACCCACGGCGGTCTGCTGGGCGTGATGGCCAAGCACTATCGCAATCAGGGTGCCTCCTGCGTGAACGAGTTCTTCGTGACTCCCGAGTGGACTCCCTACAAGTGGCTGAGCATCGGTATGAAGACCAGCTATTCCTTCCAGGGTATTCAGGGTTGGTGGTTTGAGCCCTACCTCACCATGAAGGCTCCCATCATCGGTACTCCCGAGGATCTGAAGCTGCTCGGTGTGCTTACCTTCGGTATGAGCGCCACTGCCAACTACTTCCAGGAAGACTACGGTGCATGCGGTAACGGTTCTCAGGCCTTCTGGATCAAGTTCTCCACTCCCTGGTTCGTTCGCGACAACTTCATCATTACCCCCTCCATCAGCTTCAACTGGCTGGGTAAGGGTGGCACGAACGCCAACAAGAACTCTGAGTTCAGATACTACACCGAGAACCCCAACAGTGTGCCCTTCCGCAACTTCGGTGTAGTGGCCGGTGTGAGCGCTACATACACATTCTGATAAAAAAGCCTGATTTTTATCTGGCAAAGCAGAAAAGAGCTGCTATAATAGAGACAAGCTCCGAACTGCCATGAGCGGAGCCGCCCACCCGACAGGGATCGGGCGGCTCACTTATTGCAGAGATGCTCACTTACTTACCTTTTAACCTGAAGTTTAAAAATATGGCTGACCTCATCGTACACGGCAAGGAAAACATCGTAAAGCCCGGGTTCTACATGCCCAACCGCATCAGCATCGAGGCGGGGCGGGCACTGCACAAGCTCTTGGATGGGAAGGTGTGTTACCTGGTTGACCCCACCTATCCGCCCGCACCGGAAATCATGGATTTCCTGAAGCGCAAGAAAGTTGAAATCGAATACTTTGATTTCCGTAACACTACCTCTCGTGCCGTGCGCGAGCAGATACTTGCCAAGTTCGGTCGGGGGCTGAGCGTGGTATTCCTCCCCGGGCAGGTAGCCAAACACCGCGGTACCTACTCCGATGTACCCTCTCCCTTCCTTCGTCATGTGGGTAGTCTGCACATTTCGCCCGTGCCGTTGTTCCTGGGTTACTATGGCGACAGCGTGCGCAACCTCTTCCGCGAGGTGCCTGAGGAGGGCTGCCATGAGGAGTTCTGCATTCTGCCGCAGCTGGCCCCCGGACCGCAGACCGGTGAGCGCCTGATGAAAGCCTGGCTTGAGACAAGCGCTGCCCGTTTCGCCGCCCAGCCCGTGCTCAGCAGCTCACTGACTACCCAACTGGTCAAGGGTATCAAAGCCTACCCGAACACGGAAATTATCGATGGCATGACCGGCAATACGCTGCCCTTCTACAAGGCGCTGGGTGTATCCATGACCGTTGCCAAACTGCTTCGCAAGCGCGATGATAAGCGCATCGGCGTCATTTTGCCCCCCGGTCCCGGCGGTGTGATTGCCACGCTGAGCTGCCTGCTTGCCGGAATCACGCCTGTGCTCATCAACTACGCCTCTTCCCGCGCAGCCTTTGAAAGCACTGTACGCCAGGCCGGGCTGAAGACCTTTATCACCGCCCGCAAGTTCATGCAGAAGCTCGACACCTTCCCCTGGCCGCCTGAAGACCAGCTTATTCTGGTGGAAGACCTGCTCAAAAACCTCTCCAAGCCTGCGCTTATTGCCAACGTGTTGCTGGCGAAGGCCGGTCCGTCTTCGGTCATTTGCAAGATGTTCAATACCGATGCGCGCAAGGATACCGATGAGGCCGTCATGCTCTTCACCTCCGGTTCCAGCGGTGAGCCCAAGGGTGTGGCGCTCACACACCGCATGATTCTGGCCAACGCCTCGCAGTGCGCCTGCCGACTTGACCTCACCAACCTGCGCTTCCTGGGCTCTCTGCCCATCTTCCACAGCTTCGGCATGACCGTGGCCATGATGCTGCCGCTGCTCACCGGCTGCCCCATCTGTGCCTACCCCAACCCGACGGATGCCCGTACCATCAACGAGCTTATTCAGAAACACCAGCTCTCCCTCGTGGTGGCTACCCCCACCTTCGCCCGTGCCTACCTGCGCCGTGCGGATAAAGAGACTTACAAGAGCGTGCGTTACTTCGTGCTCGGTGCTGAAAAACTGCAGCCCGACCTCGAGAAGGAATTCCTCGACAAGTGCGGTGTGAAGGTGCTTGAAGGTTACGGCCTTACCGAGACCGCCCCGGTTATCGCCGCCAACATGCCCGATGTGCCCCTGGTGCCCGGTTCCAAGTTCTTCGTGCCCGGTACCGTGTCTCGAAGTGTTGGTGCCCCGTTTCCCGGTATTGCCGTGCGTATCACTGATGTGGACGATGATACCAAGGAACTCCCCCTTACCGAGCGCGGTATGATTTGGTTTAAGGGCGCCAACGTCTTCACCGGCTACGTTGGCAAACCCGAGCTTAACCAGGACCTCTTCTGGAATGGCTGGTTTAAGACCGGCGATATCGGCCAGATGGACCTCAACGGCTTCCTTACCCTGGGTGGGCGTCTGAGCCGATTCTCGAAGATTGGTGGTGAAATGGTGCCGCACGAAGGTGTGGAGCTGGCTCTCTGCCGGGGCTTTGAGCTGAATGCCGAAGACGGCGTGAAGATTGCCATCACCGGCGTGAGCGACCCGCAGAAGGGCGAGGCTCTCGTGCTGCTCTCCTCTCTGCCGCAGCACCAGCGCAGCTCTGAGGAAAAGGAAATCCTGACCTCTATCCGCACCATGCTGGCAGATATGGATATGCCCACCCTCTGGGCACCCAAGTACCTCGTGCCCGTTGAAGGTATACCCGTGCTGGCCACCGGCAAGCTCGACCTCCGCGGCTGCAAACTACTGGCCGAAGAAGCTCTCGGCGATATTAAGTAACATATACCGTCAGGCCATTCATAGTGGGCACCACCTCAAGCTGCAATCCGGGGTGGTGCCCCTTTTTATGCCCTGTTTTTATTTGCCGCTAAAATAACGAAGGCCGCAAAGACGTCATGCTATAAAGCGGACCTCGATAAATCGCAATTTAGCGAAGTGAGGGCGAGCGATAGAGAGCGGAAATTTGAGTCCGTAGGACGACAGACAATAGCCGGAGGCGAAGCTGCGTCAGCAGCGAAGTCTCCGGTAGCAAGTGAAAACATATCGGAGCCCCGCCGGATGGCGGGCCGACAGAAGGCCGCCGCATGGGGTTGAGCCATGGCTATCTGTCGGCCCTCCGCGTTCCGCGTCGGGGCTCGCATTTACTTTTTCCACCATACCCGGGGTTGCGCGAGCCCGTCGGCTCGCTTGCCCCGCGCTACTCTCTGTCGCCCTCAATTGATAAATTCTGGTAGTATACGTGCGAGAAGTGATATAATCACCTCGCCGGAGCAGGAGCTCAGTGTTAGCCGCAATGAGCTCCTGGCTTGGACGAGTTCGTTGACGCCCCAGTACTGCACAAATAGTAAGTACGTCCGTCAGTAGGAACCATCCAAGCCCCGTCCTCGGGGCCGGTACTCAAACTCGTATAATTGAAAGGTACCGTCCTTGCGACGAGTCCGAAATTGAGGAGGAGATATAATGCAACAGAAATCAAAAAAAAGCAAGTCGGAACACACCAAAACCGCAACTCACGGAACAAAATATCTCGGTGTAGACATATCTTCAGAACACCTCGATGTGTATCTGTACGGTAAGTACAGGCGTTTTAACAATAATCACGAGGGACTCAAAAAATTAAAAGCTCTCATTGACAGACATAATGAGCCTGTATTGGTAGCATATGAGTCCACCGACGGGCTTTGAGTTCGGCGGGCGGTACGCTCGCGGAAATTTGAGTCCGTCAGGACGACAGACAATAGCCGGAGCTGCGTCAGCAGCGAAGTCTCCGGTAACCGGAGAAAAACATATCGGAGCCCCGCCAGATGACGGGTCGACAGAAGGCCGCCACATGGGATTGAGCCACGGCCATCTGTCGGCCCTCCGCGTTCCGCGTCGGGACTCTCGTTTTTTTTCATCCACCCCGGTGGTTTCGCTGCTGACGCAGCTCCACCACCGGCTACTATCTGCCGCCCCTCGCGTGGCTTTTGAGTTCGTTGGTCGTTGCGCCCGCGGGCTGGTTTGATAAATCCTGCTTTGTTTACCTCTGTTGAGCTGCCAGCAGATTTGAAATTCCCACAAAAAACTGCCGCGCAGGTTAGTACCTGCGCGGCAGACGTTTTTTGGGTGATATTGGAGCTTTCCCGATTGTCCGGTTGGTGGGGTCAGACTGTTACAGTCTCGGGTTCTTCGACCTCTTCAGCCTCTTCGTCATCGGGGAACTCGGGGTTTGCCGGTTCGGGTTCCGTGGGTTCGGGTTCCGTGGGTTCGGGTTCCGTGGGTTCGGATTCTGCCGGTTCGGTGCCCATCATCTGTTCCTGCTCCTGAATCTGCCGGAGCAGGGCTTCCGGGTCGGCGAATTCGGTTTCGAGCTTCTGCATGGCGGCTTTTTTATCGCGCTCGGGGTAGGTGTAGCGGATAATGCGGGCGAAGCAGTGCTTGACCTTCAGTACGTCCTCCACGGTGCGTATGCCGGCGTCTTGCACGGCGTTAAGTTCATCGACGAGAATCTGGGTCATCTGCGGGCGAATCCAGTCACGGACGCCACGGCGTTCCTTGCTGAGCAGGCTGTCGAGGTATTCGAGCTGCTGGTCGGAACTCCCCATGGATTCGAGCTCGGTGCGAATGGCGGCGATTCGGTCGTAGTCTGCCTGTGAGAGTTCGGCAGCGGCTTGGTCGAAATCCTCAGCAGCGGCATCGGCAGCCTGCTGTTCCTGCCTGGCCTGCAAGACTTGCTGGAGCATGGCGGCGGGGTCCGCGAACTGGATTTCAATTTCGTTCAGAGCCTGATTGCGCTCAAACTCATCGGGTATCATTTCCACCAGCTTGGTGACGAGGGTCTTAGCCTTCAGAATATCAGCTTCTTTTTCAGCTGTCATGAAGATATCCTCAATCATCTTGTTGATGACCTGGGCCTTGATGGCGCGCAGCAGCTGCCGTGTTTCGCTGAGCAGGTCGCGGTTCTCGCAGTCTTCCAGCACGGCCAGCAGCTTGTCGGGGTTATTCTCATGCTCGGCAAGCTCTTTTTCGATAGCCTGCCATTGCTGCATGGCCTCGGGGGAGAACCCGGTAGAACCGTCAGCAGGTACTTCTTCGGCAGGGGGCGCGGGCTGCGGCTCCTGAGCCATGCCCGGCAGCGCAAGGGCTGCCAGGCAGAGGGTGGTGAATAGCTTGCGGAGCATAATTACTTCTGCGGTGCAGACGGAGCGGCTTTGACTTCATCGGCAGGTTTGCCCTTCAGAATAGCCGCAGGGTTGGCAAAAACTTTTTCTATTTCAGCGGCGACAGCGGCGCGCTGGTCGGCGGGTACGCAATCGAGCAGCTGCTCCGCCAACGGCTTGACGGCCATGACTTCGGCCTCTGTCTTGGCTTTGCTGAGTGCCTTGTTGACTAAAGCGTTAAGGATAGCGCCCTTGAGTTGCAGAAGCATCTCACGGTTGGCGCCGCTGACTTTGGGCAGGGTTTCGTTTACAACGGCCAGCGCAGCTTCGGGGTTGCGGCCGCACTGCTGAAGCTTGCTCTCCAGCTCTTTCATGGTCTCGCCTTCCTGCATCTTGCTTTGTATGCCGGTGGCGTTTTCTGTGTCAAGCTCGGCAATTTGTTTGGCGAGCTTATCGGCGGAGTTCTGCAAATCAGCGGGCAGGCTGCTGTAGACCTCCATGAGAGCCTTGGCTTTCTCCACGCCCTGCAGGGCAGCGGCGGCCTCAATCTTCTTGCCGTTTTCCAGAGCGGCATTCAGCGGCGCCATGGCAGCCTGCATGTTGGGCTGGCCGCCCACGAAACCACCCAGAACATCCCCGGTAGCATTCAGCACCATGATGGTGGGGAAGCCGCTTATCTGGAACTCTCGGCACAGAGCTTCATTCCTGGCGTAGTTCTCAGCACCGCCCACGCGGTTCACATCGCGGGGAACGTCCACCTCAACCAGCACGAACTTGTCGGCCGCATAGGCCTCGAACTCCGGGGTGTCGAACACGGCCTTCTTCAGGCGTATGCAGTAACCGCACCAGTCAGAACCGGTGAAGTCCACCAGCACGGCTTTGTTTTCAGCCGCTGCTTTTGTTTGGGCTGCCGCAAGATCGGTCATCCACTCGGCTGCAAATGCCGGCATCACGAGAGCTGCCAGCCCGGCAAGTAACAAGTTCTTGAACATGGCTCTATTATGGCGTCTCGCCCGTGCGTGCGCAAGCCTAAACTGTGCCATACCGGCGCAACCCCGAACTTTGTGCTTGCCAGTTGGGTATGGTGTTGCTAAACTGGCAGCAACCTCATTGCTCATGAAAACGCACGCTCCCACCTCGCCTTTTTCCGTGAAATCAACCCGCGCTGTGTTATGCCGTTGTTGCCTGACGGTTGTCGGGTTCGGGCTGGCTTTTGTCAGTGCCGGGTGTAGCAGTCAGCGTGCTCGTGCAGCTGCTCTGCACGAGCTGCAGGCTGCCGGTGTGATTGCCGGGGAGGTTGAGCTGGAGAGCAAGCGTATGCCGGATGGTGCCACGCTGCTGATAGATGCCGCCGAGCGAGACGATGTTGCAGCCGTTCGCCGCTTGTTGACGGCCGGAGCCGACCCGGATGGCCGGGGCTACAAGGTGAACTCGGTACCGCTTACGCGAGTGAAGTCTGCCGAGGTGCTGGAGTTGCTGCTGAAGTCCGGAGCGGATGTGAATGCGGTGGATGCGGTGGGTACCACACCGTTAGGCTGGGCGGTTGGCCTGGGGAAGATGGAGAATGTGCGCTGTCTGTTGCAGGCGGGGGCGGATGTCTGCCCTGAGCCGCCGGCCACACCGCCGCTGCTGCAGGCGGTCAATCTGGGAATGGCAGCCCAGCTGTTGGCAGCCGGGGCGGATGTAAACCAGGCGTCTGCAACGGAGGGGTCTCCGCTGATGCGCGCTGCTGCCCTCGGCAACAGAGAGTTGGCCGAGCTTTACCTCGGGCTGGGGGCAGATGCCAACGCCCGCGATGGTCGCGGCAATACGGCGTTGCATGTCGCCCGAACTGTGGCGATGGTTGACTTGCTGAAAAGCAATGGCGCAGACCCGTCTTTGCTTAACAACAGGGGAGAAACGCCACTGTTTGAAATCATGCACAGCGCCGCCATGGTGCGAGCTTTGGTTGCCGCCGGAGTTCCGCTCGATGTCGTATCCGCTGAGCGGAAAATGACAGCCTTGCAGGTTATGTTGGCGGATAACAGGGAGGATGACGAGGCTATTCTCGCGCTCATCGCCGCCGGTGCTGATGTCAAAGGGTGTACCCCCGGCGGGCAGACTACAGTGCAGCAGGCTGCCGCCCGTGGCGGCAGAAAACGCTGGGCTATCATCCGTGCACTTATTCGTGCAGGCGCTGAAACGGAATAAGCTTTCTTAACCGGCGTTACCTTTTACGGCGTTCCTGAATATTGCGGAACATAGCCTCCGGGTCGGCAAAGGTGTTGCGCAGGGATTCAATCATTTCGGCCTTGATGGAGTCCGGGTAGCTGATTTCAGCCTCCCTGAGCACATAGTCGCGTGCCTTTATGATGTCATCTACCGATTTGGCGTTCAGCAACATGACATTGAGGCAGGGGAAGATGACCACCGAGCGCTTGCGCTCCATCATTTTGTCGCGGTTGAGCGGGTGTGCCTGCGCGAGGTAGCGCTCAAAGATTTCTGTCTGTTTCTGAAAATTGCGGTGGTGGGCGCGCACCTCGGCCATGAGTTCCTGCATCTGCATATCGGCCGCGGTGATTTCTCTGATTCCAAGGGTATCCTGCGGGTCGTACAGGGCGATTTCCTGCTGCAGGGCCAGGCGAGGCGCTTTGAAGTTCGAGGGGAAATCTTTGTAGATGGCGAAAATGGCCTTGGCGCGTTCTAATCCCTCATATTCGCGGGCATGGGCGAGCTGTTGTCCGCGCTCGCGAGCCTCATCCAGCAGCGGAATCATGGCGGTGATGTGGGGGCGTGCGCCGTTGAAGCCGCCCAGTACCTCACCGGCGGGATTCAGTACCAAGATGGTGGGGAAGCCCGTTACCTCGTATTGGCGGCAGAGCTGCATGCGTTGCTCACGAACTTCTGCCGGTATGGGTGCGCGGGGTATGTCCACTTCGAGCAGTACAAACTTATCCGCCGCATAGGCCGCGAACTCAGGCTGCTCCAGCACATCCCTGCGCATGCGAATGCAGTAACCGCACCAGTCGCTGCCGGTAAAGTTCACCAAGATGGCCTTGCCGCTTTTGGCGGCCTGTTCTTTCGCTGCTGCGAGGTCAGTGAGCCATTCCGCTGCAAATGCCGGCATGACCATGGCGGCCAGTCCCAGTGTGAAAAACGCATGCTTGAGCATGCTCCTATTCTGCGCTACTTTTGGTGTAACTACAAGCTAAAACTGCGCAGACGGCTGATATTTTTTCAAATTTCAGCCTTTGATGGGGGAATCTTTGCCGGAAAGTGCTTTTTGTCGGGTTTCTCGCGGCATGGCTTTGAGTTCATCGGCAGTGTGGATGTTGAGCCCGGCAGCTCGCAGTCGCTCGTAGAGAGCAGGGTGGTAAATGGTGCGGCTGTCGCGGTTTTTCACCCAGGTTTTACCCTTTCGGGCGGCACGGTACAGGGTGAATACGCCGTAGGTGTTGTCCACTTGTATGAGGTAGGTCTTGCCGTCAATTCTCACGGCAAGCATGCGGGGTGCGCCGAAGGTGGCATCGGCGGATTTCTCGCCGTCCTGCAGCGGGTCAAAGTCGGCAAAAGCCTCACTGAAATCAGCCCTGGCTGCTGCGGGGTGCTGTATGTAGCCGTTGGCGGTTTCTTTTACCACCCGGGCATATTCCACCTCGGCTGATACGGTGGTGCAGAGCAGGGGCGACAGGGCAAGTAGGATAGGCGCTTTCATTAATGGGGTTGGGTATAAATCACAGAGTCCCGGGGGCTTTCGGGACTCTGTGATTGGTAGATTGTTATTATCTTTTCCCGAATCGGCGATTGCGACTGCGGAATGACTCCAGCGCGGTATCGAGCTCCGCGCGGCCGAAGTCCGGCCACAGCACATCCGTTACCCAGAGCTCCGCATAGCTGATTTGCCAGAGCAGGTAGTTGGATATGCGCATTTCACCCGAGGTGCGGATGAGTAAATCAGGGTCGGGCATACCGGCGGTGTAGAGGTTGTTGCTCAGCAGTTCGGGGGTGATGTCTGCCGGGGTGATGTCGCCGCGTTGTACCATCTCGGCCAGCTTGCGGGTGGCGGCCGTGATTTCCTGCCGCGAACCGTACGAGAGCGCCAGCACCACGTTGAGCGCGGTGTTGTTCTTCGTCTTCTCGATACTTTCCTCCAGCTGCTTACGGCAGTTCTTGGGTAGCATGTGAAGCTCGCCGATAGCGTGCAGGCGCACGTTCTTCTCCATCATTTCGGGCAAGCGCTCTTTCAGGAACTTAGCCAGCATGTTCATGAGGTATGTTACCTCAATCTTCGAGCGCCCCCAGTTTTCGGTGGAAAACGCGTAGAGTGTCAGCCAGGGGATTCCCTTTTCAATGCACAAATCGATTGTGCGCTGCACGGTTTCGCCGCCGCGCTCGTGCCCCTTGGCGCGTGCTACCTTATGCTGCTCCGCCCAGCGGCCATTGCCATCCATGATGATGGCAATGTGCTGCGGCATAACCGGGGTGGAATCAGAGCTCATACTCGCCGTATTCTGCCAATATAGCCTCCACTCGCTCGATGTCTTCGGGAGAATCAACACCGCTGGTGGTCTTGCGGCCGCGATAATCAACCTCCACCATCTTTACGCGCAGGCCGTTGTAGAGGAAACGCATCTGCTCCAGGCCTTCTACAGCGCCCAGCTCGTAGTCGCTCTCCGGCAGCTCAAAGTAGTTCTTCAGCGCCGGGTAGGTGTAGGAGTACAGGCCCACATGGCGGCGCACCGGGCTCTTGGCCAGGGTGGCACGGGCTTTTTCAGGCTTGCGGATGGCGGGAATGGTGCTCTTCGAGAAAGCCATGGCGTAGCCGTCTTTGTCCACCAACACGGTAGTGCCGCTGTAGGGGGTGGTCTTCTTGCTCTCCACCAGGCGGTCATATTCGTTCCAGTCAAGGTGGATGCAGGGGGTGAATACATCGGCCGGCGCAGCCTTCCAGGCATCTATCAGCTGCTGAATTACCCAGGGCGGGCAGAGGGGGTTGTCACCCTGAAGGTTGATGATGAAGGCCGGCGGTTCGGTTTGCTGGCTCACGGCGTCCCAGCAGCGCTCGGTGCCGCTGCGGCAGGTTTCGGCCGTCATGACAGCAGGTATACCGGCGCCGGTGCAGAAGTCGAGTATGCGGGTGTCGTCCGTTGCAACGACATAGGAGCAGTCGTCATTGTGGCGGCAGATGGATTCGGCAATGTCTGCCACGCGGCGAATCATCTCTTTACCGGCGATTTTGACCAGAGGTTTGCCCGGCAGGCGGGTGGAGGCATAGCGAGCCGGTATAACGATAAGAATGGACTGTGACATAAGTGGTGAAATGTTGTACAGACATTATTCTACCTGTTCATAGCGCGTTTGCCAAGAAAAAACGTGTGCTCAGGCCGCATAAATACGGTATTTCGCTTGACATGGGTGCGATATGGTTCTAATATTCGCAGTATGAAGTGCACGTATACGGTTTTGGCGTTGTTTGCAGGGGTGGCCTGTGTGGCTCAGGCTGTGACGGAAGAGGAAGTCTGTGCCCAACTGCAGGCAAGGCTTGAAAAGCAGGTGGAACTGCTCAGCTCGGTGCAAGATGCCGCGAGCGCCAAAGCCGTGCTTGCTCCGCTGCGTGAGAATATGGCAGCTCTGGCAGCCCTCAACGGGCAGGTGTCCGAAGACCGGCTCTGGCTCTTTATCGATAACTCGCAGGACATTAAGTTACCGCTTATGGAGCAACTTCAGCTGCTCAGTGTGCAGCTGTATCGCTTGACGATGTCTGATTGCTTCGGCAGTCGTGAACTCAAATTGATGATTGTACCCATGGTTACGACCGCCGAGGTCGCTCCGTGACGCTGGCTTCTTTCTGCCTCAGTAGTTCCTGCAGGTGCTCCAGTTCAGCGTCCATGTATTCCGGTAAGTTCTCGCGGTGGCGGGCCATCTGGCTGAACACCTCATCCCTATAGCTGATAGCCTCCCGGTATGATTCTTCTTCCGAGCCGTACTGTAAATCCGAAAAATAACGCGTGATGATACGGCCGCAACGCTGGATACTTACTCGCCAGCCTTGAAAGTCGGTGTTCTCGTATGTGTAGCGGGTGATGTTCTTGTTTTTCATGGGTGCTGCGTTTACGGGGGTACAGACACCCCTTGTCCCCGAATGGTTCAATAACTTTCACTCCCATGAGCGGATATGGTAGAAATATAAACCGGCGAATTGCGGTAAAATCCCGGAAAATGGGTTTGACTTTGCCTGATTGATGTGATAGTTTGATGAAAAGTTGATATGAACGTAATGAATCGTTGCATTCGCCCTGTATTGTTGATTCTGACGGCAGCGCTGGCGCTGACCGCCCCGGCTGTGTATGCTGATGATAAGGATGACTCACCCAAGACCCGAGCGGAAGAACGCCGTGCTTTGCGCGAGGCTGAGAAAAAGGCTAAGGAAGAACTTAAAAAGGCTAAGAAATCCGGAGATCAGGAGGCTATCGCCCAGGCTGAGGCCGAGCTGGCTGATATCGAGCTCGCTAAGAAGGGTGGCAATACCAATGTTGACCTTGATAAGGAATTCAACGCACTGAAAGAGGCCCAGGCTCTGCTGGCCGAAGTGAAAGACGAAAAATCCGCCAAGGATGCCGCCAAGAAAATCAGCACCACTTTCGGTCGCCTGCCCGCGCCGATTACGATGTCTGACCATGATATCGAGCAGTGGAGTATTGAGCAGAACAAAGTCAGTGCCCAGATGGAGCGCCTGCGCTCGCAGCCATTCTTTGAGAGTTCGGGATTGCAGGAGGCATGGACGAATGTGACTGACCCCTACTCACGCAAGCGCGCCCAGCGCGACAAGAGCAGATAATGCGCCTGTTACTCCTGCCAGCCCTGTTGATGTTGCCCGCCTTTGCCATGGAGCAGGGGGACAGTATCACGCTTGACCCGGCTGAGATGGAGAGCATTAAGCAAACGGTGTTCGGCGGCACAGCCGTGCAGTCTCTTACGCCGCAGGAGCCCGGAGCCATTGCTCCGCCCCTTTCACCTGCAACTGCGGAGGAACAGCGCTGGCTGTGCGCTATGGAATCAGCCGGCGATGTGCAGACGATTCTTCTGTTGTCCGTGCTGCAGCCGCTTAATCCCCGCCTGCCGATGGAGGAGTACCCCCACTTGTATGCTGAGGCTCTGGTGCTGCACCGCAGTGCTGCTGCCGGGGAACCGGTGGCCGTGGCGCACCTGACAGCCTGTCTGCACAGCGGTGCGCTGCCCAACGGCCTGACCTTTCTGCGTGCTGAGCACCTTGCCCGGCAGCTTAGCCGACTTGTCGAGAAAAAACAGCTCAAACCACAAAATAAATGATGATGAAAACCATGAAATTACTCGCCCTGACTCTGGGGCTGTTGGTGATGGGTAGCCAGGTGCTGCCTGCTCAGGATGTTGCTCCGGCCGCTGATGAACAGGTGGAGGAGACTACACCCAAGAAGAAAAAGAAGGCTAAAAAGAAGAAGGCCAAGGCTAAAGCCGGTGCCGTGGCCAAGGCTCTCAAAAAGGTCAAGCGCGCCAGCGGCCGTGTGAACCAGAATGCCCTCGTCTACATCTACCTGCAATCTGCCAGTTGGTGCGGGCCCTGCAAGCAGGCTATGCCCGGTATCGTGGAGCAGTATAAGGAAATGCGCAAGGATGGTCGCGTGGAAATCGTGCTCATCGGTCATGACGACTCGCCCGAGGCGGTGAAGGCATACATCGAGGGGTACAAGTGCAAGATGCCCGCAGTCTGGAAAGATGCCAAGAATGTTAAGAAGATACCCGGTTTTACCGAAGCTAATGGCATTCCGGATGCTATCATCGTCGATGCCGACGGCAAGGTGCTGCGCCAGGGTTACCCCACCATGATTATTCCGGCGTGGAAGGAACTTGCGGATTCGGTTGAGGCTGAGAAGGCCGCTGCTGAAGATGCTGCCGAGGCCGCTGAAGACGGTGAGGAATAACCCCCGCCTGACTCCGTAAAAGTCAATTTTCCCCGGTGCTTTTTACTTGCTGCGCGCATGAGCGCGTGGTACGATGGTCGCGCACACAATACCATGGATTTATTCACCCCACATGGGCGCAATGAGGCGCCGCAACAGGAGAAAGCCGAAGTGGGCATGCCGCTGGCTGCGCGCATGCGCCCCGAGTGCCTGGCCGAGGTTGCGGGGCAGCAGCACTTGCTGGCCCCCGGCAAGTTGTTGCGCCGGGCCATAGAGACTGACCGTTTTTCATCGCTCATTTTCTATGGGCCGCCCGGTGTGGGGAAGACGACACTGGCCTATGTCATTGCCCGGCAGACCAGTGCTTACTTTGTCATGCTCAATGGGGTGGAATCGAACGTGAGCGATATTCGAGAGAAGATTGCTGAGGCTAAGGCTCGCCAGGCATTGCATGGCCAGCGTACCATTCTGTTCGTGGATGAGTTGCACCGTTTCAACAAGGCTCAGCAGGATGTGCTGCTACCCCACCTGGAGCGCGGTACGGTGCGTTTCATCGGTGCTACGACGGAGAATCCATACTTCGCCATCAACTCGGCCATGCTTTCGCGCTCGCAGATTTTCCCCCTCGAATCTGTGCCCGACAGCGACATTGTGGCTTTGTTGCGCCGTGCT
>JAFVIC010000074.1 GCA_017477935.1 Akkermansia sp. | reverse complement strand
GGCCCAGCGAACCTCGGCACCAAGAGCCACGAGGGTCTCGATGAGGATGGCGGTCTGAATGGTCATGTGCAGCGAACCGGTGATACGCACACCGGCCAGGGGCTGCTGCGGGCCGTATTTCTCACGGCAGGCCATCAGGCCGGGCATTTCGTACTCCGACACCTGAATTTCCTTGCGCCCCCATTCCTGCAGGGCGATGTCGGCCACCTTATAATCAGCTGTTGCGTTCATGTCGGGGGTGATTGTACCCTTTCTCGCGTCATTCGTCAATTCTAAGTTTGACTTACAGGCACACGTTCTGTAGCATAGGCAATCATGAAGAGCTCGACTAAAATTGTTATCAGCACCCTGCTATGCGTCCCGCTGCTGTGGGCAGCCCCCTCTGCACCGGTTGAAATATCCCCCGCTATCATACCGCAGCCGCAGCAGCTGCAGGTGAGCACCGGGCAACCCGGGTTCAGCCTGAAAGAGGGAATTCGCGTGCATTACAAGGTGAGCCGCAGTGAGCTGGGCCGTGCAGCCATTCGCGCGCTGATGGCTGCCGGGCTGCCTGTGCTGCCGGAGGAAAACACCGGCGAGCTCACCGTAGAGCTGGTGCAGCACACCAACCCTGAGTGGCACAGCATCTGCGTGACCCCGGAGCTCATCACCCTGCAGGTGGCAAGCGAGCAGGCCCTGCACGCCGCCGCCCAGACCCTGGCACAAAGTGTGGTACAGGCTGCAGACGGCACCCCGGCCCTGCCCGCCATGCAGGTGACTGATGCCCCCCTGCTGCACTATCGCGGGCTGATGCTCGACCCCTGCCGCCACCCGCAGACAGTGGAGGAAACCTGCAAGATGCTCAAAATCATGGCGCGCTACAAGCTCAACCGCCTGCACTGGCACCTGGCCGACGATCAGGGCTGGCGAATCGAGATTAAGAGCTACCCGCGGCTCACCGAGGTAGGCTCGCACCGCAGCGAGACCCCCACCCTGGCCAACCATGAGCAGGGTGACGGCAAACCCACAGCCCCTTTCTATTTCACGCAGGAGCAGGTACGCCACATCGTCGGCTATGCCAACAGCCTGGGGATTACCGTTATCCCCGAAATCGAGGTACCCGGGCACTCCAGCGCCGCTATTGCCGCCTACCCGGAGCTGGGCAACAGTGATATACCCGGCTACGCCCCACACGTGGCCACCACCTGGGGAGTGCTGCCCTATACCTACGCACCCAAGGGTGTTACCATGCACTTTCTCAGCAGCGTATTCGCCGAAATCTGCGAGCTTTTTCCCCGCGCCGAGTTCGTTCATATCGGTGGGGATGAAGCCCCGCGCGACCAATGGCAGAAAAGCCCGGCTGTGCAGCAGTTCATGAGCCGGCAGGGGCTGTGCCACACCGGGCAGGTGCAGCACTGGTTCACCCACCGCATGGCCGAGTTGCTCGCCGGGCATGGGCGCCGTATCATCGGGTGGGATGAAATCATCGACGACGGCGCCCTGCCGACCGATGCCGTGGTGATGTACTGGCGCTCCTGGGTGCGCCCCTGTGCCCTGCGCCGCGCCCTGCGCGCCGGGCACGATGTCATTCAGTCCCCCGACTCGCACTTCTACTTCAACTTCAGCCAGGGTAAACTGCCCGCCGACCCTCGCTACAAGCCCCACGGCAGCCTGACCGCCGAGCAGGACTGGCGCCACGTCTACTCCTACAACCCCATACCCGCCGACATCGAGCCCGAGTTGCACCGCCACCTCATCGGCCTGCAGGCTAACTGCTGGAGTGAAAGCATAGCTGACAGCGCCAAGCTCGAGTACCAGTGCGTGCCGCGCATCTGCGCCCTGGCCGAGGTAGCCTGGCGCCCCGCCGCGCAACGGAATGCGGATGAGTTCCTGCAGCGAATCATCGCCCACTACTCCTGGTTCGATGAGCAGCAGATTAACTACCGCCGCGAGGACGGTTCACCCGCTCGGTGACAGCCTGTAACTCAATTGTAACACTTGCCGTCATTTTTCTGCTGGATTTGTGATGGAGAATATGCTAAAAGTTCCCTGTACGAAAAACTTTAACCCCAAAATTACTGACTTATGGCAATACACATTCAGATGAGTGAAGAGGCCGAGGCCGAGCTGCGTAAGGAGGCGCTTAAAAACAAGCTCTCCGCCGTGCTGGCCTGTATTCTCTTCATTGTGATGGGCGGTGGTATCCTGTTCTTTACCGCCGTGTTCATTGTGGGCGATACCCCGGTATCGTTCCTGGCATATACCCCGCCTGCAGAGGATGGCCCGCCCACCAATGCGCCGACACCCAGGGAGCTTACCTCCCGCTCGGCTCCTTCATCGAGCTCCGTGGCTCCCTCCGTTATCGTGGCCACCAGTACTTCTGCCGTAGCTCTGGCCTCGGTGGAGATTGATATGTCTGACGGTCTGGCGCTTGATACCACGCTCGACATCGGCCTGGGCGATTCCGACCTGGGTGAAGGTCTGGGTGATGGCGGCAGCGGCCTGGGTTCCGGCCAGGGTGGCGGCTCCGCCCTCGAGGGTACCTTCTACGACCTGAAGCAGACCGGCAAGGGGCGCTCCCGCAAGCTTTCCAAGCTTGCCAAGAAGGGCGCCGACGGCATGCTGACATGCGACCTTGGCGCTTACCACGAGACGATTGCAACCTTTGTTCAGAAAGGCTGGAATAAGAGTGTGCTGAGCCGCTACTTTGAGTCCGAGCGCAAACTCTATGCCTCCAACTTCTACATGCCTATGGCTAATGCTAAATATGCACCGATTGCATACGAGCTGGGCGATATCAAGAAGCCCTTGACTCAGTGGGTGTGCCAACCGAATGGTTGGGTTGTGGTGTACCGCGGTAAGGTGCGCGCCCCCAAGACCGGTAAGTTCCGCTTTATCGGTACGGGTGACGACTATATCGGCGTGCGTTTCAACAACAAGCTTGCGCTCTCTGCCGGTGAGCGTCTGTTCTCTAACTACGATTTCAAAGCCAAGGGTGGCGAGAAGTTTGCCATCAGCGAGGCCCCCAAGCGTAATGCTTTCATAAAAGATGTTAAGGCCAACAAAGACCACGATCACAAGGGCTACGAGTATATTACCGGTGTGCGCGGTTGCAAGAAATGGGACGACGCCGTCGGCGGTCTGATGGCCGGTAGTGAAATCGATGTTGTGGAAGGTAAGGTCTACCCCATCGAGATAATCGTGGCCGAAGCAGGTGGTGCATTCGGTTTCGTGCTCTTCATTCAGGATATCACTGACGGCAAGAAGAAAGAAAAGCAGTTCGACCTCTTCCGCACCAATTTCTCCACACCCAACGCAGACGAAATTAAGAAAATGTTGGAGGAGACCGATTGCGTTTGGCAGGGCGAAGTGAGCAACATTCCCTACAACGAAGACTCCCCCATCTGGACCGCTGTACCGTAAGCGCAGACGGTGTGCAGAATTTTTGACAGTGAAAGGCCGCGGCTCCTGAGAGCTGCGGCCTTTTTGCGTACGACCGATGCCGTGAAAGTATGGGATAATAGCTTATCCGATTGGGAGGGGGGGCTATTTTTTTGCTTGTCATGTCGAGTGAAATATGGTAAATGGTACGGAACTTGTTTACCGTATGGTGAACTGATAAAGATAAGCCATGAATGCAAGATATATACTCCCACTGATAGCGCTGGGCATAGCTTCGGCTCATGCCGGCGAGCGAGAGACCTTTGATTTCGGCTGGAAATTCAAATATTTCGGGGGCTTTGACCCGGCAGATAGCGGTTCGCCGACCTGGTGCTCCGGTTACCAGGGCGGGCACCCCGCTTCGAACGTGATTGACGGTAGCATGGACACCCGCTGGTGTGCCCCGAATTCGGATACCGGCCACAAGCTTGTGGTGGCTCCCGGTGTGCAGGATGCCGTGAAACTCTTTTACATTTATTGGGAAAAACCCAACATGTTCGATGTGAATGTGAAGGTGGTGTGCCACGATGACAGCAAGAATTTTGAAACTACAATCAACCAGGGAGGTCAGGCGGCCAGCTATGTGGAACTGCCTGAACCAACAGCTGTTCGCTATGTGATTGTGAGCGTGCCCAAGGGAACATCGACCACGCAGTGGATGAGCGTACGAGAGGTGCTCTTTACCGGTGCAGACAACAAACCGCTGAAGGTGCAGCGCGGACCGGGTGCTACCGCTCATGCCGCGGTAGATGCCAGCGAAATCGGCTACAAGCAGGTGCAGCTGCCGCATGACTGGGCTATTGAGAGCCCCTTCCTTGAGGCTGAACCGAACGAAACCGGCAAGCTTCCCTGGAACGGCTGGGGCTGGTACCGCAAGAACTTTGACGTACCTGCCACCTTCGACGCTACCAAGGAGCGCTGGTACCTGGATTTCGATGGTGTGATGTCGCGCCCGCAGATTTATGTGAATGGTCAGAAGGCCAGCGAGTGGGCATACGGTTACAACTCATTCCGCGTGGATATCACGCCGTTCCTGAAAGCGGGGCAGAAGAACCTGGTGGCCGTAATGGCCAGCAACCTGCAGCTTTCGACCCGCTGGTACCCCGGCGCCGGCATTTACCGCCATGTGTGGCTCGAAAAGACCACCCCGGTACACCTGACCCAGTGGCCGACCTATGTGACCACGCCGGAAATCAACGCGGATTCCGCCCTTGTGAAAGTGCAAACCACTGTTGCCAATACGAGCGAGGAGCCTGCCGAGATAACAGTTCACCAGAAAGTGGAAGGCGCCGTAGCCGCTCCCGCCACCATCACGTTGGCGCCCGGTACGGAGGGCGTGGTGGAGCAGGAACTGCGCCTGGCTGACCCGCGCCTGTGGAGCTGTGAGTCACCCAACCTTTACAAGCTCGAGACCACCGTCGTTATGAACGGGAACACCATCGACACCCGCGATACTTCTTTCGGCGTGCGTACCACTGAGTGGCGAAAGGATGGTTTCTACCTCAACGGCAAAAAGGTGCGCATCAAAGGTGTGTGCGAGCACCACGACCTGGGCGCACTGGGTGCCGCGTTCCACGCCCGTGCCTACGAGCGCAAGATTGAGAAGCTGAAGGCCATGGGCTGCAACTCTATCCGCATGACCCACAATCCGCCTGCACCCGAGGTGCTCGACCTCTGCGACAAGCACGGCATGCTGGTGGTGGATGAGCTGTTCGACATCTGGAAACGCCAGAAGTACGAGAAGGTCAACGGTTACCACATTTACTGGGATCAGTGGTGGCAGAAAGACGTGCGCAACTTCATGCTGCGCGACCGCAACCACCCCTCCATCATCGCCTGGAGCGGCGGTAACGAAATCATGGAGCAGAGCATGAGCGATGTGGCCGCCATTCGCAAGAACCGCGGTGAGTATAAGTCGGATGCCGCTCATCAGCGCGCTATTAACGATGCCGAAAAGTGGAATAAGCTCAACTTCCGCATTGGCTATGCCCTGCGCGATGAAATCCGTAAATATGACACCACCCGCCCCTACACCGTGGGCTGTAACGACCAGAATGCCTGGAAAAACGGGTTCATTGACACGATGGACGTCTACGGCTTCAACTATAAGCCGCACCTTTACGATGACTTCCGCAAGAAGCACCCCGACAAGCCGTATTATGGCTCCGAGACCTGCTCTTGCGTAGGTACGCGTGACACCTATAACTTCCCGCTGGGCTGGAAGGTGGGTGACGGTTACTTCAAACCCGGCGCTGTGCCGCACCAGGTGAGCGCCTACGGTCTGGCCAGTACACACTGGGGCTGCAGCCCTGATACGGAGATGCACGCCCACACCATGGCCCCCGATTTGGCCGGTGAGTATGTGTGGACAGGTTTCGACTACATCGGCGAGCCCACCCCGTACAATCAGGACGCCTCTATCGAGAACAACATCAAGCACCTGTCGGCCGCCGAGCGCGAGGCTATCATGCGCGAATATGAGGCTATGGGCAAGCGCGCCGTGAGCCGCAGCTCGTACTTCGGTATCATCGACCTCGCCGGTTTCCCCAAGGACATCTACTACCTCTACCAGAGCCAGTGGAACCCGGGGGTGGCTCAGGCCCACATCCTGCCGCACTGGAACTGGAAGGGGCATGAGGGCCGCACCACGCCGGTGATGGTATTCACCAGCGGTGACGAGGCTGAACTCTTCGTGAACGGTAAGAGCCAGGGCGTGCGCCGCCGCGGTGAGGGTGAGACATTCACCCAGAAAGATAAATCGCTGGCCGTCAGCAAGAACCAGTATCGTTTCACCTGGGAGAACGTCGTCTATGAACCCGGCACCGTTGAGGTGGTGGTGAAAAAGAACGGCCAACCCTGGGCTACTGCCAAGCGCGTGACCACCGGTGATTCCGCCGCCGTGAAGGCTGAGGTGGACCGCAGCACCATCGCCGGCGATGGCCGCGACCTCGCCTTCGTGGAGCTGGCCCTGACGGATGCCGCCGGCAATGTGGTACCCACCGACAGCCGTCGCGTGAGCTTCTCCATCGAGGGGCCGGCTGAACTGGCCGGGTTCTGCAATGGCGACCCGACCGACTGGACCTGCATGCAGGACCTCAACCAGCGCTTCTTCAATGGGCGCCTGCTGGCTGTGGTGCGCGGTAAGCGCGGCGAGAGCGGCACGGCCACCATTACCATACAGGCCAACGGTCTGCCCGAGCTGAAGGTCCCGGTGACTGTTCAGCCCGCAGAGTAATGCTTTGAACCATATATAACTTGCACCCCCGCAGACTCCACGCTGCGGGGGTGTTGTCGTACAGGGAATCACACGCCGCATTCAGGGGTACTCGTTACAGGGGATTTCGGGAATACCATCTTCCGGCTCATCGCCGGATATTTCTTCCTCCTCGACAGGGGGTAGGAGACAATCTTCCGTAAAAGGGGAGGTGATTCCGGGGGCGTTTTGCGGGGAAAGAGCGGGTATATAAGGTGTGAATTCGGGCTCCGGCGGCGCGGGAATAGTATGCAACAGATTTTGCATGAAGTGGTAATGCACGCAGTACGGGAGGAGCCGCGGCGATGTATCAATCATGGGAGGTTCTGCCGGGTGGGTGGTGGGTGACGTAGGAGGACAATCGGTATCGGAAAGATACAACAGCGCCCCGCACAGAGCCACAAAAAACAGACTCCCCACAATACACATCAGTGCTTTGCTCCCGGTTCTCGCTCTGTTTGATTTTCTGATATGAAGTGTCATAGGGGTGTACGCTTATCTACAGCGGGAGAATAGCATGTCACCCGGTGAGAAACAAGTCTTTTCACACCGTTTACTGTTACATATCAGTCACATGAGTGTAACACTCCTGTAACACAACGTAAGTGAGCTGTGCAGAATTGCCGCCGTGGGCGGTTATTTGACTCTTGCGGTAACAGTCGAGATTTTCGGCTTGCGCCGAAAGCGAGATTCTGCAGAATTGCTGGGCGAGATTGCTCCTGACGGGCTCAGCGAGATTACAACGGCTTGCGCCGTCGTCGTAAATGTTCGCATACGCTCACACTCTCCGCCCTGAAAAATATAGCTTTCAACTTGCAGAGGGCGGGATTTCATGTTATACTGCTGTGCAGCTGAATGTGCGCCCGCTACAAAGCAGACCCCGGCAGCATCCCGAACAAACCGGCTCGGGGTGCCGGCGAGGTGTATACCCAGGCCTCGCCCCGCAGGCGAGTGCCCGCAGGGCAGTATGCCGATGAAAAACCGCTGCCGCCCGACACGCCCCGGCATAGCGAGCCTGCACCCAACCGCCAATCAGGCACCCTGCACGTGAACATGCCATCGGGGGGGCGCCCCGGCGGCAGTCCGCCCCCCCTGCGCGGCTACGTGGGGGATGACGACCCGCTGACCACCCCGCCCGGCCCCGATGGGCGCAGGGTGTTGCACAGCGACCGCCGCGACCCCGAGAGCGCGTTCGGCACCCCCGGCCCGCGCCGAGAGTACCGCAAAAGCCGCCCCTCACCCGCACCCACTGACGGGCAGGATATGGCTAACCCCTGGGCAGAGCTGAAAGCCCCGCCCAAGAAGGGCACCAGCCTGTGGCGAGGGCTGTTCATCTGGCTATTCTTCCCATTCCGTATGATAGCGTATGTCACGCGCAAGCTGCCGCGTATCATCCGCTTCATAGCCCGCCTGACCATCAGCGCGGCGTTCGTGGGCAGTATATTCGCACTGTTCCTGGTACTGTTCTACGCCATCAAGTCAGGGCGCTATGACCTCACCCTGGTCATGCGCATGCCCGAGCGCACGATTGTGCTGGACCGCAAGGGGAACGAAATCGGCACCCTGCACGGTGAAAACCGCCGCAGCATCTCCAGCCTGGAGGACGAGGTACCGACGTATTTCATCGATGCGCTTATCATGCAGGAGGACCGCTCATTCTGGGAGCACGGCGGTATTGACCCGCGCGGTATGCTGCGCGCCGTGGGGCAGGTGTTCAAACATGGCCGCACCACACAGGGTGGCTCCACCCTCACCATGCAGCTGGCCAAAAACACCTACAACCACCGCAAGCGCAACTTCGACGCCAAATTCACCGAAATGGCGCTTGCACGCCGTATCGAAGCCACTTACGACAAGAAAACGATTCTGACCTGCTACATCAACCGTGTGTTCTGGGGGCACACCTTCCTGGGGCTCAAGCAGGCAGCCCACGGCTATTTCTGCAAGGAACCGCGCGAACTGAGCATAGGGGAGGCGGCCATGCTCGCCGGTATCGTCTGTAACCCGAATGAATTCTCCCCCTACCGCAGCCCGAGCTCGGCAAAGATTCAGCGCGACAAGGTACTCAAGCTGCTGGTGGAGCACGACAAGATAACCCGCAACCAGTACGAGGCCGCCCTGGCAGAAGAAATCATCACCCAAAAACCCGAGCGCCGCGGTATCGACAACTACGCACTCGACCTCATACGCAGCGAGGTTGACCACATACTCGAAATGCTCGACACCCGCGAAGAGCGACTGAAGGAGGAAGCCGTCTTTGCCGGCGGTCTGGTGGTGCGCACCACACTCGATGTTGATTTGCAGGATGCCGTCATGCGCGAAATCGACTCACGCCTGGTCGACATGCTCGAAAAGCGCCGCAGCTACAGCCACCAGACACGCGCCCAGTACCAGGCCATGGTCAAAAGCCTGAAACCCGGAGCCATACGCCCGGCACCGAAATACGTGCAGGCCGCCTGTGTGATGATAGACAACGCCACCGGTGCCCTGCTGAGTGTAGTGGGCGGGCGAGACAGCACGGAATCCCCCCTCAACCGCGCGCTGCAAAGCCGCCGCCAGGTCGGCTCGCTTTTCAAACCGATTGTATACTCCACCTTCTTCGAGCGCGGCGGCAGCCCCAACAGCATGATATCCGACGCCCGCCTGCAACCCGGCGAAATTCCGGGGGCCAAGCGCTGGAGCCCCCGCAACTCCGATGGTCGGTTCACCGGCAACCACCCCGCCGGCTGGGGGCTGCTCAAGAGCCGCAACACCATGTCCGTGCGCGTAGGTGCCCGCGCCGGCCTGCAAAACGTCATCAACACCGCCCTGATATGCGGGTTCCCCACCCCGCCCCGCAAACCCGGCCCCACCATCTACCTGGGTACCTGGGAGGCCAGCCCCCTCGAAGTAGCCGGCGCCTACACCGCCTTCGCCAATGGCGGCGTGCGCCCCACCCCCTACATTATCGAAAATATCACGGACTCCGCGGGACGACTCATCTGGCAGAACCCGCAGGCCGCCCGCCGTGTGTACAGCCAGCGCACCGCCAACGCCACCTCCGAAATCCTGCAGAAAATCACCAAACCCGGCGGCACCGCCGGCAGCATGCAGCGCCTGGGATTCAAAGCCCCCGCAGGCGGCAAGACCGGCACCACGAACGCCTACCGCAACGCCTGGTTCTGCGGCTTTACCTCCGACATCACCGCCGCTGTGTGGGTGGGGTTTGACCGCCCCGTCACCATTGCCGACAAAGCCTACGGCGGCACCCTGGCCCTGCCCATCTGGGTGGGTGCCATGCAGCAGGCCGAAAAACTCGGCTACCACATGGGACCCATACGCCTGACCGCCGCCGGCATGCGCAGCAAGGGCATGCGCCTGTGCCGTGAGAGCGGCGCGCTCGCCCATTCCGGCTGCGAGTACAAGCGCACCGCCTACACCGAAACCATGGCCGATTTCAACAAGCCCCGCCCCTTCTGCACCCACCACACCGTCATGCAGGCGGCCGGTGCCAACGATGATCTGGCAGAAGACCCCGACGACTCCGAACTGCAGGAGGATGACATCGCCGTCGACCCCGAGGCCGAGACCCCGCTCTTCACGGATGATGATGTGGCAGAGGAAATCTGAGCCCGCAGACAGAATGGATGTTTTCGCGCAAAATGCGGTCTGACACCCGCCGCCACCTGAAGCGCCGGGCGCATTACCGCCGCTGAAACGGGCCGTAAATCCTTTTTTTGCCACTGTGTGTCAATTCAGGCTTTACAATAACAGGCAGCAGGAGTATAGTTCAGCCTGAGAACAATATACAGATATGCACGCTCCGAGTCTCATCAAATCGCTGAAGACGTACGACAGGAAAACATTCTTTGCCGATCTGACCGCCGGTCTCACCGTAGGTGTGGTAGCCCTTCCCCTGGCCATGGCCTTTGCCATCGCCTGCGGTATACAAGACATCACCCCCTCCACCGGTCTCATTACCGCCGTAGTTGCCGGGTTCATGATATCGCTGCTCGGCGGCAGCAAGTACCAGATTGGCGGCCCGACCGGCGCCTTTGTGGTGCTCATCGCCGGCGTGGCAGGCAGTTTCGGCATGGGGGGGCTCATTCTCTGCACCCTGCTGGCCGGGCTTTTCCTCATTCTCTTCGGTGTGTTCCGCATGGGGGCGCTCATTAAGTTTATTCCCTACCCCGTCACCACCGGTTTCACCTCGGGTATTGCCGTCACGATTTTCTGCACCCAGGTGAAAGACCTGCTCGGCCTCAGCATCCCCGGCTCCGTACCGGCAGAGTTTATCGAGAAATGGGTCTGCTACTTCCGCTACTTCGACACAGTGAACTACTGGGCACTCGGTATCTCCCTGCTCACGATAGCCGTCATCATCATCACCAAGCGCCTGCTGCCGAAAGCCCCCTTCATGCTCGTAGGCATGCTGGTAAGCACCGTCGTGTGTGCTGTCTTCAAGCTGCCGGTGGAAACCATCGGCTCACGTTTCGGTGAACTCCCCCAGGGTCTGCCCATGCCCACCTTCCCTGAGTTCGACTGGGTACAGCTGCCCGACCTCATCAAGCCCGCCTTCGTCATCGCCCTGCTCGCCGCCATCGAAAGCCTGCTGAGCGCCAGCGTGGCAGACGGCATGACCGGCTCTCGCCACCACCCGAACACCGAACTTATCGGCCAGGGCGTGGGCAACATCGCCAGCGCCCTCTTCGGCGGCATACCCGCCACCGGCGCCATCGCCCGCACTGCCACCAACATCCGCGCCGGTGCCAAGACCCCCGTATCAGGCCTCATTCACGCCGTCACCCTGCTGCTCATCCTCATGCTCGCCGGGCAATACGCCGCCATCGTCCCCCTGCCCGCCCTGGCCGGCATACTCGTGCTCGTCTGCTGGAACATGGCTGAGGCCAGCACCTTCGTCCACCTGCTGCGCGGCCCCAGGCAAGATGCCGCCGTGCTTATCATCACCTTCATCCTCACCGTCCTCATCGACCTGGTAGTTGCGGTGGAAGTCGGTGTTGTGCTCGCCGCCCTGCTCTTCATCGGCCGCATGGCCAAAATCAGCAACGTCGAGTCCATCTCCCGCGAAATCGAAGGCGAAGATCCCGAGGAACAGCCCGCACGCTCGCGCTACCTGCGCCACATCCCCGACAATGTGGAAGTGTTCGACGTGCAGGGGCCCTTCTTCTTCGGCGCGGTTGAGAAGTTCAAAGACAACGTCTTCCGCACCATGGATGACAACATCGAATATGTGCTGCTGCGTATGCGCCTGGTACCCGCGCTCGATGCCTCCGGGCTCCACGTGCTCGAAGACTTCCTGGCCTATTGCCGGCGCCACGGCATCACCCTGCTCATCTGCGGTGTGCAGAGGCAGCCCATGAAAGTCATTCGCCGCGACAGCCTCTTCATGGCCGAACTGCACGCCGAAAACATCTGCGAGAACATCGACACCGCCCTTCTGCGCATACAGGAACTCGAAGCGCAGAAACCTGCCACCACCACCGCAATCGGCGCATAACCGCAGTACCCCATCTCTCTCCCCCCCCGCTGCCACCACGCAGCGGGGGATTTTTTTCGCGCTGCCCCCCCGGGAATTCATAGTCCCGGGGCGGAGCAAGCTACCAAGTGTTATATGGTGGGCGCCGGCTTGTCATCATATTCAGCCTCGTGCCGCCTATCGTGATTTACCACGTTTGTAAGAAAAATAATGACAGGCGCTGTTCCGCCTTTCCCAATGGGTTTATATTTGCCAGTATGGCGTCCAAGAATGAGCCCCAGCCCTAGTCCATCGCTTGCAGCCTTTCTCGGTGTAGACTTAGCGGAAACGGAATGCCTTTTTACCCCCTTGCAAGCGATGTTTCATTTTAGGTTGTCACACAGTGAAAAATGATTCTTAAACTACTGATTCTGTGTAGTTTCTCAATTCGAAACATCTTTACTTGTCACAGAATCACCATCGCCGCAATATCGCCTACCTGTCACGGCGTAGGGGGAACCCCGAAGACGGAAGCTCACAGAATCAACAGATTGCAGATTCGAAGTGTCTTTAGTGACCCTAAAAAGCGTTTGAGCATAGAAAACAGGCTTCCGTCTTCTCTACGATACGCCGCGACAGGTAGGCATGCTTAGGCTTTTTGGTCTTTTGGACGTGTTGCCTCAAAAAAAACAGTCACCGAAAAGTGGATGCCTCAAAATTGCGCTCACCGAAATTTTAGCGGATAATTGGCTAAAAAACAAGGCAAATCCACCATTTTTCTGCCCCAAAATGACAGCGAGCGTAGCGAGTCGGCATTTTGGGGCAGAAAAATTCGCCGGTTGGGGGGGGATAGCTTCATAAAATGCTCTCGGGTTTCATGTGATTGATG
>JAFVIC010000073.1 GCA_017477935.1 Akkermansia sp. | reverse complement strand
TTGTCAAGTTCAAACCGTGGCTTACCAGCTGGACTTGGTAACACCGGGAATCATGCCGGCGTTGGCAAGCTCGCGGAAAGCGATACGGGAGAGGTGGAAGCGACGCAGGAATGCGTGGCGACGACCGGTGAGCTCGCAGCGGTTCACCAGGCGAACGGGGGAAGCATTACGGGGGAGCATCGTCAGACCGATGTAATCGCCCTCAGCCTTCAGCTTGGCGCGGAGGTCTGCATAGCGAGCCGCGACAGCTGCCTTCTTCTTGTTTCTTTCGATCCAGCTTTTCTTAGCCATAACTTTGTGGGGGCGGATTTTACACGTTTACATAAAATTGTCAAGCAGAATTTGAGAAAAAACTGTATTTTGCCTTGAAAACGCAATTTTAGCAGATATAAAACGATGTGCGTTGGGTCTGTGTCCATTGCCAGTATGGATACGATACGTGAAATAAAGGCAGTGCAGGCCGAGCCTCGGGAGGAGCCACATGAGACCCTCGGCAGGTATGGCCCGCTTAACCGGATGTGCTCGCTCTATTACGAAAGTACGGATGACACACCCGCAGCTGATGTCAACCGTACCCACTCCTACCCCCAGAACGATGAACCTGATATAACACTCTATGAACAACACAACGAAAACTGACGGAACGTCCCGCCGCCCCGCTCCCGTGGCTGCTTTGGGCGTATTTACCCTGGCCATGATCAACGTGGCCGCTATTGTGAGTCTGCGCGGATTGCCGGCTGAGAGCACCTATGGGCTGAGTTCGGCTTTCTACTATCTATTTGCGGCGGTATTTTTTCTGGTGCCGGTTTCGCTGGTTGCGGCGGAGCTGACAACAGGTTGGCCGCAGAAGGGTGGAGTGTTCCGCTGGGTGGGCGAGGCTTTCGGCACGCGGTTGGGGTTTCTGGCTATCTGGCTACAGTGGATTCAGACAACGATATGGTTCCCCACGGTGCTGACCTTTGCCGCGGTGAGTATTGCCTTCATCGGGCCGAATCAGAGCTGGGATTCCGTGCTGGCGGCCAACAGTCACTATGTGCTGATTGTGGTGCTGGCGGTGTATTGGCTGGCAACCATGCTGAACCTGCGGGGCATGAGCACGAGTGGTGCTGTTACCAAGTGGGGCGGTCTGCTGGGTACCGTGATTCCGGCGGCGCTGCTGGTGCTCATGGGCATGGTTTACTGGGGCATGGGCAATCCCATCGATATCAGCATGCAGTCGCGCGATTTCCTGCCTGACCTCAGCAAGTTCAGCAATATCGTGCTGGCTGCGAGTATATTCCTGTTCTACGCGGGTATGGAGATGAGCGCCGTGCACGTGAAGGATGTGCGCAACCCGGGGCGGGATTACCCCATGGCCATTGCGGTGGCAGCGGTGTTGACGGTTTGTATTTTCGTGTTCGGTACGTTGGCTATCGGCTTTATCATACCGGCGAAAGACATTAACCTGGTGCAGAGCCTGCTGGTGGCTTTCGACCGTTTGTTTGCCTATTTTGAGGTGCCGTGGATGGGGAATGTGCTGGCGGTGTTCCTCGCCTTCGGTGTGCTGGCGCAGGTTGTGGCCTGGGTGGGCGGTCCGTCAAAAGGTTTGCTGCAGGTGGGCACAGCGGGGTATCTGCCGCGGTTCCTTCAGCGCACGAACCGCAATGGCGTGCAGGTGGGTATTCTGCTGCTGCAGGGCGGGATTGTGACACTGCTCTCGATTCTGTTCGTGGTTCTGCCCAGTGTGCAGACGGCCTATCAGGTGATTTCGCAGCTGACGATTATACTTTACCTCATCATGTATATCCTGATGTTTGCCGCCGCTATTTACCTGCGCTATAAAGAGCCGCATACCCCACGCTCTTTCCGGGTGCCGGGCGGGAATGTGGGGATGTGGCTGGTGGCCGGGCTGGGGCTGCTGAGCAGTGTGTTGGCACTGGTGTTCAGTTTTATTCCGCCATCGCAGATTCCTGTGGGCAGTCCTGCTGTTTATGTGGGTATACTCATTGTGGGGGTGCTGGTGTTCGTCGGGATTCCCCTGGTTATTTACGCCATGCGCCGGCCTGACTGGGCAGACCCCGCCGCTCGTGCTCAGTTCGAGCCTTTCGGTTGGGAGGAACGAAAGTGAAGGTCGTTACGAGTTTCGGGGGCGTGTGAGAACGCTCCCGAAACTCGCTTCGTCTTTTTTCATCATTTTGCTTGACTAAAATCCGGTGGGCTGCTATGGTCAACCCACGGCCACCGACGCCGATAACGTATATTGTAGTATCATCATCCACCAGAGAAGAGTTATGTCTACGGAACTTCCCAGCAGAAGCCGGGCGCTGCTCAGCGCAGCGCGTGTCACCATTGTAGCCTCTACCTACAACGAGAAATATACCTCTGCTCTGCTGGAGAACTGCCTGGCAGAGCTGCGTGAGAGCGGCGACCGCATAGCGGTTGAGGTGGTGCGCGTACCGGGTGCTTTTGAAGTGCCGGTAACTGTTAAGCGTGCCATTGTGAAGGCAGACCCGACGGCGCAGCCCGATGTGGTGATTGCTCTCGGGGTGATACTGCGAGGCAGCACGGCCCATGCCGACCTGATCGGTACGGCTATCACCAACCAGCTGCTTTCCATTGCGTGCGATACGCTCACTCCCGTGGTACACGAGGTGCTGTTGCTGGAGGATGAGCAGCAGGCTTTTGCACGTTGCATAGCGTCTGCCCTTAACCGCGGGCGCGAAGCTGCCCGTGCTGCTGTTGCCATGCTGCACATGCTTGAGGAGCAGTCCGACCTGCACAGCATGGTGCGCCGCAATGCCAATGTGAACCGCACTTCTTCACTTCTGCACTAACCCCTTGCCCGTATTCCCCCTGTCTTATGATGAACAAAAGTAAAGTGCGCCAGTCCGCCCTCAGTCTGATATATGCGGTAGAGGAGAACGGCGGCGACCTGCAACATTTTGACCTCAATCTCTTTTGGCGTATATCGCTGGAGAAGGAGACCGATCACTACCGCACCGCGCTGTGCAAGGCTATTTCCCATGTTGCCCGCGCAAGTGCTGATTCTGCCCGCCTGCTGGCCACCCGCACGCAGGCTGTTGTGGATACCATGCGTGCCGACACGACTGCCGGGCGCCTGCTGGCCGACATTGAGCGCGTGCAACAGCGCTCCGCTGAGTTCGAGGCCGCTCTGGCTGCCATGCGCTACTGCGCCCGTGACCCGCGGCAGGATACGACCGACAAGCTCGAAATCTGCTGCAAGGATGTCATGAACCTGGCCATTGCTGTTGACGGGCTGGGGCGTGATTTGTTGCCGACCCTGGCAGATTTTCCCGTCTATGCTGCAGTGCTCAAACCGCTGAAGAGTGCTATTCTGCGCCGTAGCAAGCTGATGGCCGCTGTTTCGGCGCTGGCTAACCCGCTTGCACTGGAGGGACAGGAGTTTGTCGGCCTGGTGCGCTGCGCCCGAGTGCTCGAGGAACTGCGCCCCGAGGCGGAGGAGTTCGCCCTTGCGGTGCTGGCTAAGAAATCGCAGCTGGAGGAGCGCCTGAATTCCCTGCTGCAGAACTACTCCATTGCCCGTCTGGATGTGGTGGACCGCTGCATTCTCTACATCGCTCTCTATGAGCTGGAGTACAATAAGCTCGATACCCCCATCGTTGTGTCTGAGGCGAATGCCCTGGCAGATGCCTACTCGGGCGGCAAGAGTGCTCCGTTCATTCACGGTGTCATTTCCGCTGCGGCCAAAGCCTGATAATTCCCCACCCGTACCACTTTACAAACATGGCTAATTTCTTCACCAGGCTGGTAGATAAGTTTCTGGGCGAGCCCGAGATTGATTGGGATGAACTTGAGGCTGACCTCATTTCGGCCGATATCGGAGCCAAGCGCGTTATCCCCATGGTGGAGGATCTGCGCGAACGCAATGAGCAGGATGCCTGCGACATTGCCGACTATGTGAAAGACCAGTTGCGCTCGGCATTCCCGGCTCCGCTGCCCGTGCTGCCTGAGCCGCAACCCGGTAAGCCCTGCGTTATCATGATGGTGGGGGTGAACGGCGCCGGCAAGACCACCACCAGTGCCAAGCTGGCCTACCGCCTGCAGCAGCAGGGGCGCAAGGTGCTCCTCGCCGCGGCGGATACGTTCCGCGCAGCCGCCGTTGAACAGCTGCAGAGCTGGGCTGACCGCCTGAACATCCCCCTTTACAAAGGTAATCCGAACCAGGACCCCGCCTCCGTCTGCTACGAGGCTCACACCCGCGCCATAGAGGGCGGGGTGGACTACCTCATCTGCGACACCGCCGGGCGCCTGCACACCCGCCACAACCTCATGGAGGAGCTCAGCAAAATACGCCGCTCCATTGCCAAGCAGGATACCGCGGCCCCTCACGCCTGTTATCTGGTGGTGGATGCCACCACCGGCGGCAATGCTCTGATGCAGGCTCGCGAGTTCCACAAGGCCACCCCGCTCGATGCTGTGGTGGTGACCAAGATGGACGGCTCGGGCAAGGGTGGTGTGGCCGTGGCGATTAAGGATGAACTGGGGATTTCCCCCATCATGCTCGGTGTGGGTGAGGGGAAGGATGACCTGCTGCCCTTCGATGTGAAGCAGTACGTCGACAAGCTCATGTAACCCCCACTTTTTTATCTGTCTGCTCATGGTAAAACCCTGCCTGCTGGAATACACCCGCGAAGCCCTGGTCGACCTCATGGCCGAACTGGGGCACAAGCCGTTCCGCGCCGCACAGCTGCAGGAGTGGGTGTGGAAGCACCGCACCACCGATTTTGAGCAGATGTCTAACCTGCCGCCCGCCCTGCGCGCGCAACTGGCAGAGCGCTTCTCCCTGCGCCCCCTCAGCGTGGTGGAGGTCAGCAACAGCTCCACCGGCGGCACACGCAAGTTCCTTTCCCGCATGGCAGACGGCGGGCACCTGGTGGAGTCCGTCATCATCCCCGCAGCCGAGGGGAAGGGCGGCAGCCGCAGCGATCGTATCACGCTCTGCGTGTCGTCGCAGGTGGGGTGTGCCTTTGGCTGCAAGTTCTGCGCCAGCGGGCTGCTGGGGCTCACGCGCAATCTGTCCGCCTCGGAAATACTGGGGCAGATTCTCGCGGCAGAGGAAATCAGCGGCACGCGTGTGGATAACCTCGTGTTCATGGGCATGGGGGAGCCGCTGGCCAATATCGATAACCTGCTGTCGGCGCTCACGCTTATCATGAGCCCCGAGGGGCTGAACATCGGGGCGCGCCATATCACGATTTCCACCTCGGGCAATGTGCCGGGGCTGCGCCGCCTGGCAGAGTTCGGCAAACCGCTGCGCCTGGCCGTTTCCCTGCACGGTGCCAGCGATGAAGTGCGCTCGCAGGTTATGCCGGTGAATCGCAAGTGGCCGCTCGGTCAGCTGCTCCCGGCTCTTGAGGAATGGAACCGCACCGGCAAGCACAAGATTACCTTCGAGTACATCCTCATCGAGGGGGTGAACGCCATGCTGCCCGAGGCCGCCAAACTCGCCCGAATCTCCCGCAGGCTGAACGCCAAGGTCAACCTCATACCCTACAACACCGTAGAGGGGCTGCCCTGGGTGCGCCCCTCAGAGAGTCACTGCCGCGCCTTTGCCAAGGCGCTCTCCTCTGCCGGTATTCCTGTGACCATGCGTTACGAAAAGGGGCATGATATCAATGCCGCCTGCGGCCAGCTGCGCCTGAAACGCGAGGGGCAGGGGGAAGGCTGAATTGGTGTTTCCCTGCTGATTATAAAAAGCTGATGCTTTATTATGCCCGGGAACATGCAGACGTGTTGTCGGAACGCCACCACCGGGAATATACCGATATCACCCCCGCCGAATATTGGCTCTTCCCGTTGACGGATGACGAGTTGGCGTGCGTGCTCTCCCGGGAGCATGTCAGTCAACCCGTTGTGGAGAAAGAACCCGGCGTGCTGAGATATGCTGAGCAAAACATGAGGGAGTGGAAAACCTGCACAACCCGGGAAACGATGGTAGGGATGCCGGAGAGTTGCCGACTTGGCAATCATTCCCCGGAGCTGTATCATTCTCATGTATTTCCTGTTTTGAATGATGAAAAAGCTCCGGGCCGGGCTCTGCTGTATTATCCCGCCTGGTGTCTGGACGCTCTGGGTAATACCTGTATTACCATCCTGAATACACCTCTGTATCTTCTTCTGAGTGTCGGCATGGGGCTTTCGCCCCACGGCTGAACGAAAACTCCTTAGTTCTGAATTGACAGGAATATCTCGCAGAAGCCGCCGACCAGGGAACACGGTACGATGGATACCGTATCAAGCCCCAGGGCTACATACGAAAGCGGTTTTACGATGTAGTGGACGGCTGAAGTTTTCTCTCCGGCGCTCTCCGCCCGGATGACGGAATCGATGGATGGGATTTTAATGCCGGTGGCAACGACGCGATGTGGCAACTTTTCAAACTCTTCCATCGTATAAGCTGCCGGTCGGTAATTCCTGTATGTTAATTTTGTACGGTTTTGTTGGTTTATGGTGCTGATAGCACTCTGCTCCAGGGGAAAATACAGGTAGGTGATTTCATTGTTTGTTCGCTGCGGGCGGTATTCCGGGAAACTCCACCAGTTTTGCCACTTATCCCCACCGTCGACAAAAGGGCATGTGCCGGTTAAGAGCGCCGCCGGAGGGGCTGCATAATAGACAGGCACTTTGATGTATAAGACATCTTGATACTCAGATGCCGTGTATGAAGAGGCCGCCCACGGGTCAACTTTCGCCTCTTCCTTACCCACACTGTCCAGAAGGGAGTGGGTGTTCAGCTGGTAGAATGAACATGAGCTCAAAGCGAGCGAAAGAAACGGCAGTAGTAACCTCATCGCTCTCAAATATAGAGAAATAAATCGCAGGAGTCAAGCCGTATTTCAGCAAAGCCGCGATATCGCCGATTGTGGCCCTTTCATTGATTTCATGCGCGGTGAAATTGGCAATACCCTGAGACGTGCCACCGCTGACAGCAGGGCTGAACTGACTGATACCGAGCAGTTCATTATCTCTTGCATTCCGTCTTGTTCTTAGCTTGGCTATGTTACCCCTTGGGGGGGAGGTGATAGTGGAGTTTATTCCGCCTGCCAGTCGATGACGATTTCGGCGCGAAGTTCGCTGTCGCTGACGATGCTGTGCTGAGTCTGCAAGCCGGCGAGTCGGTGCTCAATGGAGATGGGGGCACCGGCGAAGGTTTCGCGCTTGAAGTTAATGCGGATTCGGCGGGGCGCCGGACCGGGTTGCAGGTTTTCGGGCAGGGTTTCGAGTGCCCAGATGAGGTAGGAGCCGTTGTTGATGTGGCCGTTGAAGTCGACATCACGGCGGGGGGCTATCATCTCGACCGTTGCGGTGGCGGTGAATTCCTTGGCTACTTCGAGCGGTGTGGAGATGATGGCGGGGCATTCATCCGGCATTTGGGCCATGGCGCGTTTCAGCGGGATGGGGCGGCGGCTGTTCACGTCGATGAGCACCCACATGAGGTCGGCTCGGGCGATGACGTTGCCTTCCAAATCGCTCATTTCCACGAATCGACGGGCCTGCAGGGCGCTGGCCTTGCCGGTGTTGGAGCGCAGGCGCACGACTTCTTTCCACGACGGGCGACGTACAAATTCAAAATCGCCCTGTACCTCAACCCAAATCATGCCGTTACTGATGCTCCACTCATAGCCCAGATTGTTGCCCGAGGCGTGGGTCTCTGCGGCCTCCTGGCAGAAGTGCATGAAACTTGCCGGCTTAAGCAGGTGATCGGCTCCGCATTCGTAGCTGGTAACAGCGTGTGTGATGTTGAGGTCGTTCATAGAGTGTACTCTATCATTGGGTAGGGGGGAAGTCAAGGGAAATTGAATTGGGATGGTTAGATTTTGGTGCAGGCGGCGGTTGTAGGAAATCATGATTTCTTAATCCGACTTCACCCTTGACATTATGAGCTCTCTTGGTTAACATGGGGGTGATGAAAGCCCTTGCCGCATTGATACCGGCCTTGCTGTGCAGCTCATGCCTGAGCCGCACCTGTGTGCCTGTGCGCGCTCTTGGTGAGAGCGGGGAGGGGATAGTGAGCCGTGCGGCTCCGGAGCACGCGGGGCCTATCCTTCTGGGCAATGAGCGCCGGGCAGACCTGCGGCTGATGAAAGTCGGGCGTGAGTATTACCCGGAAGGGGTACGCATCCCTGCTGAAACAGTCGAACCGATTTCTTCTATATAACAACATGAAAAGATTCTTTACTTTCGTTATAGCTGCGCTCTGCATGAGCTCCTGTATCCAGATTGCCACCCGCAAGCCACTGGCAGATATGGGGCAAGAGGGGCAGTGGGTGCGTATACCGGGGGCAGATGTCGCCGGTAAGGCCACGGTTTACAAGGCCGCTGATGGTAAACTGTATGTGCGGGGGCTGCTGAGTCCCTTTGTGCGCTGTGAGCGCCCCCTGGTGCAGCCTCTGCAGGAGATTAAGGAGTTGGGCCCCTTCGAGAACTATTGTTCCGTGAGCGGTAAACCGCGCAAGGTGGTGTTCGGTGAGGTGCAGTCGCAGGAGATTTTTTGGCCGGATGGACAGGTGAAACGGTACCTGGTGCGCACGGATTCACCCTGGCTGGCAATGGCTCCGCCGGGGGCTAAGCCGGTGGCTCATGCCGATGTTGTTGTAACGCGCCCCGGCCACACCCTGAAGCTGCGCGAGCAGAAAAAGGAGTTCTCGGCCGAGGTGGTGCAACCGCTGCAGCCCACGGTGGCGGCTCTCTATGCGTACCCGCTGGCGGCTGTCGGCACTGTGGTTGATGTACCGGCCACGGTTGTGGTCAACGTGATGGCCGGTGTCGGCATGATTCTGACATCCCCGGCCATTATTTCGGAGGTGCGTCAGCAGCAGCAGGCTCCGACTGACACTCAGTTCTGAGAAACGGCGAAGGGTATGCTGCGGAGGGTGACTTGCTCCATGGCGAGCCCGCGGATCAGGGCGCGCAGCAGGATGAGCGAGCCGGCGGCATCGTAGAGGGCATCGTGCCAGCTTTTGCCCGGCACCAGGGCGCTGACTTCGGGGGTGAGCCCCATGGCCTCGCAGACAGTGCCGAGGGCGTGATCGGGCAGGGTGGGCAGGGCTTTGCGGGTCAGTGCCAGTGTGTCGAGCCAGGGGCCGAAGCCGTGACCGGGAAAGACGCCCAGAAAGCGTTTTTCGGTAGAGGGGTTGTGGCCGAGCACCACGCAATCGGAGAGTAGGCGGCGCAGTTCCCCCCAGAGCTCATGGAAATGCGGAGCTCCGCGCAGGGTATCGGTTGTGATGCCGTGCACCTTGGCTGCGCTCCAGCGCACGGGGCGCTCGCAGGCGATGTAGGAGGTGAATATCTCCTCCGCTCCGAAGAGCGAATTCACCCGTACAATGCCAATCTGCACGGGCTGGTCAGTCTCGCCTGGGGCGGCCCCGGCGGACTCAAAGTCAATGGCGGCAACAGGCAGCTGCCCCAGTGGGCAATTCATTAACGACGAGCCCATGCGCGTGCCTGCTGAATTTCAGTGTAGAGAGACTCGAAGTCGCAGGTGGTGAACTTGCCATCGCGGTAGAGCTCTTTACCATCCACAACGGTGAGTTTATTTTCGGCACCGGAGGCGGCATAGACGATGTTCGAGACGATGTTGTGTACGGGCTGCATGTTGGGCGAGCTGAGGTCGAGAGCGATGAAGTCGGCCTTCATACCGGGTTCCAGCGTGCCGATGTGCGGGTCGTGCAGGGCTGCGGCACCGCCTCGGGTTGCGAGGTCGAGCGCCATTTGGGCGGGGCAGGCGGTGGGGTCGAGGGAGTGCACCTTGTGCAGCAGGCTGGCCACGTACATTTCGCGCAGCATGTTCTGGGCGTTGTTACTGGCCGGGCCGTCTGTGCCGAGCGCGACGGGGATGTGGTGTTTGAGCAGTCGGTCGATGGGGGCCACACCGCTGGCAAGTTTCATGTTCGAAGCCGGGTTGTGTACCACGGCGCAGTGCCCCTCGGCCAGCAGGGCCATGTCATCGGCATCTGCATGCACGACATGGAAGAAAGTGCTGCCGGGCTGGAGCAGCCCCAGGCTCTGGCAGTAGGGAATGGGGCGCATGCCGAACTCCTTCAGGCAGGTCTGTGTTTCGGCCTCCGTTTCAGCCAGGTGCATGCCGAAGAGTGCCCCGTTTTCCTCGGCCAGGGCGTAGCATTCGCGCAGCATGTCTGGGTTGGTGGTGTAGGGAGCATGCGGCACAATGGCCTGGCGAATGCGCGGGTGATTGCGCCAGCTGTCCGCCTGCGCACGCACGAGGTCAAAATAGGCCTCTTTATCCTTGCAGGAAAGGCTGGGGAAGTATTGCGTCGTGCTTTCCCCCAGTACAGCGCGCATGCCCATGGAATCTGCCGCGCGGAACACGGCATCCTCTATCATGTACATGTCGTAGAAGGCGGTGGTGCCGCTGCGTATCATCTCAGCCAGGCTGAAGCGCGCCCCAAGCTCCACCAGCTCGGGCGTGAGGTTGGCCTCTCGCGGGAAAATGTCCTGTGTGAGCCAATCCATCAGCGCCTTGTCATCGGAGTAGCCGCGCAGCAGGCTCATGGGTACATGAGTGTGGGCGTTGATAAGCCCGGGCATGAGCACGGCGTTACCCAGGTTCACTCGGCGGGCATCGGGGTAAAGGATTTCGAGAATATCACTGTGGCCCACACAGATGATACGGTTGCCGGCGATGGCTACGGCACCATTCTCGATGATGTCGCGTGCGTCATTCTGCGTGACAACGTAGGCGGCGGTGTAGAGGGTATCGCAGACGTTAGGGGTATTCATGACGGCGAGGCGCGGTTAAATCAGAACCAGAAGAAAGAGCATACCAGCACCGCGGCCCCGTAGGCCAGGCCGAAAAGGTTGCTGTACTTATAAATGGAGGGACGTGCTGTGTACCAGGCCGCCCAGTCGCGCAGCAGGTAGGGTTTGCCTACCCAGAACATCGCCACCGTCAGTACAGGGTACCACCATATCGGGATCAGCAGGCGCGTGACCGGCTCTTTCAGGAATGCGGCAGTGAGCGGCACGATAGCCAGCAGAAGCAGGAACAGCCCCAGCGCCCGCGGAAAGAGCAGGGATTTTTTCTGCGAGCACAGTACAAACCATATCACGGGGCAGAGAATAATCAGGAAGCTGCGGAAGAAATTGAAATCGAAAAGGTTCATGCGCAGCGGATTCCAACTCACATCCAGCAGCAGCAGGAATATCCACACAAAATCCACGGTCAGCAGAATTTTTGCTGCTTCGTCATTTTCCGCAGCTTTGGTCAGAGCTGCTTTCGTCGTTTCCGGCTTCAGCAGGGCATAGCCATGCAGGGCGATGAGAGCCAGCCCCATCAGCAGCCCGGCCCACCCGAGCGGCAGCTTTTCGTATGCGTGCAGATATTGGTCGTACATAACTGCGCGACATCATACCCTATCCGCGCGCGCTTGACAAGACTATTGTGAGTTTCGAGTTCTGAGTTTTACGGGGGCGCTGTGTGGCGAGCAGTATGTTACGACTCGTCTTGCCCATTCAGATATTCCTCGATACCGTTTGTGGGGTAGAGCAGGGTATTGCGGCGGAAGGTGTTGAAGTCACGTCGTGCGCGCTTGTGGTTGCCGAAGAGTTGCTCGATACTCAGGCGCTGCTCGGGGGGGAGGTTGAGCTTGTGCTGGAGCACGTAAATGAGGGTGCGCAAGGCGGGGACGTTGTTGCGCGGGTCGGCGAAGAGTTCGCGGCCCAGGGCGAGAGCCTCTTGCTCGCGGCCGCGTATGCGGCAGAGGTTATAGAAACGCAGGCGGCTGTATATCTGCGGAGCTCCCAGTTCAACGGCTCGGGCATAGGCGGCAGCGGCCTTGCCGAATTCGGGGCGACGGTAGAGGTCGCTGTAGAAATCGCCCAGGCGAGCGTAGAGCAGGGGGCTGTCCGGGGCGTTTGCCAGGCCGCTCAGCAGGTAATCTTCTCCGCGCTGAATGTAGTGGTGAGCCTGCATGGTGCGGTCGCGGCGGTTGATGTTGTCGCGGCTCAGGATGTCACCGGCCGCATTGGTGGCCATGTCGCGCGAGGCGGCGACCCAGTAGTTCACGCGGCGGGGTGCCAGGGTGGTGACTGTTTGCCAGCGAGCATCGGCGCGGGGCCAATCGCGGTGTGACCAGGCATTCGTTGCATCGAGCGAGGTGAGTTCGGCTGCCAGTGAGCGCAGGCCACCGAGGGTGAAGAAGGCAAGCTGCTGGGTGAAGGCGTCTTTCTGCGCAATTCGAGGCGGCGGCAGTTGCAACCCCCGTGTGTGTTGGGCGTGGCTGACGGCACGGTTGAGCGGTTGCAGCACCAGCCCCCCGACCAGCAGCATGAGCACCGCAAGCGGCAGGTTACAGAGTTTCTTCCATTGACAGCGGTAACTCATGGCTGGCTCAGCTTTGGGGGTACCTCTCGGCCAGGCGTGCCTGTATGTCGGCGCACAGGCGCTCCCACTCGGGCACGGGGGCGGCGACTTCGCGTGCGCGGGCCAGCGGGGTGCCCCAGATGGCGGTATATTCCACCGGGCGGTGGCGGTTGTAGTCCACGGCACTGCTGGGAATAAAATCGCCCATTTTTGAGGTTTGTTCCATCTGGCGGTGGATGATTTCCTGCGGCAAGGGGTAGCCGCGCAGCTCCGCCGTGTGGCAGACTTCGTTCATGATGGCGCGGGCGCGCTCGGCCTGGCCGGGCATGCTGAAAAGCTGCCGTATGCTGATGCCGCCGTGCGCCAGGCACAGGCCATTGAAGGGGATGTTCCACGAGAGTTTGGTCCAGAGAATCTGCTCGGCGTGCAGGGCGGTGCGGGTTTCGACCGGTGTGCCGGCGAAGAGAGCGGCCAGTTTTTCGGCCTGTGCGGCTCCCTCGGGGGTGGGGAGCAGGGGGGCAAACTGTATGGCTCCACCCTCCAGGTGGGTGATTTCACCGGGGCGGTTCATCATGGCGCACACGAAACACAGGCCGATGAAGACTCGTTCCGCCGGTACTACCTCAGCGATAGCCTCGGCATTACCCATGCCGTTCTGGAAGGTGAGCACCCGTGTGCCGGCGCGCAGCAGTGGGGGAAGGGTTGTGGAGAGGTGGTCGTTTGCGGTGGTTTTCCAGCACACTATCACCAAATCCGCCGGGCCGCATTCTTCCGGGGTTCGGGCTATGGGCGGGGTCGGCAGGTGAATGTCGCCATATACGCTGTTGACATGCAGGCCGTGTTCTTTAACGGTGTCGTATGCCGAGCGCATGATGAATGTCACCTCGTGGCCGGCTTCTGCCAGGCGGGCTCCATAGTAGCAGCCCAGTGCTCCGGCTCCCAGAATCGCTATCTTCATGCCCCGAATTGTAGCATTTGTACCCCATTTTGGCAATAAAATTTGCATTTTATGGCAGGCGCACGCACTTTTGCCTTGCCTTCCCGCGCGGAAAGCGTTATTTACTAATGCGTATCACATCAATATCGGGTAGTTCGCTGCCCTACAAACCTAAACAGAAAACCATGGGTCAACAGCACCGTAAGGAAACGAAGCGCCGTCGTCGCAGCGCCTACATCAAGCGCCAGAAGGAAATCGCCAAGAACAGCAAGAACACTGCCCCCGTGCAGCTTGCTACCAAGGTAGTGAAGGCAGAGGATGCCGCTCCTGCCAAGAAGGCTCCCGCCAAAAAGGCCTGATGGTCGACTTGATTCTCTCACGCCAGAGAACTCATCTTACGGAAAACCCGGTGCTGATTGCTCAGTCCCGGGTTTTCTTCTGTCCCGGTAGCGCCGTTGGAATAGCTCCGGGATGAGTAATTAACAGACTTTTTTACTAATCAAGAAAAAATAATTGTTGAAAAGTGTTGACAAAATGTTAAAAGTCGGCTACAAGTTGCGCTGTTGACACGAACCTCCAACAATTAGTCATTTACAAACTGATGAAAAGTCTTTCTGTCAAATCTATCCTGATGGTGGCCCTGGTAACGGTGGGTATCACCTCATGCTCTCAGGTATCTCCCGAGCTGCGAGCTCGTATTAACAAGGCCGAGGATGTGCTTGCAGCCTCGCCCGCACCCGAACCTTTGCCTTATGTCGCGGGGTCGTATGAACATTTTATCTGCAGCCATGGTTATCCCACCACGATGGAGATATACCGCGATGAGGAGCTGCTGAAGAAAGCCGGTAGCAAGAGTACGGTGCATATCTGCCTGCCCCAGCAGCGCGGCCGCTTGTATGTGGACGGCAAGGTGGCGGCCGATTGGCCGGTTTCTACCGGGGTGGCCGGTCGTGAAACTCCCACCGGTTCCTATACCATTATTGAGAAGAAAAAGAACTACGCCTCAAACCTTTACGGTAATATCAAAAATGCCGCTGGCAAGACGGTGAAACGTAATGCAGATGCCACCAAGGATTCGATACCCGAAGGCGGTCGTTTTGTGGGGTCGCCCATGCCTAATTGGCAGCGCCTGACTTGGGATGGACTGGGCATGCACACCGGCAAGGTGCAGGCCGGCAAGCGCCTGTCGCACGGTTGTATTCGCACGCCGAACGCTATGGCCAGCGAGTTGTTCTCAATCACCGGCATGGGTACCCGTGTGTATGTGATGAATGAGTTGGAATCTGATTATCCCGTGCGCCATCTTCTGCCCTTCAGCGAGCAGTATCAGGCTGTGCTGAAAGCTCATAACGACGCGCAGGAGAACCTCAATAAGCTTCGTAAACAGGCGGCAGATGAGATTGCCGCCCGCCAAAATGGCACCCGAAAGGCAGAAAATGCTGCCGGTTAAACCGTTTCATGCGTTGAAATAGGTTTATTGGATTGACATACAGCTTTGATAGTGGTACAGTTTTGTTACGGAACTGTACCACTTTTCTTTTTTGGACGGGTTATGAATAGAGTCTGCTCCAGCCTGTGTGTATTGATGATGGCAGCCCTGCCATCGTGCCACAGTGTGTTCAGCCCCCGTTATATGCCCGAAGATGAACGCCGAATAGCAGCTCTCGAGGCTCAGATTGACGCAGTTCCCCGCGGTGACTCCATATCAGCTTATGAAAAGGGTACTTACGAATTCTTCGTGAGTCACCGTCATTATCTTGACACAATGGTGGTCTATCGCGACAGGGAATTGCTCAGTCGCGCGACGTCGGATTGCCCCATCCACATCTGCCTGCAGCATCAGCGCGGGCGTTTGTATGTAGGCGGGCGCGTGGCCCTTGACTGGCCGGTATCAACCGGAACGGAGCGAACTCCCACCTCTCAGGGGACTTTTGTGGTGCTGGAGAAGAAGAAGGAGCATTATTCCGGGCGTTTCGGTGTTATCCGCGGGGCTGACGGTTCCATTCTGGTGGAAGATGCAGACTCCCGCAAGCATGTGGTGCCGCCCGGTGGTAAATGGGAGGGGGCTTCCATGCCGAACTGGATGCGCCTGACCTATTCCGGTATCGGCATGCACACCGGCATGGTGGCGCCCGGTCAGCGTCTGTCACACGGCTGCATTCGTATGCCGCATGAGGTATCGAGCATTATTTTTGATATCGTGCGCCTGGGGAGCCCTGTCTATGTGGCTGATGGGGTAGAGGCTGCTTTCCCCTGCAAAACGGCTTTGCGTGAGGGTGATGTACTACGCGCCTCTGACAAGGCTCGCAGCATGCTGCAGGAGCAGCTCGCTACCCTGCGCCTGGAGGCCGAACAGCGTGCGGTTGTTTACGAAGAAAAACTTTCTGGCGAGCAGGAAGCCCGCGAACGCGCCGAAGAAGAAGCTGAGGCCAAAGCTAAGGCCGAGCGCAAGGCTGCTCGTGAAGCCGAACGCGCCGAGCGAGCCCGCCGCAAGGCCGAGGAACGCGCTGCTGAGGAAGCCCGCGAACAGGCAGAAGAAGAAGCCGAAGCCAAAGCCAAGGCTGAGCGCAAGGCTGCCCGCGAAGCCGAACGCGCCGAGCGTGCCCGCCGCAAGGCCGAGGAACGCGCTGCTGAGGAAGCCCGCGAACGCGCCGAAGAAGAAGCTGAGGCCAAAGCCAAGGCCGAGCGCAAGGCCGCCCGTGAAGCCGAACGCGCCGAGCGTGCCCGCCGCAAGGCCGAAGAACGCGCTGCTGAAGAAGCCCGCGAACAGGCAGAGGAAGAAGCCGAAGCCAAATACCGATGCGGATTATCTTATCGATGCCGAGAGCGTTAAGAGCTTTGTTGAAAAGTATGCAGGCGCAGGCGTGCAAGAAAGACTTGAGACCATAGAATAATTCAAGGAGAAGCATAATGACGAGTAAAGAAAGATTTATTGAGATTTACAACAAACATATAAAACGTGAGGGAGCGGATAAGCTGCTTGAGTATCTTCTTTCGCCCGCATCCGACTTTTTTGTAGCTCCCGCAAGTTCTAGATT
>JAFVIC010000072.1 GCA_017477935.1 Akkermansia sp. | reverse complement strand
GAGTGCTCACATGGTCGATGACTCAAATAACAGCGTTTCCACACATTTTGGTGTTGACCCTAGAAGTGCTGGTTGGTGCACAGCCATGTACAGTTGCTCAGCAGCAGGCACAGCAGCAACGGCAGGTAAAAAAGGTGTTTCATATCAGATCAGGTAAGGGGGGGAAGACGAAAAAGCCCTGCGATTGCAGGGCTTTTTCGAGCGGAGCGGGGGGGATTCGAACCCCCGGTACTGTTTAAAGCAGTACGTCCATTTAGCAAACGGGTGCTTTCAGCCACTCAGCCACCGCTCCGTGTGCGCAGCGAGTATAGCGGAACTTTGCGCGTTCGTCAACCCGAAAATGAAAAAATGTCGAAAAAAGTGTGTAAGCAGGGGGGGGAATATGCGGCGTATGTTACAAGTCTGAGTTTTTTACTCCGGCGTTGATAAGGAATTGGCGCATTTCTTCCCCGCGACTGTCGCCGGGGCGGTAGCGGTTGTCGAGCTGGTGCAGGGCGTTGTAGCCCGGGGTGGGTTCTTTGTCGAAGCTGCTGCTTTTATAGCAGGCGTCGATGTTGGCGCCGCCGTCGATGAGGGCGCGCACGGTGGCGGTATTCTGACTGAGAGGGGAGAGGATAAAGGGTGTGCGGCCGAACATGTCGCGGGCTTCGATGTCTGCCCCGGCGGCCAGCAGCAGGGGAATGCACTCGGTGCTGCCGTGCAGGGCGGCGATATGCAGCTCGGTGCAGCCGGTGCGGCACCAACCATTCGGGGTGGCCCCGCAGCAGGTGGTGGGGATGTTGACGATAGCCCCGGCGGCCAGCAGCATTTTCACCACTTCGGGGTGATTCGCACAGGCCGCCCAGCTGAGGGCGGTCATGCCGCCGGCGTTGCGGCGGTTGACGTCAGCCCCTGCCTGCAGCAGAAGTTCGATGGTGGCGGTGTCGCCGCTGCGGGCTGCTTGCATGAGTGGGGTGTTCCGGTAGTAGCCCGAGCCTTCGTTGACATCGGCCCCATTTGCCAGAGCCAGGGCTACGAGTTTGTGCTGGTCGGGGTAGGGGGCCACGCTGATGGGGGTGTCTCCCCAGCTGCTGCCCTCGCACTCACCGAATCGGGGGCACCCGCAGAGCGCGTAGAGCACGGTGCAGCGCGCGTAGGGCTTGCCGGCTACGCAGTTACCCTGCCAGAGCAGGTGCTCGGCGATATCGAGCTTTTGCAGGTCGATGGCGATGAAAAGTGCCAGGGCTCTGTCTGCGCCGGCGGCCAGCAGTTGGTCGAGGGCTTGCCGGTCGCTGCTTTCGATAACCCTGTGCAGGGCGCGGTAGGCGGCCCAGTATTCCTGCCCTGCATCCTCAAAGCGTTGCGGTTCCGGGACACAGGGCAGGGCGGGGTTGGGCTTGTTGACTTCTGCGAGCTCTGCGCTGCAGACGGCAGCAAGAGCAGAAAAGGTGAGCGTGTGCAGGGGCGATATCATGGCGGTGATGAACGATTTTCTGTATAGGTATACGCGGCTTCAGGCGCGTTTCTTTCAATTTTTTTTACGAATGCCGATTTTTTTGGGGGGCTGTTTCAGATTTGCCGGTAATGTTGTATCATATCCGGTAAATAGCTGGGTGCGATAGTAAGCGGAATTTTAAGTCCGTCAGGACGACAGACAATAGCCGGAGCCGGAGCTGCGTCAGCAGCGAAGTCTCCGGTAACCGGAGAAAAACATATCGGAGCCCCGCCGAATGGCGGGCCGACAGATACCCACCGCATGGGGATTAAGCCTCGGCCATCTGTCGGCCCTCCGCGTTCCGCGTCGGGGCTCTCATGTACTTTTTTCTCTCACAAACCCGGGGCTGCGCGAGCCTGACGGCTCGCTTACCCCGCGCTACTATCTGCCGCCCTGGACGGGCTTTAAGTTCGGCGGGCGGTACGCCCACGGAAATTTGAGTCCGTAGGACGACAGACAATAGCCGGAGGTGCAGCTGCGTCAGCAGCATAACCTCCGGTAACAGACGAAAAACGTAAAGAAGCCCCGCCGAATGGCGGGCCGACAGAAGGCCACCGCATGGGATTGAGCCACGGCCATCTGTCGGCCCTCCGCGTTCCGCGTCGGGGCTTTCATGTACTTTTTTCTCTCACAACCCGGGGCTGCGCGAGCCTGACGGCTCGCTTACCCCGCGCTACTCTCTGCCGCCCCGGAACGGGGCTTTCGGGTTCGGCGGTCGTTTCGCCCGCGGGCAGCTTCGATAAATCCGTATTTCATCAACGGCGGCTGGGTAATCAGCAAATCTGAAACAGCCTCGATTTTTTCGTTAAAAAGCCGCTCTCGGGTGGGAGCGGCTTTGGGGGGGGGAGAATCAGCTTTCGGTCGGCAGGGGTCTGAGCTCGATTCGCGCCTGGGTGACGCGGCGGCCATCGGTCCCGGTGACGGTGAAGATGTAGTCGCGTATGCGAATCTGTTCGTTGAGCTCGGGCAGGTGCCCCAGGCAGTCGGTGATGTGACCGCCGATGGTGGAGATACCGCTGTCGCTTTCGATTTCTCCGAGGTCGGGCAGGGCTTCTTCGAGGTCGAAGATGGCCATGGACCCGCTGGCGATGTATTGGTTGGGGCCAACGGAGAGGAAGTCTTTGGGTTCGTCTTGCTCGAACTCATCCTGAATGTCGTTGCCGACGATTTCTTCAATCACGTCGTCGAAGTAGACGAGCCCGGTCACGATACCGTGCTCATCGACCACGAGAGCCGAGTGCGTTTTCTCCGTGGCAAAGAAGTTGAGCAGGGTGTCGAGTTTCATGGTTTCGGGCACGACTTTGATGGCGCGCTTCACGCTCATGATATCGTTGTTGCCGCTGCGCAGCAAGCGCATGATGTCTTTCACGTGTACCCAGCCCTTCACATCGTCCAGGTGGCCGTCGACCAGGGGAAATCGGCTGTGGCGGCTGTTGGTTACCAGGTCAACATTGAGCTCGAAGCTATCGTTGATGTCGAGCACCTCGACCTCGTTGCGCGGTACCAGAATGTCGCGTACGGCGCGGTCGTTGAGTTCGAGCGCATTCGTCGATATCTCAGCCTCGGTGGCGGTTACTTCGTGGCTGCGGCCGCTTTCCTCCACGATATGGGCGATTTCTTCTGCGCTGTGGTGAGATTCGGGGGAGTAGTTCGGGTCGACACCGAAGATGCGGTGGGCAATACCGTTGGCGGTGTTGTTGAAGAGTTTGATGATGAGTGAGGTCCACTTGGCAAAGCGGGTCATCCATACCGAGGTGCCCATGGCGACTTCGAGCGGTTTGCGGATGGCCAGGCTCTTGGGGACCAGCTCACCCAGCACAACGTGTGCAAAGGTGAACAGGGCATACGCCAGTGTGTAGGAGATGACGCTCACCACTGCCGGGCGCAGGTGCAGGTAGTAGCTCAGGAAGGGTTCGATGAGGCTCTTGATGAATGGCTCGCCCATGGCACCCAGAGCCAGCGAGGCGAGGGTAATACCCACCTGGTTGGCGGAGAGGTAGGAGTCGAGGTGGTTGACGATGTTGAGGGCCTTGGCGCGTTTGTTGGCCTGCGACTTGGTGTCCGCATGGTTTTCCCGCAGCTGGCTGAGGCGCACGCGGGCACTGGCAAACTCGTTCGCCACGAAGAAGGCATTCAGAAACAGAAAGAAGCTGATGCCCACTACAAACAGAAAGATGGAAAGGAAACTGGGGTAGTTCCATTGCAGGGCTTTTACTTCATCCGGGGGAAGAAAAAGGAAATTCAGTATCTGGTCAATCATTTTCGGTGGGTGAGAGATGGAGCCGGTCAGAGTTTTTCATAGACGCCGGTGTCACGCTTCTGCATGACGGTGAAACCGGCTTTTTTGGCGTCCGTTACAGAGATGGGGGCAAGAATTTTGGGGACGTTGACCTTGCCGATTTTTTTGCGTACGGGGTTTTTGCAGTACAGGCAGTGCGTAAGCGGGGCGCGGTCAACGGGCCGCAACAGTTCAAAACCATTGCGGCAGAACCGGCATGACTTCTCAGGGTCTTCCGGGTTTTCAGAGATGTACTCGTATATTGGCATAGACAAGCGCGAGCTATCCGTAGAATAGCCCGCGCTTTAAAGATTGTCAAGTTCAAACCGTGGCTTACCAGCTGGACTTGGTAACACCGGGAATCATGCCGGCGTTGGCAAGCTCGCGGAAAGCGATACGGGAGAGGTGGAAGCGACGCAGGAATGCGTGGCGACGACCGGT
>JAFVIC010000071.1 GCA_017477935.1 Akkermansia sp. | reverse complement strand
GACCGTGGCGAGCGCAAGAGCTTCGGTGAGCGCCGTTCCTTCGGCGACCGTGGCGAGCGCAAGAGCTTCGGTGAGCGCCGTTCCTTCGGCGACCGTGGCGAGCGCAAGAGCTTCGGTGAGCGCCGTTCTTTCGGCGACCGCGGCGAGCGCAAGAGCTTCGGTGAGCGCCGTTCCTTCGGCGACCGTGGCGAGCGCAAGGGTTTCGGTGAGCGCCGTTCCTTCGGCGACCGCGGCGAGCGCAAGGGTTTCGGTGAGCGCCGTTCCTTCGGCGACCGTGGCGAGCGCAAGAGCTTCGGTGAGCGCCGCAACACTCGCAGTTTCAACAAACGCCGCCCATACGACAAAGGGCGCTTCGAATAAACATCGCGAAAACATCAAAGCCCCGTTTCTCCGGGGCTTTGATGTTAATACGTCAGAGCCTTGAACAGTGCGCTGCGCAAAACAATCTTAACCACACATGAAAATCATTTCCCTGATAGCCGCGTTCACCCTGATGGCACTGCCCATGCAGGCACAGCAGGAAACAGCCCAACCGGCAGATGCCACGGCCGAGCTTACCGCCAAAGCCGAAAGCGGTGATGCCGAGGCTATGCGGCAGCTCTACAGTCAATATGCCGTGGACGGCAACACGGAGCAGGCGCAAGCCTGGGCAAGCCGCTACGAACAACAGCTTACCTCTCAGGCTGAAGCCGGCGACACCAAAGCGATGATGCTGCTGGCAACCGGCTACCTGAGCGGTCGCGACTACATGCCGCAGGATTCCGGCAAAGCCGTACCGTGGCTTGTGCGCGCAGCCGAGGCGGGCATGCCCTCCGCCGCTTACATTCTGGGTGAAATCTTCACGCAGATGAACAACAGCGCAGAGGCCGCCCGATTCTACAAACAGGCATACGACACCTACGCCACGCTCACCGCCAAACTCAGCGAACCGCCGACCGATGAGCAGCGCAAGGCTCTCTACTGGCAGGGCTACATGACCCTCATGGGGCTGGGTACCGAACAGAATACCTCCGAAGGCATTGCCCTGCTCCGGGCCGCCGACATTGACTGGGCCTGGGCACAGCTCTACAAGTGCTATGTGAAGGGAATCGGCGTGGAAAAAGATATTGCCAAAGGGATAAGCTACGCCCGCCGCCTGGCAGACGAGGCCGGTGACAGCCTGATGGCCTGGGTGGTCGGTTCGGCTTACCTGAAAGGTGAAGGAGTGGCGAAGAATGAAGCCCTGGGGCGAAAATACCTGCAGATGGCCGATGACGCCAACATCGCACAGGCTGTTCACCTGAATGGCACCCTGCTGCTGGCCGAAGGCAAGGTGAAAGAGGCCTGGTCGCGCTTCAACCGTGCGGCCAGCATGGGTCTGCCGGAATCCATGACCGCGGCGGCACGCATCATGATGACCGGTGCAGACGGGGTCGAGCAAGATGTAGCCCGGGCCCTCAACATGCTCAATACGGCCAGCGACCGTTACAATGACCCGCGCGCTCCCTGGGAACTGGGGCAATACTACGATAGCGTGGATGAGCCGGAACTGGCCAACGCCCAATACAAAATAGCCAGTGACCGCGGCGTCATCGAGGCCATGGCTCGCCGCGGCCTGCTGCACATTACCCCGAACTCGGGTGTGAGCTGGAGCCCCACGCAAATGTACCGCTGGTGGCGCACCGGCAGCGAGGCCGGCGACCCCACATGCACGCTGTATCTTAACCTGTTCCTTTTCGGGTTCATTCCGCTTGTACTTATCCTGGCCTTCGGCGTCCCGATTCTGGTGGTACACCATCTGAACAAAAAAGCCCGACAGCAAGAAGAAGCCGAAGCCGGGCAGGCAGATACCGACAAGTAAACACTGACACACCGGGGGGGGACATCCCCCCCGACTATAAAACAGCTCGGGGCTTTTCATTTCCCCGAGCTGATTTTTTGAGCGCGCTGCTCACTTTCGCGCCTCATAGTCAGCGCGCTGGTCATCACCTATGGGACCGACGGCAAAGTACTGCGCGGCGGGGTGGTTGAAGATGAGGGCGCAGACGGCGGCGGCAGGCTGCATCATGCAGGTTTCAGTAAGGGTGGTACCGGTGTGAGCGGTTGCGTCGAGCAGGGCGAAAACGGTATGCTTCTCGCTATGGTCGGGCTGGCTGGGGTAGCCACAGGCCGGGCGAATCATCTGCGAGCCCTCCACAGGCCAGAGCGTTTCCACCACCGCCTGAGTACACTCGGCGAGAGCCTCGGCAAGCATGTTGGCCACAGCTGCAATAAGCAGCGCGGAATAGGGGTCATTCGCGGCATTCAGTTCAGCGGCCCAGTCATCTGCCCCGCTGATAGCCAACTGCATGGCCCCCACATAGCCCCCCTGCACGGCCACGAAATCAGCCAGAGCCAGGCGGGGTTTATCGCTCACCTGCTGCTGGCGCATGGTGCGCAGCAGGGTTCCGCCCTGCACGGCAATATCATCTCCCGCGCGCTCAGCCGGCCATATACCGAAACAGGCCTGGGCCTGCAAGCGGTTCTCGGCCACAGCACGGGTGAGCAGCGCCTCGGCATCTGCGCGCAGGGTTGCAGCCTCCCGCTGTTTTTCCCCAGCACCGCCGAGCATGCCGAAGGTGCGCAGCGTGATACTCCAGTCCGCGCGCTCAATCAACTGCTGCCAGCTCAGCGGGAAATCCGGCTGCGGGGTATGGCAGGCGCACCCGGTAGGCACGCCGACGGTGAATACCCCGGTGCGCTGCGGTACCGGCTGTGCCACATCTCCCGACAGAGCGTGGGCGCGAGCCTCTGCCAGGGGCAGCAAGGGGATATGCTTCTGCTCATGCTCTGCGCGCAGGCGAGCCTGCTCCGACTTCTGTGCAGCAATGAATTCCGCACGCCCCGCACCACATAGAGCAGCAGCCACGGGTACGATACTGCCGGCATCCGCCGTCTGCAACACCACGCCATCAGGGTACAACGGCGCGAGTTTGAGCGCTGTATGCAACGGGCCGGTAGTGGCCCCACCCACAAGCAGCGGCACACTCAGCCCGGCGCTCTGCAGGGCGGTGGCCACGCGGGCCATTTCATCCAGTGAGGGGGTGATAAGTCCGCTGAGAGCCACAAGGGCAGCGCCCTCGCGCTGCACGGCGGCGATGATATCCTCGCAAGGCACCATCACGCCAAGGTCAACCACACGGAAACCATTGCAAGCCAACACCACGCTGACGATATTTTTACCGATGTCGTGCACGTCACCCTTCACGGTAGCCAGCACCACGGTAGCGGCGGCGGACTGCCCGGCCTGCGCGCTCTCCAGCAGCGGGGTAAGCACGGCCACGCTTTGTTTCATCACACGAGCGCTCTTCACCACCTGCGGCAAGAACATCTTACCTGCGCCGAAAAGCTCTCCCACCCGGCGCATGCCATCCATGAGCGGCCCCTCGATAACTGCGAGGGGCGAGCCGCAGACCTCCAGCGCTTCGCGCGTGTCGGCCTCGATGTGCTCGGTGCGACCACTTACCAGAGCCTGAGCCAAGCGTTCCTGCACGGGCAGCTCACTGCGGTCAAGCTGCTTTTTCGGGGCAGGCGCGGGGGCGCCGGCACCGGCGGCTTTCAGCGCAGCCTTGGCCTCTGCCAGCTCCTGCGCGTAGGCGATGAGGCACTCCGTAGCGTCGTCGCTGCGGTTGAGCAGCACATCCTCCACCAGCTTGCGGCGGTGGGCGGGAATGCTGTCGTAGGGGGTCATGAGAGCGGCGTTCACGATACAGAGATCGCAACCGCTGTGGTGCAGGAAGGCGCTGTGCATAGCCTCTCGCACGGGGTTATTGCCGCGGAAAGCGAAACTGACGTTTGAGATACCGCCCGAGATATGGGTGAGCGGGTGACAGCGGCGAATCTCTGCGGCGGCACGGAAGAAATCGCGGGCGAGGTTGGCGTGCTCCGGCAGCCCGGTGCCGACGGTGAGCACATTCGGGTCGAAAATGATATCGCCATCCTCAAACCCCACCACACGGGTCAGCAGGTCATAGGCACGGTGAGCAATAGCCACGCGGTCATCATAACCGCCGGCCTGGCCATTCTCATCGAAGCCCATCACCACCACGGCGGCCCCGAAACGGCGGATGATGCGGGCGTGGTGCAGGAACTCATCTTCCCCATTCTTCAGGGAAATGGAGTTCACGATAGCCTTGCCCTGCACGCACTTCAACCCGGCCTCGATAACCTCCCACTTCGACGAGTCAATCATGCAGGGCACGCGAGCGATGTCGGGCTCGGCGGCAACGAGGTTCAGGAACCGGGTCATGGCGGCGGGGCCGTCTATCATGCCGTCATCAAAACAGAAATCCAACACCTTCGCGCCCTTCTGCACCTGAGCGCGCGCAATCTCCAGGGCTTCATCGTAAGCCCCCTCGCGAATCAGGCGGGCAAACTTGGGCGAACCGGCCACGTTGCAGCGCTCACCCACATAAAGCAGGCCATCGCTGCTGCGGTGGTTGTATGCCTCCAGCCCGCTGAGGCGCAGCACGCCGTCCTGCTCGCGGGCAGGAATGGGGCGCGGGGCAAAACCGCTCACCGCCATACGAATGGCAGCAATATATTCAGGCGTGGTGCCGCAGCAACCGCCCACGAAATTGAGCAGCCCCTGCTCCGCATAACCGCGCAATATCCCGGCCATGTGTGCAGCACTGTGGGCATAGCCGCTCGGGCTGAGCGGGTCAGGCAGACCGGCATTCGGGTACATGCTGACGGCACAGTCTGCCAGGCGGCTGAGTTCCTGCGCAAAGGGCAGCATGAGGTCAGCCCCCAGCGCACAGTTGATACCCACACTCAGCGGGCGGGCATGGCGCACGGAGTTCCAGAACGCCTCCACCGTCTGCCCGCTCAGGGTACGCCCCGCACGGTCAGTAATGGTGAAGCTAATCATCACGGGCGGCAGCTCACGTTCCTCGCGCAGCTCGGCAATGGCGTACAGGCAGGCCTTCGCGTTGAGGGTGTCGAAGATGGTTTCCAGCAGCAGCACATCCACCCCGCCATCCGTCAGCGCTTTCACCTGCTCACGGTAAGCGCGCCGCAGCTGGTCAAAATCAATGGCGCGAAACCCGGGGTCATTCACATCCGGCGACAGAGACGCCGTGACAGCCATCGGCCCGATGGACCCCGCCACCAGGCGCGGGCAACCATCCGCAGCCGCAGCGGCATCTGCCGCCTTGCGGGCAATCGCGCAGGCGGCCAGGTTCATCTCGCGCACCAGAGCCGCCAGCTCGGTGTTCGCCAGCACGGCCTCGTAGTAGGCGCGGTCATGTTTCGAGGTCGCTGCACCGGGGTGGAAAAACTCATGCTGCCCGATGCTCGTAGCCGAGAACGTGCAGGTGCTGATGATATCTGACCCGGCGGCGAGGTACTGCTCACACATATCGCGGATAATATCCGGGCGCGTGAGCACCAGCACATCGTTGTTGTTGCGCAAATCCTGCGGGTAGCGCGCGCGGTCTGCAAAGCGCCGGCCACGGTAGTCACTCTCCTGCAGGGCGTGTTTCTGAATCATCGTCCCCTGCCCGCCATCGAGCATGATAATGCGCTTGCCCAGAGTCCCCAGCAGCCAATTCCGGCGTGTCGTTGCGTCCATGGTTCCGTTGTTATTTCAAGTGATTAAAAAAGAGGGCGGCCTCTGCCGAGAAGCCGCCCCTGTGGTAAAACTGCTTAGCGCTTGCCGGTTGTTCAGCGGCGGGCACCCGGGTTGCGGTGCCAGATAATCACGCCCTTGCCCACTGCGTACAGATAGGCAAACATCAGCACGGCGATAAATACCGTCATCGACAGGAAAGCAGCGCAGTTGTTCATCACGAACTCTTTGAAGCCCAGTGCCCACGGATACAGGAACACCACCTCAAGATCGAACACCAGGAACAGAATGGCTACGATATAGTACTTAATCGAGAAGAACGCCGGAGCACCATCACCCTCAGGCACGATACCGCACTCATACGGAACATCCTGCGCAGGCTGCAACCGAGCACGACGTCCGAAAATCACGCTGAGCACTATAATCAGACCGGCAAAACCAAAACCGGCCACCAACTGGATAAACGCTGATAAATATTCCTGGAGCATGGCTTAACAGGGGTTTTATACCACTATGAGAGCGGGATGTCAAGGATGAAGATTTGCGCCCGGGATTTTTTAACGCTGAAATTCACACGCATGTTACCCTCCCGATTCAGCGGGTCTCTTAAATCCAAAGATTTGAAAACTAACCTGAAATCAACGGCACCATCACATCATTAAACTTTTTACTCCACTCCGCGTGGAACTGAGCCATCGCCGGCCAATCAGCCTCATTTTCTATGCTCACGCCCCCCAGAGTGATTTCAATCTTGGAATTTTTCACTTCATCATTTCTTTTCCACGTCAGTTTCTTGCCCATATTAGCCTCTATTTCAAGCCTTCGGGAATACAGCAAATCAAAAATGCGTTTGTTTGTCTCAGCGTTGTCCTTACCTATATACAGCTCAACCCTTGCCCCATCCCGGTTTGCGACACAGCAGAGACACACCCCGGAAATTCCGACAAATCCATTTATCCAATTCTGTTTTGTCGGATTAACATTACTGAACGCCCCATCCCCATGAGCCGCATGGAGATACTCTAAAGCATACGTCCAATATTTTCGACGCCGCTCGTAACGCGGCAACGCATCGACATCATCGCCCTCTTTTTCATCGCGCAGGTAAAACGTCAGGTCCATAGGCTCAATATCATAACGTTTGAACAACATATCCAGAACCGACAGCTTGGTTTGCGTGTTATTGTTAATCCACACATATACATGATTACCGAGCTCTGCATACTTGGTCAGATCCCCCTCCTTAAAACAGAAATGTTTTGCGTACATGTCATCTTCAGAGGCAGCCAGTCGCATGATTATCGATTTATCCATATCCATCAGAAGTTGAAGTACTTTCTGATACATTTCAGTCCAGCTGGTAACGGGATACTCGGTGTTTTTGAAACTGAAACGCGCTATCTTGCGCCCGCTCAATGATGATGCTTCTTCCTCCAGCGTACAGGAATCCATCTGTTTTTCCGCCGGCTTAAACTCCGTTTCAGGCAAAGCCCAGACAGACAATGCCCGATGCGCCAAATATTCATTTCGCTCCTCAAGCTCAGCCAACGTCCATTTATCCTTTTTGGATATCCACATATTCATGCGAATACCACTGTCATCAAAACCATTCTCTATACTTTTCTTCTCAGCAAACGAACGGTTACTATACTGCGAATTGTAAGCGGTGAGCGTCAGATTGGCCATTCGATGCAACCACGTTTCATGTATGAGCTCCGCATCATCCCCCAATTCTCTACGCCAAGCCGGGGTCAAATGCTGCGGCATAATATGCTCTATGGAATATATGCCATCATCGCATCGACTGTACACGTTTTTATCCTCAATTGTACCGAAATTCTCTAAGCGTTCCAGCATGTAAACCTTATTTTTTCTATTCATCAGATAGACCTGCCTGCTCGAAAACTCAGCCCTGAATTCCACATCATCCGGGAAACGCGATTTTTCCCGTTTATTCAACAGTGCGAACTTATACTTTTCCACATAATTTGCTTCTGTGCCGTCATATCGAACAATCTCACGGTGCAACATGAGGAAAATTTTATTCAGGGCATTGGTTGGCAAATCACATATGCTTCTACGGAAAAGATAATTTTCAGCAATCTGGAACACCTCTGTCACCTGTTTCTGATTTATCTTGTTTTCATCATACATGCGCAAAACCTCAAGGAAGAAGGGTCGCGTCACGGTTGTTTCCAAGTGATTCAAGCGATAGATGCATGCATCCAGAGCAGGGATTCCGCTCTTTGCGCCAAGCAACAACGAATAACGTTTGGCGTATTCCAGCAAATCAGTCAAAAGTTCCTCAATTTTCAGAATCCTGCTTTCAACGAATTCCTTGAATATACCATATATGCGCTTTTGCTTAGGAATCGACTGCAACTTTACACTGAGATAATCACGGATAAAGAAACTCGCATCATATTGAGTTAATATCTCTATTTTATTCCAAAATTTATCGTAATATTCATTCTGAAGCTCCAGAGGCTGCCCCATCAGAATATAATTTCTTATTTTATCACTTTCACTCAAATCTAATCCGGTTGAGTTCAGGCTCTCAAAAATAAGCTGTGGTTCATCATCTTGTTCCAATTGAATGTTAATAATATCCAGCTTGCCAATTGCCTCAAAAATCTCATCTACTGTGAGTTCTGAATTCTTTATTTCATCTCGAAAAAACTCATAATTAACAGTCAGATTAGACTCCCGTATATATTCAGCTGGTTCAGAAAAAAGTTTTTCATACGCCAAGCGGTCGTTCTTAACAGGTCGCAATTTTATACGGTTTTCCTTATCCGCACACTTATCCACAAGGTACAGTTCATAAATTCTCTCTTTGAGTCGCTCATCTCTCGGTATCACCGCGCCTTCATTAATCAGGTTATAAATGGCAAGCAGCAGCAAAGAAATCGTAGTAAGTCTTTGCTGACCATCAATAATAAGAAAATTCACATACTTACCGGGAGCATTTTGAGAAACAACACTACCAAAGAAATGGCTCTTTTTACGCTGTTTTACAATCTTCACCAAATCGTCATACAACTGCTTACAGTTCTCTATTTTCCAATCATAGTTTCTCTGATATACAGGTATGATAAAGCGATTATTAACGCCCTCTATAAATCTTATAAAATTAAATTCCGAACCTTTCATAAACTCTTATATAATCTTTATCTCTGCGGAACAAGTGTTTTTCTGAATCAAGCCCCCTCATTAATTCCCAGTTGGCTCTGCTGTCAATTCCCGATACCTCTCAAACAGGAACGCAACGCGCTCGGTATCTTTCCAGTCGCTCGCAAACTTAGCTGCGCGAGCACTTATTTCGTTCTGACTGAGTGTAACGGCCATGCTTGACACTATAGCATATTCTGCCCGAATGGCAACCCCAAAACAAGATATTGGCCTCCGCCGGCTGCGCGAGGTAGCGAGCCTGCAAAAAAAGCAGGCAGTAATGGAGCGGGAGCACCGTTAACCACACTTTGCAGCCACCCGGCTGCCACAGTTGCTCCCGCCCCATTACTGCCTGCCGACAGTCGGGCGGCGACAGGTGATTCAGATGGGGTCTTCTTCGGTATCGCTATCGATAAACCTGAGTACGCGAAGAAATAGCTCCTCACCGTCTTCACTTTCAAAGAAGAAGCCGGAGTCATCTTCAACAAAACTGCAGGCGCGGACGGTGGACAAAGGTAATATGTAGTGGAGCTGAGTTTGCGGGTGCGGGCCTGTGGAGTTCAGCTGCGGGGCAGCCAACACAACAGGCGAAGGCGGGGCTTCCGGAGATGGCACCTGCTGCACGGTAGCGGGGCTCTGCAGGCAAAGCACCCCAATCAGTACCATCAAAGCAGCAATAGCAACCCCGGCAGGCACAAGTCTGCGGCGCCACACAGTCCCGGAACTGCGGTTGCTGCGCAGGCGCCGGCTCTCATGCCGCACACGGGTCTTGAGCCTGACAAGCAGGCGAGATTCAAGTGGGGCGGGGTGAAATGCGGAGCTGAGTTGCTGCTGCAGCTGCACTTCGGTGCGAGCGGCCTGCTGCACTTCCCGCATGGCGCACAGCAACCGGCTGCGCAGGGCCGGTGGCAACTCGGCCGCCGGTGTGCGTGTGAACTGTGGGGGTGCGGTGTGAGGAGGCATGGTTATTCCGGCAAGGGGTTCGAATTGAGTTTTTCGCGGAAGAGGTCGAGGGCGCGGCGGTAGCGTGTATTGACGGTGTTCTGGTTTTCACCGGTCACCTGGGCCATTTCGCGGAAGGAGAGCCCCTCCCAGATACGCAGGATGAGAACCTCGACATATTCCGCAGGCAGGGTTTGCAGCACACACTCCACATGGCGGCGGTGCAACTCGTCATCCAACTCGCAGCGCAGCCAGGGGTTATCCTCTGCCGGCTCGGGGAGTACATTGAGCTCATAGTTGCGGCGGGTCAGGCGGCGGCGGGCATCATCCGCAGCCAGATGGCGAATAGCACTGAGCGTATAGGCCAACCACTGTGAGCGCTCACCGCGGAAATCTCCGCTCTCAACAGTGCGCACCAGCTGCAGCAGGGCATCTTGCAGCACATCTTCGGCATCCGCCCGGCTATGGGTCTGCTGGCGGGCATACAGAAAGAGCCGGGCACCGTTGGTGTCCAGCCAGCTATCCCAGTCGATGGGGAGATTTTCAGCCCCCTCGGCAGCACTTGTTATACCGTCTTGCATGCGCACTCGTTATATAAGGCGAATGAGCCGGGGCATTTGTTTCACCATTTCTGCATTTTTTTCAAAAAAAAACAAAAAAAATCGACTAATGTACTACAGAAACAGCGGGGATGCGGCTCAAACCGCAACCCCGCTGAAAACGGAAAACCTGAAAGGGAACTCAGGCAAGAGTGGCCACAGCCTTGGCTGCCTTGCTCTTGTAGTTGGCAGCGCGATTGGCGGGCACGATATTCTTCTTGGCAGCCTTGTCGATGGCAGAGGCAAACGTGTTGTAGGCGGCCACGGCGGCCTCCTTGTCCTTACCGGCCACAGCGGCAGCTACCTTCTTGCGAAGGGTGCGAACGCGGGACATGGTGGAACGGTTAACGGCGGTGCGGGCGATCGTCTGGCGGATGCGCTTCTTAGCGGACTGAGTGTGTGCCATAGTAAAGATTTATAAGTGGTTTTTCGTTTTTGGTGGGGAGAGTTTACATGATTTCGGTCATTTGTCAAGCGAATTGAAGCAAAAAAGTGAATTTTATTGTCTTACGGGTCAAACAAAAGGTAGCGAACGGGCGGCATGACATGGCAGCGGGGGATTTAGGCTTGCGCGCGGAGCACGTGCGTGTTATCATGCCGTGCATGAGAATAGATCGAGTGACAGGCTGCGCAGCGGCCATGCTGGTGTTGCTGAGCGCGTGTCAGGTACAGCAGCAACAACAACCCGGGATTGAACCCAACATCGTTGCAGAGGAAAACGCCCCTGACGGCGAAAAGCCTCAATCAACCGGTAAACCTGACTCCGCTGCCCCGGCCGCAGAGGGGGAAGATTCTCATGAACACGTGTGCTCCGGCCTGCTGAGCTGCAAGCTGGGTCTGTGCCCGAACGGCAAAAAACGCCGCCAACAGGCAGAAGCCAGGGAACAGGAGGAGCAAAACACGCCGGCGAGCAAGGAAACGAAGTCTGCCGCGCAGATAGCACAAGAAGCCCCGGCCGCCGAAGAGGAGCCGGAGGACAGCGAACCCGTAACCCCCAGCGCCGAACAGATGGAAGCCGCTCGCACGCTGATGGCCGCACAGGCAAAACCCGGGAAGAAGAAACCCCGCCGCAAGGAACCTCAGGCCACCGAACCTGAGCCGGTTGAAGTCCCTGCCCCGGAGCCTGAGGTTGTTGCCGGTAACAGCTCGGGCATACCCGGCCGCAGCGGTCTGCGCATGGGGCATTTTGCCCCGCCTGAGGAGGCCGCCAGCCGAGGCGACAAAACAGCCCCCCGCCCGAATGCCGCCGAGCGCCACGGCCTGCGCTCGCCCTCCCTGCCGAAATCGCTGCCGATGAACATCGACGGCCAGACTCACGCTCACTGATTTTTTTCCACACCATGGACACCCCTCCCCGCAAGTTTGTACCCGTTCCCTTCGCCTACCACCAAGAGGTAGAGCTCACCATCGACAACCTCTCCAACCAGGGGGATGGTGTGGGCAGAATCGATAACTGGGTGGTATTCGTACCCTACACCCTGCCCGGTGAGCGAGTGCGCGCTCGGATATACCGCAACGACAAGAACTGCTCCATGGCCGACCTGGTGGAAGTGCTGGAGCCCAGCCCCCGGCGCGTGCAACCGCAGTGCCCGGTGTTCGGTTACTGCGGCGGCTGCCAATACCAGCACCTGAACTACGCCGACCAACTGACGTGGAAAACCGCCCAGGTAGCCGATCTGCTGCGCCTGCAGGCCGGGCTGGAGCTGCCGGTACTGCCGGCTATTCCCTCACCGGTAACCTACGGCTACCGCTCCAAAATCACCCCGCACTTCCACAAGCCGAAAGAGGCCAAAATGGGCAATATCGGCTTCCTGCGCGCCGGTTCCCGCAGCGAGGTCTGCGATATCAAGCAGTGCCCCATCGCCATGGCCGAGTTGAATGCCGCCCTGCCTATCGTGCGCAAGAGCGTACAGCAGGCTGCCGCGCAGTACAAGCGCGGGGCTACCCTGCTTATGCGAGTAAGCGAGGGCACGGTTATCACCAACAACAACGCCGTGTGCACCGAAAAGGTGGGAGAGCTGACGTTCAACTTCCTCGCAGGCGACTTCTTCCAGAACAACCCCTTCATTCTGCCCGCCTTCACCGGCTACGTGGCCAGGCAGGCCTGCGCCGGCGGAGCCCGCTACCTGGTGGATGCCTATTGCGGCAGCGGCCTGTTCGCGCTGACCCTGGCACCGCACTTCGAGAAGGTGCTTGGGGTGGAAGTGAGCGAGACCAGCGCCGACTGGGCACGGGCCAACGCACGCAGCAACGGTATCACCCACGCCTCGTTCCTGGCCGCCAGTGCCGAGGCCATCTTCGAGCAGGTCGACTTCCCGGCGGCTGAAAGCGCCGTAGTCATCGACCCGCCCCGCAAGGGCTGCGATATGGCCTTCCTCAACCAGCTCTTTGCCTTCGGCCCCGCACGCGTGGTCTATGTATCCTGCAATCCGGCCACGCAGATTCGCGACCTGGCCGAGTTTGCCAAGGCCGGTTACCGGGTGGTGGAGGTGCAACCCTTCGACCTGTTCCCGCAGACCAAGCACCTGGAGTGCGTGGCAACCCTGGAGAAAACGCCATGAGCAGCTGCAACCACACCGAACTCAGTAAGCGCATAGGCCGCAGCGGAGAGGATTACCTGGAGGCCATCGGGCACCTGTGCCACCGCAACGGGGCCGCGCAGGTGAGCGATATTGCGCAGATGCTCGGGGTGAAAAAGCCCAGCGTCACTGCGGCCATGCGTAAACTGGCCGACCAGGGGCTGATTGAGTACCATCAATATGCCCCCATCGTGCTCACGGCCGAGGGGCGAAACTATGCCGAGCGGGTCATTCACGCACACACCATCCTGCTGCGATTCATGATTGAAGTGGCAGGGCTGCCCCCCGAGCGGGCGGATGAAGCCGCCTGCAGCATGGAGCATATACTCACCTACGAGGAGATTCAGACCATCGGTACACGGCTCACGCCCCCTGCCGGTCAACCGGAATTTTGAACATTTGCGCCCGCCATTACGTCAAACGGGTAAAATAGAATCATGAACAGAACATCTCCCAGCGTCACCACATCGCTCATCATCATCAATGTGGTTGTCTTCCTGGTGGGGCTTGTGGCCCGCCAGCCCTCCATACTCGGCATTGCCGTACCGGGTGCCGATGTAACCGAGCCGACCCTGCAGGTCATGGGTGCCTACTCATGGTTCACCTGTTTTATGGAGGGGCAGATATGGCGCATGATTACCTACCAGTTTCTGCATGCGAACTTCGGGCACATATTGTTCAATATGTGGGCGCTGTACTTCTTCGGGCCTGCGGTGGAGCGAATCATGGGCCCACGGCGGTTCCTGATTTACTACCTGAGCTGCGGCGTGGCGGGGGCGCTCTTCTCCTCTCTGCTGGCCGGTATCGGCATGTACAGCATGCTTGACAATCAGCAAAGTTTCATAGCGGTGAATGAGCTGGTGCAACAGTTCACCGACTACAGCGGCACGGTTGAGCCCTGGCAGATGGTGCCGATGATAGGCGCCTCGGCCGCGGTGTACGGTGTGATGGTTTCGGTGGCTTACATGTTCCCCAACGAGCGCATATCGCTGCTGTTCCCGCCGGTGACCATGACTCTGCGCACCTTCGCACTGGTGATTATCGGTATAGCAACTATCAGCGTGCTGCTCAACCTGAACAACGCCGGCGGCGAGGCCGGGCACCTGGGCGGTATCATTCTGGGTGTCATTGTGATGGCGGTGTGGAAATGGCGTATCAGGAACCGTTATTATTATTGATAGCAACCTGCTGCTCGGCGTATGGCAACGGCACTTTTTGACATGGACGGCACGCTCTTTGCGGGCGACTCTCAGCTGAGATTCTGCCGCTGGGTACTGCAACGGCACGGGTGGCGACGGCTCTACCTGCTGGCTGCAGCACCCTGCGGGATACTGCGCGGGCTGGGTATCTTCAACACCGAGCGCATGAAGCGCGCCTTTCTCGCCTACGCCTGGGGCATGCCCACGGAGCAACTGCAGCAGCACTGCCGCGATTTCGTGCAGCAAGAGCTGCTCCCGGCCCTGTACCCGCCCGTGCTGGAGCGCCTGCGCGCACACCAACAGGCGGGCGATGTCACCGTGCTCTGCTCAGCCTCTCCCGATTGGTGGACCCGCCATGCAGGTGCCGCCCTGGGGTTCACACACACCATCGGCACCCCTACGCAAGACTTTGAGCGCGTGCCTTTCATGCCCGCCATTCCCGCCCCCGGCAACAACAAGGGGGCCAACAAACTCGTGCGCCTGGCTGAACTGGGTATCACCCATGCGGATGTGGGCTACACCGACAGCGCGGCCGATTTGCCCATGCTCTCTATCTGCGACCGTGCCGTACTCGTGAACCCCAAACCCGCCTTCGCTGCCCGTGTACCCGGGGCGGAGGTGCTCACTCCCGCCAAAAAACTGCCGGCGGCCTTCGCCCTGCGCTGTGTGACAGGGTGCTGAACAGCCCCGGCCATCAACGCCGTTGAAAGAACAGGCCGACAACAGCTTGCAGTCCCCACACCAATAAGCCCAGTAACGGAGCAAGCAGCCCCAGCCACAACAGCAGCAGCAGCGGAGCAGCTACAGCAAGCACCTCGGCATCGCCCTGCCCGGAAAGAGGGGCATGTAACGGGACCTCCGAAAACCATACCAGCGCACCCAGCCAGCAGAGCAGCGGCAGCGCCCGTGCCGGCGACAACGGTGCCTCCCACTTCATCTCGCCCCGGAACGTTACCGGCGGCGCAGCCAGCAGCACCGACCCCAGGCTCAGTAACACGCCGCACAGCAGAAATCCGCTCAGGCGCAGCCCCGGCCCCACATCAGCATACGAACCGAAAAATCCCCACGCTACCATGTTGAACAAGAGCCATGCTCCGGTCAATCCCAGCGCCCCCATTCGGACACACCTGCTCCATCGGCCTCTCATCATACATCTATTGCGCAAAAAAAACGCCCTGCACCGGCGGGATAGCCATGCAGGGCGTGAAAATTGTCTGTCATTACTATGTGTTGCGTCTGCTGTTACTTAGCATTCTGCTGCTCTTCGAGGGCGCCGAACTTGCCCTTGCGAATCTGGCCCATCAGGCCATTGACGTGACGAGTCCAGGCACTGTGGCTCGAACAATAAGAGCGGGCAATCTGCGCTACGGTCACACGACCTTTGGCACGGTATTTCGCCAGAATCTGCGCCAAATCATTCACGCAGGCCTCTTTGCTCTCATAGGTACGCTGCCCACGGCGCCCCATAATACCCGCCAGGTTGTTCCGACGGCGGGCTGAATACGATGTAGCATTCGCAGACTCGTGGCGGATAATAGCCTCCATTAACACCGGGTCCACGCCGTGCTTCGCGGCCGCTTCATTAATCGCAGGTCGAAGGGCCGTGACGGTCTCGGCCATCGCACTGCACATCAGCATTATGACGCTCAGAATTGTGATGGTAGATCTCATGTGCGGCGAAGTATAACGTTTTTTACCAGTTTGTCAATACTAAAAATTGAAAAAATTAAACTTTTCTGAAATATTAATTGCTGGCAGTCGAGAAATAAATAAGTTTTGCATACAGAAAAAAATCGCTTTTCAGGTGAGGGTCATCTGTGGTATAGTGGAGCGGATGCTTGAAGAGCTCAACAACTATACACAGAGTATAAGCCAGGAGACACCGTGGCTGCTGCCGCTGTGTTTTGCGATGTTCGGTGCCTGCATAGGGTCATTCCTGAACGTGGTGATATACCGGCTGCCGCGCGGGCTGAGCGTGAATGAGCCGGCTCGTTCCTTCTGCCCGGACTGCCGGAAAGAGATACCGTGGTACCTGAACATCCCGATTGGCAGCTGGCTCATGCTGCGGGGGCGCAGCGCGTGCTGCAACCGGCCGATATCGCCCCGCTACTGTGTGGTAGAGCTGGCAACGGCGCTGCTGTTTGCGGCGGTGGCCTGGAGATTCTCCTGGGACCCGCTGCCGACCCAGGTGCTGCTGTGCGTGTGGATAGCAGTCTTGCTGGCAATACTGTGCATTGATTGGGAGCAGATGGTGGTACTGCCCGTGCTGACGCACACCGCAGCGGGGGTCGGTCTGCTTGCGGCGATGACCGCCCCGTGGCTGGTGGAACCGCTCGCTCTCAGCGCTACGGACGGCCTGCTCTGGAGCCTGTGCGGGGCGGCAACCGGCTACGCACTGCTCAAAGCCGTCGCCTTGCTGGGGCGCCTGCTTTTCGGGCGCCGGAGCAAGAGCTACACACAGGCCCAACCCTGGCAACTGCAGCAGGCCGGCGATGACCTGGAGCTCAAAATCGGCAGCGACACCTACCTGTGGAGCGACCTTTTCATGGAAAGCGCTAACCGCGTTACCCTGACCGGGGCTGATATATCAACCGCCAAGGGAACCGCCCCGGGCGCCATTACCTTCACCACCGGCACAGCTGTACTGCCGGACGGCACCGTGCTCGACCTGGAAGAACACGAGAGCCTGAGCGGCAACTGCACAGGCATAACAACCCGCAAAGAGGCCATGGGCAGCGGGGATGCCCTTATTGCCCTGAGTATCGGGGCACTCTGCGGCTGGCAGGGGGTACTCTTTGCGCTGGTAGCGGGTAGTTTTGCAGGGCTCTTACAAGGGCTGGCAGCCCGTGTAGGCAGGGGGCAGCCCATGCCCTTCGGGCCGGCCCTCATCACCGGGGCACTCCTTTACCTCTTCTTCGGCAACTTCATCATCAACTCCTACCTGAGTCATTTTGCGCCATAACCTGTCCAGTCTTGTTCTGATTGCCGTACTGCTTGCGGCACCATGCGCCCGGCTTCACGCCGAGAGCGACACCCCGCGCGAAGCCCGCCCCCGCGATATCGAGGGGCTCTACACCCGCGCTGCCTTCATACTCGACGACCGCAACATCACCAACATACACGGCGTGACCGCCATGCTGGAGCGCTGCACCCAGTGGGGGCACCCCCTGGCAGCCGAACTGCTGCTCGACATTTATGAAGGCCGCCGCAAAGGCCTGGCGCCCCAGCCCGAAAAAGCAGTCCGACTCGCGCAGGCCCTCGCACAAACCACCTTGCAACTCGACCCCAAGCACCCGGAATCACCCCGGGTGCAGCGAGAGAGCATGTACCGCTACGCCCTGTACTGCGAAAAAGGGTTCGGGTGCGCCAAATCCGAAAAAGAAGCTGTCAGCTGGATGCTCAAAGCCGCCAATGCCGACGTAGGAAGAGCGCGGGTCGAAATGGCCCGCTACCTGATGGACAAGAGCAAACCCTACGCCAACCCGCGCCTGGCACTGCAACTGCTGCGCGCTCAGGCCAAAAAAGACCCGCACACCCCCAACGTCTTCTTTTACCTGGGGCATGCCTACATGGCCGGGCTCGGACTCCCGCGCCCCATGCCGCAACTGGCTTTCGAATGCTACCAACTCGGGGAAAAAGTGAAAGACCCCCGCGCCATTAACAACCTGGCCGCCATGTATGAACGCGGTATCGCCACCTCACGCGACCTCACTACCGCCCTGCACCTTTACAAAAAAGCCGCCGACCTCGGCAACAAAGAAGCCTCGGCCAACATGCAACGGCTCGCCTATATCAAAGCCGAACTCGAAACCGGCACCCCGCACGCGCTGCGTATTGATTACGCCGCCATGCGCGTGATAGAGGCGCTCCCCCTCCCCCGGAGCATACGCGACCGCCTGACCGCCCCGCTGCGCTTACATGCCGAAAAACTGCACCGAAACAATTCATGATGCAGGCCGCCCGACAGGCTGTGGAATACGCGGCCAGCGCGCTGGGATTCAGCGCACTGGGAGTAGCCCCGGCTCATGCCGACCAGGGCAGCACCCTGAAAGACTGGCTGGCAAGCGGCCAACACGCCGGTATGGAATGGATGACACGCCACCTGCCCGCACGCCTGAACCCGCAGCTGGTACTGCCGGGGGTGCGCAGCGTCATCATGCTCACATACGATTACCCGCGTACGGATGCCCGCCTGGCCCCGGGCTGCGTGGCCCGCTACGCCCAGGGCGAAGATTACCACAAACTGCTGGCCGCCAAACTGGCCGACCTGGACGAAACGCTCACTTTCTACGGCGGGCAGCAGCGCTGTTTCAGCGATTCCGGGCCGGTGAGTGAACGATTTTTCGCGGCACAGGCCGGGCTGGGGTGGATTGGACGCAACGGGCTGCTCATACGCCCGCGCGGGGGCTCATATTGTTTTCTGGCGACCATACTCACCACCCTGGATTTACCCTGCGACACCCCCATGCCCAACCACTGCGGCAACTGTCGGCGCTGTGAGCAAGCCTGCCCCACCGCCGCCCTGCACAACGGCAGCTGCGACGCCCGCCGCTGCCTGTCGTACTGGACCATCGAGGCCGACACTCCCATGCCCCCCGACATTCGGCAGGCCCAGGGAAACCACCTGTACGGCTGCGACACCTGCCAGGAGGTCTGCCCATGGAACCGCCCGCGCCCCGACCGGCACCCCCCCATCGACCCGCACCTGCTCATGCCCGCCGAGTTTGCAACCCTCAGCCCGCAGGCTATCCGCGAACTTGCCCCCGCGGAGTTCGAGCAACTCTTCACCGGCACCCCCATACGCCGAATTGGCCTGCCCCACCTGCAGCACAACGCCGCCATGGAGCCGGCGCCCGCTCACCCGCAAAACTAACAATTTATCAACAGCGCCGGCAGTGGCAGTGTCTCATGCTGCATGCTCTTCATACCGCCCATTGCCCCACCGCCGCCAACGGCTATCCTGACCGCCACACCCGGCACAAGTACCGAACTGAGCCACACCCACATCAGCAGTCCGGGCACCTGTGCCGTGCTCGCCCACAGCACCGACAGCGTAGGCACACTCTCCGCACCCATTCATATACGCCTGCACGATTGCAAGCTCAGCTCCGCCGGTAAGAGCATCTTCTTCGTCACCAACGCTCACGCCGAAATCAAACTCACCGATTGCCGCGCAGGTACCCCCGACTCCCTGCTGCTGCGCGCCAGCGAAGCCACCTGGGGCAAACCCGGCTTCAATGCCGCTACCGTACAGCTCCGCGCCGACAACTGCCAACTCACGGGCGACATCTACGCCGGCCCCCACTGCAAAGTGGAGTTCTCTCTGGGCCCCTCCACCATCTGGCAAGGCCAATTCACCGGCCCCGGCACACACATCATCCACCGCCACCCCTCCTCCGTCTGGGCAAAATCCGTGCCCCAAAACACAAAAATTACAAAAAAACAGCAAAATTCTTCATTTTAGGCTTGCATTCCCCCGCCAGTTGTGTATAATGTGCCCGCACACAGACGCACGAGTAGCTCAGTGGTAGAGCGGCTGTCTTACACACAGTTGGTCAGGAGTTCGAATCTCTTCTCGTGTATTCACCGCGCCTGCTTTCCGATACGATTTGGAAAGCAGGCTTTTTTGGTTTATCGCCCTATATTTAACGGCTTACGGAGTCCTGATATTGCAACAAAAAAAGAACCAAGGACGATTCAAACAGCCGTTTTTTAAGCTCCGGGACGTTCCCGGGACTGCAAAGGACTAGGGGTGCGGCAGACCACTTGTTTTCATATTCGACCGATTCTATCGTGATATCGGAGCAAGTTCAATTAATTATAGTTGACATGATGTAACAAATGTAGTATTCATGTCAACGTGAAGAAGGAAAACACCGGCAAGCGCTTGTCATTCGGACAGATACTTC
>JAFVIC010000070.1 GCA_017477935.1 Akkermansia sp. | reverse complement strand
GGGTGAGCAGACCGGTCACCTCTTTGACCAGGATACCCTCACCATCGTTTGGGCACGCCGATTTGCCGCCTACAAGCGCCCGGCCCTCATCACCGAAAACCCGGTGATGTTCGAGCGCATGTTGCAGCGCACCAACCGCCCGGTGCAGATGATCTGGGCAGGCAAGCCCTACCCGACAGATTTCACCGCGGTGGATATCTTCAACAAGCTCAACAAACTCAGCGAGAAATACCCCCGTTGCGCCGTACTCACCGGCTACGAACTCGCGCTTTCCCGACTGCTCAAGAACGGGTCAGACATCTGGTTGAACAACCCCGTTGTCACGCGCGAGGCCTCCGGCACCTCCGGCATGTCCGCCGCCATGAACGGCACCATCACCATCTCCACCAATGATGGCTGGGTGCGCGAGTTTGCACGCGATGGGCAGAACTGCTACATCATCCCCGAGGCGAAGGCCGGGCTCTCGCCCGAGGCTCGCGACCGCTCCGACCGCGACAACTTCTACAACATACTCGAATCGCGCGTGCTGCCGCTCTACTACGACAATCGCGACGCCTGGAACGACATCGTGTTCAACGCCATGGAAGACATCGATCCGGCGTTCAATTCCGACCGTATGGCCGACGAGTACTACACCAAGATGTACAACGCGTAACCCCTCGCGCCACATCACCTTACCCACCCCCCGCCCGGCTCATACCCGGCGGGGGTTTCGTTACAAGCGGTATGAACTCCGCGCCGCGGCCTGCGCACGCGCTTTGCACTTGCCAAAGGGGGCAAAATCTGCTAAGAGAATGCACATGAGCATCGCCGGTATGGCACAGGGAATGCAGCAGAGCATGGCAGCAAACGCCGCCGTGCAGTTGTTCATGCGCACCCTGCAGGCCGGCACGATGGAGCTGAGCGAAATCGCAGCGCAGGCCATGGCCACCAACCCGACCCTGGAGGAACTGCCGCCCCCCGCGCCGGAGGGGGATGAGCCATCCGCCCCCCTGAACTACACAGCTACCCTGCGGCACGACCGCCTGCTGGAAAACCAGACCGGCATTGCCACGCTGGCAGAACACCTGGAGCAACAGGTGCGCCGCAGTGCCCTGCCACCGGCAACGGAACAAGCCGCCCTATCGCTTATCCCCTACCTGAACCGCCACGGTTTTTTCGCCGAGCCGCTGCAGGATATCGCTGCCGCCCTCGGGCTGCCGCAGCTCACCTTCCGCCGGGCACTGCGTGCCCTGCGCGACCTGGAGCCCGCCGGCGTGGGCGCGCAGGATTTGCGCGAAAGCCTGATTCTGCAACTCAAGCGCCTGGGGGAGCACGGCGGCATACCCATGCAGCTGCTGCGCCACCACTGGCAGGAACTCATCAATCACCGCTATGCAGACGCAGCGCAGGCCCTCGATGTCGAAGAAGAAGCCGTCACTATCGCCGCCCGCCGCATTGCCCGCCTGAATCCTGACCCGGGCAGCGGGTTCTCGCAGGCGGAGCTTCACGTTATCACCCCTGATATCGTGGTGGAAAAAGTGGGCAATGACCTGATGGTCAGCCTGACCGGGGAAGATGTGCCGCGGCTGGGTATCTCGGCAGAATACCGCGATATGATGGCCGAGCAGGCCGACAACGCAGAATTGCGCCGTTACCTCTCCCGCTGTTTCCGAGAAGGCCGCGAGCTGATACGCGCCATTGCCGAGCGCCAGCAGACGATACTGAAAGTCGCTCAGGCGATTGTGGCCCGGCAGCGCGATTTCTTCCTGCACGGCCCGCAGAGGCAAGCCCCCCTGCAGATGGAAACCATAGCCGCCGATGTGGGCGTGAGTGTCTCGACCGTCTCGCGAGCGGTGCGAGCCAAGTACCTGAAATGCGGCCACGGTGTATACGAGCTGCGCAGCTTCTTCAGCGCGGCTGTGGACAACACCGAGGGCGACCATCTATCAGTAGGGGCAGTCATGGCGCGCATTCGTGAGTTCATTGAGAACGAATCACCCACCGCCCCGCTGAGCGATGCCGCCATCGAATCCGCCCTCAAGGCCGAGGGCATTACTCTGGCTCGCCGCACCATTGCCAAATACCGCGAGCAGATGAAAATTCTGCCAGCCCGCCTGCGGCGGCATTAGGCAGCCCCATCAGGGCAAGGCATCTATAGCATCAAGCACATCCTGCGGCAACGGTGCCTGCCCCGCAGCGGCAGCACATTGCTCAAGCTGAGCTACGGTGCGGGCTCCGATGAGCACTGAAGTGAGTTCTTCACGCCGCAGCAGCCAACGCAGCGCAAGCTGAGTAAGCGGCATACCGGCCTGCACGGCTATCTGCTGCAGGGCGGCCACGCGGGCATTGTCCGCCGCGACTTTGTCGGCATCCAGGAACACCGAGCTGGTATCAGCCGCGCGAGTCCCCTCTGTCACGCCGTTGAGGTATTTACCGGTGAGCATGCCTTGCGCGAGCGGAGAGAAAACGATGGCTCCCGTCTGCTGCTCTTCCACCTCGGGCAGAACGGCTTTTTCACAGTTGCGGTCAAGCAGGTTATAGCGGAACTGGTGCAACAGGCAGGGAACTTTTTCCTCGCGCAGCATTTCACAGGCGCGGTTGAAAAGTGCGGGCGGGTACTTGGAAAGCCCGACATAGAGAGCCTTTCCGCTGCGCACGGCGTGCACGAGCGCACCGATTGTTTCCTCCAACGGGGTGTGAGGATCGGGGCGGTGAGAGTAGAAGACATCCACATAATCGAGCTGCATGCGGCGCAGCGATTGATCCAGCCCGGCGAGCAAGTGCTTGCGTGACCCCCAATCACCGTAGGGCCCGGGCCACATAAGGTGCCCGGCCTTGGTGGAGATGAACATCTCGTCTCGCAGGGCAGCAAAGTCGCTCTTGAGCAGGCGGCCGAAGCACGTCTCGGCACTACCGGGGGGCGGTCCGTAATTGTCTGCCAGATCAAAGTGGCAAATTCCCAGTTCCATCGCGCGAGCAATCATGTTGCGGCAAACGCTCATATCAGCGCCGTCACCAAAATTATGCCACAGCCCCAGAGAAATCTCAGGCAGCAGAATTCCACTCTTTCCACATCTGCGGTATTGCATGTCAGCCATAAATATGGCACCCATTATATCAGGCGACAGGTAAAAGGCGAGCTAATCGCGGGAATATGACACAATGGCATGCCCGACAGGGAGTGCAATTAGAATTGACAGAGCGCGCCCATCTGGTACAATCTCTGCCATGTTTATTGCCACCATAGCCGGGTATCTGGTCGCAACGCTGTTTGCCTTCTGCGGGCTGGTCAGCATAGGCCACGTACTGTCTGATTTATCAACCATCAAGAGCGCCGCTGAATTCGTGAACACCCTGGCGGTGGCGGCCTGGCCGCTGGCCGTGGCCGTAGTGGTATATCTGCTGACTCAGGTGGCCTCGCTACTTCAACGACAAGGTATCATGCTCAGCTGTGTGCAGCCGCCCCTGCCCGCCCCCGTAACCAAGGTGAAAAAGCCCGTTCCCGTGCGCCCTGCCCAACCGATGGCGGCGGACTATTTCCAGACAGCTCCGGCGCCGGAGGAGCCCGTGGCACTCCCCCCGCGAGTACCGCAACCACCAACCGAAGAAGCCCCCACCCCGGCAGCCCCTGCCCGTAAAAATGAGGTCAAAGAAACACCGAACGGGCTGAACTTCTTCCGCGTAGACTAACCCCATGCACACTCCCTCCACAGCCCTGGCAGAGCTCATGCAGCAATACCTGCACTGCCCTGTACCTGCCGATGCCCTGCAGCTGATAGCCACGGGAGCCTCCGGGCGGAGCATCATGCGTGCAGACCTGGCACAAGCCTGTGGGGTACTGGGCATTTATTGGACTGCTGACCGGGCGGACAACGCTTCCTTCGTACCGGCTGCACGTGGGCTGGCCGCAGCCGGGGTGCGCGTGCCGGAGGTACTGTGCACAGCAGATTACGGGCAGGGTCGCGGAGCCTGCCTGGTGCGTGACCTGGGCAGTACGGATTTGCTGAGTCTGAAATCCGCCCCTTGGCCCATACGCAAGGCGGCTTATGCGAAAGCACTCCAGGCCCTCATACCGCTACACCGCCTGCAGCCTGACTGGGAACTGCAACCCGGGTTCGACAGCGCCATGTACCGCTGGGAGCAAAGCTACTTTGCCGAGCACCTGATTGGTCGCCACCTGGGGATGGATTCCGCAGTCTTCACCGCGCACCCGGCCCTGCAGCAAATGGCTGACGAGCTGGCAGCACTGCCACGAGTGCCGGTGCATCGCGACTGCCAGAGCCAGAATATCATGCTGCATGAGGGGCAGGCCTGGCTCATTGACTTCCAGGGCATGCGCCCCGGTCGGGCAGAGTACGACATTGCCTCGCTCATCTACGACCCCTACATGGATTTCAGCGCGCAGGAAAGCGCAGAGCTGCTCGCCCTCTACAGCGAACTGAACGGCAGTGCCCCTGACCCGCACATACTGGCAGCCTGCGCCATGCAGCGGCTCATGCAGGCGCTCGGCGCCTTCGCCAACATAGGCCACAATCAACACAAGGAATGGTACCTCAACCTCATACCCACCGGGTTGAGAAAACTGCGACAGGTAGCCGCAGCCGTACCGGCAGATTCACCCTACACGCAAGTTGCGACATGGCTGCTAAACGTCGTCTGAGTAAACTGCACAGTTTTTTCTGGCTGCTGGTACTGGTAGCCGTTGCCGTGCTGACCGGTGAACATACAGAGCACATAGATGCCCGGCTGTACAACTATGCCGGCAAGGCAGTGGGCATGGTGCCGACGGAGCGTACCCTGCACCTGCTCCACGCCGGGCAGACAGCCCCGCGCGAACCTGACACCACGGTGGAAACACGCCGTATCGAGTGCCCGGCTGTTACCGCCATCGAGCTGGATGATTCGACCGCTGCCCGCTGTTTTGCAGCACTGCCGCTCGGCCCGCAGGATTTTGCCGTACTGCTGCACAAACTCGGTGAGAGCTGCGGCACCCGGCACCTGGCCATCAGCGCGCCGCTCTCATGGCAGGGAGATACCGCGCCTATTGCCCGCCAGATGGTAGCCCTGGGAATCACCCGCTTTGACAGCAAAGCCATCGGTCTGCGCGGCCGCACCACGGCAGATGCCGACTTCACCCCGGCTGTGCTGCGTGCCGGCAGTATTCCCCCCGAGCAAATTGAGGGCGATACCACTGACCTGCCCGCAGCCAACCGTGCCTTCGAAAATGACCTGCTCTACCTCAACGAAGCGCAGCAACTCGCCTGGGCTCCCGACAGAATCAACGATGAGCGCCTGACCCAGAACCCCACCGCCGCCACAGACCGCTCTTTCCCCCTGCTTGCCCGCTGGAATGGCGAAATTCTACCCACACTTCCCCTGCGCCTGGCCATGCAGATTAAGGGGCTGAAGCCCACTGATATCAAAGTGCGTATGGGCAAAGATATACGGCTGGGAACCATCACACTGCCACTCGATGAGCGCGGGTGCACCCGCCTGCAACAGTCCGTGAGCAACTCGCTGAAGCCCGAATCTTTCATTGACAGCAGCAGCACCCCGGCCCGTGCCCCCATTGTCCTGCTCTCCATCCCCCCGGATGGCAAGGCGGAGGGCCGCCGCCCCGCGCAGCTGGCTGCCACCATATCCCAGCTCTGCGCCACAGAAATCACTGAATATCACACGCAACAGGGAGCTCCCGGCCTGAGCCTGATGTACCGCACCCCCGCCACAGACTGGCTCAGCCTGAGTATACTGGCTGCTATTGCACTCTTTGCCGTGCGCGTGTTGCCCTATTTCCCCGGTGTGCTCTGTAAGCTTACCATGCTGGCAGCCCTTGGCGGGTTGCTGTGGTTTGCTCACCGCGAGATGCAGCTTGGCTACTGGGTGCACCTGACCTCGGCCATCGCCACCTGGCTCACCCTGGCACTCGCGCTCTGCGTGTTGCGGCCAACGGAAATGAAGCGTAGACGCTGAGCTGACTTGATTGCAGAGAATTAACGGCCCCGGGATTGCTCCCGGGACCGTCTCTCCTCTTATCTCTTATGAACGATTTTCTGCAATAGCACGGGAGTGGGTGCTTACTTATCAGCCAGATAACCGGCTACCCCCTCGTGCGTGGCCTGCATCGCGGCCTCTCCCTTGTGCCAGCCCATGGGGCAAACTTCACCGAACTGCTCGAAGTGCTGCAAAGCATCCACGATGCGTATGGCCTCGTCTATCGAGCGCCCCAGCGGCATATCGTTGATGAGTTGGTGGCGCACCACGCCCTCCTTGTCGATGAGGTACAAGCCACGGTAGGCCACACGGTCGCCTTCATCCGCCAATACATCAAACTTCGCAGCAACTTCTTTGTTGATATCTGCCACAAGCGGGTAGGTCACGCCCTGAATACCGCCCTGATTGCGCGGGGTATTTACCCAGGCCCAGTGGCAGAACTCGCTGTCAGTCGAGCACCCGACTACGGCCGTATTGCGTTTCTCGAACTCAGGCAGAGCATTCTGGAAACCTATCAGCTCTGTCGGGCATACAAAGGTGAAATCTTTGGGGTAGAAGAACAGCAACACATACTGACGACCCAGATATTGCTCCAGACTGAAGTCGTTGACAATTTCGCTATTCACTACGGCGCTTGCGCTGAACTCAGGGGCTTTCTTTCCTACTAACATGGTATTTATTTCTGTTTGTTGTTCCTTTCGCGGGGCCTTCCCGCTCTTGCTGCGCATTTTTTACCACAATTCCTATCGCAATGCAAGCTTTTTCTTTAGATTTTTTCTAATTTAGTTAGCCTTCCCTAATGCGACAGCGTTCCATTTTTACACTATATATTTATATTCTGAGGCTTATAACAAACAAGAAAAAATTGACTATTTTGTCAAAAGTCAGGGATTATTCAGGGAGTCAGGGGAAGAAGCGACCTGCCTGCGGCGCCGAACCTGCCGCACGGCGGACAAGAGGAGGCGGCGGCGCGCATGGAGGCGCAAGGTAATGTAGAGAGTTGCGCCGCTAAGCAGCAGAAACACAGCGGCGGCAAAAATGGGAGAGAGCCCGGCACGCAGCACATTACCGAATACAGCCACATAGAATGCGATACAGCCCGCCAGCAAAACACGTTCTGCCTTGTAAACAGCGCCGTAGTAAACCATGGCGAGCGCTGCCGCAAGTGACAAGGGCGCCGTAACAAAGGGAATATCAGCCACGACAACCAACGGCACACCGACCAAAGCACAACACCACAGGCACAGAAAGGCCGGAGTAAACACGGCACGGTTCTGAAGCCCGGCAAAGCGAGACTGCAAAGGGAACGCCAACAACAGAACAACCACCCACAGCGCTACAGCCCCGGTGAAGGAGAAACCACCGGCGGCGGGTAACAGGAACTGCGGAAACATGACAAGCGCATAGTAAACCAGCAGAAAAAGAGTAAACGCCACCGGCGCTACCGCAGAATAGGCGCGGTAGGCAGCTCGCGCACTCAGGCAGCACCAGCACCCCGCCATAAGCCAGAGCAGCAAAATCGTCAATACCCCCAGCCAGGCTGCTGCGGGGGAAATCTGCCCGCCCGCACCGGCCAGGCAAAGCAGCCCCAACTCGGTCACACTACCGACCAACAATGCCACAATAGCGGAACGCCACGGGTGAATGCAAGGAGCCACCAGCAAACCGCCCAGAAATATCATACCGCACACCCACAAGGGCATAGGGTACAGGCAAGTCTGTACAACGGTAAGCACGTCTGCCCAGGTCAGGCATGACAACATGGCCACCACCTCAGCGGAGCGAAACCCGCGCCGATGAAACAGGTAGTACCCACTCCACAACAACAGCGGTACGGCCAGCAGGCTGCAAACCTTCAGCAGTGTGCTGAGGGCATCCCGGTACTGGTAAAGCCCGAACCCTATGGCAGACAGAAACATCAGCACAGCCATGCAGCCGAGCGCCTGCACAAGCACAGCGGGTATACCCTGAACATCCGGCATCGGTGGTGGGTTCTCTACCTTCTGCGCTTTATCACCGGGTTCTTGCATCGTGGCTGTTCAGGGTAACTATCGCTCACGTCAGGCTGCACCGCAGGAGCTGCGGCAAGCAGTGTCAACGGCGGCGGCGGCGCGATGTTGACTTCTTTCTATTCTTATTCTTACCTTTGGTAGCGGTCTTCTTGCCACGTGCGGACTTCTTACCGCGAGCGGCATACTTTTTGCCACGGGCCGAAGCCTTGCGCTGCGAACGAGCGGATTTTTTGCGGGGAGCGGCCTGGGCGGGACGATAGGCGGACTCACGCACGGGAGTACGCGCAGTTTCACGAGCCCGGGAGAAAGCCTTGCGCTGATCACTCAGCGAATAACTGGCGCCATGCTGCTGAGCGAAATACGCGCGGTACGCCGGATCCACCTGATTGATATGCACAACGGCGTCAGGATAATCACGCAGCCCCAGGCTGCCGCCGCTCACAAAAAACTGCTGCTGACATGCAGTCAAGAGCATAGCCAGCGCAACAGCGAGAAAAAGGAAAGGCTTTTTAACTTGATTCATACTTAACCGGGTAAGACGTAGTCAATTATTCTGAACGGCAGAGAAAGCAGTGAACCCAGCAGGTTAGAGATCGTGCTGCAAGAGGAAAGGGTGCAGGCGCAGCCGCACAGGAGTACCAGCCGGCCGCAGAACATCATCAATCTTGTACAGGTTGTTTTCTGCATGAATGTTGAAAAGTTACGGTTTCAGAGTTCGCACTCGCGCCTTTATATCACAAATCGAACCGTTTGCCAACAGTAAATTGTGACAGAAATTATTTACCGCGAGAACCGATTTTGAGCGGCTTGGCCGGCCAAATCATGCTATCCTCATCATAGGGAGGATCGGTTGCGAGCTCCATGTCCTTATATTTAATCGTCTCGTACACCTCTTTTGCCGTGGGAGCAATGAAACTCGTACGGAAGAGCTGGTAGAGCGGCTTGCCGTCTTCGGAGGCCTTGCCACCCTCTTCATCCATATCATCTATCAGCAGGCAGAAACCGAAATTACCGCCACCGATTTCAGAAATAAGCACCTGCATTTCATACCATTCACCGGCTTTCACCTCAAACGGCTCACCGGCCACAAAACCACCCACCTGCTCATTCCAGTAGTCGCAGGACTGGTAATCCACCACATCCTTCCCTTGCAGGGCCTGCGGATTGGAGATGATATGCAAGCCGTTCCATTCGGCTGTCTTCAAATCATGATAACCGACTGCCAGCACATTGCGGCCATTGAAGCGCACGGCCATAACCGAGTCACCCACACCGACAAAACGGAAACGCCCGCTCTTGGGGGCCTGCACCTGCGCACGGTACAGGGCAACCCAGCGGCTGGGCTTCAGGCCCATCTTCCCGTTGGGGTCATAGGCGTTCGAAGCCTCCTGGTCCATGCAGTTCGGCAGGTAGAAACACGAGGAAAACAAACGAGTCTTGGCTTCGCAGTAGGGGGAGAACACCGTGGTATTCCACCCGCCATTGTAGAATCGGCTCATCAGGTTGAGCACCTCGCGGTTACCCTGCACATCCTTCAGCTTGGACTGACCACCGCCGGGTGTCTTCTTGAAATCCCAGAACCGGCCTTCAAACGCATTTTCCGTCTTAACGGATGAACCCAGACCGGAGCCACCCCCCTCACCAAATCCGTCACCCAGACCATCCCCACCGCCGCTAAGCCCTTCGGCCAGGGAATCACCCGACATCTCAAGCCCTTCGGTATCAATCTCCACATCGGTCATGAAAGAGACATCGGATGTCGAGTCCGCTACGATGATATCCATCTTTGGCTGCACGGGGCGCACCTTACTGGACAGCTCACGGCTCGGGCGCTTACTCGGGGCGGCGTCTTCCTCCGCACGGTACACCAGGAACGTGGCTTCAGGCTCTTTCTCCAGGAAAATATTAACCATCCAGAACAGCAAACCGAGAGCAAGCACAAAACCACCGGAGAACGAGCAAGCCATCATTCGCCTGCGCTTGTTCTGAACATTGAGTAAAGCGGTGATATTTTTGCGGGTTCTGAATCTGACAGCCATAGTAACTTGCTCCATATTATAGAAAGGCACCATGACATGTCAAGCTCCGACTGCATGATGTCGCCATTTTTTTATTGCTGAGCTTGCCAATAAGAAAAAAGAAGGTTAAAATAACGGTCATGGAGTTACCACACGACAAGCGCCGCCACCTCTGCGAACAATTACTGGCCTACATAGACCGCACACCGGAGCGTGCGCAGACGGCGGGACGCCTGTTAGAGTTTGTATTGCAAACCCCGGATTGTTTCGAGCGCAGTCACGCCGCAGGTCACATCACCGGCTCGGCCTGGCTGGTGAACCCCGATGGTAACAAATCCCTGTTGACCCTGCACCGCAAGCTCAAGCTATGGGTTCAACCGGGCGGCCATGCAGACGGCGACCCCGATGTGCTGCGCGTTGCCCTGCGCGAAGCTCAGGAAGAAAGCGGCATTGACGGGCTGCGCGCGCTGAGTTCCGATATTTACGACATCGACATTCACGTCATCCCGGCGCGACCGCAGACCGGTGAACCTGAGCACCTGCACTATGATGTACGCTACCTGCTTCAAGCCCCACATGAGCAGTATGCCATATCGGACGAATCCGACGCGCTGGGGTGGTTCGATGCCCGGGAATTGCACCACCTCACCCCACCGGCAGATAACGCCGTACTGCGCCTGGCTGCCCTGTGGCCTGCTGCACGTAAGCGCCTGCACACACACTTTGACGCAAAACAAGCTTGACGCCGCACGCTCAATATCGCATGATAGAGAGCGTGAACTCTTTCCGTATAGTCCCCGTATTGCTTACTGCGGCGCTGAGCTTGTGCACAACAGGCTGCAAACCGCAGGCTCCCGACCTGGAACGCCAGCGCACCATCGAAACTCATAACCAGCAGCTCAGCAAAGAAATAGACGATATGCAGAAACGCATACGCGAAGCCGGCGAGCTGACACCCGGCCTGCGCGAAAAAATTGCTGAGCGCCGCCATGCCATCAATAGCGAACTTGCCCGCAAGGCCGACCTGCGCCGCAGCGAAACCAGCCTTAAACTGCGCAGCATCGAGATGGAAACCCGCCTGAAAGCCTTCCGCGACACCTTTAAGAACCTGCAGAGCGCTGCTGCTGCAAACAAAAACTGATTTTTCCGGCCATGAGTATTTCCGCAAAAAACACCGCCCCTGACGAGGACGATTTCGCCGACATCGAGTTCCGCCCCCGCCCGGCTGCACAGAAAGAGAAACCGGCAGAAGACAAACCGGCAGAAGACAAACCGGCAGAGGCTCAGCCTGATGAAACCGATGCAGCCGATAAAACCCCGGCACACGAACCTGAAACAAAACCGGCTGATGAAAAGAAACCCGAACCGAAGAAGAAAGAACGCTCCGGGCGCGGCTTTTTCTCCGTATTCTTCGACGTGATACTCGTCCTGTTGCTGCTGGCAGTGCTGGTATGCGGCGGTTATTACATCAAGAAACAGATGGATTTGTACAGCGTACCCTCAGCCATTGAACTGGCTCTGCAAGAGAACGCCCGCCTGCAGCGCGAACGCAAGGAGCTGGTAGAGACCTACTACTCTGCCGACGAAAACATCCTGATGCGCGAAAGCCTGGCCCGACTGGACAGCGAAATGGAGAAAGTTCAGGCAGAATGCGCCGAAATCGAGCGCTCCATCGCTGAGCAGAAAGACAAAATCATGGCTCTGCAGTACGAGATTCGCACCGCTGATAAAGAGTACCGCAGCATTGCCCTGAGCCTGTTGCCCGGCATGGCTATCGGGGACGCGGTAACAACCCGTGGCCGAGCTCTGAGGGAGGCCTACATCTACCGACTGGAGGGCAAGCTCATCACCCTGCGCTCCCCCGAAGGGCAGATTCGTGTGCCCACGCGCGAGCTTATTAAGAAAGACATGCCCAAGCTTGCCCGCTATGCCTTCGGCGAGATTGACCTGGTTGACATGAGTGATTTCGAGAACTCCGAGGAAACCCCGGCTACCACCCCCACTGACAAGCCAGCCGAAGAAGAAGCCCCGGCCGAACCTCGCGTAACCGTGCGCACCGGCTATGATTACGAGCCAACGGGCGGCTCCCCGACAGTTGACACCTCCGCCGGCGCTACCATCTCAGCACCGGCAGCAGTAAGCCAACCCGCGCAGGAGGAATGGGTAGACCTCCCCTTCTGATGATACGGACAAACAGCGAAAGAGAAAGTTACAACAAAAAAGGCGGCCGCGGCCGCCTTTTTTGTTGTTCGGGGAAATAAGCCTCAGCTGTTAGCCACTACACCATCACGGATAATGAGGGTACGGTCACCGCGGGCTGCGATTTGCGAATCATGCGTGACGATAACCAAAGTCTTGTTACCTTCATCGGCCAACTCGAAAAGCAAATCAAGAATCTGCTTACCGTTGCGGGAATCAAGGTTACCGGTCGGTTCATCTGCAAAGATAAGCTCAGGGTCGTGAGCCAGGGCACGGGCAATGGCCACGCGCTGCTGTTCGCCGCCGGAGAGTTCATTGGGCAGGTGATCCATGCGATCACCGAGCCCCACACGCTCCAGCAGAGCTTTCACGCGCTCGGTAGCCTCGCGCCCGGCGACCGCCGTTGCGAGAGAAGCATTCTCCAGCGCCGTGAGCTCGGGCATGAGCATGTAGTTCTGGAAAATAAAGCCCATCGTCTTGTTGCGGAATAGGGCGCGGCGACGCAGATTGAGCGCATACACATCCTCCCCTGCCACAATAACCTTACCCTGCTGGGGTTGCTCAAGACCGGCAAGGGTATACATGAGGGTGGTCTTGCCTGCACCGCTCGGGCCGCAAAGGAACACCTTTTCCCCGCGCTTGATGTTCAGGCTCAGGCCATGCAGCACCTCTACGGTCTTCTGGCCGATGGTATAGCTGCGGTGCAGATTTTCAGCGGTTATCATACGTTGCGTCTCAGTTCGGTGTTATCAATCAGGCGGACATCGCCGAAGAAAGCGGCCACAGCCAGCAGTGCGGGGCGAGCTTCATCCGTCACGGCGTGGAGGTTCTCAGCATCCACCAACTCCACATAGTCGATTTTCACCCCGTCAATAGCTGTCAACTCTCGGCGCACGGCTGCACACACATCCGCAGCGGCAGCACCGGCAGCATAAGCGGCAGCGGCAGCCGACAGCGCACGGTGAATAGTGGGTGCAGCGGCGCGGTGTGCGGGTGTCAGGCGAACATTGCGACTGGAGAGCGCCAGGCCGTCCTCCCCGCGCACGATTTCGGCACCATGCAGGGTGATGGGGATATCGAGGTCACGCACCATACGGCGCAGGATGGCAAGCTGCTGGTAATCCTTCTTGCCGAAGATAGCATCCGTCGGCTGTACGAGGTTGAAAAGTTTATTGACCACCAGACACACACCGGCGAAATGACCGGGCCGACTGGCACCGCAGAGCACGGTAGAAAGGTGGGTTTCTTCGAGAGTGATGGAGCGGTCACCACAGTACATCACATCCGGCGTGGGCATGAAGACGACATCCACTCCACACTCGCGACAAATCAGCAAGTCAGTCTCGGGGGTCTGCGGATAGGCAGCCAAGTCGCCGGCGTTATCGAACTGCACCGGATTCAGGAACACACTGGCAACCACGCAACCGGAATCACCGGCCAGAGCGCGAGCCTGACGTAACAGGGTAGCATGACCTTCATGCAGTGCCCCCATGGTCGGCACCAGCACAATCTTCTTACCGCGCACGGGTGCCAGCAGTGCGCGCAGTTCATCCTTCGTACATGCAGTCTGCATGCCGTCACTATACCATCTACCCCCCGCTTTTTCAAGAGTAACCTATGTCCTAACCGCCATCGGGGCTTGCATATAGGTGCTAATTGTGCTTAAATAGCACACGAGCCGAGGTAAAATCCGCACGCTCACTCCCGCGGAGGCGGCGACGATGCCGCAGGAAATAGATGGGAAAGGCAGTGTAAATCTGCCGCTGTGCCGCAACCGTGATACCGCCTGACAGTTATTGAGCGCAGGTTGTTCAGTCGGAATGCCAGCCCGGGAGCCAGGTTCGAACAGGGTGGCGATGCACCGCCCAACCGACACACAACAGAATGATACAACAACAGAAGGCCCTCTTGCGCAGGGCCGCAGCAGTCGTGCCTGCCATAGCTCTGGCAGGCGGTCTCAGCAATGCACAGTCAACAGGGCCGGAGGTAGAACTCTCCCCCATCACCGTGAGTGCCCACGAGGGACTGGGTATCCCACGCAACAGCACGGGCGTAAGCGTTGAAATACTTGACCTGTCCGAACTCCGCAAAGAAGGCATTTACAACCTGACCGAAGCTCTCGCACAGGTGCCGGGCGTTGAAATTCAACCCGGCGGAGGTGCCAACCAGCGCGGCAATTTTGCCAACCCGGTGATACGCGGCATGAGCAATGACACCGCCACCCTGCCCATCATTGACGGCATGCGGATTTTCAACACCGGCGGCAGCGGACTGCTCACCGGAAACACGGTAGCGCGTACCGACCTTTTCTCACTGGGACAGGCCGAAGTGCTGAAAGGCAGTCAGGGTGCCGTCTATGGTGGGGGCGCCATGGGCGGCGTGCTCTGCATGGAAACGGCTAAGGGCGAGGGCAAACCTACAACCCGCCTCTTCAACGAAACAGGCAGCCATGACAGCTACACCGGCAACCTCACCACCCAGGGTGAAAAAGAATCACTGGCCTGGTTCCTGAGCAGCACCTACACACGAACGGACAACGACATCCGATTTGCCAACGGCTCTCAGCCCGAACACCCGAATGCCGGCGAGTACGAGAGCTACCAACAGGCCCTGCGCCTGGATTGGCAAGCCAACGATGATAACAGCCTTATACTGACCTACCGACGGGAAGATTCCGAATACGGCATGAGCGGCTTGTATGACATGGGATTCGCCCCTGTAGAATACTACAATCGCTACACCTTCCGCACTAACCTGGTAACGACCAAATGGCAGGGGCAGCTCACCGAGCGATGGGGCAGCAGCCTGATGGCCGGATATTTCGGTTACGATGCCACGCTGGGTACCGGCTACTGCCAGAACCTTCGCAATGTGCAGATAGAATGGAACAACGCATACCGCTGGTGCCCGCACCAGACCACCACAGCAGGCTTTGCCTGGAACCGCAGTGATTTTTCCGTAAAATCAGGCGGAGAACAACAGAGCTCAGACCACAATTTGGAGCACACCTACGCCCTGTTCGCTGAGCATATTTACAGACCGACGGAGCAGTGGAGCAGCTCTCTGGCAGCTCGGGTGGAACTGAGCAACCTGTATGAATCCCAAACCACTGTGCGAGCCGCCACCAGTTATCGATTCAACAATGAGCGCAGCCGCCTGTTCGCCTCTGCCGCTACAGGCTATCGCGCACCGGGCTCCTTTCAGCACAGCAGCTCATCGTTCAGCTCATGGGGTACCACCTACCACGGCAACCCCGATTTGAAACCGGAGAAAAGTCTGAGTTTCGATGCCGGTATCGAACACGATATCGCCACCGATCACACATTCAGTGCCACCTTTTTCACCCTGCGACGGGAGCAGGCCATCACCCCCGACCCCATTGATAAGGCTAACACCACCTACTGCAATGCGGACGGTCACTGGACAGCCCGTGGCGTAGAGCTCGCCATGAAAGGCACACTGGAACAGGCCTGGAATACCGGCTACAAAATCGCCTGGACCTACACGCAGCCCAAGACGTCTGATGACAGGCAGATACCCTGGAGCACCCGCCAGACCTGGAGCGCGGAGTTGCACACCAGCCCATGGGAAGGCTTCACCACCGGCTTTGGCCTGGTAGCAGCTGTCGGTCGCAGTAACTATGTGGACTACAGCCCGAACCGTGTGGACAACTACTACAGCCTGCGCTGGTTTGCCCGCTATCAACTCAATGAGCACACTACCCTGCACCTGAGAGTGGAGAACATCACCGATCAACGATTCGTGACGGAGAGCAATTTCACCCCGGCCTATTCCATGCTCTCATCCGGCATGGGGGTGTATGGGGGCTGCACCATTGAATTCTGATGTTAAAATATATACGTTACAGCATCTGGATGCTGGCCATAGCAGTACTGCTGCTATGGCTGGCACAGCATTCCTCCCCGACCGGCAAAGTCAACACGGCAGGCCCCACCACCCAACTACTCCCCCCGGCCCCATACGCGGCTGATTTTGCAGAGCAACTCGCCCGCGAAAAGGGAGCACGACTCTCCCTGCATACGCTCACGGAGCTGCCCGCCGACCTGCCTTGGCAAAGCGGTAGCCCGGCACCAGGTATCGGTGACCCGAGGGCACGCCGCGGCGGCATCCTGCGCCTGAGTAACACCGGGCCTTTCCCCGCGAACTTCCTGAGATTCGGCAGTACCACACCCCAGTTTTTCCACTACAATCTCTTCGAGCGCATCGACGTGCCGCTCGTTTGGGCTCACCCCGCTACAGGGCAGGAAATGCCGGGCGTAGCCGAGGCCTGGTGCCGCCGGGGCAACAGCCTGTACTTCCGCCTGAATCCCCGGGCCCGCTACACCAACGGGCGCCCTGTGCGAGCAGCTGACTTCGCGCTGGGACTACTGCTACGCCTGCGCCTCGGCGAACAACCACCCTGCACTGCCCTGCGTTGCTACGGCGACAGTGTGGTGGAAGTCGAAACCCCGCCCCGCTATGCCGATGTGCTCACCGTCAGCCGACAACTCATCCCGGCCGAACCGGGGTTCTATACAGAGTTCGGCAGCAACTTCGCCGAGCTCTACGCACAGCGTATACCCCCGAGCACCGGCGCCTACACCGTGGCGGAGATTCAGAGAGGGCGGCTCATCGCCCTGCAACGTGTACCCAACTGGTGGGCGCAGGAGCTGCCCGGATTCCGCCATACGCACAATGTGGAGCGAATCGAGCACCATTTCTTTACGGATGAAGCCCAGACCTGGCAGGCCTTCATCAACGGACGGCTGGATTTGATGCAGACCCGTAACATCGCAGCCTGGCAGAGCAAGCTTGAGGGAGTACCTGCCGCAGAAGATGGCCGTATAGCCCTGCACAGCCTGCACATTACCCATCCCATGCCTCCCTACGGCATCGCGTTCAACTGCCGCAAACTCTCGGAGACGGAATTGCGACGCGGCCTGCTGCATGCCATGGATATGCCGGCAGCCATCGAGGTGCTGTTCCGAGGCTATGCGGAGCAGTTACCGCAATTCACCACCGGCTACCGAGATTTGCCACACAATACCCCGCAGTACCGCTACGACCCGGCAGCAGCTCGTGCTTGTTTTGCCCGTGCCGGATACACGGAGTGCGGGGCGGACGGCATTCTGCGCCGCCCCGACGGCAAGCGCCTGAGCGTGAGGTTCTCGTTCACGCCATCCGACAAGCTTAACACATTGGTCACCCAGCTGGTACAGAGTGCCACCGCCTGCGGTGCGGAAATCACCCCCGAGCCACTGCCCTGGCAGAATATCAGCCGCCAACTGACAGAGGGCAGCCACGAGCTTACCTTCTGGGCCACCATGCCCGGCCTGCCCCTGCCCGACTACGCACGATTTTTCAGCAGTCACGCCACCGGGCATGATGCACCGTTCGGGCTGAATGACGCCGGGATGGACACCGCTATCACCGCTGCACAGCAAGCCACCACACAGCAGGAGGCTGCTACCGCAGCAGCACGTATCGATGAACTGGTGTACCACCACGCCATCTGGCTGCCGGGGTGGATGGAAAACCGAGCCAACATCGCCGCCTGGCAGCATGTTCACCTGCCGGCTCCCTACCACGGCCCGTACGATGTTGCCGAATCTCACCAACTGTGGATAGAGGCCCCCTGACATGAAGCGCCGCCACGAGCCATTCCCCGCCGGTGCGGCAGTCATCACCCTCCTGCTGCTCGCCCTGTTTACCGCGGGCGGGCTGTACTTCACCGACAGTCAAGCGGCGGCAGAGCCCCCCGCCGCCATACAGGCCGCCTTCATCGCCCCGCCGCTGCGCAAACCGGCTGAGCCATTCGAGCTTACTCAGTTACCACCCCCGCAAGTACCCCTACAACTGACGATTGAACCCACGCAACTACTCGAAACACAGCAGCTTGCCGCACTCGAACCGGAGCCGACAGAATATGAGGATTACCCGCTGCCGCTGCTCATTGATTGCGAAATGACGGCACCCCCCATCGCACCGACCCGAACCGCGAAATCCACGAAAAAAGAGATTGCTACCACAACCACACCCCCGGTCCTGCAATATGGCCCGCCCCCGCCATACCCCGCCACACTGCGGAGCAGCCACCGCAGCGGCACCGTGCGGGTGCGCATACACATCTCCCCCGCCGGCAAACCCGAACATATAGAGATTCTGGCCTCAACTCACCCGGCCTTTGCCTCGGCAACCCGGGAGCACATCCTTGCCCACTGGCGCTTCGCTCCTGCCCGACAAGGCAACACCGCCATCGCCTCCAGCGCCATTCAGACACTGCATTTTCGGATTTGACGAAATTAACACCTGATTTAACGCAATTTCCTACTTGACGCCGCGCGTTAGTGGTGGTAGAGTAAGAGAAGCGACGATGAAGAGTATTGCACAGAAATTGACTGCGTTGACCCTGCTTGCAGGCGGGTCGGTACTGGCTGAGGGACACCATGAGGGACTGAGTATGGACGCCCCGGTGCTGTGGAACATAGACATTCCTTTCTGGGAGGGGCACTCCATTCCCATCAATAACTCGCTGGTTATGTTTGCCCTGGCTGTGGTAGTGCTGGTAGTGATACTGCGCCTGGCCACACGCCGTATACAGCGTATACCCTATGGTCTGCAAAACTTTGTGGAGTGGGTGTTTGAGACGCTGTACAACTTCATCGAGGGACTGGCCGGCAAGAAACTGACGAAAAAATACTTCTGGTACTTTGCCACGGTGTTCCTGCTTATCCTGACAAGCAACTACATGGGGCTCATCCCCGGAGTGGGCGAAATCACCTACGACGGCAAAGCCATCTTCCGCGGTGCAAATGCTGACCTGAACGTCACGCTGTTCCTGGGCTTCCTATACGCCATTCTGTGGTTTATCTGGTGCATACGCGAACAGGGAATCAAGCACTTCCTGAGCCACATTTTCGGAGTAAAGGGCGGCCTGACCGGTTTTCTGAAATACGCACTCATGCCCATTTTCTTCTTCGTGGGCCTGATTGAGCTGCTCTCCATCTGCGTGCGTCCCGTAGCTCTCGCAGCCCGACTTTTCGGCAACATCTACGCCGGCGAGGCCATTCTGGAGCAGATGGGCGCCATCGGCTGGTACGCCATGCTGCCCTTCATGTGCATGGAACTGCTGGTTGGCTTCGTCCAGGCGCTGGTGTTCCTGATGCTCACGGCACTATTCCTCAAGACCCAGGTAGGGGATGAGGAGGAAGCCGCACACTAACCCCCTTCCCGCCGCGCCGGATCATGCAGCAAAGACGTGACGGACGGCAGAAGAACAACTGAATAACAACAAACACACATTACACACTATGCTCGAAACAATCGCCAACGCCGTTGCAGGCACCGACCTGACCCCGCTGAAGTCCGCCATCGCCGTTCTGGGTGCCGGTCTGGGCATCGGCCTCATCGGCATGAAAGCAGCCGAGTCTGCCGGTCGCAACCCGGGCGCCTTCTCTCAGGTGCTCATCATCTCCATCATTCTTGCCGCACTTGTGGAAGGTGTGGCATTCGTAGCCATCTTCATGGGCTAAGGCCCGAAATCCGGCGGCGCCGCGGAGAACGGCGCCGCCGCTTCACCCCCATTCTCCAACCACACACACCACCATAACCTCTCTACACCATGTTCACTCCGGTAGTCGCTGCCAGCTTACAGGAAATGGTCGACAAGTTCGGCCTGCATACAGATATTTTCATTGCCCACTTCATCGCCTTTGCGATATTGGTGGTGTTTGTCGTGATATTCGGTGTAAAGCCGATTATGAAGCAGCTCGAAGAGCGCCGCGCCCGGATTGAGGAAGGCGAGGCCATGCACGAGCGCAGTCAGAAAGAGCTGGCAGATGTAAAAGCCACCGGTGAGCAGATACTGGCAGAAGCTCACGCCGAAGGCAAGCAGCAGATTGAACACGCCCGCGGCACCGCCGCCAAACTTCAGGCAGAACTGACGGAAAAGGCCGCTGCAGAAGCCCGTACCATCATCGAAAACGCCCGCACACAAGCCGCCCTCGATACTCAGCGCGAAAAAGATGCCCTGAAGGGTGAGTTTGCCCGCCTGGTAGCCGCCGCCACCGCTCAGGTGACCGGCAAGGTGCTGACGGAGAAAGACCACCGCACCATCAACGAAGAAGCCATCCGCAATCTGTAACCCCGTTTTCCCTGCCCGTCATGAAGATTACCAAGGAAGCGCAGGCTCAGGCACGCCGACTCATGCGGCTCTGCATGGGGCCTGACGGTCGACTGCAAGAGGAGCACGTGCGCCGCGTGGCAAGTGCCCTCTGCACGGAAAAACCGCGCAACTACCTCGCCATCCTCAAGTCTTTCACCGACATGGTGCGCTTGGAAGTAGCCCGCCATACAGCTACCGTCACCACCGCCCGCCCCGTAGAAAAGGCAGAGAAAGCCGCCATACGTGCCAAGCTCGATGCCCGCCACCCCGGCCTGCACTACGAGTGGCTGACCGACCCTACCCTGATAGCCGGCATGACCGTGCGCGTGGGCGACAACGTAACGGATGCCTCCGTCCGTTCCCGCATTGAGCGCCTGGCCAAACTCATTTCCTGATACACCCCTCTTCTCCCATCAAAACTCTCTTCAACAATTTTCAATAAAATCCACTACAGCGTATGAGCAACATCGTACAAGAACTCGAAGCACAGATTCGCAACGCCACCGCCGCCACGGTAAGTGAAAATGTAGGCACCATCAAAGCCATAGGCGACGGCGTGGCTCACATCGAAGGCCTGAGCAATGCCATGCTCAATGAAATGATTGAGTTCCCCGGCGGCGTGATGGGGCTGGCCATGAACCTCGAAGAAAACGAGGTCGGCGCCGTGCTCATCGGCAATGGCAACACTCTGAAAGAAGGCGATACCTGCAAGACCACCGGTCGCCTGCTGCAGGTACCCGTGGGTCGCGGGCTGCTCGGCCGCGTGGTGGATACCCTGGGTAACCCGCTCGATGGCAAAGGCCCCATCAGCGCCGAGGCCTATTACCCGGTTGAAAAGATTGCCTCGGGTATCATCTCTCGCCAGGGCGTGAACCAGCCGGTTCAAACCGGTATTCTGCCCATCGATGCCATGATTCCCATCGGTCGCGGCCAGCGTGAGCTCATCATCGGTGACCGCTCCACCGGCAAAACCGCCATTGCCACCGACACCATGATTTCTCAGGCCCGCCAGAACAAGCTGGCCGAGGAAGGCAAGCTGCCCGGGCACCGCCCGCTCTACAGCATCTACGTGGCTATCGGCCAGAAGCGCGCCACGATCTCCCGCCTGGTCGCCAAGCTCGAAGAGAGTGGCGCCATGCCCTACAGCATCATCGTAGTAGCCAGTGCCTCTGACAGCGCCGCCATGCAGTACCTGGCTCCCTATGCCGGTTGTGCCATGGGTGAGTACTTTATGGATCAGGGTGAGGATGCCATCATCGTCTACGACGACCTCTCCAAGCACGCCGTGGCCTATCGCCAGGTGTCGCTGATTCTGCGCCGCCCCTCCGGCCGCGAGGCATACCCCGGCGACGTATTCTACCTGCACAGCCGCCTGCTGGAGCGCGCTGCCCGCATTAACTCCGAGGGTGGCCGTAAAGGTGGTTCGCTGACAGCACTGCCCATCATCGAGACTCAGGCCGGCGACGTATCTGCCTACATTCCCACGAACGTGATTTCCATCACCGACGGGCAGATTTTCCTCGACACCGACCTCTTCTACCAGGGTGTACGCCCCGCCATCAACGTGGGTATCTCGGTGAGCCGCGTAGGTTCCTCCGCCCAGACCAAGATTGTGAAGAAGCTGGCCGGCTCCGTGAAACTCGACCTTGCTCAGTTCGAAGAGTTGCAGGCCTTCGCCCAGTTCGGTTCTGACCTCGATGCCAACACCAAGGCCAAACTCGAGCGCGGTCGTCGTATCGTAGAGCTCTTCAAGCAGGGTCAATATGACCCCAAGAGCCTCGGTATCGAAGTCATCGACCTCTACGCCATCCAGAAGGGTTACCTCGATGACGTGGCTGTAGACCGGGTGCAGAAGGTCTGCCGCGACATGGAAGAGGAAGCCACCACCAACAACCCCGAACTTCTGGCAGCCATCGAGAGCAAGAAGGAACTCACTCCCGAAATCGATGAGCAGCTCAAGAAGTTCATGACCTCTTTCAAATCCCGCCTGACGAAGTAACCCCCCATGGCTAACCTCAGAGACATCAAGCGCCGCATTAAGTCGGTACGCAATACATCGCAGATTACGAAAGCGATGCAGATGGTTGCGTCCGCCAAGATGCGCCGCGCGCAGGAACTGGCGCTCAAGGGCCGCGAGTACATGAGCTCGCTTGCCCGGGTGCTTGGGCACCTGCAGGAATCCATCAGCAACGCGAGCTCGCCGCTCCTCGAAGAGCGCGAGAACGGGCGAGAGCTCATCATCGTGGTGAGCACCGATCGCGGGCTTTGCGGCGGGTTGAACTCCAACCTGCTCAAAGAGGTGCTGCTCACCTGCCCGGCCGAGGCTGATTATATAACCATCGGCAGCAAGCTCAACTCGCAGCTCACCCGCTGCGGGCGCAAGCTGGCAGCCACGTTCTCACTGGGAGACACGGTGGAAGAAGCTGACCTCAAGCCCATTTTCGACTTCATCCGCAAGGGATATATTGAGGGCGACTACAAAAGTGTGCGTGTGATTTACCAGAAGTTCATCAACATCATGGTACAGCGCCCTCACTGTGCGAACCTGCTCCCCATCAGGCGCGATGACCTCATGAATGTAGCGGAACAGGAGCCCGGGAGCAATACAACAACCGATTTCCTGCTCGAGCCCTCACCGACAGCCCTGCTCAACTCCATCCTGCCGCTCTACTTCGGTCACCTGCTGGTGCAGATGATACTGGAAGGCAAAGCCAGTGAGCAGTCTGCCCGTATGGTCGCCATGAAGTCAGCCACTGAGAACGCCAAGAATCTCATCGGCGAACTCACGCTGGAATACAACAAGGCACGCCAGACACAGATTACCAACGAGCTTCTCGAAATCACCACCGCCATGAAGGCCATGGAGTAATTCACGCGCCGACAACCATTTTCAAATACACAATATAACATCTTAACACTCTCACTTCTCAATCATGAACACAGGTAAAATCGTGCAGATTATCGGCGCCGTGGTAGACGTCGACTTCTCCCAGTCCGAAATGCCCGCCATCTACAACGCCCTGACCGTTGACTACGTGGTGGAAGGCGAGCCCAAGCAGCTGGTACTCGAGGTAGAACAGCACCTCACAGACGGCTGGGCCCGCACCGTTGCCATGAGCGCTACAGACGGCCTGAAGCGCGGCATGGAGGTGGTGGATACCGGTGCTCCCATCTCGGTTCCCGTTGGCCCGAAAGTGCTCGGTCGCATCTTCAACGTACTCGGCGAAACCGTGGACGAAAAGGGCCAGCTCGATGGCGTGAAGCGCTACCCGATTCACCGAGAGGCCCCTGCTCTGGAAGAACAGGCCACATCTTCAGAAGTGCTGGAATCCGGCATCAAGGTTATTGACCTCATCTGCCCCTTCCTGAAGGGCGGTAAGGCCGGTTCGTTCGGTGGTGCCGGTGTGGGCAAGACCGTGCTCATCATGGAGCTCATCAACAACATCGCCAAGGCTCACTCCGGTCTGTCCGTGTTCGCCGGCGTGGGTGAGCGCACGCGTGAAGGTAACGACTTCTACATGGAAATGAGCGAGTCGGGCGTTATCGACCAGGCCAATCCGGAAAACTCCAAGGTGGCTCTCGTATATGGCCAGATGAACGAGCCCCCCGGTGCCCGTCTGCGCGTAGCTCTCTCGGCCCTGTCGATGTCCGAGTATTTCCGCGATGAAGAGAACCGCGACGTGCTGCTGTTCGTGGACAACATCTTCCGTTTCTCCCAGGCCGGTTCCGAGGTGTCCGCCCTGCTGGGCCGTACCCCCTCCGCCGTGGGTTATCAGCCCAACCTGGCAGAAGAAATGGCAGGCCTGCAGGAACGAATCACCTCCACCAAGAAAGGCTCCATTACCTCCATGCAGGCTGTGTACGTGCCGGCAGACGACCTGACCGACCCCGCTCCTGCCACCACCTTCTCACACCTTGACTCCACCGTGGTGCTTGATCGTGCTCTTGCGGCTCAGGGTATCTACCCCGCAGTGGACCCCCTCGCCTCGACCTCGAAGGCTCTCGCCCCCGAGCTGGTAGGCGAAGAACACTACCGCGTTGCCCGCGGCGTGCAGCAGACCCTGCAGCGCTACAAGGATTTGCAGGACATGATTGCCATTCTGGGTATGGATGAACTTTCCGAGGCCGACAAGCTCACCGTGAGCCGCGCCCGTAAGATTCAGCGTTTCCTCTCCCAACCGTTCAGCGTGGCAGAAGTGTTCACCGGCATCAAGGGGCAGTACGTGCCCGTGGCCGAGACGGTGCGCGGGTTCGGTGAGATTCTGGATGGCAAGTGGGACAACGTGCCCGAGGGTAACTTCTACATGAAGGGCGGTATCGACACCGTAGAGAAAGAGTAAGCGCCATGGCCCTGAACTTCAGAATTATCACCCCCATTCGCACGGCCCTGCAGGCGGAGGTGAGCTCCATTCACCTGCCCGCCGTAGCGGGCGAGATGGAGATACTGCCCGGCCACGCTGACTTGATTGCGGCAGTGGATAACGGCGAGCTCACTTATAAGCCCGTAGGTGGCGAAGCGCAGAGCCTCTTCGTGGGCGGCGGCTTTCTGCAGGTCGAGCAGCAGGAGGTTCTGCTGGTGACCGATACAGCTCTGGCCGCCGGTGAAATCGACACCTCAGCGGTCGAGGCCGCTATCGAGCGAGCTCAGGCAGCCCTGCGTAACAGTGGTACCGTTCTCTCCCGACAGGAGCAGACCTACCTCGCAGCACAACTTGCCAAGCAGCTCTCCATGCTCGAATACAGCCGCAAGAAGAAGAACAGACACTGAGCGCGATACCCCATCACCTTTTCAACAGCGAACCACACCGGTTCGCTGTTTTTTTACCGTATACCGAGCCTACGGCACACTCACGGATTCTGCCGAATAACACCGCGATATGTATGGTACAAGCCACCCGTACCCACGCGCACCGGCTCTCGGGCAGCAAACAATTCCGCGGGAACCCTGAACTTAACAATCAACTGACCGTCGAGGGACAATACAGCCCATTCTCGCCCCTCTGCCGGGCGGGAGTAAAGCTTGGTTGTGACCTCATTTCCTGCCCACGACATTTCGTAAAACACCACACGCAGAGGTGTACCACGCAGCGGTATTTTCATGTAACCGGAGCCATCGGCATCCACACAGCTATCCGTCATAGGCCCCATCTCGCCGGGACTGAGGAGCCCGCTCTCATCCACCGGCCTCACCTCATAGTAGTTTCGGTATACATACCACCCGGCTATCAGCAACAAAACACAGATAATCAGCATTTTTGACCTCATCATACTACTCAGGCTCAGGGGAAATATAACATGCCCTCAGGAAAATGTAAAGGTCAAAAGCCGAAAAAACTGATAAACAAAGGCGTATAGTAGTTATAAGCCGGCAAAATCATCATCCCGTCAGTCCCCCCGGCAAACAGCAATTGGGTGAGCAATAGACGAAAGACGAATCCCGGGGGACGAATCGCGCGCGGCGCCTCACCTTCGGCCGTCAAGTGCCCATCCGCACGAACTGTTAAGAAAAGTAATGAGAAACGCCTACTTTCACGAATTCGACACAATACCACAATAAGCTCATATTGAGTTAATTGCAGCGAAACGCCGTTTACCGGTGCGACATTTGGCTTGATTGTGGGACACAAACGTATATAATAACACGTAAGAGCTATGATTGAACAGTTACGCAAAAGGCTTCTGGATCGGGATAACCCCGTACGCATACATCTCATAGGAGTAGCCGGTGCCGGCATGAGTGGCCTGGCTCGCATGTTGCTCGAAATGGGGCACCGTGTAAGCGGTTGCGACCGTGTAACGAGCGATGAAACGGAGCGGCTGCAACAGGCCGGGCTGGTTTTTTCATGCCCCCACAGTGCCGCTGCCGTGAGTGATGCGGAGGTAGTCATCTATTCGAGCGCCATCCGCGAAGATAACGTAGCTCTGGTCGCGGCCCGTCAGAACGGCTGCCTGTGCCTGCGCCGCGCCGAGTGCCTGGCCGCCATCCTGAACAATAAGAAGGGGGTTGTGGTAGCCGGCACGCACGGCAAAACCACCACCTCCGCCATGAGCGCTCACCTGCTGCGCGAAGGGCGCATGCGCCCCTGCCACTACGTCGGCGCTGAAATCCCCGTGCTGGGTGCGAATGCGCACTGGACCCAGGACAGCGAATACCTGGTAGCCGAGGGCGATGAAAGTGACGGCACCCTGGTGAACTACATTCCTGAACACAGCATCATCCTCAACATTGAGGCCGAGCACCTGGATTTCTACCGCGACCTCGACCACATCAAGAGCGTGTTCCACCGTCTGTGCCGCCAAACCCGCGGCAAGCTCATCTACTGCAAGACCGATGCCGGCGCAGCCGATGTGTGCTCCCAGTACCCGAACACCATTTCCTACGGCTGGCAAGATGCCGACTACACCGCCACCGATGTAACGGTGAAGCGCGGCCGTACCCTCTACACCATCAATTACAAAGGCAGCCCCTTGGGTCGTGTGGAGCTGGGTATACCCGGTCGCCACAACGTGCTTAACTCCCTGGCCGCCACGGCGCTGGCGCTGGAGCTGGGCTGTGACTTCGCCAGTATCACGCGCGGCCTGGTGAGCTTCGCCGGTGCCCGCCGTCGTTTCGAGACGAAGTACCTTTCCCGCGACTACCGCATCGTGGATGACTACGGCCACCACCCGACCGAGATTGCCGCCACCCTGCAGACCGCCCAGAGCCTGAAACCGGAGCGCCTTATCGTGCTGTTCCAGCCGCACCGCTACACCCGCACCCAGTTGCTGCGCGATGATTTCGGGCGCGTGCTGCAGAATGTCGACAAGCTGTATGTGGCCGATGTGTACCCCGCCAGCGAGCCGCCCATCCCGGGCATCAGCGGGCAGACAATTGTAGATGCCGTGCTGGAAAACGGCCCCGTGGACGCCGAATTCCTGCCCAACCTGGCACTGGCACACCACAAGGTGGGCAACATTCTTCGCCCGGGCGACCTCTTTATCACCCTGGGCGCAGGCAATGTGCACGAGGCAGGCAAAAAGATAGCGGCCGACCTGCGCGTGCTGGCTGAAATGCAGCAGGAATGCGGCAATGACTTCACCTGCCGTCTGTATGAACCCATGAGCCGTCACACCACCGTAGGCGTTGGCGGTGAAGCGCAGTATTGGATTGAGCCGGATACCTTTGAGCGCATGCAGGCTGTGGTCAATTTCTTCAAGGATCGCAACATCCCCGTGCACACTGTGGGGCGCGGCTCCAACCTCATCGTGCGCGAAGGCGGTATCCGCGGTGCGGTTATTCACCCCGCCGCCGGTGAATTCCAGAAACTCGAACTGCGCGGCAACAAAATCATTGCCGGTGCCGGTGTGAAGCTGAAAAAGCTCGCTGCCTTTGCCGCCCAGAACGGGATTAGCGGCTTTGAGTGGATGGACGGCATACCCGGTTACGTGGGCGGCAGCCTGCGGCAGAATGCCGGTGCCATGGGCGGCGATATGTGGAGCGTATTCTGTTCCGCTCTGGCGCTCAATGATGACGGCGACATTGTAGAGTTCAGCAAAGACAACATGCGCCCTGCTCAATACAGGCTCATACCTGATTTCGAGCACAATATCGTCATGCAGGCCACCTTCTGCGGCACCCCCGGTAACCCCGCTGAAATCGAACAGACCACGGAAGAAAGCCGCGAACGCCGCAAGGCCTCGCAACCGGTAGAACCCAGCGCGGGCTGCACCTTCGTGAACCCCGCTGAAATCCCCGCAGGCAAACTCATCGATGAAATGGGGCTGAAAGGCTACACCATCGGCGGCGCCCGGATTTCCCCCAAACACGCCAACTTCATCGTCAACATCGGTAAGGCGAAAGCCACCGATGTGACGGAACTCATCGACTACATTCGACACAAGGCTAAAACGGAGCGAGGCATCACCCTGCGCACGGAAGTACAGGTGGTGGGCGACCGCGAAGCAGAGTTCTGATGAGCAAACACATAGCAAAGCAACACATGAAGACACTGACCAAAGACACGGCCATTGCCCTGCTGATGGGTGGCCCCGGTTCCGAGCGCGAAGTTTCGTTGGTCTCGGGTAACGCAGTGCTGGAGGCCCTGCGCGCAGAAGGATTCACCAACGTCACCCCCGTGGTGGTGGACAGCGAGCGCCCGGCTATCCCTGAAGGAACCGAGCTCTGCTACAACATGATTCACGGCACCTACGGTGAAGACGGCGGCCTGCAGACCTACCTCGAAGAGCTCGGTATACCCTACACGGGTGCCGGTTCCGCGACAAGCCGCAACTGTTTCGACAAAATCCTCACCAAAAAGGCCTTTTTTGCAGCCGGAGTACCCACCCCGGCAGATGAGGTGATACCCTCCGGAGCCATGCCGACCATCGGCGTACCCTGCGTTATCAAACCCCCGTGCGAAGGCTCGTCGGTGGGGGTGAGTATCGTCAAAACCGCCGAAGAACTGCCGGCCGCCGTGGCAGAAGCCGCTAAATACGGCACCGATATACTGGTGGAGGAATACATCGACGGCAAAGAACTCACCGTAGCCATTTTCAACGGCACGGCTCTGCCTGTCATTCACATTGCCCCGCGCGAGGGTTTCTACGACTTCGCCAACAAGTACCCTGCACTTTCCGGCGGCGTGGGTTCCGACTACATTTGCCCCGCTGACATCAGCGAAGAAGAAACCAAGGCCGTGCAGGCCGCGGCTCTGGCTGCCTATCAAGCGCTCAATGTGGAAGTATACGGGCGTGTGGATGTGCTGCTCACCGCTGAGGGTAAGCCCTATGTGCTGGAAATCAACACCATTCCCGGCATGACCGGTGCCTCACTCTTCCCGAAGGCCGCTGCGGCCGTCGGCATCAGCTTCGGCGAGCTCTGCTCCCGCATAGCTGAGATATCCCTCAACCAGCCGCGCGGCTGATGGCCCACATGAAGCCCCGGAACAAATACCGCAACGAAAAGCAGAACGTACAGCTGCTGGAAAAGGCGCTCTCGCTCAAAGACCGCCTTTTCAGCATGCTGGCGCTCAAGCGCGGGCTGCGCAGGCTGCGGCGCTGGTTCCTGATAGCCCTGTGTGCGGCGCCTGTGGTATGGGGAATATGGTATGGTGTCAATTACATGCTCGAGAAGGCTTATAACCTGAGCATTGACAACATCAGCTATGTGTCACGCCACGGGGTGATATCACACTCACAGGCCATGAAGATACTCGGGATTGAAAACTCCGTGAACATGGCCACGCTTGACGTAAGCGGCATGCTCGAAACCCTCAAGTCACACCCCTGTATTGCGGATGCCAGCATACGTGCCGAAATGCCTGAAACCCTGCATATCGAAATCGATGAACGCATACCGGTCGTTTATGTCGAAATGGAGAGTGCCGCCGAAACAGGCAACCGCACGCGCATGTTCATGGACCCCAAGGGGGTGCTCTTTCCGGTGGTGGAGGATTACCACCTCAACTTCATGAATGTGCCGACCTGGTACCTGCAACCGGAGGATGTGCGCGCCATCGAACCCGGTGCCACCATCAGCGAGTCACGCTGCCGCCCGATTAAAGAACTGATTTCGGCCGTCAATGCCTACACCCTGACGGAAATTCCCGCTATCAGCGAAATTTTCTGCCCCAAGGAGTGGAAAATCGTGCTCACGCTGGAGAACGGAACCGAGGTGATTATGCAGGCGTACGAAATCAAAGACCAGCTGGCACGCCTGGCCATGCTGCTGGAACACTCACGCGTAGTGGGCCGCCCCCTGCGCAGCGCCAACGTCATCCCCAAAATCAATCCGGCTGTCATCTACGCCGATTCTGCCGCCCCGGCGGCAGAACAGCAAAAGCAGGAAGACGACAAAAAATAGGCTCTTCGTTATAAAGTGTGGGCATGTCCCATTCTCGCAGTAGAAAACGAAGGCAAAAATGGCATAAGAGAGAGCAGAAAATCCCCAATAGCAAAAAATCCTCAATAGCCCAATATTTTGGTGTTGACCCAAATTTTGTCTGGACATATTTTGTCGGAACGGTAGAAAGAACCTACACGATTGACTATTGATAATCGAAGACTACCAGTACATTCGACTCCCTTTGATATAAGCCAAAGTGGGTCACGAAGTGCGGAGTGCTCAGGAGTGCCTGATGTTGTAGAAAAGGGGTAGAGTGGAGCTGAAATCTGCCGGATTCCGGGAGTAAAGCTTGCAGCGAAGTGCGCGTTAAGTGCCGTAAATTGAGCGATTTACAAACAAAAATCGCGGGCGTTATCTCTTATCGAAATAACGCCCGCGAAGGGTCGTCAATGGGAGTCGAAAGTTTCTTTCGTTGTAAAGCGCTTAGAAATAGCGCATTATGAAAACAAAGTTACAAACGAAAGACAAAAGCTGCTTGACAAATAAATAAAAACAAGGTAAATGTGGGTGCATGAGTATGTTGACGTTGATGCTGAAATTGGATATGATAAAAGCCAAGTTAAGACTTCTTCTTTTAATTATCCCAGGGGTGATATTGCTTTCTCTGACATTAACTTCTTGTTGCTTACCTTTCACATTCAGAGCTGCTTCATACTTTCACCCTAGCAGACGTGGGGTTAGGTCCATTATTGCCAACGCAAATTATACACCGGAGCAAGCTTATGTATATATGTGCAACGAATTAATGAAGAATCCTGAAAATTTGGGATTAAGAACTATTCCCATTCCTCGATTCTCAATTATTGATGGTAAGTATTTTTTTTATACGCGAAATACGGATGAAAAAGTGTATTGTTTGTACATAGGTTGGGAGTTTGATCAAAACACAGGAGAGTATAAATTTATTTATCAGCCACTTAAACGCCTGTTCTTTATGTGCACTTGTGGGAATAATCAGTTCGCAATAACAGAAAACCCTAGTGAGATATACAATTATATCGAAGCGTATTGGCTTAACATAAGTTCAAGTCAAGAAGTTGAAGATGCACTATCTAAATTAACTGACTGTATCGAGAGATGAGGAAATGGAAAATAAGGACAACTCGATTGGTACTTTGTCCTCTGCTGACACCCTACAGACGTATTACACCGCAGCGCTTTCGCACGTCGTAGGTGCTCTCATGATATTGGCACGAAGCTTTCACACAGTGCAAGCCGAATTTACCATGCGCTCTCTTGACAGAGTATCGGGCGTGAGCATCCATGGCTGCCTCACCTCGTGCGCTTTGGCCTTCTATTCGGTTCTTGTTCATCCTGTCTGTATTTCGCCTCCGGCTTCCTTCCCACCCCACATTACTGTGACGCAGTTGCCTTTGGTTATTTGATTCCGCCCTGTCAGCGGCTCATTGGGGACTTCCGCCCCAGTTACGTGTCATGCCTGACGTACCAACAAAAAATCGGTAAAGGAATGAACCTTTACCGTTTTTGTTTGCTCTCGAGAGGCGGGAGTGGGATTTGAACCCACGAATGTCGGTTTTGCAAACCGATGCCTTAGGCCACTTGGCTATCCCGCCATCGCTTGGTTGCGGGGAGATTCTAGCAGCAACCGCAGCTAAAGTCAAGCATATAATTTCATTTTTCTTTATTTTTTTATGAAACGGAGAGCAAATCAGTCCGGGAGAAGGCTGACGACCCAGGTACCGCCGATAGTGAGCCAAATGGGCAAAGTAACGAACGAGCAAACAGTTGTGGCAAGCAGAATCTGCGTACCGACCTCGGGGCGCCCACCAAAACGCTTGGCGATGATAACGGGAATGACAGCACTGGGAATGGCGCTCTCAATAACCATGATACGCTTGATAAGCGGGTCAACCGGCAGCGCCCAGGCCACCAGCAGAATCACCGCGGGCGCAATCACCAGGCGGGCCACCAGACCTGCGGCCAGCATGCGGGGCTGCCAGGTGAAATTGCGGGTCAGGTCGTACATGGAGCAGCCGAAGATAATCAGGCAGATGGGCGTGGCAATGGAACCGAGCATCTCGGTCGTCTTCATCACCGGCGGCAGGGCGACATACTGCCCCAGGCCACTCCAGGCCAGCAACAGGGAGAAACACACTGCCAGCAGCGGCCCGCGAAACAGAGTGGCAAAACTCAGGTTGCCCAAGCCGCCGCACATCAGAATAACCCCCACGCTCCACACAAACAACTCGCAGCCCATGTTGTGTATGAACAGCACCCCCATCGAGGGGTCGCCTGCACCACTGAAAAGCATGTGCACGATGGGGATGACGAAGAAGGCGTAATTCTGCACACCTGCTGTCAGGGTGAAGGTGCGCAACCCGGTACCGATACGCAGCCGCAGCATGCGAGCCACCAGCCAGGCCACAGTCACGCCAACGGCCATTTCAAGAAATCCGCAGGCGATGGCCTGCCCGGAAAACGCGAAAGTAGTGATACGCGGGTCAGCCTCCGTCACCATATACCTCATGATATTGTAGAATATCAGGCAGGGGTAGCCGACATCCATGGCAAGTCGGGTTATCACAGCATCGTGCTGAGGCTCAATCACCTTCTTATGGCGCAACCAGAACCCGACGGCAAAAAAGACGAATACCGGAATAGTCGACAGAAATGAATTGACAATCAGCTGTAACATAGCGCGGGTGATATTCTACCACTCATTTGCCGGGCACGCAAGCGCTTTTATTACCTAAAAAACAGCACTTGCCTGCTTATCGCGAGCGATTTTGGCTTGCCATTCATGGTAAATGCGCTATAATATCGCGGGCGCACCAGGAGAAATAATGGGAGCGCACCGCAGAACACAGAACCCAGAAATCGACACATGATGACAAATCCCCGAGTCGCAATCGTCGGCGCCACCGGTGCGGTGGGCGTTGAGCTTCTTTCCTGCCTTGAGAGCCGCAACTTCCCCCTGGCCTCACTCAAACTTCTGGCCTCGAAACGTTCTGCCGGTAAACAGGTAGCCTTCCGTGGTGAAATGCTCACTGTTGAAGAGCTCACGAAAGATTCCTTTGCCGATGTTGACCTGGCGCTCTTCGCAGCCGGTGGCGACATCTCGCGCGAGTACGCCCCCATCGCCGGTGCCGCCGGTTGTGTGGTGGTGGACAACTCCTCCGCCTTCCGACAAGATGCCGACGTCCCCCTCGTGGTGCCTGAAATCAACCCGGAGGCCGCCTTCAACCACCCGCGCAACATCATTGCCAACCCGAACTGCACCACCATCATCACGCTGATGGCTCTCTTCCCCCTGCACCTCAAGTACGGGCTCAAGACCATCATCGCCAGCAGCTATCAGGCCGTGAGCGGCAGCGGTCAGCACGGTATTACCGAGCTTGAGAACCAGGTGCGCGCCATCTCCAACGGTCACCCGGTGGAAATCTCTACCTACCCGCGCCAGATTGCCTTCAACGTGCTGCCGCAGATTGACAAGTTCACCGACACAGGCTACACCAAAGAAGAGCTCAAGATGCTCAACGAAGGCCGCAAAATCATGAACCTGCCCGAGCTGAAAGTCACCTGCACCTGTGTGCGCGTGCCGGTGTACCGCAGCCACTCCATCTCCTGCGTGGCTCAGTTTGAACAGCCGGTGGATGTCGAGGGTGCCCGCGCCTGCTATGACGGCAAGCCCGGCGTGGCTCTGATGGATGACCCCGCCGCCGGCGTGTGGCCCACCCCGCTCGATTCCACTAACGGCGACACCTGCTACGTTGGCCGCATTCGCAAAGACCTGGCTATCGACAACGCCCTGAACCTGTGGGTAGTTGGCGACCAGGTGCGCAAGGGTGCCGCGCTGAATGCCGTGCAGATTGCCGAGCTGCTTGTCAAGGGTAAGTAAACAGACCTTTCCCCAGTCATGGACATCAAAGAACTCATTGCCAACGGTGTAAAGCTGACCGAGGGTCGACTCAACGAGCTACTGCCCGGCGAAGACCTTGCCCCCGCCACACTGCACAAGGCCATGCGCTACAGCGTGTTTGCCGGCGGCAAGCGCATACGCCCCCTGCTCTGCCTGGAGTCCGCCCGCGCGGTGTGCGGGGATGCGACCCCCGCGCTGAATGCCGCCTGCGCGGTCGAAGTGCTGCACACCTACACGCTGATTCACGATGACCTACCCAGCATGGACAACGATGACCTGCGCCGCGGCCGCCCCACCAACCACAAGGTATTCGGTGAGGGGGTGGCCATACTCGCAGGCGATGCCCTGCTGACGGAATCCTTCGCCATGCTGGCTCAGGTGCCGGCCAACGAGCGCTACAACGTGCGTGATTACGTGGCCGAGCTGGCGTACCAGACCGGCAGCCGCACGCTGGTCGGCGGGCAGGTGCTTGACCTGGAAGGCGAGGGCCGCAGCCTGAGCGTGGAGGAACTGCGCGCCATTCACAATGGCAAGACCACAGCCCTTATTCTGGCCTCTATCCGCCTGGGAGCCATGGCAGCCGGCGCTACGGATGAGCAACTTGCCGCCCTCAGCACCTACGGCCGCTGTCTGGGGCTGGCCTTCCAGATTATTGACGACATCCTCGACATCACCTCCACGCCCGAGGTGCTGGGCAAGAGCATTGGCAAAGATGCCGCCGTGGCGAAAGCCACCTACCCCGCGCTGGTGGGAATGGAGGCAGCCCGCGCTGAGGCCCGCGCCCTGACGGAGGAAGGCCGCGCCGCGCTGGATGTATTCCCGCCCGAGCGCCGTGCCGCTCTGCTGGCCATCAGCGACTACCTGCTCAACCGCGATTATTAAACCGCAGCCCATCCATGGCCGCCGACACACAGAACATACTCGAAGTCTACAAACTCAGCATGCACTTTCCCGTGCAGGGTGGTCTGCTGAGCCGCAAAAAGAGTGTGGTCAAGGCGGTGGATGAAGTCAGCTTCACCATAGCCCCGGGCGAAACCCTTGGGCTGGTAGGCGAGAGCGGCTGCGGCAAGAGCACCATCGGCCGCTGTATCGTGCGCCTTCTCGAACCGACCGGCGGCTGCATTCGCCTGCAGGGGCGCGATGTCACCCACCGCTCTCAGTGGCGCCTGGGGCAAATGCGCCAGTGCGTGCAGATGGTTTTTCAGGACCCCGCGGCCTCGCTCGACCCGCGCATGAATGTGCGCCACATCCTCTCCGAGCCACTGGATGTGCAAGGCACCGGCAGCCGCCAGTTCCGCCGCGACCGTGTGTACACCCTGCTGGACCTCGTGGGGCTTCCCCGCACGGCGGCAGATAAATTCCCGCACGAATTTTCCGGCGGTCAGCGGCAGCGCATCGGCATTGCCCGCGCGCTGGCCCAGAGCCCCAAACTGCTCGTGCTCGATGAACCGGTGAGCGCGCTTGATGTTTCCGTACAATCACAGGTGCTTAATCTGCTGCTGGATTTGCAGAAGGAACTGGGCCTGGCCTACCTGTTCATCTCGCACGATTTATCCGTTGTGCGCCACATGGCCGACCGCGTGGCCGTGATGTACCTGGGCAAGATAGTTGAGATGGGCGAGAGCGACCTCATCTACCACGACCCGAGGCACGCCTACACTCGCGCCCTCATCTCAGCCATCCCCATGCCCGACCCCACCCACATCAACCAGTCAGCCGTGCTGCCCGGTGATGTGCCCTCACCCATCGACCCGCCCCCCGGCAGCGCCTTCGGCCGCCGTATCAATCACCCTTACCTCGAAGCCACTTACGGCCTGGATCTCACCCCGGTGGAAATCGAACCCGGTCACTGGGTAGCCCCTGATCCCTGCGCCATTTCTCTCGGCGACCTGGCTCGCCTGGGCATCGATATCTACCAGTAAAGCACCCTTATGTTCTGGCTGCGGCAGATATTCCGCGTACGCGAACGCTGGCAGGGCCACGACGACGCGGCCGCCGAGATGGGCATCATCGACCATCTGGAGGCTCTGCGCAGCACTATCATCCGCATGGCGCTCACCCTGCTGGCTGCCATGGTGCTCTGTTTCGGGTTTTCGGGTACAGTCATGAGCGTGCTGCGCCAGCCCGTTGAGAGCGTGTGGGTGGAGCACGAGCGCCGCCACCTGCCCGATGGTGTATCCGCCGCCGACTGGGTAGCCGCCAAGAGCCTGGCAGCCCTGCGCCCCGACCTGTCGCCCGGCGCACGCGCTCCCCTGGAGCAACACTTCACCCCTGAGGTGCGGCAACTGGCCGACATCGTGCCCTTGCTGCATGCCGCTGCCCTGCTCCCTGCTGAGCAACAAGCCGGCTACCTCAACAGCAGCGCGGCCGATGACGCACAGCGCGAGCTTGCCCTTGCCCTGTATGCCGCCGGTGCGGAGCTGAAAGAAGGGCAAGGCCGCGCCGCACTCAAGCTCATGGGAGCCTTCCGCCCCGGCGAGGCATTCATGCTCTCGCTGCAGCTGTCCTTTTTCTGCGGGCTCATTCTCTCCTTTCCGCTGCAGATGTATTTTCTGCTGCAATTCATCGTACCCGGCCTGTTGGAGCACGAGAAACGCCTGATTTTCAAATGTGTAGGCTACGGTGTCGCCCTGTTTCTGGTCGGGAGCGCCTTTGCCTACTTTGCGGTATTACCGCGCGTGCTGAGCTTTTTCTATGACTATTCGCTGGGCATGGGCATTGAGAACGACTGGCGTATCGGCTACTACCTCACGTTTGCGGCCAGGCTCATCTTTGTATTCGGTGCGGTATTCGAGCTACCGGTCATCGTGGTGCCACTCATCAAGCTGGGTATACTGAACTATGAGCGCATGAAAGTTACGCGAGGCTATGCGCTCATTGCGTGTTTTGCGGCGGCACTTTTTCTGGCCCCGGCTCCGGACCCCGCCACCATGTTCATCATGGCTCTGCCCATGTATGCCCTCTACGAGCTCTGTATCATTTTCGCCCGCTTGGAACAACGCAAACACTTACCCTGATGCCCACAACCGCTGACACCTCATCATCCATTCGCCTTCGCCGCCGTATGGTGCTGTGGCTCACGGGTGCCTGTGCCCTGCTGACGGGTGCGAGCTACGCCGTTGCCTGGTATCGCTTCGGGGCACAATGTACCGGGGCAAACGCCGGCCTCGCCATGGCGGAATCCGCGCTGCTACTGCCGCTCCCCTTCCTGGTGCTGCTCATACCGGTGCACAGCCGCGCAGGCAGCATACTTCAGCTGATTGGGGCTGTATTGATGCTGCTTACGGTCGTGAGCTCATGCCTGCTCTGCGCTCAGCCGGTTACGCCACTCGCCATGCTGACCTATATAGTTGCGAGCTGTTATGTCGCCTTGGCCGCTATCGCCATCTACGCCCTCTTGTGGATTCTCACCTTCATGGTGAACCGCTATATCATGAAATGAAATCCCCGCCCCATGAAAACACCCGCCCCCCGCAAGCTGATCGTACCCGCCCCACAGCCATTCCCCCACCCTGAGCCACAGCCCCCGGCACCCGCCGAGCCACCGCCTGCCTGTGTGGCACCGCGGCGGCGCTTCGTGCTGCGATTTCTGGCAGTGTGCGGCGGGCTCACGCTGGCAGGCATACTGATACATGGTGCCCTCTTCCCGACAGAGTTTACTGAGTTACACGAGCCCGTGTGGGGCTATATCGGCTACATGATTCTGTGGGTCCTGTTCCCCTTCGCCCTGCTGTGCATTCCTGCGCGCACGAAGCGCGGCTCCTTTCTGCAACTGCTCTGCCTGATTATTCCCCTGTTCATCACCCTATCAGCTGTCAGCCTGTGCTGGGCCAGACCGAGGGGGCTCTATGAGGGCATGGATATGGGGCTGGCCATTATCATTGTGAACATCACCGGGCTGCTCTACGTCTATCTGCCGGTCGCGGTGCTGCACCTGCTCATCTGTTTCATCGAAAAACTCCGCCGCACCGTATGAGACGCTGCCTGCTCACCACCCTGTACCTCTGTGCAGCCATCACCTTGGCGGCATTTACCTGCGCTATATTCCGGCATGGCCCGGCTGTTATCATCTACCTGCCGGCACTCATCATGCCCTTCATCCTGCTGCACATTCCCAGGCAAAACCGAGCAGCCACCATCGTGCAGCTCTGCCTGCTGATTATCCCCGCCGGCATCGCCCTAGGCAGCATGAACATGTGCGGAGCACCCCCGGAACAGCCCGATGGTAAGGTCTTCGGCTGGCTTGTGCTGACCGCCGCCTGGGGTATATTCACCACTCCGTTCTGCTGCATTCCCCTCCTTTTCAAAGATAAACCTGAGCTCCCACCCATGAATTCCCTCACCTTCCGCCGCGCCACCCCGCTCGACCTGCCCGCCCTGCGCACCCTGTACAACGAAATCATCGATGCCATGGACGGTGCCCCCTCTCACGCCCAGTGGAAGCGCGGAGGTTACCCGACGGATGCGTTCCTGCAAACAAAAGCCGCCATCGGGGAGCTGTGGGTGGCGGAAAAAGCCGGAGTCATGGCCGGCGCCATGGTGCTGAACTCCGAGTGTAACCCCGGCTACGCTCAGGCCGACTGGCGCGTCGAATGCGAGCCGCACGAAGTCATGGCTATCCACACCCTCGGCGTCAGCCCCCGCATGCAGGGACAGGGGGTGGGCAAAGCCATGGTGCAGTACGCCATCACCTATGCCCGCCGACTGGGCTGCAAGAGCGTGCGGCTCGACGTCATCGACACCAACCCCGCCGCCTGCGAATTCTACACGCGCATGGGCTTCATCAACCACGGGCAGTACCTGCTCGACTACCCCGGCGCCGTGTGCACACACTTTACCCTCTGCGAACTGCCCCTGCAGTGACAGCGGCAACCAACTGCGGCATTTTTACGCAGTAATCAGTGCGACATTCTGCCACCTGCGGCATATTGTCGCATTTTCTTTGCCATCGGAGCAGCCGGCACAATCTCCCAAATCATTGATAAATAAGTATTTCTCCATTTTGACATACACTATTGGGAATTGGCATACCATTTGCAACACTGAGGGTAAGCAGAGGGCTCAGCGCCTGAGCCCAAAACCACTTAAACAAACACGAACATAGAAAGACACAGAACAATGGGTAAGATTCTCGGAATTGACCTCGGTACCACGAACTCCTGCATGGCTGTCATGGAAGGCGGTCAGGCAACCGTGCTTGAAAACAGCGAGGGTGCTCGCACCACCCCCTCCATCGTTGCCTTCACCAAGAGCGGTGAGCGCATCGTGGGTCAGGCTGCCAAGCGCCAGGCGGTAACCAACCCGCGCAACACTATCTTCTCCGCCAAGCGTCTCATCGGCCGCAAGTACGCCGAGCTGACGGCTGACGATAAGAAGGTGCCCTACACCATCGTAGAGGCCGCTAACGGCGACGCCCACATTCAGGTGGAAGTCGGCGGAGAGACCAAGGTATACTCCCCCCAGGAAATCAGCGCCATGATTCTCAGCAAGCTCAAGGCCGACGCCGAGAGCAAGCTCGGCGAAACCATCACCGAGGCTGTCATCACCGTGCCCGCCTACTTCAACGACGCTCAGCGCAACGCCACCAAGGCCGCCGGTGAGATTGCCGGTCTGAAGGTGCGCCGAATCATCAACGAACCCACCGCAGCCGCTCTGGCCTACGGGCTCGACAAGGGCAGCAACGAGCAGATTGCCGTGTATGACCTCGGCGGCGGTACCTTCGATATCTCCGTGCTCGAAATCGGTGACGGCGTGTTCGAGGTGAAGGCCTCCGATGGCGACACCCACCTGGGTGGCGATGACTGGGACAACGCCATCATCAACTGGATTCTCGCCGAGTTCAAGGCCGCAGAAGGTATGGACATCTCCCGCCAGACGGATGCTCTGCAGCGCATTAAGGAGGAAGCAGAGAAGGCTAAGATTGCCCTTTCCTCCACCCAGAGCTACGACATCTCCCTGCCCTTCATCACCATGGATGCCACGGGACCCAAGCACATCATGCTCAACCTGACCCGCAGCAAGCTCGAGCAGCTCACCGAGAACCTGCTCGACCGCACCGCCGCCCCCGTGCGCAACTGCATCTCTGCCGCCGGTCTGAGCACCAGCGAAATCAACGAGCTCGTGCTCGTGGGCGGTATGACCCGCATGCCCGCCGTGCAGGAGATGGCTAAGCGCCTGGCCGGCAAAGAGCCCCACAAGGGTGTGAACCCCGATGAAGTGGTGGCCGTGGGTGCTGCTATCCAGGGCGGTGTGCTCTCCGGTTCCGTGACGGACGTGCTGCTGCTCGACGTAACCCCGCTGACCCTCTCCATCGAGACCATGGGCAGCATTGCCACGCCGATGATTGACCGCAACACCACCATCCCCGTGCGCAAGAGCCAGGTGTTCTCCACCGCCGCTGACAACCAGCCTGCTGTAGACATCCGCATTTGCCAGGGCGAGCGCAAGATGTTCAACGACAACAAGCTGCTGGGCAACTTCAAGCTCGACGGCATCAAGCCCGCTCCCCGCGGTGTACCCCAGATTGAGGTGACCTTCGACATCGACGCCAACGGTATCCTCAAAGTAACCGCCAAGGACAAGGACACCGGCAAGGAGCAGAATATCTCCATCCAGGGTTCCTCCGGTCTGAGCAAGGAGGAAATCGAGCGCGCCAAGCGCGATGCCGAAATGCACGCCGAGGAGGACCGCAAGAAGGCCGAGGACATCGAGGCCATCAACAAGGCTGACTCCCTCGCCCACAGCGTGGAGCGCCAGATTAAGGACATGGGCGAGCAGGTTCCCGCCGAGGTTACCAAGCCCATCCAGGACAAGGTGGACGCCCTGAAGAAGGCCGCCGAGGCCAAGGATGTGGACAAGTGCAAGACACTCACGCAGGAGCTTGAGACCATGCTCGCCAACCTGCAGCAGGCCGCTCAGCAGGCCGCTGCCCAGCAGGGTGGCTGCAACGGCGGCGGCTGCGGTACGGATGACTGCCCCGAAACCCGCGCCCCCAAGGGCAAAGGCAAGGTTGTAGACGCCGAAGTGGTCGACAACGACTAATCCCCCCCCCTCACGCCTGCGCCGCCCACCATCGCGGCGCAGGCAACTGACAGTTTCAACCAAATACACACCATACAATCATGATCAAACCCATCGGACAACGCGTACTCGTAGAGCGAGTGGAGGCTGAGAGCAAAACCGCAGGCGGGCTTTTCCTGCCCGACAGCGCCAAGGAGAAACCGCAGGAAGCTATCGTGCGTGCCCTCGGCACCGGCGGCCGCGACAAAGACGGCAAGGAAATCCCCTTCAACGTAGCCGTTAACGATAAAGTGCTCATCACCAAATACGGCGGCACCGAAGTCACCGTGAACGGCACCACCTACACCATTCTGAACGAGAGCGACATCCTCGCCATCATCGACTGATTCTAACTATTCAACTTCAATATCTTAACTTTTATCATGGCTAAACAACTCGCATTCGACGAATCCGCCCGCCAGAGCCTGCTGACCGGTGTTACCAAAATCGCCAAAGCCGTCAAGAGCACCCTCGGGCCTGCCGGCCGCAACGTCGTTATCGACAAGAAATTCGGCTCCCCCAACATCACCAAGGACGGCGTGACCGTTGCCAAGGAAATCGAGCTCGAAGACCCCTATGAGAACATGGGCGCCCAGCTCGTGCGCGAGGTCTCCAGCAAGACCAACGACATCGCCGGCGACGGCACCACCACCGCCACCGTGCTCGCCGAGAGCATCTACCGCGAAGGCCTGCGCAACGTAACCGCCGGCGCCAACCCCATCTCCCTGCAGCGCGGTATCAACAAGGCCGCCGCCGCTATCGTCGAGGAGCTCAAGAACATCTCCAAGCCCGTCGACTCCGGCAAGGAAATCGCTCAGGTCGCCACCGTCTCCGCCAACTGGGACTCCGAAATCGGTGATATCATCGCCGAGGCTATGGACAAAGTGGGCAAGGACGGCACCATCACCGTGGAAGAAGCCAAGGGCATCGACACCTCCCTCGACGTGGTAGAGGGTATGCAGTTCGACAAGGGCTACCTGTCCCCCTACTTCGTGACCAACGCCGACACCATGGAGGCCGTGCTCGAAAGCCCCTACATCCTCATCTTCGAAAAGAAGATTTCCAACCTCAAGGATTTCCTTCCCGTGCTCGAGAAGGTAGCCAAGAGCGGCAAGCCCTTCCTCATCATCGCTGAAGACATCGAGGGCGAGGCCCTCGCCGCCCTCGTGGTGAACCGCCTGCGCGGTACCCTGAATGTAGCCGCCGTGAAGGCCCCCGGCTTCGGCGACCGCCGCAAGGCCATGCTCCAGGATATCGCCATCCTCACCGGTGGCCAGTGCATCTCTGAGGACCTCGGCCTCAAGCTCGAAAACGTGGAAATCGACCAGCTCGGCATGGCCAAGCGCGTCGTCATCACCAAGGACACCACCGTCATCATCGAAGGCGCCGGCAACTCCCACGACATCTCCGCCCGCGTGTCCCAGATTCGCAAGCAGATTGAGGACACCACCTCCGACTACGACCGCGAGAAGCTCCAGGAGCGCCTCGCCAAGCTCGCCGGCGGCGTGGCCGTCATCAAGGTCGGTGCCGCCACCGAAACCGAGATGAAGGAGAAGAAGGACCGCGTGGACGACGCCCTGCACGCCACCCGCGCTGCGGTGGAGGAAGGTATCGTACCCGGCGGCGGTGTGGCACTCATCCGCGCTCAGAAGGCTATCTGCTCCCTCGACCTCACCGGCGACGAGAAGACCGGCGCCGCCATCGTCTATCGCGCTGTGGAGGCTCCCCTGCGCCAGCTTGTCGAGAACGCCGGCCGCGAGGCCGCCCTCATCGTGGAGAAGGTCAAAGGCCTGGAATCCCCCACCATGGGCTACAACGTCGTGACCGATGCCTACGAAGACCTGCTCACCTCTGGTGTGGTCGACCCCACCAAGGTGACCCGCTCTGCCCTGCAGAACGCCGCCTCCATCGCCGGTCTGATGCTCACCACCGAGTGTCTCATCGCCGACCTGCCTGAGAAAAAGGGCTGCTCCTGCGGCTCCCACGGCGGCGCTGACGCCATGGGCGGC
>JAFVIC010000069.1 GCA_017477935.1 Akkermansia sp. | reverse complement strand
GCTCGTTTCCCCGTGGGTACCATCATCTCCGGCGCTGTGCGTAACCTTACCCCCTACGGCGCCTTCGTGGCTCTCGAAGAGGGTATTGACGGCATGATTCACGTGTCCGACATGAGCTGGACCCGCAAGATCAACCACCCCTCCGAGGTGCTCAAGAAGGGTGACGTGGTTGAGGCTCGCGTGCTCAACATCGACAAGGAGAACCAGCGCGTATCTCTCGGCATCAAGCAGCTTGAGAGCGACCCGTGGGAGAGCATCGACAGCCGCTTCAAGGTGGGCGATCTCGTCTCCGGTCAGGTGGCCAAGATTGCTTCCTTCGGTGCCTTCGTCAACCTCGACGGCGACATCGACGGTCTCATCCATATCTCCCAGCTTTCCGAGGAGCACGTGGAGCGCGTGAAAGACGTCATCAAGGTGGGCGACGAAATCAAGGCTCGCGTCATCAAGGTCGACAAGGTGGAGCGCCGCATCGGTCTTTCCATCAAGGCTGTGAACTATGATCCCGAGCAGCTGCGTCGCGAGACCGCCGCCTTCGAGACCGTTCGCGCCGGCGACATGGTGGGTCTGGAGCAGGCCTTCAACCTCGCTGCCCTTCAGGCCGAGGAGTGGAGCCCCTCCGAGCAGAAGTAATCTGCCGCAGAACCACTGCTGAACATTCTTTCCGCCCTGTTGCCCTGAGCAGCAGGGCGGAAAATGTTTCTTGACTTACCGGTGAGCGGATAGTACAATACGCGCGCATGAACGCTCTCCCTTCGATAACAGTTTTCGGTATTCCTTATGTTGTGGCCGACCTGCCCACAGCCGGGCAGCACCTGGCTGCACTTGCGGCGGCTACGACAGAGCCAAAGTTGGTGGCGCACTCTGATGTGCACGTGCTCACGCGCATGCTGCACGAGAAGGAATACGGTGAGGGGATGATGCGCTTTCACTACATCTGCCCCGATGGTATGCCCATAGTCTGGCTTATGCGCCGCAAGGGGGTCGAGGCTCACCGCCTGTATGGCCCGGATATGATGGAAACCGTCTGGGACTGCGGCCGCCCCCATGGCCTGCGTCATTACCTGCTGGGCGGCTCAGAGCAGGCCGTGGAGCAACTGCGCACGAAGTTTGCAGGGCGATTCCCCGGGGTGCAGATAGTGGGGCACTACTGCCCGCCCATGGGGCAGTGGCCTGAGGGGGAAAACGAGGCTATCGCCCGGCGCATTGCCGAGAGTGGCGCCAACTGTGTGTGGGTCGCCCTGGGCTGTCCCAAGCAGGAACGCTGGCTCTATACCAATCTGCCCCAACTGCCGCCCGCCCTTTACTTCGGCGTAGGAGCAGCCTTCAACTTCCACGCCGGCTTGGTCAGCCAGGCTCCACGCTGGGTGCGCTCCCACGGTCTGGAGTGGCTCTACCGCCTTTGCTGTGAGCCGCGCCGCCTCTTTAAGCGCTATCTCGTGCATAATTCGCGCTTCCTGTGGTACTGGCTTACGCGTAAAGTGTAAGATGGAATCGGGGTGTATCATGGCCAACTCGTAGCATGAAGGATATGAAATTAAGTGCCGGCAATTTATTATTCTTTCTTACGGCTATCTGTATGGTGGCATCTGCCCGGGAAGAAAATCCCTTTTACGAATATGTCCGCAGTGTTACCCGGCCGGGGTCGGGGATTTTTTGCGGAACCTACAGCAGAGCCATGGACGAAGTGGATTTACAGTTGGAACTTCTGGAGTCCGGAAATCCACAGGAGTTTAGGCAAAAACATAAATTGAAATTGTCATCATGCAGCCTGCAACTGCTCGTTATGATGAAAGAATCAGGAGATACAGAGGCTGCTCAATACCTTAACTCTCTGGAAAAGGAAAGTAATGTAGAAATTATTTATGTTATCTACAGGACATATTACGACCTGGGTCATGAAATTGAAGACAGGCAGTTTCACAACAGAGGTATCGAGCAAAAATATATGCCGAAACGTCTGCAGCAATATTGGTCTGCGTTTTTCAAATTGAATGTCGAATCGGATTTTGTTCCGCTGCTTTCATAATGCCGGGAGCCGAGAGCGGCGCCCGCGTTTACTCCTGAAAATGCTTGACATTTTCGGGCTGAAAAGGTAGTCTGCCCCGTCTTAATCTGTTTAATATAATCTATGAACAAGGGAGAAAGTAAAGGAAATACAGGATTTTGGACTTTTATATCACTTCTGGTACTTGCTCTTATTTTATATACGGTATATGATTATACCGGTGCTAAAATATATGTAGAACCCACATGGAAAGAGGGCTATGCTAATTGCGAGAGTGCGGTGACGCGGCGGGCTGCTGAGTTTGAACAGGAGCTGCTGTCGCGCAAAAAGCGTGTGCCGCAGCTGGCAGAAGACCTGACAGACTGGGGCGCGAAATGGAAGGTTATAAAATCATGCGGAGATGAAGCCGAGGTGAATGCCTGGGTGGAGTCTCAGGTGGAGCAGGCGCTGTACAATCCGCAGGAAAATCAGCAGCTTTTGGCCCGATATATTGCAGCCGTGGTAGCAGATTGGCAGGAGGTAGAGAACCGCCTGGCTCAGAAACTGGGGCGCCCGGTTGTAGGGGTGGATAGAGACGCAGCGCCGGTGGATGTGGATTCCATCCCGGTGCCGGAAGGGATGAATCGCGAGTTGTGGCAGCAGATTATGTATGAACTGGCTGCTAATTTAGGCGGAGAAATTGCGGCTGCGCTGGCTACCAAAATGGCCGTTTCCGGTGGTATCATCACGGCTTCGGCCGGTGTCAGCTGGGCTACGTTCGGTATTTCTATCGTGGCCGGTGTGGTGGTGAGCTGGATAGTCGATATAATCGTGGATCCTAAACCCGAGCTTGAAGCAAAGCTGAATGCTCAGCTGGAAGATAACGCCGGCCGAATGCGTGCCCGCTTTGAGGAGGTTATGCTGGAGGTGCTGAAGCGACGAGCGAGAGAATGGGATTGATACGCGTATGAAAAGAATAATTCTGACAAAAATATTGCCGCTTTTGGCGGTGCTGGTGGCTGTGCTTGGCCACTCTGCGCAAGCGGGGGCGGCCTCTGAGGCACTGGAGTTCTTAATTAAGCGCATTTCCAAGGTCGGCAGTGCGGCAGCTGAGGCGTTGGTGAATGAAGCAGTGGATAAATCGCCCGTGGTGGCACGGTTGGTGCGCCAGTATGGAGAGGACGCCCTGGTGACCCTGGCCGGCAAGCCCGGGAGGGTGGAGCTGGTGGAGCAGCTCGGGGATGATGCCGCGGAGGCTCTGCTGAAACATGCGGATATTGCAGAGGACGTGCTGCGCCGATGCCCGGATGGCGAGGTGGCTTCCGCCCTCGGTGGCATGAGCCGCGAGTCGGGGCAGTATCTGTCTATTTGTTCCTCGCGGAATGCGCTTTCGGCGCAGGATTATAAGACGGTGATTCTGGTGGTTCGCGAGGGCGGTGAGGCGGCTGCTGAAAAACTCTCCCGCATGAGTCCTTCCGCTCTGGATAAGGTGCTGAAAACCGCTCAAACTGCCGGATTGACGGCTGCCGTGACGATGGTGTCGGCAACGGCCGCCATCAGTGACAGCCCTGTCGAATTCGTGGAAAATATTTTTTCTCTCGGTCAGTGGATTTGTGAACACCCGATACCCGCTCTGCTGGTGTTTGTGATACTGGTGAGCCTTATTATTAAGTTCCCGGATATCGTGGTGAACATTCTGCTCTGGCTGCCCCGAGCAGCATGGCGAGTGCTGAAGTGGATTTGGCGCGCTTTTCGGAAGAATTAGTATGTTCTACCCTCGATTATAGGCCCCCATAAGCGGCAGTTTATGGGGTCTTGTACTTCATATCAGCTTCCTATACAATGCAGTGGCGGCATGCTTGTCTATTGAGAAAGAATGAGCCGTTTCTGGCGGCGAATGGCCATGAACCCGCCGGGCAGGCAGCGGCGAGAGGGGGTGGCGTCTGCCGGCAGCATGGAATCGATGGCCACGACCATCGCTTCATCAACCTCAGGTACGCCGTGTTGCAACAGGTAGCGCCGTATGATAGCCTTTCGCAGGGGTAGGGGCTGACTGAGTACAAAGGGCAGGTAGAGCCGCCCCTGCGGGTCCTCGCTCGGCAGGGCCGCCAAGGCGAAGTCGAGGGCTTGCAGGGTCTCGCTCTGCAGGCGGGCGCTGCGGTTGATGATAGGCACGACATCTCGCCCCATGGCGCGGCTGAGTGCCGGCAACACTTCCAGCCGCAGTCGGTTGCGGGTGACATCCGGCACGGCGTTAGTGGAGTCATCCCGCCAGCTCAGGCCACGCTCCGTCAGCCACTGTGTGAGCTGTGAACGGGTGCATTCCAGCAGCGGGCGCAGCCAGATACAGCCTTCCGCTCGGGTAACGGCATCCATACCGCGCGGGCCTGCCGCACCGCGCGCCAGGCGGAACAGCACGGTTTCCGCCTGGTCATCGGCATGGTGAGCCAGGGCAATAGCGGCACCGTGACGCACGGCAGCCTTTTTCATGATGGCGCGGCGGGCCAAGCGAGCGGCGGTTTCGAGAGACTCGCCGCTTTCGGCCGCCAGGGCAGGGGCATTGATACGCTGCTCTTCGTACGGGATGTGAAGCTGAGCGCAGAGTGCGCGGCAGAAATCGGCATCGCCGTCGGCCTCTGCCCCTCGTATACCATGGTGCACGTGTACGGCAGTTAGCTCGCAGCGTTGTTTTGCCAGCAGGTGCAGCAGGGCGACAGAGTCGCGCCCTCCGCTCAGCCCCACCACAATGGGGCGTGTGAGGTAATAGGCCGGGAGTGACAGCTCGCAGGTGGTGCTGCTCATGGGGCTTGAGGAGGGAGATTGAAAATCCGGCTGGCTATGCCGCGGAGCATGAGCGAGCCGGATTGTTTCAGATATTGGGGAAATGTATAGGAACAGCGTGCTTTATTCCTCCTCATCTTCTTCGTCGTCGCTGTCGCCCTCTTCAGCGGCCTTCTCAGCCTTTTTGGCAATAGCGGGAGCTATGCGTTTGAAGAGCTGCTCGGCCTGAACGGTTTCGGGGTCAACCTCGTAGGCTTTCACCATACCGCTGGCGTAGAGCACGCAGAGGGTATTCTGGTGGCGGCCGATGGCGGGCATGACCTGCTTGGTGAAGCTCTTCAAATCCGTGACGCTCTGCCCCTTCACCGGGTTACCGTCCGAGAGCCAGGGCAGGGTATCGAGGTTCTGCTTGGCGGTGGTACGAATGCAGGAGTTCGGGTTTTCGGAATCCTCGCTGCCGTCTGTCCAAGAGACATACGAAACAGTCTTGACATCAGCGGCGAAGGTGTCGCCATCCACCTCGGGCTGGTGACCGGGGCAGTGGAAGAGTGAGGGCACCTTCATCTTGCCGTTCTTCCCTTGGGGCAGCACAGTGCCGTCCATTTCAGGGGCGATGGAAAGCCACCAACCGTCACTTTCGTTGTAGTCAGTATCTTCATCGTCATCCATACCGCTGGTGGGCAGCAAGTGGCTGTGTGCCATGTCACGGGAATATTTTTCGCCGACCATCGCCAGCTGGGTCAGGTTGCTGCGGCACGCAGTGACGTCTGCTGCGTTCATCTGACTGATAATGAACGGTGTGCCGATGCCGGCCAGTGCTCCCAGAATGGCAATGACCACAATCAGCTCAATGAGCGTGAAGCCGGTGGTACGGCCTTTAAAACTGATTTTCATAACGTCAATAATCTACCATACACGCTCCGAAAATGCAAGCTAAATAATCGCCGGGGATAACTCATCGATGATTACGCTCCGTTTCGCCTGACGTTAGTCGGGGGAGGGGGAACTCGCGTGGTTACCCCTCGACAATGCGCAAGTCTGTTTCCGGTGCATATTGAAATGATGAGAAGTATCAAATATATTAAAACGAACGATGAAAGATGTGCGATTCGACATTCTTCCGAAAAACTAATATGAAACATGATAAAAAATATGAAGAAGCAATAATGGATATGGTAATTAAAATTGAAATAAATAAGTAAAGAAATATAGTATAGATGTGTTTTTGCAATCTTGAAAACATAGAAGATATACCACACCCATGGGAACGACAGGAAAGCGAAGTTAAAAAATATTTTTTTGTTCGCTCTGTGATAGGGCGTCATCCGGTGTTGGTAAAAAAATAATTTCCTGCTGCAAAAATCCGATTGCTGTGATGTATTGAAGGTAACCTGTCCGGGAAGAAGGCTCTTAAACGCCTACAAAGCCCGCAGGAATACTGCTGCGCAACAAGAAAGCGTTCGGTTAACTATATCCGGAATTTAAAATCTCAGATATCCTGAATTTCAGGAAAAACTTAATAAATTGGCTCCAAAATTGGTTTTTCAGTATCACTGCTGCCCGAAAAAGCGGTCAAGTAGCTATTAAAATTGAATTTAGCGAATGGAAAGAGCTTGCTTGATGTGGTATAACGGCTTGCGAAGGTTGGAGCAGTTGCTTATCGTGGTGGCGCAAAATGGATGTTTTTGGGTGAAAAATGCACCGAAAATGTGCAAAAATAGCCCAAAACGATAAAACAAACTTTACCAAAACAGGATTTTGGGGTGAATTTCGGGGTGTGGTGAGGCCAACGGCTCGAAGTGATTTCGCGTGTTATTTTCGTGGTGCCGGGGCAATGAATCAACAGTTTTGAAGGCGAAGAACAGCCCATTTATAGCATGGTTCGGGGGCAATCGAGCGTTATTTCGGGGAGCGAAGTGGGTGAAGTGAGCTGACCGGTGCGCCGTACGGCAGCAGAAATTTACCCGTAGGTGAAGGGAGAAAAAATACGCACACGCGCGTAGGCTGCGCGTGTGCAGGTGAAAGAGGGGCTATGAATTCGCTTCCCCCGGTGAGGAAGAAGCCGCTTGCCGCCGTTCGTCTTGAGGCAAGATCGTGTAGGGAAGGGCCGCCACGTTGTTGTAGCGGCATGCCGCGGGGGCTCAGCAGAGTGTCACACTGCGCTCTGTTGCGCTCTCGTGCTTCAGCACCAGCCATTGCGTATCCTCCGGCATCAGCGCACCATCGAAGCGGTCAGCCCACTCCACCAGCAGCACCGAACCGCTCACCAGATACTCATCCCAACCCATTCCCAGCGCCTCATCTGCACTTTTCATGCGGTAAAAATCAAAATGCGCCACCGGCAGGCGACCGTCGGCATGCTCATGCACCAGTGAAAAAGTCGGGCTTGCCGCCGGATTCGCCGCCCCCATCCCCTCCAGAATACCGCGCACCAGGTGAGTCTTCCCTGCACCCAAATCACCCACCAGCCCCAGTACCTCGCCACCGTTCAGCACAGCTGCTATTTTCCGCCCCAGAGCCACCATCTCCGTCGCTGAACTCACCCAAACCGGGCCATTTTTGAAAATTTTATGCATAATTTGCAACTTTTTTGAAAAATTTTTAATTTTAGACTTGCCAAACGCGGCCGTATGTATATAATGTGCCAGCCCGCATGCGCGGGTGCAATCCTAAAATTCAGAAAATTATGGCATACGCAGTTTTCACTTCCGGCAGCAAGCAGTACCGTGTGACGGTCGGTGACGTGCTCACCGTTGACCGCATTTCCGGTCTGGAGAATGACGGCGAGACCACCTTCGACCAGGTGCTCCTGGTGGAGGACGGCGACGCTACCAAAGTTGGCACCCCCACCGTGGAGGGCGCTACCGTAACCGCCAAAGTGCTGGACGCAGAGGCCCGTGGTGCCAAGGGCATCGCCTTCAAGTTCAAGCGCCGCAAGGGTTTCCACAAGAAGAAGGGCTTCCGTGCCGCTCTCACCAAGGTAGAGATCACCGCCATCAACGCCTGATTATTAACCCGTTAACACTAAACATTTTTACTAGTTATGGCACATAAGAAAGGTCAGGGTTCCGTTCGTAACGGTCGCGATTCCCGCAGCAAGCGCCTCGGCGTGAAGAAGTTCGGTGGCCAGGCTGTTATCGCCGGCAACATCATCGTCCGCCAGCGTGGCACCAAGTTCCACCCCGGCAAGAACGTCGGCATGGGCCGCGACTACACCATCTTCTCCCTGGTTGATGGCCGCGTGTTCTTCGACCGCGAAGGTCGCCGCGTGAACGTCGCCCCCGAGGAGGCCTAAAGCCCCTCCCCCAACGACATACATACAAGTTAAGTCTATTTCATTCACAAAAAAGCCGCAGCAAACGCTGCGGCTTTTTTGTGCTGCAATGTCGAGCTGCATAATTTCCGGTATGAAAAAGTTTTCTCTTTCAAAACCAGCAGTTTTCAGGTAAACTACGGACGGATAGAGCGCAGCAGCATGGAAGACGATAAGATTTACCAAGTAGGCACCAATATTCAGGAAAAAGCCGCCGTCATCTGGAACGTGGCCAACGCCATATTCGGCATCTTCAAACCGCATGAATACGGCAAGGTTATTCTGCCCATGACCGTCATCAAGCGCTTCCATGACTGCCTGGTGGCCACGCATGCGGAGGTGCTGGCGGCACATGAAAAGCACGCCGCCCTGGCCCCCGGCGCGCTGGATATGATGCTTATGCGTGCATCCGGATACAAGTTCTACAACACCAGCAAGTTCACGTTTGAAACGCTGATTGCCGACCCGAACAATATCGAAGCCAATTTCCGCAATTATCTGGCAGGCTTCTCCCGCAACGTGCAGGATATCCTCACCAAGTTCCGCTTCGAGGACCAGCTCAACACGCTGGTGGAACACAACGCCTTGTTCCTGGTGGTGCAGGAGTTTGCTTCGCCCAAGGGCTATCTGGGGCCGGATAAAATCAGCGCGGTGGACTGCGGCTACATCTTCGAGGAGCTGGTGCGTAAGTTCTCCGAATCCTACGCTGAGGAGGCCGGTGCTCACTTCACCAGCCGCGATATCATCTACCTGATGACTGACCTGCTGCTCAGCGGCTCCACGCCCGGTGATGCCAACGTGACGGTGTACGACATGACCATGGGCACCTCGCAGATGCTCTCCTGCATGGAGGAGCGCATCCACGCGCTCAACCCTGCCACGCCCGTGACCTGCTGCGGGCAGGAGCTCAATGGCGAGACCTACGCCATCGCCAAGTCCGATATGCTCATCCGCGGCGGCGACCCGGACAACATGCGCTACGGCAACACGCTGTCCGATGACCGGTTCGGCGGCTACAAGTTCCGCTACATCATCTCCAACCCGCCCTTCGGCATTGACTGGAAGCGCGAGAAAAAGGTGGTGGAAGATGAGCACGCACGCGGCGAGGCGGGGCGCTTCGCCCCCGGCCTGCCTAAGATTTCAGACGGCCAGCAGCTTTTCCTGCTCAACGGCCTCTCCAAGCTGGACGATGAAGGCCGTATGGCCATCATTCAGAACGGCTCACCGCTGTTCAACGGCGATGCGGGTAGCGGGCCCTCCGAAATCCGCCGCTATATTCTGGAGCATGACTGGCTGGATGCCATCGTGCAGCTGCCCAACAATTCCTTCATGAACACCGGCATTGCCACCTATGTGTGGTTGCTTGCCCGCAATAAGCCGGAGCACCGCCGCGGCAAGGTGCAACTTATTGATGCGTCCCATTGCTTTGAGCCCCGCCGCAAATCCATCGGCGATAAGCGCAATGATATCACGGGCAACTGCCGCCAGCTCATCATGCAGGCCTATGAAGCCTTTGAGCACGATGCCGTTTACGGCGACCCCGGGGGCATCTACTGCGAGAGCAAGGTGTTCGATACGCAGGAGTTCGGCTACTACAAGATTACTGTAGAGCGCCCCCAGCGCGATGAGGCGGGCAATATCATCAGGAAGAAAGGCAAGCCCGTAGCGGATAAATCGCTGCGTGACACCGAGAACGTGCCCATGACTGAGGATATCACCACCTACATGGAGCGCGAAGTGCTGCCCTATGTGCCCGATGCCTGGGTGGATGACAAGGCCACCAAGGTGGGCTACGAAATCCCCATGACCCGCTACTTCTACAAGTATCAGGCCCCCGAGGCAGCTGATTCCATCGCCGAGAGGATTTCCTCTCTGGAGGCTGATATCGCTGAGTCCCTGAAAAATCTTTTCTCCTGACACTCCTATGAATGAGCTTTCTGCACAAACGGAGCTTTTCAATAACGTTGCCCACATCATTGAGCAAGCGCGCCAACGCGTGCGCACTGCTGTCAATACGGCCATGGTGTACGCCTACTTTGAAATAGGCCGCCATATCGTGGAG
>JAFVIC010000068.1 GCA_017477935.1 Akkermansia sp. | reverse complement strand
GTGACGAATCCGGTTCACATTGTATCACTTTCATGGTGTAGCAGATGCGAGAAACGGGCAGATACCATTGACCGTCGCATTCATACACATACAGGCGTTTTGTCAGCTTCATGCTGCCTGCATCGCCACCTGTGGAAACGCAGTTGTCTTCTAACCCGGCGCCTTCATAAGTGCGGGGGTATTCATAAGCAACCCGATGCATGCGGGATATGCACGAGTTCAACCCCATCGTTACAAGGCACAGGGCTGTTGTGGTCAGCACCCCGGGGAAAATGGGCTTCATCAGTATCATACCGTCACGGTGCAGGGGTTGCCGGTGCGGGTTGAGGGAGCAGGTCGTGCATCTCGACGAACTCAGCCTCGGGTCCCAGACCGCCTAGCTCTTGCAGCAGCTCGCGCACGCGGGAGTTCAGGCGGTCGTAGTTGATGGGGCCGTTCTCGGGTTCTTTCGTACCGGGGAATATGATGTAACTCACCCCCAGGTCAGACACCGGACGGGCATACACCTTCGCCTTGGGATTGACCTCTCTGCACAGGCGCAGGGAGGCCTCGCCCGTCTTGAACTTGGGCCCGAAATCGCCCACAATGGCGGGGAACACGCGCTTGCCCACCACCACAGCGGCATAGTCACCGGGAGCGGGGCGGTAGGTGCCGTCCTTGCCCTCTTTCACCGTCAGGGGAACGACGATAAAGGAATCATACTCAGCGAGCAGGAAACTGTAGCGCTGCAAATCCGCAATAACAAGCCGGGCATGCTCTTCGGAGTCCTTCTTGCCCTCCTTGCGGTAACGCGCCAGGCGCTCCTGCCACCCCTCCAGCAAGGGGTTGGGTGTGGTACCCAGCTTGCGCCAGCGGTAAGAGGTAGTGGGCTGGTAGAAATCGCTCTTGCGAATGCTCTCGGGCATGGTGGGCAGGCGGTCGCCATCGGAGCCGTCGGACACGACATCCATATCCGCCTGAATCCAGAGCACGCGGCGGTTGCTGCCGGGAGCGGTGATTTGCAGGATGGTGTCGGTATCGTAAAAATTGTGGCGGTCAAGCACCTGGGTAAGCAACGCCGTATTCTTTCGCACGCGGTTCTGCTTGTGCAGGTAAAGGCTGTGATACCAGGGGGAAACGGAGGCCGCCTTCATCAGCCCGGCGAAGTGCGTGAGCACACGCGGCAATTCGGGGTTGGCCTTCAACAAGTCATCCCCCTGAGCCGCATTCGGCAGCAGGGCATTCATACTCACGCGCACCTGATAGGCATCTTTCTTCACACGGTCCTGTGTAGCAGTCGTACCGGGAGTGAAGTGCACATTGCTGCGGTTGTTCAGGCCGCGGGTAAGCTCGTTGATGTGCTCATAATTGCCGGGTTCCACCCGCTCGGGCAGCGCCGGGGGGAATGGCGGCAGCACGACATCAGGCATGGCGAAAGCGGCAGCGGGCGACCAGGGTTCGGGGGCTACCAGGTCGGCGGCGGCAGTCGGAGCCGGCTCCTTTTTGCGGGGCTCAGCCTTGGGTTTGGCCTTGGGCTTCGGTGCAGGTTTCTCTTTCGTTTCAGTGGGTTTCGGGGCAGGCGGGGGCGGGTTGAGCGCCTGCACCAGCTGCGCCGGATACGGGGTGAACAGCGAGCAGGCGGCCGCACCCAATACTACCAGCATACCGGCCTTGAACCAGGTCAACGCACTCCTTCTCTTCTTCCTTTTATGGTTCACTTGCATGGCGGTTTATTCGGCAGGTACGGCTCGGCGGGGGCGGGAACTCATTATCAGGCGCAGCAGCCACAGCGGCGCATTGCGCACAAATAACCCGACAAGCCGGATTTTCAGTGACGGATAACAGCGAGGTTTGTTTGCCAGCACAGCCCGCAAGCCACTCTTAACCACGCAATCAATTGATGTATAAAACCATTTACGAAAAGGCACCTCCTTCTTGCTCTTGCCGGTGCGGCGTGCCACATCGCCGAAGTTCGTGTGCGACGGCCCGGGGCACAGAGCGGTGACATGCACCCGCGACTTCGCAAGCTCAAGCCGCAGCGCCTCCGAAAATGAGGCCACGAAAGCCTTGCTGGCGGCATACATGGCAAAATCGGGTATGGCAAGGTCGGCGGCGAGGGAGGCCACATTGATGATATACGCCCGCCCGGCCTTCACCATAGCAGGCAGCATGGTGCGTGTAATCTCCACCGGGGCGGTCATATTCACCTCTATCATACGGCGGTTGCGCTCCGGCTCGGCAGATATAAACTCGCCGTAATCGCCCAGCCCGGCATTGTTGATGAGCATCATCCACTCGCTCTCCAGCTCCGCCAGTCGGCCGAGCAGCTCAGCACGGGCGGAGGAACTCGCCAGGTCGCACCCCCACACCAGCACCTCGCAACCGAACTCTGCGGTCAGCTCACCGGCCAGAGCCTGCAACTTGTCCACACTGCGGGCAATCAGCACAAAGCGGCTCTCCTGCACACGCCCGCAGCGCTGCAAATACTGCGCCACACGCCGGGCAAACACCGCTCCGAACCCCGAAGAGGCTCCCGTGATAACCACCGTCGAAAAACATGACATGCCCCTATCATCCCATGTTGCGGCGTGACTTGCAAGCACAAAATCAGCCAGCTGATAGCGATATGAGCTTTTTTTGCTGGAATTATGTGCTGAATCATGCTATAAATAGCGGCGTTATGGCAACACCTCCTTTTGTCTATCAGGAAATGTTCCCCATGGGGGAAGACACCACGAAGTACCGCCTGCTCACCAAGGACTACGTGAGTGTGAGTGAATTTGAGGGCAAACCGATACTCAAGGTCGAGCCCGAGGGGCTGCGGCTGCTGGCAGAAACCGCCTGGCACGATGTGGCTTTCTACCTCCGCCCGGAGCACCTGCAGATGGTGCAGAGCATCCTCAGCGACCCCGAGGCCTCCGAGAACGATAAGAGTGTGGCTCTCACCATGCTCCGCAATGCCGAGGTAGCCGCCCTGGGCGTGCTGCCCCTCTGCCAGGACACCGGCACAGCTATCTGCGTGGGCAAGAAAGGCCAGCAGGTCTGGACCGGTTTCGACGATGCCGAGTACATCTCCCGCGGTGCCTACGATTGCTACACCAAGAACAACCTGCGCTACTCGCAGAACGTGGCGCTGGATATGTACAAGGAAATCAACACCGGCACCAACCTGCCCGCTCAGATTGACCTCTTTGCCACCGATCACGGCATGGAGTACAGTTTCCTCTTCATCGCCAAGGGCGGCGGTTCCGCCAACAAGACCTACCTCTATCAGGAGACGAAGGCCCTGCTCAACCCCACCTCGCTCAAGAAGTTCATGGTGGAGAAGATGAGCACCCTGGGTACTGCCGCCTGCCCGCCCTACCACGTTGCATTCGTAGTGGGCGGCACCAGCGCTGAGCTCTGCCTGAAGACGGTGAAGCTCGCCTCCACCAAGTACTACGACAGCCTGCCCACCACCGGCAACGAGCACGGTCGCGCCTTCCGCGATGTGGAGCTGGAAAACGAGCTGAAGAAAGAAGCCGAGAAGCTGGGCCTGGGTGCACAGTTCGGCGGCAAGTGGTTTGCGCTCGATGTGCGTGTGGTACGCCTACCGCGCCACGGTGCTTCCTGCCCGGTGGCTCTGGGTGTATCCTGCTCCGCCGACCGCAACGCCAAGGCCAAGATTACCCCCGAGGGTATCTTCATCGAGGAGCTGGAGTACGACCCGGGCAAGTACATACCCGCCGAGCTGCGCGAAACCAAGAGCGCCGGTGTCCCCATCGACCTCGACCGCCCCATGAAAGACGTGCTGGCCGAGCTCTCCCAGTACCCGGTCAAGACCCGTCTCTCCCTCAGCGGTACCATCATCGTGGGTCGCGATATCGCCCACGCCAAGCTCAAGGAGCTGCTGGACGCCGGTAAGGACCTGCCGCAGTATGTGAAGGATCACCCCATCTACTACGCCGGCCCCGCCAAGACCCCCGAGGGCTATCCCTCCGGCTCCTTCGGTCCCACCACAGCCGGGCGTATGGATTCCTATGTAGACCTCTTCCAGAGCCATGGCGGCAGCATGATTATGATTGCCAAGGGCAACCGCGCCCAGTGCGTGACGGATGCCTGCCAGAAATACGGTGGTTTCTACCTCGGCTCCATCGGCGGTGTGGCGGCCGATCTGGCCAGGAACTGCATCACCTCCATCGAGTGCATCGAGTACCCCGAGCTGGGTATGGAAGCCATCTGGAAGATTACCGTCAAGGACTTCCCGGCCTACATCCTGGTGGACGACAAGGGCCACGACTTCTTCGCCGACATCCGTGCCGGCTGGGCCTGCCCCGGTTGCGCTCACTAAGCACCTCCCCTGCCCCCGCTGCTCCGGCAGCGGGGGTAAACCTTAACCAATGACGGATAAAACGAAAGAAGTGCTGAGGCAAATTGCCTGCTACGCCGCAGTCGGTGTTGTGGGCGGCATAGGCCCGGTACTGCCGATAACCGCCTGCCTGGTGTGCGTGGGCGGCACCGTCATTTTTGCCTATCTGTATAAGTGCATGCAGGGGCAACCCCTGCGCACCTTCTTTCTGACCGGCGCCCTGGTGTGGCTGTGGTGTAACACTATCGTCTCGCTGGTGAACTATAGCAATGCCCCGCTGGCGCTTGCCCTGCTTGTGCTCGGCTGCGTGCTTGTGACAGGCGCCGGGCGATGGAACCGATTGGGAGCCTTCATGCTGCCGGTGGGGGCACTGAGTCTTATTCCCTATGGATTGCGCGACATAGAGAGCGGCAGGGTCATGGCTATCATGGCGGCGTTTCTGCTGATTTTCGGCGGCGTGTGCTACCTGTTCCGCACACTGATACCGGCGCGTATTCCCGGCAGCAAACTTCTGCGCTATGGGCTGCCGTACCTGCTCTGCCTGGCATTGATAGTATGGATTCTCGCCATCATAAGGCTCCGGGCAGATGAGATTGCAGAAACCATCCCGGGTGTTCTTCTGCTGATGACCCCGGATTTGTGGTCCATGCTGAGCCGGCGCTGCTGCAAAGCCTGCGGCGTAAAGAATAGCTGGTGGCTCGGCGTACTGAGTGCGCTCTCCTGCCTGGCACCGCTGGGCATTATCAATTTTACCTTCAACATCATCCTCAACCTATCTCCCTCCTCTTAAGCCATGACACCGAAAGTAAAAACCTTCCTCGAACGCGGATTCAGCACCATCATTCTGCTCGGCCTGCTGGGCGGCGCTGTCTGGTGGGACAAAGCAATCGGCTATGCCATATTGGTCTGCCTGCTCTGCAACCTGACCAGCTATGAGTGGTTCAACATGTTGCGCGAGCGCGGCAGGGAATCCAACCGAGTGCTGGCCTTGATTGCCGGGCTGATATACCCCTGGTACATGGCTGCGGGCATGCTGCTGCTCAACAGTGAGCAACCCATTGCCATTGTAGGCGGAGAAGATGGCCCCACCTCCCTGTTCCTGGCAAGCAGCTTCGACTTCGGGGCGAATGCCCTGAGCCTGCTGGTGCTCTTCGTGCTGGCAACATTCTTCTGCGAACTCTACCGCATGGACTACAAGGGCAGCACCGGCGCGCAGGCCCTGAGCAGTGCCGGTACCACCATCCTCTCATTTGTCTACCCCGTATGGCTCTTCGCCTTTGCCCTGAGCACCCTGGGTGACCCGGCCGCCATCTACAACCTGCTCTGGCTGATACTGGCCACCAAGATGAGCGATATCTGGGCATACGTCAGCGGCGTGCTGCTGGGCGGGCGCTTCATTAAGCGCAAGTTCAGCCCTACGGTCTCCCCCAAGAAAACCTGGGAGGGTATCATCGGCTCCTTCATCATCACCTCCATCTGCAGCTGGTACCTGCTGCCCATCACCTCCTTCAGCTTTACGGAGACGCCGGTTGTGTTCTTCTGCGTACTCATGCCGGCCATCTTCATTCTCAGTGTGGCCGGTGACCTGGCAGGCTCGCTCATCAAACGTGGCGTGGCCATCAAAGACAGCGGCTCGCTGCTGCCGGGCATCGGCGGTATTTTTGACCTCATCGACTCCCCGGCCTTCACCGTCTCATTCTTCGCGGCAGCCATGCCCATTCTCTGCCTCTGATTTACCCAAGCCATGCACCTGACCGTTCCCCTGCTCATCAACCCGAAAGCCGGCAGCCTCTTCCGCTCCGGGCTGAAAGCGTGGCTCGATGAACACCGCGACGACTTCACCCTGGTGCCCACCCGAAGCGCCGAGGATTTAACCGCGCGTGCACGGGAACTGGCCGAGGCCGGAGAACCGGTTATCGCCGCTGCCGGTGGCGATGGCACCCTCATGAACGCTGCCCAGGGGCTGGTGGGCACGAATGCTGCCCTGGGTATCTTGCCCTGCGGTACCATGAACGTCTTTTCGCGCGAGCTGGGTATCGGCTCGCGCCGCTTCGATGTCGCGCTCGATGCCATTAAAAACGGAGCCCGGCAAGAGGTCGATATCTTCACCGTCAACGACCGCCCCTTCCTGCAGATGGCCGGCTTCGGGCCCGATGCCAGCATTGTGAAGCTCATCACCCCCAAACTCAAGCGCAACATGGGGGCCGCCGCGCACATCGTCACCGGGCTGAAAGTGGCCGTGCGTCATCACCCCGTCATCACGATCACCCTGCCGGATGGCACCGAAATGCAGGGCACCCAAATCATTATGGGCAACGGCAAACGCTACGGCGGCGAGGCTCACCTCTTCGCCAATGCCCGTTACGATGACGGTAAGCTCGACGCCGCTATCATCTACCAGGAAAGCATGCCCATACTCTTCGAAATCCTCGGCTGCATGCTCCAGCGCGGTGCCACCAGCAGCAATGTCAGTCAGTTCACCAACCTCTGTACCTTCGAAAGCTGCGAAATATCATCCGAGGGCACAGTCGACTACCAGCTCGACGGCGACTATGCCGGCACCCTGCACCCCGGTGAAACCGCTACCATACGCCGCCTGCCCCAACGCCTGAGGGTCTGCATACCCCGCACCCCCATTCCGACCACCCCCATCGGTCGCCTGATGGCTCACCCCATGGTCGATGCCTGGCGCACGTTCCTGCGCCGCGCTCAGGATTTCTGATTCCTCCCCCCCACCTGCAAATCGCGGGGAAAGCTTAACTCAATAGGAGCCGCCCCCTCAGCGCGGGAAATAACGCTCCACCAGCGGCTCCTGCACGGCAAAGAGCGCCCGGCGGTCATCCGGCTCATAGTCCAGGTAGCCATGCAGGTGGGTAAGCCCATGGACCATGTAGCGGAAAAGCTCCTCCTCAGGCTGCAGGCCATGCTCGGCGGCATAGCGGGCAGCGGTATCGCAACTCACCAGAATCTCGCCATAGGGGAACGTGATGGCATCCGTCTCGCTGGGGTCATCCAGAAACTCAGCGTGAACCTGAGCTATAGCCTCGTCATCCACCACGGCGATTTCAACCACCGGCAGCTCACTGAGCACATGATCAGGCCCGGGTGGAGCCGCCAGCAGCTCCGGCAGCAGTGCCCGCAGGGCACTTGCAAAGTGCGAGAGCAGCTCCTCACTCACCCAATCTCGCTCGGCATTGAGGTAAAGTTCTATTTCAGGCGTCATCTTCAGTGCTCCCCTGCTCTCTGAGCTGTTGTTTGCGCCGTTTGGCCGCGGCGCGTGCGGCACGGAAAAAACTCCGGAACTGCTCCAGGCACGCCTCGCCCAGCACCCCGCCCACACACTCACACTTGTGGTTAAGCGGAGGGTTGGAGTCCAGCAGGTGAATCCACCCGCCACAGGCTCCCCCCTTGGGGTCGCGTATGCCGAACACCACGCGGTCCGGCCTGCAATGCACCATCGCTCCGGCACACATCGGGCACGGTTCCTTGGTCACATATACAGTGCAGCCCTCCAGGCGCCAATCCCCCACAGCGGCCTCGGCAGCAGTCAGCGCCAGCATCTCCGCATGGGCAGTAGCATCCTTGAGGGCTTCCACCTGGTTCCACCCGCGAGCTATCACGCGATTATCCTTCACAATCACGCAGCCGCAGGGCACCTCGCCGGCCGCGCGAGCCTTTTCAGCCTCGCGCATAGCCAGCAGCATAAAATGTTCGTCCACCGCCTCGGGGGACGCCATCAGCAGCGCATCAGCGAATGGTGACGCGCTCATCGTTGTCCAGAATGGCCTGCAGCTCGGGCCAGCCCTGCTCGGTCTGGTTCTGGAACATGTGCAGGTAGACGGAAACAGCACCGGCGGGGTACTTCTCGAAGAGAGCATCCACAGCAGCCTGCAGTTTATCAGCGTCAAGAGTCTCGGGCAGTACATCCACCACGCCGTGACCATTGTGCTCGATACCCAGGGCCTCGATGAAGCTGATAAGCATACCCTCGTGCTTACGAATAAGCCACACCTGCAGCAGGTGGTCAGCGATAGTCTCTGCGGGTTTCCAGGCCAGCATCTTCTTAATCCAGGCGAACTGCTCCTCAAGGGGTTTCTGCTGCATGAACTGGGGGCGCAGTTTCTTCAGAGCGCCCAGCTCGCGCAGAGCTGCGCGGTACACGCCGCGCTCCTGATCGCGCATCCAAGAGAGGAAATTATTGACGGTCTCGTCATCCGACTTCTGGAAAATGGTGTAAGACTTCATGGCTTGCGTAAAAACGTGCAGCTAATAAATCACAATTCCACCCATTTGTCGAGTACAAGATGAGACATACCAGGGCAAACGCATTAGGAGTATGACACTTTCTTCAGATTGACAATTTACCATTTACAATTTACAAAGTTATTGAATTTACAGGCTCTTATATAAATATTCATCAGCTAAAAGCCAAATATATGGCCTTATCTTTTCCCGGCTACATAGCGAGAGAAACATGTTTTTGCGCAATGCTGAGGTCATAAAACATCGTGCTGCACTCAGGCCGATGTTTTATTCTAAAATTGTAAATGGTAAATTGTACATTGTAAATAATGGACTTACTGGGTT
>JAFVIC010000067.1 GCA_017477935.1 Akkermansia sp. | reverse complement strand
GCGACACCTCGCCCGATTACCTCATCGTCACCCCTGACCTGATGTAATCAATACCCGAAAGTGACTTTTCAACACACGCCCGAAGCTGACAAGCCTCGGGCGTGATTTTTTTATTCAAGGCTTTCACATCAGACCGATTTCGGGCAACAGCTCCGCTTACCTCGGCAAAACAGCCGGGCAATCAGCATTCACGGCCGGATTGTGAATGATTTCACCAATCAGCCAAATCCGCCTCCCCTCAAACATGGCACAGGTGGCATAGGCTATTTCAATGGCGCGCTTCACACCATCACAAAAACCGAATGCCCCGGCCAGATGCACCTCGAACCCCGGCAGGTTAAGCACATTTCCCGCTTGCAACGGCTGAGCAATCATGGTATACATAAGGAGTCAACACAACTCCGCATATAGCATGAAAATTCGACTTAACAGACAGAAGAAGGGGTTCACCCTGATTGAGCTCATGGTGGTTATCGCCATTCTGGCTTCTCTGGCAGCCGTTGGTCATGTCCACATTGTGGAGCACCTTAACGATGGCGACCGCCAGGCAGCCTGTCTCAACCTGAAGCTGGTACAGACCATGCTGCTCGGCTTCAGCCAGGATAACGGGTCCTACCCCTGCGATGCCACGGCAGATGCCCTGCTGGAGGACGAGCGCAACGCTGAGTACAACTTCGGTGAGCTGAAGGGGGAGAAGTCCAACCCCTATTTCCGCCAACTTTTCTACAAAGGCAACCCCACTGAGGCTACCTTCTACGCCAAACACAACGGCACCAAGGAGCCCGATGGCAAGTTCGCCAACGGCCAGGCTCTGACCAAGGGTGAGAACGCCTTTGCTTACGTGCTGCGCAAGGAAAGCACCAATCCTGAAGATGCTCCCGGCAAGCGCGCCGTTTCCGGCACCGGCACGCCTCTCGCTTTCTGCTGCGTACCCTCCACCCCCAAAGCCTACACCGGCGATAAGCTCAAGTTCAACCGCGAGCTCTTCTTCGCTCACGCTTTCATGGTGAAGACCGACGGTTCCATGTTCGACCTGAAGGACAAGCTGCAGGAAGACGGCGAGGACGACACCAAGAGCGTATATGCTGAAGGTTTCACCCCCTTCCCCAAAACCGAGAAGGGTCGCGACACCTCGCCCGATTACCTCATCGTCACCCCTGACCTGATGTAATCAATACCCGAAAGTGACTTTTCAACACACGCCCGAAGCTGACAAGCCTCGGGCGTGATTTTTTTATTCAAGACTTTCAAATCAGACCGATTTCGGGCAACAGCTCCACTTACCTCGGCAAAACAGCCGGGCAGCGCGCCCCCACTTACGGTTCGCCATACTTACAATTGGCAACCGCGCAGTTCAGCCAGGCGGCGTACGACAGATTCGATAACATTCGCCGGGCAGGAAGCCCCGGCCGTCACGCCGATACGCCAAGTGCGGCTCAGGTCAGCGGCCTGCAGCGGCAGAGCCACCTCGCACTCAGCCTTTGCTTTCAAATCAAACGAACGAACCTTATCAAGCCCCATCAGGCAATCCGCCTCCTTCACAAAGAAGGTCGGCAGTTTAAGAGAGGCAATATGGGCGAGATGCGTGGTATTGGAGCTGTTATAACCGCCGATAATGAACATGGCATCCAACGGTTTATCCAACAGCTCAAAAAGGGCATTCTGGCGATCCTGCGTGGCACCGCAAATGGTGTCGAACGCATGGAAGCGCAGGTCATCACCATCGCGCTCCACCACAGCGGTACGCAACATGCTCTGTATGTGCGCCGTCTCACTCTTCAGCATGGTAGTCTGGTTCGCCATACCGATTTCTGCCAGGTGAATATCAGGGTCAAATCCCGCGGAATAACAGCCCTCAAAATGAGCCATGAAGGCCGCACGTTCACCACGCCCGGCTATGTAGTCAGCCAGCAACTGAGCCTCGGTCTCATTGAAAATCACGATAAAATTACCCTTGCCGTCCTCACCGCAAGACTGCGAAGCCGTCGCCTGGCTTTCCTCATGCTTGGCCTTGCCATGAATCACGCTGGTAATTCCGAGCTTGGCGTAGTTGCGCACCTTCTGCCACACGCGGATAACATTGCCGCAGGTGGAATCCACCAACTGCACCCCCTTCTCTTCAAGCATGCGACGCATAAGCACCGACACCCCGAATGCCGGAATGATAACCACATCATCCTCATCCAACCCGGCATATACGGGGTCATTGAGGTTCCAGGGCAGATGGCGCAGCCCCATGGCATCCAAATCAGCATTCACGGCCGGATTGTGAATGATTTCACCAATCAGCCAAATCCGCCGCCCCTCAAACATGGCACAGGTGGCATAGGCTATTTCAATGGCGCGCTTCACACCATCACAAAAACCGAATGCCCCGGCCAGATGCACCTCGAACCCCGGCAGGTTAAGCACATTACCGGCGGCACGAATAGAGTCCACCAATTCGCTATTATATTGCTGCACCTTGTTACGCACACGGGCCATAACCTCAGGGCGACGCACGTTGATAGGCTTGCGGGCTGTCATGCCCTCATTGTGCCTGTTAGTGCGGCAAGTGTCAAGAAAAATGGCAGGGTACGCCATACTTCGCACTTGCAATCGCCGGGTAGAGATAGTAGAATACCCCCATGAACAAGTCCCCGCTCCACCTGCTTGTAACAATCCTCTGCCTGGTCTGTGCTCAGCTGAGCCCGGCGCAGAGCCCTGACTTGGTGAATGAGGATCGCGACATGGTGCGCGTCATGCGCCACCCCGACGGCTCCAAAGCCGTGTATAAACGGCAGGCCGGCTGGCGTGGCATGCGCTGCGCAACCTACTCACCCAGCGGCAGGCTCGCGGCCATCAACGACTATACCGAGGGCAAGTACGGCCAGCTGGTGGCCTGTGTCATCTACAACAGCAAGCGCCAACCTATCTACAAAGTATCATACGGTTACGACTCGCAAGCCCGATTGATTGAGGAGCGCATGTACTCCCACCCCGCCAACAAACTCGTGCAACGAGTCATCTATAAGTACGACGCCAACGGCAACCGTGCCAAGCCGCTCATTATCTCCCTGAACAATGCCGGGGCCGATATCGCCCCCACCATTACAGACGACGTGACCAACGCCCACCGCCAACTGCGCGGCGGCAACAACCGCAAGCGCCGTTAATCATCCCCCCTTTCTCACTGCATTACATCGGATTACAAGCCATGGAAACCTTCTCCTGGAAAGATAAAGATGCCGACGGCAACAAGGTCGTGTACGAAGCCAGCCACTTCGGCGGCTGGTGGCAGCTCACCTGCACCCCCAAGGTAGGCCGAGCCATGAAAGACGAAGTAGAACCCGAACCGGCCGAGTTCACCCCCGAGCTGTGGCAGACCCTGCGCGACTTACTGTGGCGCAAGTACCAGCGCCGCCGCGTATCGTGGGCACTCATCGAGCACATCGACAACATCCTTGCCGGCAAGGCCACCAACGAACGCCGCGACCAACGCCGCAAATGATGACTGACGACGAAATGATAAACTGCCGCACGCCCGAGCGCCAGCTCGAGCGTGCCATAGCCGTCATGCACCGTCTGCGCGCTCCCGGCGGCTGCCCGTGGGATGCCGAACAGACGCACGAGAGTCTCATCCCCAACCTGTTGGAGGAATCTTACGAGTGCATAGACGCCATACGCGCCAAAGACTGGCCCCACCTGCGCGAAGAACTGGGCGATGTGCTGCTTCAAGTGCTTTTCCATGCGGAACTGGCAGCGGAGACCCCGGAAGAAGGATTCACCCTGACCGATGTAGCCTGCGACCTGAGCGACAAAATGGTGCGCCGCCACCCGCACGTATTCGGCACGGCACAAGTGCAGAACAGCGATGGCGTGCTCTCCCAGTGGGACGCCATTAAACGCAAAGAGCAGGCAATAGAAGACAAACCCTACCTCAAAAACTGCGGCAAGGGTCTGCCCGCCCTGCTGCGCACATACAAAATTACCAAAAAGGTAGCCAAAGTGGGCTTCGACTGGCCCGACCACGCCGGAGTCATCGCCAAGATACGCGAAGAAACGGACGAAGTGGCGGAAACCCTCCCCCTGCCCGACAGCGACCCGCACGTGGAAGAAGAATTGGGTGATTTGCTCTTCACCACCGTCAACCTGTGCCGCCGCCGCGGAATTGACCCCGAAGTGGCACTCGATGCCGCTAACCGCAAGTTCGAACGCCGCTTCAACACTCTCGAACAGCTCATCAAAGCGCAGGGCCTTACCCTGCAAAGCGCCACCCCCGAGCAAATGGAAGCCGCCTGGCAACAAGCCAAACAGCAGCACTAATCGGGCTATATCAAAATCGTAAATTGTAAATCGCAAATCGTAAATCGTAAATCGTAAATCGTAAATCGTAAATCGCAAATCGTAAATCGTAAATCGTAAATCGTAAATCGTAAATCGTAAATCGTAAATCGCAAATCGCAAATCGCAAATCGTAAATCGTAAATCGTAAATCGTAAATCCCCATGCCTTTCCCCCGTCACAGCCTGCTCACCCTGCTCTGCACCCTGCTGCTCACCGTAGCCTGCAGCACACGTGACGTTGTGGAAGAACTGCCCGACAACCCGCTCTCGCAGGAACCCGGGCAAGAGCTTGCCGGATTTTCAGCCAACCCCCTGCTCCCCGGTGGCGGCGGATTGGGCGCCGAAACCATGCACGTCACCTCGGAAGAAGAACTCAAAAAAATCGACAACGGCGCCGAGGGTGAGCTGATATGGACCGACCCCGACAACCCGGACGCCGACATTCCCGGCCTGACCGCCGCCTTTGAAAACCGCCGTCAGGGCAACGGCTGGCTCGGCGACCTGGGGCGAGGGCTCAAGCTCTCCCGCCGCGAAGGCCGCCCCCTGCTGATTTGGTTTCACAACTCCGTCACCAGCCCCAAGAGCAAAAAGCTCGGCGCCCACCTGCTCGACACCCCCAAGTTCGACTACTGGTGCAAAGATAGAATCGTGCGTGTGAAACTCGATGCCGGAGCCGGTATGGATGAAACCTCCACCGGCAACGCCCGCTACAGCACCAGCTCCATCAGCAACCTGGCTCGCCGCTACAACCTCAAACACGTCCCGGCCCTCATCGTCGTAGACCCCCGCGGTAAAATTACCGCCCGAATCGATGGGTACGAAGGCTTTGTAACCGAAGTAGAAGCAGAACTCAAAGTCGGCATCGAAACTGCCGAGCAAAACTACCGCGCTTTCCACGCCAAACTCAGCCAGCGAGGCTACCGCGACTGGCGCTCCCGCAAGGGCGAAACCCTTTTTGCCAAACTTCAGCGCTACGACGAAAAGAACCAGATTGTTTACCTGCGCACACCGGGCGGTAAAGTCTCACGCACCCGTCTGGTAAAATTCTGCAAAGAAGACATCGACTACCTCGACGCCCACGCCCGAGGTGAACACGACAACCCATTCGACCGCCCCACTCGGCCATGAATAAATCCGACGCCACGAAAGCTAATATCATGCGCGCGGCCATCGCCCGGTTCACGGCACTCGGGTTCGATGGCACCTCCATGCGCGATGTAGCCAACGCCGCAGGCGTCAACATCGGGCTCATTCGCTACCACTTCGGCAGCAAAGCCGACCTCTATCGCGACACGCTCGCCCACGTCTCGGAACAATACAACAACGTGTGCCTGAGCGCACTCGCACAGGCACGCGAAAACGGCGATGTGGAAGAAATCATCTACTCCTGGCTGGCCGCCCCCCTCACCCGCTGGGAAGACTCCACCGTGGCCTCCGGCGAAGAAGTGCTCTGCTTTCTCAACAAAATGGGCTACGAAGCCCCCGAACTCACCCACGAAGTCTACGAATCGCACTACTCATACGCCCTGCAGGAATGGCAACAAGCCGTGCAAACCCATTTCCCCGGCATGGCACACGCCGACTGGCTATGGTGCATGACCTGCCTGCGCGGCATGTACTTCAACATCGTAGCGCACAATGACTTCACCCTGTGGAGCCTGCCCGCCATCCGCGGCAAAGAACCCGCCATCCGCCGCCTAGCCGCCGATATGGTCGCCCTGCTGCACACCTACACACCCGCAAGCAACTAACGCATCGAGATTGCCATCGCGCAACGACAGCAGCCTATTTCCACAGACTCGGCCGGCGAGCCAATTTCAATGGAGCGCCCCCCCATTTCAGTATGCGCCCGTAGAGTCATCATTTCACTGTGGGCGGCTCGCCTACAATTTCACCGGCCGCCGTAAGCGGACACACCGAGAAAGCAATCGACTTCCGGAGCAGCCGGTCAAATTGAGTCCGTCAGAGCGGCACCCCAGGGGATGACAGGAAAAGTACATGAGAAACGCGAAGGGCCGACAGATGGCGCTGGCCGATTATTTGCCTCATGCGGTGGTAACAGGCGAGATTTTCGGCTTGCGCCGAAAGCGAGATTCTGCAGAACTGCTGAGCGAGATTGAGCCCTGACGGGCTCAGCGAGATTACGACGGCTTTCACCGTCGTAGCAGAGTAAGCGAGCCCCCGCCCCTGGTAGGAGGACGCCGTGGCCGCAAATCGTCCCGCGTGTACTGGCTGCGGCACAAAAAGCTCGCTTACGCGAGCGGTGAAAAACCGGCTGCGCCGGTGGTGAAAACCGCGCTTCGCACGGGGTGAAAAATGGCTG
>JAFVIC010000066.1 GCA_017477935.1 Akkermansia sp. | reverse complement strand
GATTAGCGACCACAGCTGCCCCGGGGCTGCCAGTGCAGACCGCAGCGCTGTGGAGTCCGGCGCCGCTCTGGGTTGCACCACCTGCCAATCCCGCCTGAGCGAGATGAAGGATCACGAGAATCGTTGCCCGGGTGCGAATAGCACCGACCGCACCGCCACCGAGCAGGGGGCTGCGCTGGGTTGCAGCACCTGTAAGAGCCGCCTGGCTCAGATTAGCGACCACAGCTGCCCCGGGGCTGCCAGTGCAGACCGCAGCGCTGTGGAGTCCGGCGCCGCTCTGGGTTGCACCACCTGCCAATCCCGCCTGAGCGAGATGAAGGATCACGAGGATCGTTGCCCGGGTGCGAACAGCACCAATCGCACCGCCACTGAGCAGGGGGCTGCGCTGGGTTGCAGCACCTGTAAGAGCCGCCTGGAAAATTGGCCTACCCATGATTGCCCCGGTGAGGATAGTTCGAATCAGTCGGCTACGCGGGCCGGTGCAGATGCCGGTTGTGCTACCTGTGCCAAGCGTTGGAAGGAGATGCAACGCCATAAGTGCCCGGGGGCAAAGAGTTCAAATAAAAAGGCCACGGAAACCGGTGCCGCTCTGGGCTGCCCCACCTGTGCTAAGCGTTTGAAGAATTGGACCGATGCCCCGGCCGACCCGCATAAAGGTAACAAATGCCCCGGTAAGTACAGCTCGAATCAGGCAAGTACCAAGGCAGGTGCGGATGCTGGTTGTGCTACTTGTGCTAAGCGTTGGCGGCAGATGCAAAACCATAAGTGCCCGGGGGCGAATAGCACGAATAAAAATGCTACGAATACCGGTGCCGGTCTGGGCTGTTCCGTCTGCGTACGACGCAAGAAGAATTGGCCTAAAACGGAGACGCCCCCCCCGCCCCCCCCACCCCCGGGCCCGGGCCCGGGCCCAGTGCCCAGACACACATGCCCTGTGGTGAAGAGTGGCGACATGCCCGGCGGGCAAACTCATTCGAAGCTGAAATACTATGCTTCCAAGGGCTGCTCGACTTGCAGGAGCCGACTGAGGGCTTTCGGCAGATAAAATGAAAGCGGCATACCATAACATACAGTTCAACCGATGAGTACGAATATATATGCAGCCGGTTTGTCGGCGAGTCAACGGTCACAGTACCTGCACCGGCTGGCGCAGGTGCGAAAGGTGGAGTTGTGTTTATTCTCCATCGATGAGTATCTGGCCGGAGCAGTGGAGATTCCCCGCGGGCAGCGTGTGCTCCCTCTGGTGGTGGAAGATTCGTATACGCCGCAGGAACTTGTCGGTTTGTACAACATGTGTGTGCAGCGCGGTGTGGAGCTGTGCCCCATAGGTGATAGCTCCCTGTGGGATTCCCTGATACCGCTCGAATTACCGGAACTGGCCGCACTGCCGGTCACGGCGGTGGATGGCGATTGGCTTGAACAGTATATCTGTATGGTTGCTCCGGAACCGCCACAGCCGGTGGATGATGGGCGGGTCAACGGTACCTTGGTACATTCTGCCCCTTTGTCATTGAGTGAGCCGCTGGCAGATTTGAATATCTCATGCTATTCCCCGCCTCCCGTTCAGCCGCGTGTTGTGCGCAAGCCTTCTTTGCAGGAATTACTGACAGTTGGTGTGAAAAAAGGAGCTTGTGCGCTCAAGGAGATAGGTTCGAGTTTGAAAAGCGGCGAAAAACGTTCCCTGCTGAAGTTGGTGGGTGTGCTTTCGATTCCCGTGTTTGTCGGCCTGGGGCTGGTTGCGCTGCTGAGTGACCCTGACCCCAGGGCAACCGGCCCGGAACCTACTGAGCCCTCGGCCGGTACTCAGCAAAATGAGCAGGGTGCAACCCCGGGTGACAAATCTTCGGCTGTCCCGGTAAAGGTGGTGCATCAGTGCCCGGAACCGGCAAACTATAACAGCAGTACTCTTAGTGTCGGGGTGGAATATGGTTGTGAGCATTGCACGGCGGCATGGAAGAGCTTGTTGGCTCATAGAAAGGATTGTTCGCACTTGGATGAATCGAAAGTCAGCCAAGTCTGTGGAGGTGCTGCACTGGGGTGTAGAGCTTGCAAAGACCGCTTAGAGAGGATAAAGAAGAAGCATCATTGCGACAATATTCGCGATGCTGAGGAGCTGCGCCTCGCAGCCCAGTACTGCGAAAAATGTAAAGCAACTCTGAAGGCGCTCGAAGAACATGAACAAAGCCACAAAAAAGGGGGTGTGCCCGATGGTGCCGTTATTGCAGAATGGGCCGGCAAGTACTGCATGAACTGCCGGAACCTGTTGGCCGCTATCCAAGAAAACTGCCCCGGTGAGCACTGCACCAATCAGGCGGATGTGAAACAATGTGCCGGAAGGGGCTGTGCGTTGTGCAAATCTCGTTTGGCCGATATGCAGAACCATGAGAAGCACTGCCCCGGCGAAAACAGTACCGACCGCACGGCTACGAAGGCGGGCGCGGCTCTCGGGTGCGAAACCTGTAAGGCTCGCCTGACGGATATGCAGAACCATGAGAATCGCTGCCCCGGCGAAAACAGTACCGACCGCACAGCTACGGAGGACGGCTCGGCTCTCGGGTGCGAAACCTGTAAGGCTCGCCTGACGGATATGAAGAGCCATGAGGGCTGCTGCCCCGGGAAAAACAGCCCCGACCGCCCGGCTACGGAGGGGGGCGTGGCTCTCGGGTGCGCAACCTGCAAAGCTCGCTTGACTGAAATGCAGAACCATGAGAATCGCTGCCCCGGCACACAGTGTGACGACCGTTCGGATACAGAGCAGGGTGCGGCTCTCGGGTGCGTAACCTGCAAAGCTCGTTTGATTGAAATGCAGAACCATGAGGGCTGCTGTCCCGGGAAAAACAGCTCCGACCGTCCGGCTACAGAGAAAGGGGCTGGTGTCGGCTGCAGTACCTGTATGGCACGTTTGTATCAAATGCAGAACCATGAGAAGCGCTGCCCCGGGAATAACAGTTCCAACCGCGCTGCTACGGAGCAGGGGGCCGCCCTGGGGTGCCCGACCTGCAGGGAGCGCCTGAAGAATATTCAATCATCATAATAATAACAATTTAACTGTCAGTTATGCAGCAACAATTTTCTCATATCACGATTGTTGGTATACCCGGCGGCGTAATGTGCAACCGGGTGGTTCGGGTACTGGAGCAACGGTCCCTTTCTGTCCGGGTGTGTATGCCCCATGCCATCCTGGGAATTTCGGACTCAATACCTGAAGGCCAGTGTGTTTTGCCTGTAGCGATAGATGCCGGGTATTCCGCCGGAGATCTTGTAGCCATGCGCGATTTGTGTGTTCGAATGAGACTCACTTTATTGCCGTTGGGGGTTGCGGAGGCGTGGGATGCCGTGGTGCCCCTTGAAATGCCTGAGCTGGCGGCCATAGAAGTTGAGTCGCCGGAAAGTGGATGGGAGGAACGGGCTTTTGTCGCGACAGAAAGTTCTGAACCAACAGTATTGACGGATGGTAGTTGCATGGTCAATGGGACAAAGGTGTGGTTTACGTTCCCGGATTTGACGGAGCCGCTGGCGGTGATTGACTCAAAAGCCGTGATTACGACACCTACTGCCCCGGCAAGCGTGGCAACGCCTTCCGTTAAAGGTAGGTCTGCTCAATCCTCTCGCAGAAAACCGGCGCAAGGCTCTGCTCCGCGAGGTCTCATCATTCTGGTGGCTCTGCTTTTTGTGATGGTCGTAACCTGTGTATTGTGGTTAGTCATGGGAGTGGGTGAGAAAGTGAACCAGCCTGAATCGGAGGCCGAGGCCGGTGCGTCCGTGTATGCTGATGGGCAGGAACAGGCCGGGGGAGATGTTGTGCCCTATGGTCATAATTGTGCGGCAGATTTGAATAACAGTGCGATTATCTGCTTGCGGGAGGGGTATGATACCTGCCCCAAATGCCAGCACAAACTTAAAGTGCTCAATCACAAGTGCCCTGAAGATGGTAGCGAAAACTTTGAGGCGAACCTGAAATCCGGCGCCGATATCGGCTGCGCAGAGTGTGCCAAGCGCTTGGCGTTGCGCGAACATAAGTGCCCCGAAGAAGGCGCCGAAAACCTTGACTCAAACCTGAAATCCGGCGCTGATATCGGCTGCGCAGAGTGTGCCAGGCGCTTGGCGTTGCGCGAACATAAGTGCCCTGAAGAAGGGGCCGAAAACTACTCCGAATTATTGAAGGCCGGCAAGAATGTGGGCTGTCAGCCTTGCGCTGCAAAACTTGCGGAACTTCACAAGTGCCCGGGTGAGGCCAGTGCTGACCGTAAGGCTACGGAAGAAGGGAGCGAACTCGGGTGCGAGACTTGCAAGAAACGCCTCGGTGAAATGACGGCTCATGATGGAAAGTGCCCTGGGGACGACAGCACGGAGCGTTACGCTCTGGAAATTGGCAGCAAGCTCGGTTGCGAAAAGTGCTCTGCACGCCTCAAGCAGCTCGATGACCATGCCGCAAATTGTCCCGGCAAAGACAGCGCAGACCCTGTCGCTACGGAAAGTGGCAGCAAGCTTGGCTGCGCGACCTGCACCAAGCGATTCGGCGAGATGACGGCTCACCGCGAAAAATGCCCGGGGGCTGACAGTACCAAGCGCAGGGAAACTGTTGCCGGTTGCAAACTGGGGTGCGAAACCTGCAAGGAACGCCAGAAAAAGTTCGATGAACATGATAATAAATGCCCGGGTAAAGCCGGTAGCAGCGATACAAGCGCCCTGAAGAAAGGCGTTGATTTAGGGTGTTCCCGTTGTGCCGCTCAGTTGGATAAACTGAAGAAATCGGCAGAGTCGGCTGAAACCAAAAAGACGGCTGAAGCCAAAAAGTCGGAAGGTAAGGCTGATAAGACCCCCGCTCCGGCTGCCGCAGGCAATCAGAGCAAGGTCAGCAAAGAGCAGGAGGCATTCAACAAAAAATACGGCCCTTGCCCGGATATGGGGGATGTAAAAGGCAAAAAAGCAGCCGCGTTGAATACGTATAATAAACACCGGGAACTCAAATGCCCGCGTTGTTCAACCGCACAGTAATCATTCTTCAACAGCAATCGTTTCCGTTTAACATTTTTAACATGAAATTGCCCTGAGATAGCGAGTTTGTACTTGACAGATTGGGGTAAAAGAAGTAGATTTTACGTATGAGCTTAATTCCATGGGCAGTGATGGCCGGCGGTTCTCTGCTGGCAGGGCATTATAATCCGATTGCACAACCGGGTGAGGAAGGTTATACCACCATGCCCAAGCACCACCTGCGTGTACTTTTCGAGAATGATTCGGCGTTCGGTAACGATGGCAATTACACGCACGGCACGCGCATTGACTACGCGCAGAGCCTGGAAAACGGCGATGCCTGGGGTATTTCGCTGGTGCAGAACATTTACACACCTGAGACGCACACCGATGGTGCCGTGCCCGGGGAGCGCCCCTACGCCGGTTACATGGCTGTCGGCGCAGCTTACCTGTTACGCGGGGAAAATTTCGGCGCCTCTACGGAGCTGCAGATCGGCACGACCGGCAATCCCTCCATTGCCCGCTATACACAGAACGGCCTGCATGAGGCCTGCGATATGCAGACTTGGGATGGCTGGGGCGAACAGGTGCCCGCTGAAGCCACGGTACAGCTGAATATGCGCCAGGATTTCCGCCTGCCCTGGCTGGAGTTTGACTGCGGTAACGGCTGGCAGACGGATGCCACCTTCTTCACCCGCGAAGATGTCGGTACGGCTTTCATTCGCGGTGGTGCCGGTCTGAGCGTGCGCTACGGCGTGAATCTGCCTGCCTCCATGCAGGTGAATGGCAATCGTGCCGGTAATTTCGGTATCGGCCTGCTTGATAAACCCGGCTATCGTCGCGATGTGACGTCATATTTCCTTGTTGCAAGCATTTATACGGAGTTTGTGGCGCACGATATCACCATCGACGGCGGTGTGGTGCACCACTTCGACCAGACTTGCAGCCGCAAACCCTGGCAGGTGGAGGCTCAGTTCGGGCTCGGTGTATCGCACGGCGGTATTGATTACTTCGCCGGTGCTGTGTACCATAGTCCCATGTACCGCACACAGAAGACCGAGGCTGTTTACGGTACCTTCTGTGCGACCTGGCATTTCTGATATCTGACCATTGGTGGCATTGAAAAGTAGACGGGCTTTGCTGAAGTTCACGCTCATGTTGCTGGGCGTGGTCGGGGTGCTCTTGCTGGTGGGTGGTTTTCCGCTGGCCGGGGTACCTGCTGTTTATGGCAGTTGGCTGATGCTGACTACCGGTGTGCTGGCGATAGTGCTGAGTCTGTGGGGAGGTTGGCGTATAGCAGCCGGTCAGCGGGCGCAGTTCGTTTTCGGGCTGATTTGCACCTTCTTTGCCGGTGCCGGTCTGGTGGTGCTGTGGCAGTATGGTTGCCGAGCGGTGGAATACGCTGCACTGGGTGGCGCGATGTGGTTCGGTGCGCTGGGTATGGCATGCACGGCGGTGGTCGGTGCGCTTTTTACGGGCATCTTCGGCTTTTTTGTTATGCGGCTCATGCAGCGGCAGCTGTGGCTTGCCGGGGCGCACTGGTGCCTGGCGCTGGTGGGAATCGGCGCCTATGCCGACCATGTGGGCGAGGTAACAGCCATTGCTCAGCTGCCCGCCAATGGGCGGGTGACTATCCGCGAGGTCATGACTGCCGATGGCGAAAAAGAGCGCCTGCCCTTTACCCTGCGGGCGGATTCGTTCTCAACAACCTACTACGGCGATGACAGCTACACCCTTTATGAGTGGGGCCACGGGCAGTGGGTGCCCGTGGGCAACCCGGTGGTCGAGGTGGATTGCCTGCGCTATGGCGATGAGCTGTGGGCGCTGGAGGATTTGCAGTTGATGGATGGCATGCCGCAACCCTGCCTGGTATTGCCCGGGGAACCGGTTCGCCTGCTCATGCGTGACTCCCGCGCCGTGCGTGACTACAGCGCTGCCCTGCATATCGAGACTGATTACCGCGGCCGCTCCGAGCAGCGAGATGAGGTGGTGCGTGTGAACTACCCGCTGGAGTGCAAGGGCTGGCTCATTTACCTCAATTCCTATACCCCCATGGGGCGTAGTACGCTGGTTTCTCTGCAGCTGCGCCGTGCCCCGGGGCGCCTGCCGGCGCTGGTGGGCATGGTGGGGCTTATTCTCTGCACTGCCTGCTGGTGCTGGTGGCGGCGTGAGGCTGCAACACCTGCGCTGCTTCCCGGAAAGGAGATGGCGGCATGACCATCTTCATTACGCTGCTTACCATTGGTGTGTTGCTGTTGCAGGCCGGTGTGCTGGCCACAGCTCTGCGCGGGCTCACGTCGGCGGCGCGGGGGCTTGAGGTGGCGGCCTGGTGTACTGCGCTGGCTCTGCTGGTGGCTAACGGTGTGCTGGCGGATTCGCTGCCCTTCGGCAACATGCGCCATGTGCTCTGTTTCTTCCCGCTGGTACTGGGCCCGGCGGCCTGCTACATGCGCCGTGTGCGCAGCGTGGAGCTTTCTGCCTGCTTTGCTGCCGTGGGTATGGTGGCCATGGTCGGGGCGCTCTGCATGCCCATGCAGGCCACCTGGCGACAGATGCCGGCTTTGCAGTCACCCTGGTTTGTGCCGCATGTAGTGAGCTATGTGGTGGCTTATGGGCTGCTGGCGGTTTCCGCCGTGCAGGTGCTGCTGTCCTTCAGCGGGGCGTGCGGGGAGCGCCTGCGTGCGGCAGATGAAGTGGTGCGCCTGGCTTTCCCCTGCCTTACCTTCGGGCTGTGGAGCGGTGCACTGTGGGCAGATGCTGCCTGGGCGCGCTACTGGGCCTGGGATATTAAAGAGGTCTGGGCCCTCATCACCTGGGTCATTTACCTCATCTACTTCCACCTGCCATCCCCCACGCCGGTGTGGCGTCGTGCCCTGTTGCTGGCAGGTTTCGCTGCAGTGCTTATCACCTTTTTCGTGGTTAACCTGCTGCCAAATATCGTGAGCGTGCACAGCTATGCGCAGTGACCGGCTGTAGCGCGATATAAAAAAGCCCCCCCTGTGAGCGAAATCTCAGGAGGGGGGAAGATATCAGTTCGAGCTTCTGACGGTTTTACCGAAGTTTGATTTCAGAGCATCTTGTGCTCCCGGGTCGCCCTGTATAGCGGCAATGGTGAAATATTGTTCGGCAAGTTTGCGGCTTTTCTTTACGCCGCGGCCTTGCAGGTAGCGCCAGCCCATCCAGCGGGCGGCTTTGGCATCTCCCATGTCGGCTGCCACACGGTAGAGGATGATGGCAGTATTTTCGTTCGTTTTCACGCCATTGCGCCCCTCTGCGAAGTCTACGCCACGCTCACGCACGAGGTCAGGGGTTCCCCCTTGTCCCAGGCAATACCCGAATACCTCGCTGATAGCGGCATGGCTCTCGGTGGTGGCGTTGAGACCGGCGATTAAGTAATCGGCGCTCTCAGAATCGCGGGGTACATCGGTTCCCTGTCGGTACATGGCAGCCAGCCGGTCGAGAGCCTCGGTATCGCCCATCGAGGCGGCTACATAGAGCAGGCCGATACCGTAGCGGTGGGTTGCTCCCCCGGCTTTGCTGAGTCGCAGGCCGAGCTCACGTATTCCGGCGGCATCATTTTCGGCAGAAAGGCTATCATATTCACTGTCGAGAGCTATGGCATGCAGGCGCCATGGCGCACCTTCGTTCGGGGTGAGTTCGGTGTTGAGGTTCATCTCGGCGGCCTTTTTTCTGAGGGCCTTTTGGAGTTCCGGAGCATAGCCGATGTCGTTGAAGTATTCCAGCAGCAGTTGTATGCTCCTGGTGTCGCCGTCTTTCAACATGGAGTAGCCCCATTTTTCGCCCTCTGCTATGTTGCCTTCGCCAAAGGCTTCATTGAGCCTGGCCAGTTTTTCCTCAGGGGTAAGGGCGAGGGCGCTCCCTGCCAGCAGACCAAGCAGACAAAGATGTTTCAGTATGTTATTCATGACCGGATTTGATTATTGAGATTTTTTTTCTTTTTCCCGACGCGACCGGCGGCTGCAGCCTTGCGTCGCAGTGTTATGCTCAGCCAGAGCAGGGCACCGGCTGTCAGCAGCAGACAAATTGCCGCAATCGGTCGAACAAACAGTTGGGCTGCACCTATCGTCAGCAGGCACAGCATTGAGCCCAGCAGCAGCGAGATGACGGTGGCTCCGCTCTCTGCCAGTTTGCGGCAGAAAGGCACCATTCCGGCCAGCGGGCTGAGCATGCAGGCAAAACCACCCCAGAGCATGAGCCAGCCGCCCACGCGAACTCCCCATAATTGTGCGGTGTTAGTGCTGCGGGCTTTCTCAAAGCATTGGGCGGGGCTCAGGGTGTCTGTGTAGAGCAAATCGACGTTGACCCCATTTGTGGCCGTGTACGGCTCGAAGCTGTTGCCACGCTGCACGGCAACCAGGGAGACGAGTTGTGTGGGTTTATTGGCCTTCCATGAAATGCGCACATCGCCGATGGAGGGGTCTTGTGTATTGACGCCGTAGTAGAGCTCTCCTTCAGGCGCTCGCCCCACGTGCAGGTATTTACCATTCAGTGCGGCGCGCCCCTGCACGATGGGCGGAATCCGGGTGGGGGGTATCGCTTCGTCTTTGCCGCCGATGCGGGCAATCTGGTCCGGGTTCAGGCGATATCCACCCAGTTGCACATGCTGAGCAAGCAGCAGGAGATTCTGCTCTTCGTAAAAGACACGGTTAGCATCTCTGTAGCGAGTATCGTAGAAGGAACCGGAGAGTACCGGTTTGTTCTTCCATTGGCGTTGATAACTGTAAACCCACTCGCTGTCGCGGTTGCGGTTAAACTCATATTCAGACATGAACATGGGCTTTTTTTCAGATCCGCTGCGTTTTGTTTTGTTCTCCACCCACTGGGCATATTGTACAAATCGATTCAGACGGATAGCGTTGGCCTCCACACCATATTTTTCATCGCGCAGGATATCGGTGGTGGATGCCTGTCCGCGCACATACACCAGTTTTCCCTCATGTGCCGGCGAGGGAGCTGCTATATCTGCCACTCGCTCTACGAGCGGTTCAGCTTCATCGAGCGCACGGGAGATGTTGACGTACTCTCCCTCATACTGGAACAGCATGCACACGGCGCCAACCAGCATGGCCGGGCCCAGCAGAAACCCCAGGCAGCCCTTGCCGGTCTTTGCGGCGCAACCGTCTTTATTTTTTTGTTCAGCCACGGTGTGTGTCTGGGCGGAGTTTCAGTCTTGTTGATATACCCTGCCACCAGTTCTGCAGGGGGGCGCCTGCATTGTTGCCCTTCAAGCTGAGGTAAAGCAGCACAATCCCTTCCGGGGTGTTCTGCACCGGCAGGGACATGAGCCACTGCCCGTCTGCCCCCTGGAGGTTCAGGTAGAAACAATCCTCCGGTGCGCAGCGAGGTGCGGCGGATTTCGCCCCTTTGAGCAGCGCCAGCAGGGCTGCGCTCTCGTCCGCTGTGAGCGGGTACGTGTTGTCCTGCAGGCAAACGGTTACCCCTGCGGTTTGACTCAGCATATCGTGCAGATACACGGTTGCCGTGGGGTTATAGCTGTCATAACCGCTCGGCGCTGCCCCGGCGGAGACCGGGGGCAGCGCTGTGCCGGCTATCAGCAATAACGAAGCAATAATTCGGGGTAAGCTCATGGCCGGTGTTCAGTGTTAACGACGCTTACGATTCCCAATCTTCGAGCGTGATTCGGAGCTTGGGCGAGTGACCTGTGGGCGCGTGGTAGAGCTCGGGCGAGTGACCTGCGGGCGTGTGGTGGAACTCGGGCGAGTGATTTGCGGGCGTGTGGTGGAGCTCGGGCGAGTGACCTGCGGGCGCGTGGTGGAGCTCGGGCGAGTGATCTGCGGGCGCGTGTTGGAACTCGGGCGAGTGATTTGCGGGCGTGTGGTGGAACTCGGGCGAGTGATTTGCGGGCGTGTGGTGGAGCTCGGGCGAGTGATTTGCGGGCGTGTGGTGGAGCTCGGGCGAGTGATTTGCGGGCGTGTGGTGGAACTCGGGCGAGTGATTTGCGGGCGTGTGGTGGGTTTGGGTTTCACCTCCGGACGCGGGGCCTTAGCGTGCTGGTGAGAGCTGTGGTGTGGTTTGTCGGCACTTGGTTTCGGGCCGCGGTGCGGTTCATGGCTGGGGCGGTGGCCCGGCTTGTGGTCGCGGGAGTATTTGGGCGGTTTGGGGGCGTGGTGGCAACCGCTGGGGTAATGGTGGTGGTGTGTGCACCACGAGGCCGGGCGCCAGCTCGGCACATAGCAGCCGGCATACAGTTCGTTTACTACATAAATGGGGCGCCCTGTGTGGGTGTAGCCGTAGACCGGGCGGCCGTAGTAATAACCGTAAATCGGGAAACCATAGGCATCATAGCTGGCGGAAGTCCAGGTTACAGAGGTGGAGATGCTGCTGTGGTAGCCATCCGTACTGTACCCGAATGAGGTATAGCCGTTGTAGGTGTCACAGGCGGACATCAACAGAGCGGCTGTGGCGAGTATGCCGATTTTCAAGCATTTGATTTTCATAATAATAAGTTTGTCGGGTGAGAATTAATCACTCTGGCGGGAGGGATGGTTCGCAGGTACAATCTTGGCAGCTTCTGCGGCAATGTTGTCGAGGAAGCGGCTTGCCAATTCCACGCGCTTAAGAATCCGCGCTCGCAAAGATGTCTTTGACTCGAACTTGCAGTTATCCACATATTTGGTATTGTCCGCCAGATAATCCGGAAGCCCCATCAGCAGGTCATCCTTTTCCAGCAAGGCTTGCAGGCCATTCGGAATGGCGTTCTGGACGGCATTCTTGAAATCAATATCCTCCTTGACCAGTGTTTCACCGGCAAGCTCGTTGAGCTTGTTGAGCGTCGAATGGCCGATAGCATCATGCAGCTGGTCAAAAGCCCGCTTTCCCCAAGCTTTCACATCGACCAGGCGCTGTGAATTCCAGCGCTGGAAGGTGTTGATGTAGGAAGCCAGTTTGCTGGCAACCTCCGTCGCGGCCATGCGGGGTTTAGTGCCGTGAATATCGATATACCAGTACACCGGCTTACCGTTACTGAGGGTGATGTCGCTGCGCAGATTCAGAATAGGACCATCGTAACCATAGCGCGTCGAACGCCCCATCAGCACAAAGTTAATCCACTTCTCGCGTTCCTGGTCGCTGATGCGGTTGTGGAAATAATTGTAGAACACGTATGCTTGCTGCTGGTTGTATCCAAAGCTCCGCAAGGCGGTCATAGCCCGGTTCGGCACGTCGTTGCTATCAAAATATATCACCAGAGCCCTGTAAGCCACGTCTGCCGACTTGAATTCCTCCGTCTTGGTGTATTCAATAAAGCGGGCCACGCGCTGCACTTCCTTCTGAAAATCGTGGTTGTGCATGGTGCAGGCATAGCGGAACGGACCGGCGAACCACTTCATGATGGCCTCGGCACGGGTAATCATGTGCTCGATACGGGTCACTTGGTCGCCGGTCATGTTGGGCCTGGCCTTGCTCAGCATCACCCGGCTCAGTACACCCTCCGTGAACTGACCGGAGGCGGCATCATAAGGATAATTTGCCAGGAGATTGGCAAAAGCTTCCTTGTGTAGCGTGTCCGCATCCGGATAATTGGAGCAATCCACCAGATCCTTGTGCCCCTTGAGCTGGTTGCAGCAACCGGCTATGGCATTCACCACCATGGCATAGGACTCGTGGGCGGCAGCTTCATACTTGACGGCATTGCCGATAAGAGCCTGCTGTTCCTGTTGCTTGGCAAGCTGTGCATCGGTGGCGGCATCTTCTTCTGTGAAGTCAAAACCTGCACCATCCTGAGCCGTAGCTGTCAGCCCGCACAGTAGCAGGGAAAATAAGAGATATTGAGTTTTCATTGTGTGTTAAATTTGTTTTATAGCTAACGTGTCAATCCATTAATTCTGACGGCGAGAGGGATGTGACTGAGGAACTAGCCGGGCAGCTTGCTCACGCATATCCATGACTCGAGGTTTGATGGATTTTTCGATGGTATCTGCCCATTGGCATATACTGTATTCTTCTTTTTTCTCCAAATTATGGAAATACCTGGTTTCTGCTTTGAGGTAGTCCTCCAGGCCCCAGAGTACTTCACTCATTTTGAATAAGCTGGGCAAAGTGCGATCCACATAGGCCTGATACGTATTGGTATACAAATCCTGCTTGCCATCGTGGAAGCGCCTCAGCGCTCTGCCTTCATCGAAGTAGTTCCACAAAGCAGGATAATCAGAAGCGGATTTCATAATCATCCACATACCAGCGACCACCGCCTTTGCGGATGAGTTTGTGAACGTTCTTGCTACCGACCTGTTTGCCGTTTTCGTCGAAGGCCTGGCTCTTTACTGTAGCATGCTCCACCTTTTCGCCCTGCATCTTGATGAGGTGGTCGCGCTGGTTGTCATCGAGGAAGAAGTTTTCGAGGTCATTCTTGTCGTCATGCCCCTTGGCTACAACTATCTTGGTATCGCTGAAAGTGGCATGCACATATTCGCCATGCAGACGGGCCTGGTGCAGATCCCAGTGGTAGCGCACCAGGGATTCCGCCGTTTCGGTCTTGTAGCGTTCGGGGTTGATGCACTTGAGATAGAGGTCGTAGTTCTTCTCTTTGATGGCAGCCAGGAAAATCTCCATCACGCGTTCGGGGGTGGCATTATCCGGCACATCCTTTTCCGTGTACCAACCCTCCTTGATGGCGGCGACCTTGTCCTCCTCCACGAAGGAGCCGCTCTTATCGTGGTTGGCATCGAAGGTGGCCACAATTCGACCGTCGATGTAAAGAGCTTCGGGTTCTACAACCCATCCCCAGGCCATTGTGGTACGGCGATTGCCGGGAATTTCGAATGCAGGACCTGTGATTTTACCTAACACGGTGAAGTTGAGACTCTCGCCGAGAGAGCCATCGACCTCGCGGCGGAAGCGCTTGATAGCTTCGTACGGCCCGAGCCATTCGCGGCCGCTGATGTTCACGAAATAGAAGCCGGTGGAGGGTTTACCTACCACAATATATTCGCCGGAGGCACCCACAAACTGGTTGTCCGGGTACTTGACATCCGGCAGCACGATAGTCTTTTCCGTGGGGTCTGTTTCGGGAGTGTTCTTCAGCGGGTCGACAGTGGGGAATACCTTGGTGATAAGTTCGCGTCCCTGCTGCAGTTCGTTCCACTTGGTCACGCTGAGCTGGGCATATTTCTCGCGCAGCTGCTTCTCATTGTTGAGGTAGGCGACCATGGCGGGCGTAATCTGCTGGTAGTTGCCTTTGCTCATCATGAGGGCTGCGCGAGCGCGCTCGTAGAGCGCCAGCACGGCGGGGTCCTCGGGGTAGGCCTTCATGAGGTTCTGAATGCGTTTGAGCGCCTCATTCTTGTTGCGAAAGAGGGTGTTGGCATTTCCGCCGGCGCGCTTGACCTCGGCCTCAAACTCTTTGAGATAATACTCCGCGAAGCCTACATCCTTCCGGGGGGCATTTTGCGGAGCGGCAACAGCGCTGAGGCTCAGTGCCAGCAGCGGTAAAATGACGAGAATGGATTTCTTTAGCATACGAATTATTCAGTGTGTGGTGAAAGGTCGGAATCAGTGGTGGTGCTTAGGCGCCGGTTTGAGCTTGCTGCTGTGGTGGTGCTTGGGGGCCGGCTTGGGCTTGCTGCTGTGGTGGTGCTTGGGGGCCGGCTTGGGCTTGCTG
>JAFVIC010000065.1 GCA_017477935.1 Akkermansia sp. | reverse complement strand
GGTGCAGGTTGCGCGGATTGCGGATAGTCGCCCATGAAGGTGCGGGGCGGTGTGGCCGGGGCGCTTGCGGGAACCGGTGTGGGTTGCGCGGATTGCGGATAGCCACCCATGACGGTGCGCGGCGGCGCGGCTGCGGCGCTTGCGGGAACCGGTGCGGGTTGCGCCGGTTGCGGATAGTCACCCATGAAGGTGCGGGGCGGGGCGGCCGGTGTATTCGCAGAGCGAGTGCCGATGTTCACCCCTACTGTTACCGTTATGGGGTTGTCAAGAGCGTTGAGCCACTCTTTGGCTGATTGCCAGCAGGTATTCGGGCTGATAGCTTTGTCTATTGTGGCAAGCAGTTGCTGTGAGAATACGGACTGCAAAGAGTCCTGCCTGCTGAGCAACGGAACATTGCCGGCATAGGTACTCGGTTGGTGACCGGTGAGCAATTCATATAACGTTGCACCCAGCGCACGCAAATCATCCGCTGCTGATTTGCCCTGAGTTGAATCAGCGTAATATGAGAAGGTCGGCATGCCGTTTTTCAGCACCTGAATGGCGGTGGCTGATATGGCCCCGTGAATCACGCCGTCTGTATGTAATTCATCGAGGTTCAGCAGCAAATCCTTCAAGATGTTACGGAGCCGTTCTTCTGTCAGTTCCCGGCGTTGAGCCGACATGCTCGCAAGGTTTTTCGCGTCAGAAAGCGCCGGACAGACGCAATAAGCTGTTCCGTGGGCAGCAAATTCATGTATGACCGGAACCCCGGCCGGCAAACATACCGTTGAGAGCTGTCTCGCACGTTCGCGGAATTGATCCCTGGAATATTCAAAATCAGCTTTATCGGTGGTGATGAGTATGGTTGTCGTTCCGGCCCGGCGTGTAACCTTAGCTTCCGGGGCGTGTTCTCGTATGGTTACTTCGTATTCCATCTGCCTGTTGTACGCCCTGTAGGTATATCCATGAACGTCCTCTGAGAGCAGTTCCTGTATCGTGTACTGTTGCAGTATCGTTCCCTGGGGAAGTGCATGGCGTGTTCCCGCACGACGGGGCAGAGGGTTGACTAGTACTGTCTGCATGGAAGTTCGATGGATATTTGCTTGACGTTGTATGTTGCGTCAGTGGCTGATGGTGTAGTGATAATATACGGTATTGCCGTAGTTTGAATCAGTCGTGTAGAAATATTTCCAGCTGCGCTTGCGAGATGTTCCGGTTGTTTGGACTGTGATGATTCTGGTCTGAGGGGTGTCTTTTAAATCTTCATCAATAATGTAGATTTCTTTTATACCGTCTTCTGTGATTTCCAGCATCACGCCATCGGCGATTTCAACCTTGGCAAGTACAGCCGGTTCTACATCCTCAGCGGGAGCAGACTCAGCGGGTGCGGACTCCGTGGCTGCAGGCTCTGTGGGTGCAGGTTCCGTGGGTGCAGGTTCCGTGGGTGTAGGTTCCGTGGGTGTAGGTTCCGTGGGTGCGGACTCCGTGGGTGCGGGCTCAGCGGGTGCGGACTCCGTGGGTGCAGGCTCTGTGGGTGCGGGCTCCGTGGGTGCGGGTTCCGTGGGAGCAGCCTCGGCGGGGGGCGTAGCATCTGTTATAGCGGCTGTGACTTCGGGAGCTTTTACTATTTCTTCATCGGCGACGTGGCGAAATAGAAAGCAGGCAGCCACCACTGTGGCCAGCCCGGTGCCGAGAAGTGCCAGATGTCGCTTGTCAAAAGGTAAGCCGCAGTTGCAGGAGGTGGAAGTATCTGCGGTCGGAACAGGAATCTTGACCGGCTGTGCCGTTGCGGGTGGTTCTTCCTCGGTGAGGGTAGCAGCAGATTGTGTCGGCAAGGCGGTGGGGACGAGTGTGGTGAGGCCGTTGGGGACAAGCCAGATGGCGGAAGCATTGTCCGAACGACCATTGGCAGCTTTGACAGACTCTTCTCCCATCTTGTCGAGCGTGGCCTGGATATTCTGCACATCCCAGTATTTCATTTCCCAGAGTTCTTCGGGAAGCTGGTTCCAGAGCCCATCGCTGCAGAGCAGGAAAGAAGCCGAGGGGCTGTAGGTGCCGCCGGCAACGTGTGGCTTGAGTTCTCTGTCAACGCCCAGCGCCTGAGTGAGCACGTTCTGGTCAGGGTGGTTGCGTTCTTCGGACGGGTCAATCTCGCCGATGTCAATCAAGAGCTTCACCAGCGAATCGTCTCGCGTAATCGGTTTATCCCAGGGGGTGCCGTCTGCTACATAGGCGCGGCAGTCGCCGGCGTGAGCAACGGTGTAGTGACCATTGCGCAGATAAAGGCAGACAATGGCGGATTTTCCGCAAATCTTGGCATTACCGCCGGCTTCTGCGATGATGGTATTGTGAGCAGTGAGAAGCGCCTCACGTAAAATCTGTGCGGCTTCTTCAGGGGTGACACCGTTACACAGTTTGGTGCTCCAGGCTTCTTCCATCACTCTGATGGCTGTTTGCGAGGCTCGCTCGCCGCCGGCGTGGCCACCGGCACCGTCAGCTACTACAGCAAATGTGGCGGCGGCTGATTCCCAGGAACCGATGGAATCCTGCTGGGAGCGGCGATTTCCAATCAGGTGAATTCGGGCAAGGTTGAAAACAGATTCTTGTTCGATTGTTGTCATGTGAATGATATGTCGTTGTAAAGGTTTTTGATATGATGTGGCGGTATATGGGTAAATCAGTTTTTGTAATCCCAGTCAAAGAATTGGTTGCTGAAGGGGATAAATCGCAGCGACGTCCGGTGGCTCAAGCGGAGAATTTCACCGGCTTCGAGCGGAGTTGGCTCAGTGGTGATTGTTCGGCCATCGCTCAGTTGGGTGGGCTGTGAGGTTGCGGTTGCCTGCGCAGCATAGAAGCTGCGGCTTTCGGGCCGGTAGGTCACGACGATGTGTGCTCTTGATATGTATTCATCATCCGGCAGGAAAATGTCGTTGTTTTGCCGACGACCGATGGTGTTGGTGCCGCAGGTCAGCGTGAACGATTGACCCACCATGGGCCCGCAAATGGCTACCAGCCAACCGACAGGACGAGTGTCTTGTCCGGGCTTGGCACTTGCATTCACACCGTTTGCCTGGTTCTTGTTTCCTGGGGAGGGAGCGTTACTCATGGTTTATACTGTAGTATACTGTAGGTTAGGACGTGATTAGCTTAGCGCTTGTTCAACAAATGATGAATCGGTACGAGCTTTTTTAGTCAGATGTCGCAGATGGTTGATAATTTAGCGATAGCGAACATGAGGCCGTGTTTCGATTATCGAGTCCGGCGCCTGACAGGTGGGTTGCGGCGATTGTAGGCATGTACAAGCGCCCCGATGGTTTCCTCGAAGAGACCGAGCTTGACTCTTGTCAGGGGTGTCACCTCGGTGTTGTTGACTTGTTTCCAGGTGTCACCATCCAGATAGTATGTGTGATTTTTACTGCCGGCATCGTTCAGCAGGTAGACACCCTTGCGCTCGGTTATGCTGAGTGTGGCATGTTTGCGGCTCACGGTGCTGTTGCCTTCACCGGTTATGGGTATATCCGGTTGGGTGGCGTTCGGATTTTTAGCATCGTATCTGCCGATAGTGAGTGTCTTTTTACTGTCGCTCATGTCAGATGTCGTAGTGCTGCGGTATGGATTAAGTGTCAACTGTTTGTGCGGTGTTCAGCGCTTCTTTTGCTTTCGCTTTGAAACTTATTATCAGTTGCGAGTATCTTGGTGGCCAATGTCATGATGTCACCTTCAGGTTTGTGCAGCAGGGGAGTATCAGTCGACGTAGCAAACTTCAGTTCGAAGGTTTCCATGGCCTTGTTGCGTGTGGTAACGTGCTCTACGGCCTCGCCATTGTTCGTGTTGACTTCACGCACAACCTCTTCGCTGTTAATGTTTGCACCTTCGAGCTCAGCTCGGCGGTCATGGAAATACATTTCCCAGCGGGGCAGGTAGTAGTGGCTCATCATTTCCGCAAACTGGCGGTGTGAGTAGTCGTTGAGCACACCTATGTCGGGGCGCCAAGTGGTAATGAGTCTTCGCAGCGAGCGCTCAAGGGTGGCTTTGTCCTGCTCTGTGGTACCGCGACCGCGGGCGCCATCGATGAAACGCCCCAGCAGGTAATATTCAGAGGTTGCCAGAACGGCGGCGGTGGTGCGGATAATGTTGAGGAAGGCCTCGCTCTCGCGCCGGAATGTCTCACGGTCTTTGCTTTCAAAGGCCTCTTTGCAACGGGCCAGGGTGGTACGGGCCCGGTCGGCCAGGACCTGTCGGCACAGGTCGGCCAGGTCGTAGCGGAATGTCGGCTGTGAGGTAAGCTTGCTACCGGCAGCACGGCCGGCCTGCAAGTAGAGTTGGGCCGCTTTCTCAATGCTCTCAGGCTTATAATACATGGTGGGATCCGCCCAGGTGGAAGCCTTGTTTGCGCTGAGATTCGGTCGGGCGCAGACGATGTTTTCTAGGCTGCCTTCGCGGCGTTTGTCGGGGGTATAGATGCTGCCGGCTAGTAGGTTCAGGGCGAGTTGCAAGCGGGAGTCATTGCTGCCGTAGCGGCTCGTGACGTAGCGTTTGATGTAGTCTTCCCGATTGATTTTACCCGGGGTACTCAGGCGGGTCCAAAGCAGTTCGTAGAAGAAGGGGCTGGTTTCAAGGCCCTCAGAAATCATGCCTATGCCGATAGCCTTGCTTTTGTCGCGGGTCATGTTTTCGATGACATCCATTCCGCCGAACATGCCGTGCTTGCCGCCGAAGTTGGAGAGTTCGCACCACACAAAGGGGCGTGCGGCGTAGTTAAAGTTCACTTGCGCTTTCGGCGTCAGGTCTTTTTGCAGAGCCAGTATAACGGTGTGTTCAGGGTCGGTGCCCTCCAGTAACTTTCTATCGGGGTTGCGTCCCCAGGCCTGCAGTAGCCAGGTGGAGCCGGGGGAGGCTTGCTGCATGGCTGTCTGTACGGCGCGGGCAGCGGCATCCAACTGGGTGTTACCCTTGCGACCACCCTCGTGGAAGAGGTCACCGCCGTAGGCTTTGGCTTTGACCCCGTACACGGCGTGCAGGTGCTTGTACCACAGCTTGGCTATGCTTTCAAAAGCGGGGGCTGTGGGTTGCAGTACTGCCGGGCGGGGGTACCCGCACCATTTTCCCTGGGGCAGCAGGGTGCCGTCAATGCCTGCCTGGGGGTAGTCGTGCGGCAAAAAGCCCACATACCCTTGCAGTACGGGTTCCATACCCAGCTCGCGCAGGCGAGTTACCAGAAATCGCCCTAACTCGGCTTCGCTGTCGATGAGTGTTTGGCTGACAGGTCCACCCTCGCCCTCCAGGTTGCCCATGTTCCACCATGCTGCATAGAACGGGCTGGGTATGAACTTCCGGATTTTTTCCGCCGGGTAATCGAGCTCTGTCAGGAAGTTTTGCCACACTTTTTCCAGACCCGAGGTAACCAGAACGTATTGTATGCCGTTGAGTGCCAGTAAGTCAAGCTCTCGTTCCCAGCGCGCTTTGTCCCAGGCCGCCGTGGTGTAGCTCAGGGTGCAGTAGTTGTAGGCATAGTTAAAAGGCAGAGACTGAGGTACGGTTATCTTGCGAGAGGGAATGACATAGCTTGCCCCGGCCTTGCAGTCGCCGTTCCACGAGAAATGCACCTTGGCAATATGGCGCAGGTAATAGCCATAGGCGCGTATGCACTCACGTACATTTGCGGCCTTTATGTGTACAAATTTCCCGCGTCCTTCGATGGTGGGGCTGCTCTGTTGCGGTACAATAGCGAACTTGATACGCTGGGCATATTGCGGAGTTACACGGGCGACAAGCTGCACCGCAGGCTCGGTTTCAGGGGCTGTCGCCGCCTGAACCATGCACATGGACGGTACAAGGGCGCAGGTTACGCTCAGAGAGGAAGAGAGAAATTGATACATTGCTGATGAAATTACTGTTACCTACGGGAAGGCCCGTATCGGCAGGTGGCTGATACGGGCGCTGTGGGGTAAGTGTTTGCAGGGGCAGGTCTTACCAGACCTTTATGTTGGATACATTGTCTTCGTTGTCGCCGTCTTTGGTCAGGCCATTGCCTTTACCGTCAGGCCCCAGAGAGAATATATCGAAGTCGGGGTTAATGCCTTTGCCAACCTTGCCGTCTTCATCCATGGCTTCACAGCCGAGCCTGTACCGGTAGGGCTGGTTCCAGGGGTCGATGATGGCATAGTGCTTGCCTTTGATCTTTTTGCCTTTGGCATTCTTGCCGGACACTTTGACCTTGATGCAGGGGATACCTTCCTCGCGCTCGCCGTCCTTAGTGTTCTCGATGATGACGAGCTGCTTGCAGTAGGGCATGAGGGTAACACCGCTTCCATCTTTGTCCGGTTCGCCATCGTTGTCGGCGTCTCGATAGAGCGCGGAATACAGCTCAGTGGCACTCACGGCATCCCCTCGGCCGGCCGGCAGAATGTCACCGTTATCAGCACGGTAGGCATTCATGGCAGCCGCGAGAGTTTCGACCTGGGTCTGAGCCACGGTGTTGAGCTGCTTGCTATCAAGCCAGCCTTTGGCCTGCCAGGCTCCGGCCGCCAGAGTGGCCAGAATGGCAATGGCTACCAGAATCTCGATCAGAGTGAAGCCTGCGGCTTTTCTGTTGACTCGTAATTTCATGACCGGATATTATACGCTTTCCATGATTTTCATCATCGGCATGAACATTGACAGCACGATACCACCCACAACCACAGCCAGGAACACAATCATGAGCGGTTCGAGCATGGCGGTGAGAGCCGTTACACTGTTGTCAACCTCTTCGTCATAAACTTCGGCTACCTTCATGAGCATGTCGGGCAGCTGACCGGTTTCTTCACCCACGTCAACCATCGAAATCATCATGGGCGGGAAGATGTTGGAGGCAGAGCTCAGCGGGGTGACAATGGATTCACCTTCGCGAACGGCATCGTGAATCTTGTTTACGGCATCAGCTACAACGATGTTGCCGGCCGTATCGCGGGTAATCATGAGCGCCTGCAGAATCGGCACACCGGAGTTCACCAAGGTGCCGAAGGTACGAGAGAAGCGAGCCACGGCATTCACGCGGGTCAGGTGGCCCAGCTTAGGTACCTTGAGCATGAAGTTGTCCATAGCACGGGCTCCCTTGGGAGTGCGCTTCCATACACTCAGACCCACAATACCGGCGGCAACGGCTGCCAGGAATACCACGGCATTCGGCACGTAGGGAATCATGCTGTCCGCCATACAGCTGTCAGAGAACCCGAAGACGAACTCGGAAATAGCAGGCAGCTCCATGTTCTGGCCTTCGAACATTTCCTTGAACTTGGGCACGATGACCAGCATGAGGAAAATAAGAATACCCACGGCAATCACCATGATGATGAGCGGGTAGACCATGGCAGAGGTCACTTTGCCGCGCAGCTTGTTAGCCTTTTCCTGATATTCAGCCAGTCGGTTCAGAACGGTTTCGAGCACACCGCCAATCTCACCGGCTTTCACCATGTTGACGAAGAGACGGTTGAACATCTTGGGGTAGGCCGAAAGTGCCTCGGAGAAGGTGGAACCACCCTGTACCGCTTCACCGAGAGCCCCGATGGTAGCACGCAGGTTCGGGTTGGGCTCCTGTTTGTTGAGTACGTTGAGGCTTTGCAGCAGGGGCAGGCCGGCGCTAATCAGTGTGGCCAGCTGACGGGTGAAAATCATGAGCTCCTTCTGGCTGACAGCTCCGCCGGCCTTGCCTCCCTTGGGCTCTTTCTTCTTGCCTTTGGCGCCCTTCTTTTTGGCTTCTTTGGCGGGGCCGGGCTTGGCGCCCTTGGCTGCTTCTTCACATTCGCGCAGCAGCAGCCCTTGAGCACGAATCATCTCGGCGGCTGCAATCTTGCTGTCAGCCGTGATGATGCCGGTCTTTTCTACGCCGTTCTGATCCAGTGCAGTATATTTGAAATTAGGCATAATTCTGGTGTAAGTTTACGGAAAGATTGATGGATTACGTTTAAAAAATAGCAGATGTTGCGCGTGGCGTCAAGCTAATTAGGTATATTTGAGCACTTCTTCAATGGTGGTATTGCCCTCGAAGATGTTCTGAATACCGTCATCTCGCAGCGTGGTCATACCCAACTCAATAGCCTTTTGTTTGAGCACAATGGAAGGTACGTTCTGCGTGATGAGGTCGCGGATGGGGTCGCTGGCGTTGAGCAGCTCATGTATACCCTTTCGGCCCTTGTAGCCGGTGTTGGCGCATTTGTCGCAGCGAGCACCGGTGTAGAACTGCTGGTTGCCGAGCAGGGAGGGGTTGATGCCAAGCTGGTTGAGCAGCGTGTTCGAGGGCTTGTAGGCGGTCTTGCAGTAGGGGCAGATGGTGCGCACCAGTCGCTGTGCCAGCACACCCAGGATGGTGGCCGAGAGCAGGAAGGGCTGCACGCCCATGTCGATGAAACGCGTGACGGCGCCGGCGGCATCGTTCGTGTGCAGGGTCGAGAGCACCAGGTGACCGGTCAGAGCTGCTTGAATGGCAATCTGGGCGGTATCCTGGTCACGAATTTCGCCCACCAGAATGCGGTCAGGGTCCTGACGCAGGAAGGCACGCAGCACGCGCGGGAAAGTGACGCCGATAGCTTCGTTGATAGGTACCTGTACAATGCCGTCGATGTCGTATTCCACCGGGTCTTCGGCGGTGAGAATCTTCGTGTCTTCGGTATTGATTTCACGCAGAGCCGCGTAGAGAGTCGTTGTTTTACCGGAACCGGTGGGACCGGTGACCACGAAGATGCCGTTGGGCTTGTTGACGGTGTCGATGATGTACTCGTGCAGCTTGGGTGAGAGGTTGAGGTTGTCGAGGTTCAGGCTTACGCTGTTGCGGTCAAGCACACGCATTACCACGGACTCACCATACTGAGTGGGCAGGGAGTTCACACGCATATCCACGCCGCCTTTGCCGGTCTTCATGACGATTCGACCGTCTTGCGGTACGCGGCGTTCGGCGATGTTCATGCCGGCCATCACCTTCACTCGGGAGATGATGGGGTTGGCCAGGTAGGCAGGCGGCGGAGCCATTTCATACAGGGCGCCGTCGACACGATAGCGGATTTTGAACTCTTTTTCGAAGGGCTCCAGGTGAATGTCGGAGGCCTTTTCCTTCACGGCCTGTTCGATAACCAGGTTGACGAACTTGATGATGGGGGCGGCGTTTGCCTCTTCGGAGCCGTCGCCACTGCCCACACTCATGCCGTCAAGCTCGCCGAGCAGGTCGCCCATGGCGGCATCTGCACCGCCGTAGAACTCGCTCACGCGGGCTCGTACTTCGTAGTCGGCCGCAACATACAGGTAAATATCCTGATTTGTGGCAATGCGCAGGTCGTCGATGGTTTGGGGGTTGAGCGGGTCTTCTACACAGACGTACAGACCCTCGCCTTCGCGGTATTCGATGGGCAGGGCTCCGAGCATGCGTGCCTGCGGGGCAGGTATCATAGCCAGCAGCTCAGGGGCGGGAACAAAGCCTTCAAGTGATATGTACTGAGCGCCTACTTCCGTGGCAATCACGTTCCAGAAATCTTCCGGCCCGCCAATGACGCCGAAGTCGATGAGCGTCTCCCACAGTTCCTTGCCGCTGTTGGACATCTCTTCCTTGATATCCTTGGCCAGGGCTTTGTCCATCATGCCGTTGTTGATGAAAACATCAAGTGCAACATTCGTATCCATACAAAATCTTATAAATTAGAAGTGAACGAGGTTGTGTGGGAAAATCAGTTGGCGTCGCCGGTGGTGACGCGGATTACTTCTTCGGCGGTGGTTCGCCCGGCCAGCACCTTGCGTATGCCGTCTTCACGCAGCGTGCGCATGCCCAGCTCGCGGGCTCGCTTGCGCAGCTGTGCCGAGGTGAGGTTGGAGTTGATGAGTCCGCGCACATCGTCCGTCACCTGGAAAATCTCGAATATACCCATACGGCCGCGCATGCCCTTGCCCTTGCACTTGGGGCAGCCGCCGGGACGAGCTACCATGACGGGGCGGTTGATGTCAATGCCGAGAGTGGTCGCCTGTTTTTCGGTCAGGCGGCCGTCCTGCTTACATTCGGAGCAGAGGCTGCGGCAGAGTCGCTGTGCCATGACGGCGCGTACGGCGGAGGCAATGAGGAAGCGGTCCACACCCATGTCGGAAAGACGTGCGACGGAGGAAGGAGCATCGTTCGTGTGCAGGGTGGAGAGCACCAGGTGACCGGTCATGGCGGCCTGAATGGCGATGCCGGCGGTCTCTCCGTCACGAATTTCACCAATCATGATGATGTTGGGAGCCTGACGGAGCATGGCTCGCAGAGCAGCGGCGAAGGTCATGCCGATTTCGGAGCGAATCATCACCTGGTTGATACCAGCCATTTCGTATTCCACCGGGTCTTCCGCGGTGATAATCTTCTTGTCGGGGCGGTTCAGGTGGTTCAGGCAGGCGTAGAGGGTTGTTGTTTTACCGGAACCGGTCGGGCCGGTTACCAGAATCACACCATCGGGCAGGGTAACCAGGCGGTCGAAGGTGGCCTCGTCATCAGAAAGGAAGCCGAGCTGCGGCAGGCCGAGTGCCAGAGCGGATTTGTCGAGAATACGCATGACGACCGATTCGCCGTGGTTGGTGGGCACGGTGCTGACACGAAGGTCGATGTGGTTGCCGTCTCGCAGGTCGAGCTCAATTCGGCCGTCCTGCGGTACGCGTTTCTCGGCGATACTCATGGTGGAGCTCATCACCTTCAGGCGGGCAACAATCGGGCCGAGCAATTTCTTGGGGTGGCTTGCCACCTCTACCAGGCGACCATCGATTCGGAAACGAATACGCACCCTGTCTTCCATCGGCTCGATGTGAATATCGGAGGTGCGCATTTCATGCGCCTCGTTGAACATGTTGTCGACCAACTCAACGATGGGAGCCTCCGTGTCGCCCTTGGCGTAGGTTTTCTTCTCGGGGTAATACTTTGCAATGGCTTTCTGCAGCCCCGGTTCCGAAGCAACAAAGAAGGTGATTTCGCGCCCCAGGAACTGCGGCAGGCTGTCGAGGGTTTCCATTGCGAATGGGTCGGCAATGGCTACCTGCAGGGAGTACCCGTCATCCCCGATAGGCAGGAACCCTACGCGCCGAGCCAGTTCGCCGTTCACGCCGGCGATGATGTTCGGGTCGACGTCGAAGGCACTCAGGTCTACATACTCCATGGCGGAGTTGTAGGCTGCTACCTGGGCAATGTATTCGGGTGTCAGGTAGTTGTTCTTGACGAGATGATCAATAACGCTGTCCAGCGGAGAGAGCTCTGCGCGTACGGCATCGAGCGTTCCGGCATCGATGGCGCCGGCTTCGGTCAGCAGCTCCAGAAGATAATTTTCGTTTGAGTACACGGGATGGAATATAGGTGAAAGTATTGCGCAAGACGAGGTGGCACGGAGAATGTGCCGCACCTGTTCTATACTTTACACTATAAACTCCGCGGCGTCAACCTCACTTTTGTAAATTAGGTGATTTTTTGTTCCTGTCAGTGGTTTTGAGCTCCGAAAGGTCGATAATGCTGACCCCGGCAGCAGGGTCGGATATAGAAACGTTGAGTACTTTACCGCGGCTGTTGCAGTAGGCAACGAATTCTACATTGTCGCGCAGGCGGTACTGATATGTTATCTGCTTGCCGTTTTTCTGCACAAGCGTGGGTTTGCCGAGCGCCTCCGTGAGTTCGGTTGCCGTGATGTCGCGGGTGAGTAGGTCACGCGCTTCCGTGGCGCTGAGGAGTTTGTTGTTGCTTTCTTCGTGTTTCTTAAGGTACCCGGCGGGGGTGAAGGCTTTGAGGGTGGCAGCCGCGATTTTCTGCAGCTCGCGTGCCCGGGCCGGTGCTATACGCACGGGGGCACCTTTCAGGCGGACGGGGATTCCTGTGGCTTTTTTTCCGGTAATGGTGCTGTAAATGACACAGGCAGCCAGGTAGGAGCCCTCGTCGGTGGGGTGCGACATGTCCGGGAGGTGCAGGGGGTCGCCGGGGTGTTTGGCGTACCAGCGTCGCCAGGCTTCGCCGGCGGGGGCTACCCTGGCTTTGTTGGCTACGGCAGCCTTGCAATAGGTCAGACTGGTGTCGTCTTGCATGGCTGTCAGCAGTTTTACTTTTCCTTCTGCCCGCACGGCGTGTGCCCAGGTGAGAAAGAGTATCGGCTTGGTTTTATGAAGGCGGGCCAGGTCACACCAGCGTTTGACTGAATCCAGTGTTTCATCCGGTTTGTAGGCCGGGGTCTGGCTCTGGTCCTGCAGCAAGAGGTAGTCGTAGTCCCCGCTTTCGAGTTTTCTGCGCCCCTCGGCATGCCGGGGGCTGTCCAGAAATCCGCGCAGGCTCATGGCGCCGGCGGTGTAGGAATCCACCGTCAGGGGGGTGCCGTCAGCATCTGCCATAGCTTGCAGGAGCTCCGGCAGGTCATTGTAGAAGGTGTAGCTGTTGCCGATGATAAGTAGTTTTTTCTCATCGGCCGCGTGGGTGGTGACGGCGCAGATTAACAATGAGAGCAGCAGAAGCAGGCGGGGCATAGCGGGGTGATGTCAGAGGTGAATAATATGGGGTATCAGTAAATCGTGCGCTTCCGTCGGCAGGTCGGCTACCATCTGTACAGGGAATGCCAGGGCTATCACCTGTGCCTGCGGACAGCGCGGCAGGTAGGTGTCGTAGTAGCCGCCGCCGTAGCCCAGGCGTTTGCCTTCAGGCGTGAACGCAACCCCGGGTACAATGATGAAGTCAATCGTTGTCGGGTTAATGCAGGGTAGACCCTCGATGGGGGCCGGAATGTTGCGCTGATCGCGCCCGAGTTGAGTTGTGATATCGGAGACGTGGTAAAACTCCATCCGGCGCTCGGTCGTACAGCGGGGGAAAGCGTAGCGGTGCTGCGGGTACTCGGCAACCAAGGGTAGCAGGTCAACCTCGTGCGGCATAGGCGCATAGAGCGCCACCGTCAGTGGTTCGGCCTGACTCAGCCGGGGGTTGAGAGCTCTGCGTAATAGGGCAGATTGCTCATCACGTTGCGTAACGGGCACCCCGCGCAGTTGTTCGAGCATAGCTCTGCGCAGGGTGCGTTTCCGTTCGGTTGACGGCATGGGGTTATTCAGGCTTGCGTCCGAAGAGGGCGAGCATGCGTCCGGTCTTGCCCTTCTCGATACGGTATGAATAGAACGTCTGCAGGTCGGCGGCGGTGTCAAGTCCGCTGTCGATGATGTTATCGGGTGACAAACCGGCATTTTCGAGTTGCCGGCGAATGGCGGTGGGGATGTCTACCTCGTAGTGGGGCGGGCGAATGCAGGGGGAGATGACGGCTACACAGTTTTCGGGCTGCACGCCGAGAGTTTTGCGCATGGAGCGCAGCAGTTCGCCTACAATATTCTGCTGGGTGCCCAGTTTGCCGGAGTGTGCCAGGCCTCGGCAGCCCGTTGCCGTGTCGTAAATCCACACTGCCGCGCAGTCGGCTACGTAGATGCCCAGGCAGCAGTCAGCCTTTCCGCCGCAATACAGGGCGTCTACCCCTTCCACGGGGAATGAGCACCCGATATCGCCCACCAGAGCAACTTTGTTGCCGTGTACCTGCTGGGCGCGGCGCAGCATTTTAGGGGCTATACCTCCTTCGCTCAGTACCTGCTCGTGAGTCGGGGTCAGGGCTGCTATGACAGCTGCTCTATCTGTTGTCGGTTCTACTCCGGGGACTCGGGTGACAAAACGTGCGAAGTTTTCCGGTTCGGCATTCAGGCGGTCAAGCCAACTGGGGGCGTAGTTGCTCATGTTCGGTATGGGGGTGAAATCTGCTTGTGCAGGTTCGGTTGCCTGCTATTATTCACTTGGCGCTGCCGCGGCTGATGAGGGTGCGCGCATGGCCGGTGCGGCTTGCATTGTCCTCCATAGCCATCAGGTTGGCCAGGTCGCGGGCAATATTGCCGCGCATGCGGTTCACCAGCTCAAGCCCTTGTTCGGTGATGCGAACCATAATCTTTCGGCGGTCGGCAGCGGCGGTGAATCGCTTGATGTGCCCGAGCTCCTGCAGTTTGTCCACCATGCCGGTTGCTGCCGCTGTGGAGTGCCCCATCATGCGAGCAATGCTGCTCATCGACAGGCTCTCCTCTTCGGCAAGGTAGGTAAGCAGGAAAAACTGCGGGTAGGAAATCTTGTCCTGCGTCAGTTCAGGCGAAAGTTTCAGGATGCAATTGCGCTGTGAAAAAAGAACGAAGTCCGCAAGGTGCTGAGCTTCATCGTTTGTCAGCTTGTTACAGGTCGGAGAGAGTGAGGTTTTCATGTGTTGTCGTAAGTGTTTTGGCTTCCTCGATATTACGGTTTTACTGACATTTTGCAAGCACAAAATTTTCAGCAGGGGGCTCTCAGACGACGCTGTTCCAGTTGACTTCCGGGGATGTGGCACGTATTTTTGCTACATGGTACAAGATATTGTGGCCGCGTGAGCTAAAAAAATATTTTGTCTTAATCTGTAGTAGGTGCGATACGGAGCACCTCACGCAGGGCTTCGCTGAGCAGTCCGGCTTGTTCAAGGCGGTCGATGTGCGCGCGGATGGCGCCCCAGATGATCTGGAAATCCTGCACAAGAGCGGCGATGGCTACGTCTTCCTGCATGGTGGAGTCGGGGAGCTGTTGCTGGCGGGTGTGTAACTCGGCAGCTTTTGCTGCAAGTTCTCTGAGTTTGGGCAGCGCGGCTTCTGTGGCGGTCGCATCGGTACAACTGCTGAGAGTTAATTCAGTCTCGGAGAGCAGGGCTATGACTTCTTGTGCCAGGGTGTAGTGCGAATCTGCCTGCGCAGTGGCAATCGGGCATATCAGCGCGGGCAGTGTGATTGTGGCGAGTAGGGTGGATTTGGTGCTCACTGTGGGTATGGGGGAGGGTTATCGGTTACGCTTTTTACGCAGCAGGCGTTGGGGCGTTCCGCAGCCGGGGCAGCGGAACCAGAGAAAGCAGATAACGTGCAGCGCTGTCGAGAGGGCGGTGCCAAAGAACAGGAAATTGTGAGCGAAGCGATTGTGCGTGTACCTGCGCAGAGGATAGATAGCGATGTTGCAGACGGAACATTTCGCCTTCCGGCTGGTGAAAATAAAAGGAAGGGCCGGGAGTAATAAGCCCGCAATCACCAGTTTCGCGTTCATTTCAGGCAGAACCCCCATCAGCATGAGTGCCGGTATGGTCAACCAGGCCAGAATATCTATATAGAACAGCAGGGTCAGCCATGCACCTATATAAATTCGCAGCGGGTGAGTGCAGTGCACGCAGTGACTCTTGTCATGAAGTACCTTGTGCGTATTTGATGTCGGCTTTTTCTTTTTCTTAGATGAAGAATGGCGCAGGGGGATGAGCTTGGGGAGTTCTCGGCTAACTCCTGTCTCGTCTGTGGGCTCCTGCGGTTCTTCGTTGGTTGGAGTTTCCGTCACACCGGTCGTACCGGTCACAGCGGAGAACAGCTCCTTGAGCCGTTTTTCCGAAAGAGCACTCATCTGCTCCGGAAAACACTCACTCGCCAGCTCAATGTCACGCAGCAGCGCTTTCAGACCGACTTCGGCAAGTTGCTCCGCTTTGTAAATGCCGCAAACAGCCAGAGCCTGACGTTCAGGCTCTGACACTTGAAACTCTGTGGGTTGGATTTCCATTGTATCAACCTCAGGCGAGTGCCGTCAACATGGCTTCGAGCTGCGCTTTCTTGGTCTCCCACTCAACCAAGCGGGCGCGTTCCTGATCCACAACGGCAGCCGGGGCTCGATCCACGAAAGAGGCATTGCTCAGTTTGGCGTTGCTCTTAGCAATTTCCTTGGTGATTTTCTCGAGTTCCTTGCTGATTCTGCTGCGCTCGGCCTCGACATCCACCAGACCATCGAGCGGAAGGAAGAGTTCGCCGAACGGGGTGAGTGCGGTGGGTGTACCCTTGGGAGCCTCGTAATCCGGTTCTGCTGTGGCGCTCTGAGCACCTGCCAGCAGGGCCAGGCGGGACATCAGGTCATCATCAACGGGCAGGGAGGGCTTCACAACAAAGCGCACCTTCTTATTGGTGGCCAGATTGTACTCTGCCTTCAGATTTCGGGCTCGGTTAGCTGTATCGTAGAGCGCTGTGGACAGGGCGCGGGCTTTAGAAATATGGGTATCGCTCAGGCCGGCCAGCAGGTGCTCTGCTGAGGGCAGGGGCGTGCTCATAAGCGGCTTTCCTTCGTTGCGGGCGGCAAAGCCCAGGCTCTGCCAAAGCTCCTCGGTGATGTGAGGCATAATGGGGGAGAGCAGGGCAAGATAGTGGCGCAGCACGGTATCGATGGTATGCAGCGTGGCGTTCTTTACAGCCGGATCACCCTCGCGCAGGTCATTCTTCACGGCCTCCAGGAACAGGGAGCAGTATTCGTTCCAGAAGAAGCTGTAGAGCGCCTGTGTGTAGGTGTTGAACTCATACTTGCTCAGTGCGTCTGCCACGGTGACGTGCAGCTCCTTGAGCTTGGAGAGGATGTCGATATGAACAGAGGTAAATACGGGGGCTACGCTGTCGGCCTCTCCCTGCATCATGCGGAATCGGGCGGCATTGTACAGTTTGTTGGCGAAGTTCTTGCCTTCTTCAATCTGTTTTTCATCGAACTTCACATCGGTGCCGGTGGGGGCTATGCGCATGAGCCCGAAACGCAGGCCGTCTGCACCGTAGTGGGCTATGAGGTCGAGGGGGTCGGGGCTGTTGCCGAGGCTCTTGCTCATCTTGCGACCCTGCAGGTCACGCACGATGGAGGTGAAGAATACATTGCTGAAGGGCTTGCCGTCGGCAAAACGGTAGCCGGCCATAATCATGCGGGCCACCCAGAAGAAGATGATGTCCGGGCCGGTCACCAGATCACAGGTCGGGTAGAACTTGGCGCGGCACTCGGCATCCATCGTGGCGAAGGGCCACAGCCAGCTACTGAACCAGGTGTCGAGAGCATCTTCATCCTGCACCCAGTTTTCAGGGTCGGCGGGGGGCTCTACGCCCACATAGATGTCGCCGGCGGCGGCATCTGCCTCATCGAGCTTGGCGGCTTCCTGCAGTTCGTCGGCTTTGTCTTTGCGGTACCAAACGGGTATACGGTGGCCCCACCACAGCTGGCGGGAGATGCACCAGTCCTGAATCCCCTCGAGCCAGTGGGCGTAAGTCTTGGCCCAGTGGGCAGGGCGGAAGACGATATCGCCGTTGGCTACGGCCTCAGCGGCTTCTTTCACGCAGGGGTATTTCAGGAACCACTGCATGCTCAGGCGGGGTTCGATGGGTACATGGGAGCGTTCGCTCATGCCCACGTTATTTTCGTAGTCTTCGACCTTCTCGAGCAGGCCCTTGGCTTCGATAAGCTCAATGGATTTGTCGCGTGCCACGAAACGGTCGAGCCCGTGAAGTTCGGGGCAGTCGGGGCAGTTGATGTGGCCATCGGCGGTCAGCACATCGATGATTTCGAGGTTGTGCTTGGTGCCTACCTCGAAGTCGGTGCGGTCGTGGGCGGGGGTAATTTTGAGCGCGCCGGTACCGAACTCGATTTCCACGTGCTCGTCGGCAATAATGGGGATTTCTGTCTCAACCAGGGGGCGAATGACTGTCTTGCCTACCAGGTGGCCGAAGCGCGGGTCCTTCGGGTTAACAGCCACGGCTACGTCGGCCATGATGGTTTCCGGGCGGGTGGTGGAGACAAGCAGTTGCCCGCTGCCGTCTGCCAGTTTGTAGCGAATGGTGTAGAGCTTGCTCTTCGAGGGGGTCATGATTACCTCTTCGTCGGAAAGAGCTGTACGGAGCACGGGATCCCAGTTCACCATACGGCGACCGCGGTAGATGAGCCCTTCTTTGAACAGCTCGGTGAACACGCGAGCCACCTCGGGTGCATAGACATCATCCATGGTGAAGCGCTCTCGCTCCCAGTCGCAGGAGCAGCCCAGGCGCTTGAGCTGGTTGATGATGATGCCGCCGTGCTTGTCTTTCCACTCCCACACCATTTTCATGAAGTCGGTACGGCCGACATCGTAGCGGGTGCGGGGCGGGTTTTCTTTTGCAAGTTCTTTTTCCACACGGGCCTGAGTGGCAATACCGGCGTGGTCGGTACCGGGCAGCCAGAGCACTTCTTTGCCTTCCTGGCGGGCGCGGCGTACAAGGATATCCTGAATTGTGTTGTTGAGCACATGCCCCATGTGCAGCACACCGGTTACATTGGGCGGGGGGATGACGATACTGTATGCCGGCTTGTCAGATTGCGGGTCTGCGTTAAAGCACCCCTCTGACAACCAGCGATTCTGCCATTTTTCTTCTACAACGGTCGGTTCGTAAGCCTTGGGCAATTCAGTCATGACGCGCGAAAGTATACCGCAACGCTCTCCCTTATGCAAGTATTTTGTCAGTTATGACGGTATATGACAGCCGCTGCCGGAATGAAAACGCCCCCGCTTCTCCGGGAAGCGGGGGCGGGGAAGCTGTTGAAAAAAACTTACTTCTTGTTGGCGCGGGAGAACTGCTTGAGGCGCAGGCCGTTGAGGTGAATGAAGCCGCTGGCGTCATCCTGGTTGTAATCCTCATCGGTGTAGTCACCTTCCATGGTGGCAATCTCGTAGCTGTAGAGGGAGTTCGGGCTCTTGCGGCCGGCGTACATGACGTTGCCCTTGTAGAGCTTCAGGCGCACTTCGCCGTTGACCGTCTCTTGCGTCTTGGTAACGAGAGCCTGGATAGCCTCGCGCTCGGGGGCGAACCAGAAACCGTTGTAAACCATGGCGGCATAGTCGGGAATGAGGGAGTCGCGCACCTTCTGAGCTTCGCGGTCCATGGTGATAGTCTCGATATCGCGGTGAGCAGCCAGCAGAATGGTGCCGCCGGGGGTCTCATAGATGCCGCGGCTCTTCATGCCGACGAAGCGGTTTTCGATGATGTCCACACGACCGATACCGTGCTTGCCACCCAGGTAGTTAAGCACAAGCATGACGCCCAGCGGGTCGAGCAGGGTGTAGCCGTCTTTCTCGCCGGTGGGCTGAGTGCCGACTTCTGCCATGATTTCAGCCAGGCCTTCGGTCTGCAGACCGATGATGTTGCCTTTCTCGAACAGGCACTGCAGGTACTGCGGGGTGTCGGGGGCATCCTCAGGAGCGGTGGAGAGCAGGTACATGCCGCGGTCTTCTTCCTTCGTGGCGTCGTACCAGGTGTCCTCCAGAATACCGGCCTCGTAGGAGATGTGCAGCAGGTTGCGATCCATGGAGTAGGGCTTCTTCATGCTCTGGCGAATCGGAATGCCGTGGGACTCTGCGTACTGAATCAGCTCGGTACGGCCGGGGAACTGGTCGCGCCACTCTTTCATGCGCCAGGGGGCAATCACCTGCAGCTGGGGAGCCAACGCATTGATGGAGAGCTCGAAACGCACCTGGTCGTTGCCTTTGCCGGTTGCACCGTGGGCAATGGCATCAGCCCCTTCAGCGATGGCGACATCCACCATGGCTTTGGAAATGCAGGGGCGGGCGATGGAGGTACCCAGCAGGTAACGGCCTTCGTAAACGGCGTTCGCCTGGAACATGGGGTAAATGTAGTTGGCGGCGAAGTCTGCCTTCAGGTCACCGATGATGCACTTGGAGGCACCCGTGGCGAGCGCCTTCTCTTCCAGGCCATCGAGCTCTTCAGCCTGGCCTACGTCGGCGCAGTATGCGATGATTTCTGCGTTGTACTTCTCCTTGAGCCACACCAGAAGGACGGATGTGTCAAGGCCACCGGAGTATGCAAGAACGATCTTCATGTTGACTGGGTACGCGGCGGTTTACCGTGCACGTGGGCATTATACGCTACTTGTACCCGTTAGGGAAGTAAAATCTGTTGCAGTATGGCGGATATGTCGGGATTTTTTACTGCAAGGGCTGCGGGGTATCGGCAGATGGCGGCGTGTGAGATGAACTGCCGGGCAGGTTGGGCATCAGTTCGCGCAGCTGCTTAGCCGTGTCGGGCGAGATTTGTTCGACCGTTTCGAGGGTGCCCGGCATGTGCAGCAGGGAAAAAGCGGTAATCTGCGCCATGGCATACATGATGACGGCTGCTGCGATATAGTGACCGATTCCCGTCTTGCGAATCTGTATGGGCAGGGTGAGGCTCTGAGCGTCCCAGATGGCAAGACCACGCCTGATGAGCAGAAAATACGACATACTGATTGTCACCACGCAGATGGGGAAAAGGTAACAGCCCATACCCATGATGTTCACAGCGAAGCTGCGGACGAGGGCACGGCGGAAGGTGAGCTGCTGCGCTGAGCCGACGGTACTTACTGCTATACCCATGAGCCGCTTGCCCGGTGTGGTGCCGCGGCGGCTGAGGAGGATAGCCTCCAGGAAGACCATGGGCAGCCAGAACAGGGGTATGAGCATGTCGTTGTAATTCAGTCCGGTCAGTGAGAGCAGGGCGGCGGCGATGGCGGCATACAGGCTGCTGTCAATCAGGCGGGCTGCCAGGCGCGCCCAGGGGGCCGGCAGGCGGACATCGGCGGGGTTGATGTTGCTGCCGGTCGGTTGATTGATGGTGATGTTGATGTCAACAACGGGCCGTGTCGGCTCTTGGGGCGGCGCTGCGGGCAGCGGCGGCAATGGGGGCAGGGGGGCTGCTCCTTTGCTCTTGTCGGTCATCTCACCCAGGAAATCGGCAAGGGCAGGCAACTCTCGCAGGGGGCGCCAGTTCGTGCACCCTGCGTGCCAGCCGGGAGTATCGGGCGTGAGTTCCCCCATCTGCACCAGGGCGATGACGTCAGGCACAGTGGCGGGGCCGCGGCGTTGTTTGTCCTGAATCCAGTAGATATCCATGTCCGGTAGGGAGAATCAGTTTGAGCGCAGTGCTTTGGCGGGGTCCTGTCGGGATACGATGAAGGCCGGTACAATAGAGGCGATAACGACCATGACGAACGCCGAGAAGGCTTGTTTGGCGAAGGTGGCGGGGTCGTACTCTGCCGGTATGGTGATACCGTGAGCCTCCATCGGGAAGGGGTCCATACCTATACCGGCCAGGGCTGCCTGAATTTCCAGGCGGTAGTAGAGAACGAGCAGGGCAAGCAGAATTCCCAGTATGGAACCGGCCAGGCCGATGATGACGCCCTGCCAGGCAAAGATACCCATGATTTTACCGGGGGTGGCGCCCAGCGCCTGCAGTACGGCAATTTCGCGCTTGCGCTGTATGGACATGGTGAACATCACCGCCATGATACAGAAACTGGCTATCAGGTTGATGGCTGAGAGCACGAAGTTCATCATGATTCGCTCGTTGGCAATCAGTTTGTGCCATTGCTCGAAGGTTGAGGTCCATGGGGTGATGAACCAGTGTGCTCCCAGCGGCAGCTCATCGGTCGAGGCTGTGTTGTCGGGCAGCATGGCTTCCATACGCTGCTGCACATCGCCGGGCTCGTGGGCGTTTTTCAGTCTTACGGCAATACCCATTACATTGCCGGCCAATTCGTTGGAGTAACCTACAACCTCCTGTGCGATGCTCAGCGGCATGTAGATGTTGGGGCCGGGCATGTTTTCCGGTGCCTGGTAAATACCCACCACTCTGAGGTCGACCGGCATTACCATTTCGTTGATGCTCTTGACGGCTTTGCCGTCCTCCTTGTCGCGGTCAAGGGCGGCCAGTTCTCCGGCCGTGGTCTGCCAGAGCTGCTTTTCATCTGTGGTGAAGGGTACACCGGCAGCATGAGACGTAGCGAGTCTGTAGAGGGTGCCGCAGGCATCTATCTCGCTCTTGCGCATTTTGTCGGGGGCGAACCCGCGTATGGTGCTGATGACGGCTTCAAGCTTTTCGGTCGCCACGACTTCACCGCCGTTGGCCGGGGTGGTTCCGTCGAACAGGCCGGCGATGTCCTGCATGAACTGAGTGTTGCTCTGGGTGATGAGCGGGTTTTGAATCATGGCGTAAATGGCGGCAACCTCATCAATGCTGCCGACGGGGGTCAGGTGAACTTCATCCCCCAGGCCTATGCCAAGCGCCCTCGCTGTCTGGCGGGAGATGACACACTCGGTATCAAAACCTTCACCGAAATCGAAAGTGCCCTCCTTGAGCATGGGCAGCAGGGGCTTGAGTTGGGCTTCATTGTGCGGCTGCAGGGCAGAGAACTGTGCCATGATACGCCCGGCTTCACTCTGGGCGAAAGCCTGCCCCTCAAGCTGCGGGTAAGCGCAGGCTACATCGGGCATGGCCTGCAGCTGCTCCACCAGCTGTTCCCAGTCGGTGCGCTCCTGGCTCAGGGCGATGCGTTTCATGCCGTCTGACTGCGCTATCACGTAGTGCGGGGTGAAGGCCAGTACTCGCTCCTCCATCTCTTTTTGCAGTCCCCCCATGACAGAAAGTACCACGATGAGTACCATCACACCCAGTGCCACACCCACCAGGCATATCAGGGTGATGACGGAAAAAAGGGTGCGCAGCGGATTGAGGTACCGCAGCGCCAGCATCAGGCTCAGATTGCGTCTCACTATTTTCATGCTCGCGCACAGTATCTCGCATATTGCACCATCTTGCAAGCTCAAATAATGACTCTGCCCCATGCTGACGCACTAAACCCTTGCGCGGGTACACGCGAACGTGTAAGATGACCGCAATGGACGAAAAAGTAATCATTATCGGAACGGGGCCTGCCGGTTACACGGCGGCCATTTATGCTGCGCGCGCAGATTTGTCACCTCTGGTATTCACCGGGGAGCAGCTTGGTGGTCAGCTTACCACGACCACTGAGGTGGAAAACTTTCCGGGCTTTCCGGAGGGAATCATGGGCCCGGACCTCATGTTCAACATGAGCCAGCAGGCCGAAAAACACGGCGCTCGCTATGCCTATGAAAACGTAATATCGGTCACGAAAGAGGCTTGCAGCGACCTGTTCGTTGTGACAACCTCGGGTGGTGCGTATAAGGCCAGAGCCGTTATCGTGGCCACCGGAGCCACGGCTCGTTATCTGGGTGTGGAGGGCGAAAAGGCGCTTATCGGCCACGGTCTGACTGCCTGCGCCACTTGCGATGGTGCGTTCTACCGCGACGTACCGGTTTGCGTGGTGGGCGGTGGCGACAGTGCCTGTGAAGAGGCTACCTTCCTTACGCGCTTTGCATCGAAGGTCTATCTCATCCACCGCCGCGACCAGTTGCGCGCCAGCAAGGCCATGCAGCAGCGCGTGCTCTCCAACCCCAAAATCGAGCCGGTCTGGAACAGCACGATTGCGGCCTACAAGACGGATGAAGCCGGCGAGGTATGCGGCGTGACCTTGCGCGATACCCGGAGCGGCGAAGAACGCTTGCTGGAGGTCAAATGCGTGTTCATGGCTATCGGTCACACCCCGAACAGTAAGTTCCTCGGCGATTTGGTCGATGTGGATGACGCCGGTTTTATCATCCGTACCAATGGTGGTGCTGCAACCAAGACCCCCGGTTTGTTTGCCGCCGGTGACGTGGCTGACCCGGTGTATCGCCAGGCTATTTCCGCTGCCGGCATGGGCTGCTGGGCTGCTATCGAGGCCGAGCGTTATCTGCTGGCTCAGGAATAAACGTAAAAAGAAACATCATGAAAAAATACATTCTGTCATCCGCTCTGCTGTCATGCTGCCTGATTTTCAGTGCATGCCAGACAGCTGAGATGAATCTCGCCCGGGCGAAGTCGTATACGGATGCCGGCAATCATGTCGCAGCGCTGCCCCTCTATCGCAGCGCTGCCAAAGCCGGCTCTGCCGAAGCTCAGCTGGCACTGGGTAAGTGCTATGATTTCGGGCGTGGCGTGACGGCTGACCCTGCGGAAGCCGTGCGCTGGTACAGCCGTGCAGCCGAGAGCGGCAATGCCGATGCTCAGGACAACTTGGCTACCTGCTATGCCGAAGGGTATGGCGTGCCCAAGGATCTTTCCCGTGCGTTTTTCTGGTACAAGCGCGCAGCTGAGCAGGGGAATGCTTATGCGCTCAACAACCTGGGGCTTTGTTACCGAAACGGCGAGGGAGTTGCTCCCGACCACATCACGGCTTCCCAGTGCTTTGAGCAAGCGGCTCTCAAGGGTAATGCTAACGCTCAGTATAACCTGGGCCGAAGCTACTACCATGGTCTCGGTGTGCCGGTGGATATGGAAAAAGCCCGTTTGTGGGTAAGTCGCGCAGCTGCTCAGGGGCATCAGAACGCCGCCGCGTTCATGGAGGATAATAACTGGAAATAATCCCCCTTTATGGCCGGTTTGACAACGGGGAAAACACCCTGGGGAAAGTTCTGGAGTCTCAGTATCATCCAGTCCATGAACTCGCTCAACGAAAAGGGCGTACAGTTCATGCTCATTGCGCTGGGGATATGGATGGCGAAGCAGCTCCAGTACCCGCTTTCAGTACTTATAGTGCTGCCGTTTGTGCTGTTTTCTCCGTTGGCCGGCTGGCTGGCTGACCGCTACTGCAAGACCCGCCTGTTGCAGGCGATGGTGTTGCTGCAGGTATTTGTACTGGCCGGTATGACGGCCGGGCTCTTCCTGCACAATCTGCCGATGGCTATTGGCTTTTTCATCGTTTTTTGCGTGCAGGCCATGTTTTTCAGCCCGGCTAAGAAAGGCTTGGTGAAAGATATTGTCGGCTCCGAAAATATCGGTTTCGCCAGTGGAATCCTTGAAATAACCTCGATGCTGGCTATTTTGCTGGGCCAGATCGGGGCGCTTTTCATTGTTTACAGTCTGCTCAAAAAATGGGGACCTGAGTCCGGCTGGGAATCGGCAGCCTGGCCGTGCGCTGTGTGTATGTGCGGTGCCGTGGTGGTGTTTATTCTCAGCTTGTTCATACCGCGATACAAGCCGGAGAGCAGCCGCACGTTCTCGTGGAGCCTGCTCTGGGAGCACTTCACCCAGCTGCGCATGTTGTGGCGCGTGCCTGTGCTGCGCCACAGCGAGATCGGTATCGGCTATTTCTGGTTTATAGCCGGCACGATGATGCTTATCGCGCTGCAGATGGCGGCAGAGGCACATCCTGTACAGAGTTCGTCCGATTTCATGCAGGTGCTTGGGCAGCAGAAGGATTCCGCGCTGCTTATGGCCTGGATTAGCGGCGGGTCCATTCTCGGCGGTGTGCTTGCATCGGTCATCTGCGCGCGTCGCATACGCACGGAGCTTGCAACCGTCGGGGGCGTGGGGATGACGCTTGGCTGTTTGCTGTTGGCGATAGTACCTTACGGCACGCCTGTTTTTTATACATCGCTGTCGCTGACCGGGTTCATGGCAGCCGGTTATCTGGTACCCCTCAATGCACTGTTGCAGGACCGCGCAGATAATGATAAACGTGGTGATGTGATTGCCGCCGGCAATCTGGTAGATTGTTTCCTGGGTATCATGTCGGTTGTTGTACAGGCCGGTATGAAGGCTGCCGGGCTTTCCCCTCAGTTGCAGTGCGGGCTGCTTGCTGTCAGCAGTGCTGCCGTCGCGATTTTTATTTTCCGCAGCATGCGTGCCCATTCATCCTAATCTGATTATTTTTATATGTTGCGTTCATCTGTTTGCCGTATTTTGTGGGCCGGTAGTATCGTTGCCGGCGGATTGTGCCTGACCGGGTGCAGTGTAGAGCAGCGCATGGCTAAAGCAGCCGGCGATATCGAGACGACTTTTGCCAATGCTCGCGAATGGGAGCAGCTGCCCCTTCGCGCCATTTCCTGGCAACAGGCGCTTACCATGGTGCAGCAAAATAACGTAGAGCTCAAAAGCCTGGCTTCTGCCATCGAGCGCAGCGAGCGTGAGGGGCTAGGCATCTATACCGACATGATTCCCGGGCTGTCTTACTACGGTTATCTGACCAAGTCCATTAATGATGTTCGAAGAATCGATTCTCGTGATATGAACTCATCTGTTAATGTGACCTTTAACCTGCCCACAATCACCAACATCCCATACCGCGTGTATGCGGCTCGCGCCAATACCTTTTCCGCCATTAAAACAAGGGAGCTTTCGGAGCGTGACATTATCTCAAAACTCTACGCTGAGATTCGCAATCGAGAGATTGAGTTGAAAAAACGTGCGCTGCAGAAACAGCGCCCGGGACTTGATGAACAGGACCGTATGCTGGCTGCCAGCGCTGAGCGACTCGCTGATTCATCGTATTGGAAAAATGTTGCCGAGCTTTTGGGGGATTACTCTGCGCGCTGGTATATTCTGCCGGAGTCTCTCCCCAGGGTGAAATGGAGCAAGTACCTGCCGAAGTTGAATAAACTTTCCTCCCTTTCCGTGGAGCGTTTCGCCATACAGCTCGAGCAATCTCGCTTGCGAAAGTACGGAGTAGCCCTGAAATACTTACCAACTATCAATACCAACCTGTACAGTCCCTCGCTCTTTTCTTCGACCGGCGGTACGTATGAGGGTGCTTTCCTGGATGGTGAAGATACCAATATCAACCTCAGTACCAGCTACACCATCGACACCCAGCTCGATACCTGGAACGAATACATGGATAGTAAGGATGATTATGAAATCACCCGCCGGAAGGTTGAAGCCTCCATCATTTCACACAAACATAAGCTTATCCAGCTTAAGCGCAGCGTGCGGGATTATCTGAGCTGGCGCAGTTATATGTACAAGCGTATAGAGTATATCGAAGCCTCTCCGGTCATGACGGCAACCGATAGGCTCACTAACGAAGAAACTCTTTTCAGCATGAAATCAGAGTTGCTTAATCAAGAGGCCGCTTCCGTGGAGAGCGAGACGGCCGTTATCCTCGAGTACGGTTTCGGCGAGGATTAAGAGCCGCTCTTTTTATGTTTTTCTGAAACCGGTTTGTATTTTGGGGAGGGACCATTTGCTGAGGCAGATGGTTCCTCTTCGTTAAAGCGGCGGTCGAGTCCGAATTTCCAGTCGAGACTGTCAATCTCACCGAAGATGAGAATATCAATCATGAAATCCGAAAGGAAGGTAATCGGGGAAAGGATGACGGTCGGCAGGCTGGTGATTTTCGGCCAGAGATTACCCTTTATATAAAGAGTATCGAGGTCGATGCTGAGCTTCATATTCACATTGAGGTTATACCCGAGGGCCTTCATCTCGTAGATGTTCAGTTTGCCGTCAGAGATGGCGAATTTCGCATGGGCATCCTGAATATCATAAGCGAAAATATGGTTGTAACCGGGGATGATTTTTGCCTCGTTACCAATACGTGAAATCGCGTCACCGGTGCCGGAGAACACCTTGGCTATATAGCCTGGTTTTTTGCTCTTGGCGCTGGATTCGAGCATCAGCAGCTTGCTCGGTAAGTCTGATACCAGGTCACCTATCGGCTGGAACAGGGTGAAACCCATCAAATCACCGTTCACGATACTGGCCTTACCATAGCCCTGTATATCGTCGAGGTCCGGGCTGGGGGACCGGAAACGCAACTCGCCGTTGCACAGCGCATCGCTGTAGGTTGTGTTGTAGGACTTCAATATGGATTTCAGGCTCATGTTGCGTGCCTTCACCTGGCCGTCAAATGAGGTTCGTTTGCCCGAAAATCCTATCTTGACTGTGGCATCGAGTACACCCTGCCAGCAGGCAGCGTTCATGCGGTCAAGCAGCACGTAGTCATCCGTCAGATGAATGAACCCGTTGAATTGTTTCAGTGGTATAGTGGTGCCCAGGAACCGGAACCCGCAATCCCGTGGTGACTTCACCCGAATATTGCCGCTCATGGGGCGAGTGCAGTCGTGGTAAATAGGGAACACACAGCTGTCGGTCTCGATGTCGGCGGGGTAGGGCATACAGATGTCTGCCAGGAACTCATGCAACGGCGCGTAGTACATACCCAGTGAGTATGACGGGTACACACTGCCGCGAACGTTGACGAGTTCTACAAAGCTGTTCTCAACATCGATGATGACGGCATTTCCCCGCAGCGTGGTGTTGCGGTACAGGCGCTTGATTTCTGCGAGCTTTTCTTTTGAAATACCGAGCTTTTCGAAGTTTTGGTACGCGAGCCAGGGGGTATTGTCATATTGCATGTCAATATCGCCTATGGTAATGACGCATTCATCTTTCAGAGCTTTGCCGTTTTTCTTTTGGTCGTAGCGAACCTTTGCCCGCACATAGCAGGTGGCGCGATGGGCAGTTGTGTAGGCCGGGCGCCCGGTTATTTCTGCCTTTTTCTCATTTCCCTGAGCGTCCTCTTTAATGATGCCGAGCTGGTATCCCACCTGTCGAAGCTCAACATTGCAGTATGAGTCAACTTTCAGCCCTTCCGAATAGTCGACTTTCACGTCAATACCGGTTATGGTGTTGCGACTCTGAGGCCCGAAATCGAAGTCGCGTATGATTTCGTGCGCCGTGTTGGAATCTATCAGCTTGTCTACGACATCTGCCCGTATCGTGTTGGTGCCCGTTACGTGCAAATTGCCATCAGTATGACCGTTCACCGTTGCCATCAGGGCATCCGCTCCGTGTGTTACATTCAGGTCGGCTGTGTACCGATAGCCTTTCTCGCTTGCGGGCTGCATGGTGATATCTGCCTGCAGTCCGACAGGCACCTGCTGGCCGGCAAAGGCTTTGATTCTGCATGGGGTGCGTACCAATTCAGGGATGTTCAGGTGGATATTGATATCCTTTGCCTGCTGTTTTTCCGAATTGTAAACCAGCTGACCTGTTGCTGTCAGTTTTTCCGGCAGCTTAATTTGCGGAATGTCTATTTGCAGGTCCTTTGTTATGGCTGTGCAGTCTGCCGGGGCCAGGTCGGCGCTGATATTGGTGATGGCAATGTGAGATAAATCCCGCCAATCAACCTCCGCCCGAAGCGTATTGTGGCGGGGACTGCCGGGGAGCACAATATCGAGGTCGATAGAGCCAAGCTTGTCATCTGTGGCATGGATATGGCCATTCAGATTGCACAGGGATTGTCCGCGGTAGGTGAAATCCGCCAGCTCGATGGCGACATCTGCAAGCGAGAAGAAAGGTTCGCTGTTCCGATCGGTCAGCGTGATTTGTTGTAAATCGTTTGTCTTTATTGTGATTTTTCCCGTGCTTATGTCACTGCTGCTCAGGTCGGAAAGTGCAGCAATTGCTTCGACCCGGCTCGAAGCGAATTGCCCATCTGCATAGACGAGTTGCTCGGCAGTTAATTGTAGTTTCGGTTCGCGGATATTCACCCTTCCGAAGCTCAATTCCTTACCAAGAGTCGCTTCGTCCGGGTTAATCGTGAGGCGGTCGATACTGAGTTTGCCGTCCGTGTACGCAATATCTGCTGCTCCGATGGAGAGGTGGGCACCTGTTAAGCAAGCCGTTGCCGTATCAACCTTCTCGACATCGAATGTCAGCCGGGCTGACTCCGCTCCGGTCGGCATTTTGCTTTTATTCTGCACCAGTTCGGTGAGTGCCACGGAAACAGTCGGCTTGATAAGGGCGAGCTCTGCGGTCTTCAGCGAATCGAGTTTGAGCGAGAGTTGCAGGTTCCGGATATCGGGGGTGAACTGCTGCCATTCCGTCTGACCCGCTTCGAATACCGGCGTGGTGAGATCTGCTTTGCCGGAGAGTTGTATGCGGTCACCCAGTGTAAACTCTGTCGGTACAGAGACCGGTTCGGCGGTAAACTCATTCACCAGAGCCAGCGTTTCCTGTATATTAACGTCTGCCTGTATTTCTGCCTGTCCCTTGCCCCGGCTGGCAGCAGCTGAGAGGTTGAGGGTATTCGCCCCATAAACAAGCCCGAGTTTATTCAGATTGAAATCGCCGTCCCGGTAGAAAAAGGCCAGTATGAGGCGGTCGATTTTATGCTCGCCGATGATGAGGTTTTTCTGCTCCATCTCGCCATTGAGCCGGATGTGGCGGGGAGAAAAGTTTTCCTCGAAGCTCACGGTGCCGCTCAGCTCTATGCTGGGGGCGTGTTCGGGTGCATGAGTGATTTTGTTGAGAATGGGTGTGGCTTCTGACCCGAGCAGAGAGCGCAGCATGGGGACAAGCGAGGTCGTGCTTGCAAAACGGAACCCTAACTCCCGACTGGTGTGTTGGAATGCCGCTTGAAGCGAGGCTTTGGACGGCGGGTCGATGGTGCTGAATGCCAGATTGTTGATGGTGAGAGTATTATCCTTGTAGCAGATGTTGAGTCGGGCATCGCGTATATGGAAAATATCGAAATCGTAGCGGGGGACTTCGCCGGTGATGGTGACATAGGGAGTTTCATCGAGTTTTAACTCAGCGCGAAGTAGCGGGGTTTCATGCACGCACCAGTGCTGCTCCGTGATGGTGTGGTAGATTTTATTCGTATATGTTGCATATTGTGCGAGCAGGTCTGATATATTGATGGGCTCAGCTGTTGGTGATGAATCTGTCGTAGCGGGGGATTCATCCAGCAGCCGTGAGAGCTCTATGCTGCCACTGAGGCGCAGAGCTATTCCCTGAAGATTGAGTGCTGCCGATGTCAGGTGCAGATTTTTCCGCCTGTCTATATCGGCACTCAGCGAGAAATTATTGAGTTCAAGGCTTGTCCCGGGGGTGTCTGTGACCGGTATGTCGGCTTGGGCTTTGTCTATGCGCAGCGTTTTGAGTTTGACATCGCCGCCAAGCAGGCCGGCAATATGGAGAGAGGCCGTCACAGAATCCGCCTTCAGCAGCGGTTGCTGCTCACCGGCATTGACGTACAGGCGGATATTGTTTGCCTGCGCTGCCAGACCTTTGGTCGGTTCCAGGTGCAGTTCGTCGACCTTCAGGTAAATGCCTTGTTCCGCTGCCGCTGCTTCGATTTTTCTCAGCAGGCTATCAGGCAGCCCTACTACAGAAAGCCAGCCGAGCGTGATACTGAAAAACAGAAAACCCACCAGAATGATGGTCGGTAAATGATTGCCAACGCGTCTGATGGTGAGTTTTCTGCTCATGCGTTCTGTTGCAAGGTGATGCGTCAGATTTCAGGGTCGTATTCCCCCTCCGGCAGGGGCGGAGCTTTCGGCAGGTTTTTGTCAATGTCGTCCAGCAGGTTCACCAGGTCAACCCCGCGCTGGGCTGAGTTGTCGTGCTTGAAGGTGAGTTTGGGTGTGTTGCGCAGAATCACGCGCTTGCTGACGGCTTTCTGAATGGCTGCACGATTACGGGTGAGTTTTTCGATGACCTGTGCGGGGGCCATACGACCCACCACACCTACCCACACACGCCCTTCCTTCAGGTCTTCAGTGATTTCGACCTGAAGGATGGAAACGATAGTGCCGTTCCATTCAAACTCCTTCTGGATGAAGGAGCCGATTTCACGCTTCATCAGCTCATTGACTTTGTCGAGTCGGCGGCTTGCCATAAAGGGAATCAGAATCAGAGTGTCTGTTTAATCTTTTCGAGTGAGTAGCACTCAATCACATCGCCTTCCTCGTAATCATCGTAGTCCGCCAGGCGGATACCACATTCGAGACCGGCTTTGACTTCTTCCACTTCATCCTGGAAGCGGCGCAGGGTCGACATCTTGCCATCGAAGACCACCTGGCCATCACGCAGCACGCGAGCCTCGGCCTTACGCAGCATCTTGCCGTCCGATACATAAGACCCGGCGGCGCGGCCTTTGTTCAACTTGAACACCTGCTTAATCTCGGCATGACCCAGAATGGTCTCGCGAGTCTCAGGCTCAAGCAGACCGAGCATGGCATCCTTCACCTGGTCAATCAACTCATATACAATGGAGTAAATCTTGACCTGCACGCCTTCGCGCTTCACGGCCTTCACGGCGTTGCTCTCAACCTTCACGTTGAAGCCCAGAATCACCGCATCGGACGAAGAGGCAAGCAATACGTCGCTTTCGGAAATAGGACCGGCTGCCGCACCGATAAACTGGCATTCGACCTTCTCGCTCTCGATATCGAGAATCGCTTTCTTAATAGCCTCCACCGAGCCCTGCACGTCACCCTTCAGGTAGAGTTTCAGCACGGCCTTCTGGTTGCCGTCACCCATCATGGCCAGAATGTCCTCCATGCGGGAGCGGCGGGGGGCACTCAGGCGTTGCTGGCGCAGCTCTTCCTGGCGTTCCTCGGCAAGTCTACGGGCCTCGCGCTCGTTCTTCATTTCCACGAGTTCATCGCCCACATTCGGGGTCTGCAGGAACCCGGATACCTCGGCGGGCATGCCGGGGGTAACTTTCTTAATGGATTTGCCCTGGTCGTTGAAGAGCGTCTTGATTTTGCCGGAATAAGGGCCGCAGATGAACGGCATGCCGACCTTGAGAGTACCGCTCTGCACGATAACGGTGGCGGAACTGCCCTTACCCTGTTCCATGCGGGCCTCGATGATAGAGGCGCGGCAGTTGGCGCGGGGGTTGGCCTTCAACTCCAGAACTTCGGCCTGCAGACAGAGCAGGTCGAGCAGGTCATCAATACCGGCACCGGTGTGAGCCGAGATATCCACGCACTCGATATCGCCGCCGAAGTCGGTGGGCATGAGCCCCTCTTCCATCAGCTGGGTGCGCACACGCACAGGGTCTGCAGCGGGCAGGTCGCACTTGTTGACGGCCACGATAACTGTCTTGCCGGCGGCCTTGGCGTGGGTGATAGCCTCGCGGGTCTGGGGCATGATGCCGTCATTGGCAGCTACCACCAGTACCACGATATCGGTCACGTCGGCACCGCGGGCACGCATTTCAGTGAAGATGGCGTGACCGGGGGTGTCGATGAAGGTCAGCTTGTTACCGGCGTGCTCCACAGAGTAGGCGCCGATGTGCTGGGTGATGCCACCGGCCTCACCGGCTACAACCTTGGTGCGGCGGATGTAGTCGAGCAGGGAGGTCTTGCCGTGGTCTACATGACCCATTACGGTGATGATGGGGGTGCGGACCTTCAGTGAATCTTCGGGTTCTTCTTCAACGGCTACGGGTTCGGGCTCTTTCACGACCTCCACCGGGGCTTTCACGCCGGCGCCTTTCTCGCGCTTCACGCGTTCGAAGGCAAAGCCGTGCTTCTCGCACAAGGCTGCCACCTGGTCGCTGTCGAGCGTTGTGCCGGGGTTGGCAAATACGCCCATGGGCAGCAACTCGGCAATAAGCTTGAAGGGTTTCAGGTTCATCTGAGCTGCCAACTCGGCAACTGATACCGGCGGTTTGACGTTGATGGTTTTGTCACCGGTCGGAGCCTCTGCCACCGGCTGAGGCTTCGGGGCAGGCGCAGGAGCTGCGGGGGGTGGGGTTTCCTTCTTGACTGGTGCAGGGGCGGGTTGAGCCTTGGGGGCGGGCTGGGGTTTGGCAGTCGCCGGCGCTTTCTTGCGCTGGGGGCTGAGCAAATCGAGCGCGGCTTTACGGGCGGGCTGTGCACTGTTGGAGTTGCGAGGTGCCGGTGCAGGGGCCGCAGCCTTCTCGGCCGGGGCGGGAGCAGGCGCTGCTGCTTTCTTTTTTCTGGTGCTGCCAAGCAGGTCAAGCACCTCGGGTTTCTTGCTGTTCCTTTCGCTCATGTGTATCTGAAAAATCGTGTGTTAGCTGTGGCAGCTCATGCTGCCTTTCTTCATGTCTTTATCAGGCATTTTTGGCTTTGTCGACAATGGCAAAGGCCAGTTCCTCGCTGATTCCCAGGGCGTCAACCAAATCCTCAGGCTGTACGTAGTTGGCAATAACCTGAAGGGTGGTAAAGCCGTTGGCAATCATATCGCCTGCCAGTTCCGGGGTTACACCCAGTACGGTCACCAGCTCACCGGCGGCTTCGTTGGCAGCCTCGTTGGCCAGGCTCTTGGCGCGGGTCATGTTGTCGTAGGGCTCCACGCGTACATCCCAACGGTCGCTCGGGCCGGAGATGAGGCGTGCCGTCAGGCGCACATTCTGACCGCGGCGGCCCTTGGCCTTCGCAGCGGCCTTATCATCCGCCACATAGACGGTCACCACGCGAGCGGCTTCATCCACATCAATCTTGACCGGGTCGATGGGCGCCAGGGATTCCTGCACCATGGCAGCCTTGTCTTCGGAGTATTCCAGTATGTCGACCTTCTCGCGGTTAAGTTCGTTCACCACATTCTTCACGCGGGCACCACGCATACCCACACAGGCACCGATGGGGTCGATGTTCGGGTCATCGCTCTTCACCACCATCTTGGTACGGTAGCCGGCTTCGCGTACGATGTTGACAATCTCAACCGTGTGTTCGTAGATTTCCATTACCTCGCTCTCGAACAGACGGCGCACCAGGTTCGGGTGGCTGCGGGAGAGGATGAGCTCGTGTCCGCGGGCACCATCGCGCACCTCAACCACATAGAAGCGCAGTTTGTCGCCGGGGTTGTACTCTTCGCCGGGTATGCGCTGGCGCAGCGGCATCAGACCTTCGAACTTATCAACCTCGACAATCACGTCACCCTTGTCATAGCGGCGCACGGTGCCGGTCACCAGCTCACCGATACGGTCCTTGAAGGCGTCGGCCAGCATTTCCTGCTCAGCTTTGCGAATACGCTGCTGCATGGTCTGGCGGGCTGTCTGCACGGCGATACGGCCGAAATCCTTGGGGGTGATGTTCATGCTGATGCGCTGACCAATCTCAACAGTCTTGCCGCTTCGGGCGGCCATGGCTTGCGCCTCAGAGAGTTTCACTTCGTTGAAGGGGTCGCTGAAATCTTCATCGGCAACAATCTCCATGCGTGCTTTAATCTTGACGCTGTTCTTCTGCGGGTCAATGACGGCCTTGATGTGGTGAATACGGTCTGCACCATCTACCATCTTGGAGTAGGCGGTGAGGAAGGAAGCCTCAAGGGCCTGCAGGACTCGCTCGCGGGTAAGGTCTTTTTCGCGAACGTAGAAATCGATCAGTGCTGAGATGTCTGTGGCTGCCATAGTGATTGCTGCTTGAGTTTGATTGTGAGTCGGCTATAAAAAAAGAGCGGGTCATTGACCCGCTCCAATCTCATAAGACCGGAACTTGTTCGCGCTGAGTGTAGCATGTGCGGATGTTTAAGTCAAGTAAAATGCTTGTATCTCACGGAAAAATATTATCTCTGTCGCCAACACAGCTAATCAGGAATGGCAAATCGTTTGGCGAATGATTAAAATTCAAAAAAACACTACTCAAAAGGTAGTGGGTAATTTTTTTTGGGGGGGAAATCACTTGATGTTGGTGATAGAGCCTAAAAAATGACGAAGGACAAGTTGAAATGTACAGATGACATTCAACTTGTCCTTCTTAATTTGTCTGTTCAGTATATTACCTGAGGTTGAGTTGCTCGTTGAGGAATCCGTCCATATAGATGGGGGTGAGCAGCTCGGTGGTGATAGCCGGCTCTTTACCCGGCATGTAGAGCACATTCACCGGTACGGAAGAGCGGTTCAGGCGGCGCATTTCGGCATCGATAGCGGTATCGGGCCTTGTTTTATCTGCGCGCATGAGCACAACCTTGCCTTTCTCGAACAGGGCGCACACGTCAGCCGTGTAGGCGGTCTTCTTGTTCATCTGGCAGGTGGCGCACCACTTGGCGGTGAAGTCTACGTAGACGGGGTGACCGTCAGCGAGGGCTTTATCCATGAGGGCCTTGCTCCAGGTGTTCCAGGTGGGGTGCTCGCCTGTGGCAACAGTATAGCCGGCGGCTGTGGCCTGCTCAGCGGTGGGGGCAGCAGCGGGCGCACCCGTAGCAGGGCGGGGCATGGAGCCCCACACACCCAGCGCAATGAGCAGAATGGCTACAATGGCGCCGATGGTGCGTGTGCCCTTGCTCTGGTAGATGGGGCACCAGCGACCATATACCCAGAAGGCGGAGCAGAACACCACCAGCGACATGAGAATCCACGGGCGGTCAACGCTGTATTCCTCGGGCAGGAAGGCGAGGTAGACATCCAGCATCCACGCAGCGGCGGCGAAGAGCAGGAAAGAAAGCCCCTGCTTGAGCGATTCCATCCAGGCGCCGGGGCGGGGCAGGATGTTTACCAGCGCCGGGAATGCCCCCATGATGATATACGGGAAGGCAAGCCCCAGAGCCATGAATGTGAGTGCCAGCAGCATCCATACCCCCGGCAGGGACATGGCAGCAGGCATGGCGGCCCCCAGGAACGGAGCACTGCACGGGGTGGCCACTACGGTGACCAGCAGGCCCTGGAAGAAGGAGCCCCACAGGCCCTTCTTCTGCTGCAGGCCCTGACCGGCAGCGGTTGCACCCACGCCGATTTCAAACAGGCCGAACATGCTCAGCCCCAGCACCAGCAGCAGCAGCATGATGGCGTAGACAATCCAGTCATTCTGCATCCATACGGCCCAGCTGCGCGTGTCGGAGCCGGCGTCGTTCCACAGGGTTTCAAGCCACTGAGTCCAGGGGGTGGCTGCCAGCACTTCGAGGTTGGAGACCACTATCAGCGCTGCTGCCAGTACCCAGAACGATACCAGTATACCCAGCACGAAGATGAGCGAGTGCATGAACACCTTGCGGCGCTCGCCGCCACCAAGTTCCACGAAACTCATAATCTTGAGCCCGATGACGGGGAACACGCAGGGCATGAGGTTGAGGATAAGACCACCCAGGAACAGTGAGCCGAAGATACCCCATATACCGGCGGGTACTCCACCCTGCGGGGTGGTGGCGGCAGGTGCAGCGGGTGTGGCGGCCGGTGTTTCGGCTGCTGCCGTGGCGTTGATATTCAGGGCAGCCAGCTTGCCGTCGAACACGAGCAGCCCGCTCAGAGCCGGCAGTTCTTTGCCAACCATGGTTTTGTCTTTCACGGGAGCCATGTCATCCTTGCCGTCATTGCGGGGGAGGGTCAGGCTGTAACCGGTGGACGTTTTGGCGAGGGGCTGCGCAGCGGTGGGGTTGATGGAGTTGTCGTCGGAGAAGAAGTAGGCGCTCTTTACTTCGCCCTCAGCAGTGAAGCTCAGTACCACGCTGTCTGCTGTCTGGGTCATGGTGGCAGTTGTGGGGGTGCTGCCCAGCACCTCGACTTTGCTCTCCTTGCCCGCCCAGTCTGCCGCGGCGGAACCGTCGCCGATGCTCAGGCTGATAGTGGCCGTCTTCGTCTCGGGCGGGTTGCAGCCGGTATCGGAGCAGGTCTGAGCCGTGGTGCTCATGGTGATGTCGGCCTGCTGCGGTGCTGTCGCTGTGGGGGTGAGTTTCCACACGATGGTGGGGGTGTTGTAGGTATAGGCCACGCCGAGCATGCCTTCGTGGCGGTCGGGGGCTGACCAATAGGGGCCTTCCACAGTGAAACCTTCAGGCGCTGTGATGGTGGCGGTCATGGGCTCTCCGACAGTGGCCGGGTTGCGGAAATAGGCGTGCCAGGGCTGGGGAATATCGGCCTGCAGGGCAACATAGAAAGGCTCGCCGGCTTTGTAGCTGCTTACACTGGCGCTGCCGGTTACGCTCATGGTGGCGGGCTGTTGGGCACTACCGCCGAAAAGACTGCTGCCGAAGGGGGCTCCGCCCACCGTGTAGTCGCCGGATGTGGTTTCCGCAGCAGCCGGGGCTTCATCGTCAGCGCTCTCGTCTTCCTCAGCCTCGTCTTCTTCGGTATCTTCCTCGCTTTCTTCGTCAGCGTCTGCTTCTTCCTCCTCATCATCATCCTCTTCTTCTTCGGCTTCTTCTTCAGCAGCAGCTGTATTATCGGTAGCTACGGTAGCCGGGGCCGGTGTACCGGTGAAGGTGTGTTTTACCACAGCCAGCTTACCATCGAATACGAGCAGGCCGCTCAGGGCAGGCAATTCCTTGCCGACGAGCGCGGCGTCTTTTACCGGGGCCATGTCATCCTTGCCGTCATTGCGGGGCAGGATCAGGCTGTACCCGCTGTCGGTTTTGGCGAGCGCCTGCGCAGCGGTGGGGTTGATGGAGTTGTCGTCCGAGAAGAAATAGGCGCTCGTCACTTCACCTTCAGCAGTGAAGTTCAGCACCACGCTGTCTGCCGTCTGAGTGGCGGTGATGGTGGTTGCAGTGTCACCCAGTTGCTCCACTTTGTTTTCTTCGGCATTCCAATCAGCGGCTGCGGCACCATCGCCGGCACTCAGGCTGATGGTGGCTGTCTTTGTTTCCGGTGGGTTACAACCGGTGTCGGAGCAGGTTTGAGCCGTGGTGCTTACGGTAATTTCTGCCTGCTGAGGAGCCTCGGCGGCAGGGGTGAGTTTCCAGACAACGGTGGGCGTGTTGTACGTGTAAGCGACGCCGAGCATACCCTCGTGGCGGTCGGGGGCTGACCAGTAAGGCCCCTCGACGGTGAAGCCCTCAGGCGCTGTCAGTGTTGCTGTCATCGGTTCACCGATAGTGGCCGGGTTGCGGTAGTAGGCATGCCAGGGCTGGGGGACGTCTGCCAGCAGGGCCACATAGAAAGGTTCGCCGGCTTTGTAGCTGCTTACGCTGGCTTTGCTGCTCACGGTCATGGTGGCAGACTGCTGTGCAGCTTCTCCCCCGAAGGCGAAGCCGCCGAACTGTGCCTGCACGGTACCGGCCAGCAGAGCCGTTGCCATTGTCAGAAATCTAGCAATGTTCATGCACGCAGTTTACCTGAAAATCACGCGCACCGCAAGCACAAATATGTGCTGCTCATTTATTATTCAGGCCTGTGGGTGATTGGGTGACCTATTTTATATTTTCTGCCGTGACGAGGTAGTAGGGCAAGTGGCGCGTGCGGAGGTAGCGTCTGCCGGCTTGCAGGAACATATAGGCGCATACTCCGCCCATGCAGAGAAAGATGAGAGCCACGGAGAAGATATCCGGGTTTCGGCGCATGGCTCGCCCGGTGTGGTGGGGTGAGTAATAGACGGTGAATTGCCTATCGGTGTCGGATATGGGTTTGCTGCTGCCGTCTTTCTCTGTTCTGATGACGGTGGTGCCGTCTGCGAGGGTGAGCTGATAGACGGGGTAGTAGACAATTTTCTCGGAGACACCCCGTATTTCGCCGTTGATTTTGGTGGTACGGCGGGTGCAGGTCTGATTGTAGCCGATGATGGTGCCTGTGGCCTGTTCACCGTTGAACCACAGGTCGAGGTAGGTGCGCGTGGTAGAATCAGTCAGCTCGCGGATGACGCCGGCGAGCATCAGCGCCAGCAGGGTGAGCCAACCGGCCATGGGGAGCAGGGGAGAGAGTCCGGCGTAGGCATCCAGCCTGCGCGTGGCCGGTCGTTGCTTGCCGGGTTGCGGCAGTTTCACCCCGCATCGGCCCAGCTCTGCCTGCAGTCGCTCATTGTCGCGCACGCGCAGAAAACCGATTTCCCGCATGCCGTAGCGCCCGAGGGGCATCTCCGCTATATTGTAATCCATGAGGTTATCGTGGTGGAGGGTAACGCGGTATACCAAATCCGGCGATAGGGGTACGGCGTAGACCACGGGTTTGCCGACGGGCAGCAGCTGCACGATGAGCGCCCGGTGCTCCGTAAGGGCATACACCGTGCGGCGGTTCCCCTTCATCGCATAAACGGCGCAGAGCAGCATGCCGAGCGCTGCTGCAAATCCCGGTATGATCGTGTAGGCGTTGCAGTAGTCGGGAGGTTCCGGGCCGAGGGCGAGCACGGTGAAGGTGAGACTCATACCCAGCAGCACAAGACCTGCCACCAGCACCACCCATACATCGCTGTTCATGGCGTAGCCCCGGCGTTCGGCCCACAGCAGCTCTTCATCATCACTCAGCACAAAGCTGATTGCCCGGTGCAGTTCATCTTTTCCCTCCGGTAGTTTCATGGCGCTGATTATAGGTGATGCCCCTTGCTTTGTCAACGCCTGATTCGATTGCGAATGCGCTGATTTTCCTGTCAGCATGCCGAGTTTGGGCTTGCGCGCGGGCGAGCTTGGTAGTAGAATTGACCCGCTATGTTCTACATCACTACAGCTATTGATTATACAAATGGTTCCCCCCACATCGGGCATGCATACGAGAAGGTCCTTGCGGATGTACTGGCTCGTTGGCACCGAATGTGCGGTGAGGATACCTTCCTGCTGACGGGTGTGGATCAGCATGGCCAGAAGGTGCAGCAGAAAGCTGAAGAGGCCGGAATCTCCCCGCAGGAGTACGCCGATACGGTGACGAAGCGATTCATCGCCCTTTGGGAGCGCCTGGGGATTTCCTACGATGGCTGGGCTGCCACGACAGATGCCCGCCATAAGGCCAGCGTGCAGAAAATCCTCACCAACCTCAAAGAAAAGGGCTGTCTGTACAAGAAGGCCTACAAGGGGTTCTATTCTGTGCGTCAGGAGCAGTTCCTGACCGATAAGGAGCGTGGCGAAGATGGCAATTTCGGCCCTGAGTGGGGGCAGGTTATCGAGCTGGAGGAGGAGAACTGGTATTTCAACCTCACCGCCCACACCGCCTGGCTGAAAGAGTTTGTGACCACGCACCCCGACTGCGTGACCCCTGAGTTCCGCCGTCAGGATTTGCTGATGGCTATTGAGCGCGCTACGAACGACCTGTGTATCTCCCGCCCGAAAGACCGCCTGAGCTGGGGTATTCCGCTGCCCTTCGACCCGGATTTCGTGACCTATGTGTGGTTCGATGCCCTTATCAACTACATTTCTTTTGCCGGCTACCTGTCAGAGGGTGACCCCTCGCTGCCTGACTTCAACAAGCTGTGGCCCGCCGCCTGCGAAGTTATCGGTAAGGATATTCTGGTACCCGCTCACGGCATTTACTGGCTGTGCATGCTGCACGCCATGGGATTCAGCGATGCTGAAATGCCGCGCCTGCTGGTACACGGCTGGCTCAATATCAAGGGGGAGAAGATGTCGAAATCTCTCGGCAACATCGTTGACCCGAACGACCTCTGCGATGTCTTCGGCCCGGAGGCTGTACGCTACTACCTGGTGCGTGATACCAAGACCGGTTACGACAGTGATTACGATGCCGAGCGCATGAAGATGCTCTATAATACGGAGCTTGCCAACGACCTCGGTAACCTCTGCAACCGCTCGCTTAACATGTGCACCCGCTATCTCGGCGGTACTGTTACTGTGGCTGCCGAACCGGCTGCCAACGAGCTTTCCGTTGCTCTGCGCGAGAGCATGGCTGCCACAGTGGCGCGTTTCTGCGAGTGTATGAATGCTTACAACACTTCCGAGGCTCTGGCCGCCCTGAATGCTCATGTGGGGCAGTGCAATGCCTTCATCGAGAAGACTCAGCCCTTTGCGCTGGCGAAGGATGAGTCCCGCCTGGCTGAGCTTCAGAGTGTGCTGGCGCACCTGCTTGAGAGCTGTGTGCAGGTGGGCTACCTTATCGGCTGCGTGCTGCCGGAGGCCTCCGCCCGCATTCTTTCACAGTTGCAGGTGGATTCTGCCGCTCTCAGCCCGCAGACTCTTGCCTGGGGGATTCTGAAAGACGGGCATCAGGTGCAGGCACCCAGCCCGGTATTCCCCCGCATTCTCTCAGAAGAAGAGAAGCAGAAGATGGCTGAGCGCGCTGCCAAAGCCGCCGCCAAGGCTGCCCGCAAGGCTGCTGCCCAGCAGCAGTAATCAGGGCGCCGAAATCAAATTACAACTTGGGGAGTTCCGTTACAGCTTGCATTTGCAGGCGAACGGAACTCCCCAAGTTATTTGTTGAAAGCGATAATCCGGTTACTTCATGTCGCGAATGGCTTTCGCGCAGTCGCAAATGAGTTTGGGCCCATTGTAGATGAACCCACTGTAGAGCTGCACCAGGCTGGCACCGGCGCGGATTTTCTTCACGGCGTCTTCTCCGCTCATAATGCCGCCGACTCCGATGATGGGTATGCTGCCCTTGAACGCCTTGGCGAAGGCCTCCAGCGTTTCATTGGCGCGATCGTAGAGCGGGGCGCCGGAAAGCCCGCCGCTCCGGGCGGCGGCCGGGTGGTTTTCCACACCTTTTCGGGTGGTTGTCGTGTTCGAGCAGATGAGCCCATCGAGCTGGCTGTCCATGAAAACCTGTGCAAGCTCGTTAATCTGTGCCTCATCCATATCGGGGGATACCTTCATGACAATGGGCACATAGCGCCCCGTGTCGTTGGTGAGGTTGGCTTGCTCACTCTTCAGGCAGGCCAGCAGGTCGGCCGCGGGCGCAGCTTTGGCCAGGTTGCAGAGGTTGGGCACATTCGGGCACGAGAAGTTGATGGCGATGTAGTCTGCCACACCCCAGGCGGCGCGCATGCAGGCCAGGTAGTCCATGCGGGCTTCATCGTTCGGGGTGACTTTGTTTTTGCTGATATTGACACCCAGCACACCGTTGAATCGTGTGGTGGCTTCAATATTCTCTACGCCCTTATCAATGCCCGGGTTGTTGATACCCATGTGGTTAATGATAGCGCGCTCTTTGATGCAGCGGAAAAGTCGTGGTTTGGGGTTGCCGGGTTGAGGGCGGGGGGTGAGGGTACCCACTTCAACAAAGCCGAACCCCAGTCGACCGAAGGCGGCGATCGTGTTGGCCTCTTTATCCATTCCGGCGGCCAAACCCACGCGGTTGGGGAATTTAATGCCCATTACCGTGACTGGGTCGTCGATGGTGCGCGGGGCGATAATCGAAAGAGTGCGCGTTTTTTCAGCCATGCGAAGACCGGCCAGGGTTAGGCCGTGGGCGGTTTCCGGGTCGAGGCTGAAGAGGAATCGTTTGCCTATGTTATATATAATCGGGTTCACGGTCAGAGTGGAAGGCGCTGCAGCCGTTACCCGCGGCCATAGCGCCATCCGGTATAGAGTTAGATTGTAAAGGTGACGTTATAGTTGTCTTTGAACCACTGGGCAAAGAGGGGGACTGCCTCCTCGTAGTCCCAGACGGGTGAGTATGCCAGCTCGGTTTCGAGTCTGGTGGTGTCTGCATACATTTCAACCTGTTCACCGATGGTGAAGGGGTCGGTTGAGTCACGCTCAATGATGGCGGGCATGCCAAGGGTTGTTTCGATGGCCTGAATGAACGACAGGTAGGGTACCGGTGTGGAGCGCCCTACGTTGTAGAGGGCGTAGGGGGCACGACCGGGCTTGTGACTCGGTGTATTCAGCGCGAAAATCACGCCATCGAGCACATCATCGATATAGGTGAAGTCTCGCACGAGATAGCCGTTGTTGATGACGCGTATGGGCTTGCCCTCGGTGATGTTGTAGGCTATGCTCATGGGGGCGGAGTTCGGGCGGCACCAGGAGCCATACACGCTGAACAGACGGAAGATGGTTATCGGCAGATTATATGAGTGCGCGTAGGTGTAGCAGAGCAGCTCGGCTGCACGTTTGGAGCCGGCATACATGCTCATGGGGCTGTCTACATCATCCTGCTCTTCCATGGGGGCATGCGACAGCTTGCCATGCACGACGGAACTTGAGGTGAAGAAGAAATGCTTCACGTTAGCGAGCCGGGCAGCCTCAAGCATGTTGAGCGTGCCGGTGGTGTTGATGTCATAGAACGCGGTGGGGTAATTGCTCGACAACGTGGTTCCGGTTACGGCTGCCAGGTGTATGATGGCATCGAACCGGAGGTCATTGCAGAGCCGGAGCACATTTTCGCGGTCCTGCACATCCAGTTTAATAAAATCAAACTGCGCGATGGTGCTGCGTACGGGGCGGGCGTCTGCTATGGCATCGGGGTTGATACCCAGAAGTGAGAGTCTGATTTTTTTAAGATCGACAGTATCAGGGTCGCACAGGTTATCTATGCCCACTATACTGTGACCTTCGTTAATGAGTCGATTGACAGTGTGGTAACCTATGAAACCGGCAGCTCCGGTTACGAGTATTTTCATGTGCAGTGTAAGTAATAATTGTGAGAGATAGGCAGGATAAGCGAACAATCACCATTCTACATGCTTTTGCGTCGAATGCAATCTTTTTTTTCAGAATTATTCCTGTTCCACTACCTGAGACATCCACCCGATGGCATCGCAGCCTATTTCCACAACATCGCCCGGTTTGAGGTAGCAGGGTGGGGTCATGCCCATGCCCACACCGCCGGGAGTACCTGTGGATACAACATCGCCGGCGTTCAGGGTCATGAACTGCGACACATAAGCAACAAGTTCGGCAACGGGCATGATGAGCTCGGCCGTCGAGGCATGCTGTCGAAGCTCGCCATTTACCTTGAGTTGCAGGGTTAAATTGTCGGGGTTGGGTATTTCGTCTTTCGATACGAACACGGGACCGAACGGGGCGAACGTGTCGTAGCTCTTCCCCTTGGTCCACTGGCCACCGTGTTCGAGCTGGTACGAGCGCTCTGAGTAGTCGCACATGAGGGTGTAGCCGATAATGGCGCGGCGAGCCTCGGCTGCGGTGGCGTTGTGTAACGTGTCGCCCAGAATCACGGCCAGTTCAACTTCGTAGTCCAGTTTGCTTGCTCCGGGGGGATTAAGTACATACGATAAGTCTGAGCTGATAGCTGAGGTCGCTTTCAGAAAGATGGAGGGTTCGCTGAGTTCTTCGCCGCTGAATTCGCGGGCGTGTGCGGCATAGCATTTACCCAGGCAGGCTATGGTGCAGGGTTGAACGTGCAGGGCGCTTGAGGTTGCAAGCCCTTCCATATCAACGGCTACGCCATCGGGCGCACCCTTGGAAATCCAGGTTTCTATCTCTTTGCGCAACTTTTTGCCATCGGGTTGAAGCGCTGCCCATATCTGGTCATCCTGACCGGTGACGTCTATCCAGCACTTGCGGCGCGGTACCCACAGGCCGATGACACTTTCGCCTTCCTCATCTACGTAGTATTGAAGTCTCATGGTGGAGTGTTATGTTATCAGTTCCAGCCGCTGATGTCATCGGGGATTTCATCGAGATAGGCCGGCGGTGTGTTGCTTCCGCTGTCGGGGGTGGTGGGTTGCAGTTCGGGTTGCGGTGTGAATTCCGGCTCGTGGGGTTCGGTGGCTGTAGGGGCATCGCTCGGTTCTTCCGGCAAGGGCTCGGGGGTGGCCTCCATCTCTTTCACGACGCTATCGGGTACGGTGTCAAGAATGGGGTGTGCAACACTCTCGGTCGATTCGTCCTCGCGCTCTTGCTCATTCCGGCGTGAAATGTTGCGGTATTGGAACACTCGATCGCCTTTCACCACAGTGCCGGAACGTATATCGGCTGCGATAATCCCGTTGCGAGCGGCGAATTCAGATGAAACAATCAGGTTGCCGATTCGGGAGTTCGTGCCGTCCATGGGGTGGGTGATGAGCACGGTTCCGCTTTTGGGCATGGGGCCGATGATGCGCAGCAGGGCAAAGTTCTGCTCAGGGTAGACCTGGTGCACGGCCCCAAGGTGAATGGGCGGTGCCATCTGCTGCTCGCCGGTTTCGGTATCGGTTTCGCTGCCCGGTCGCTGTTGTTGCTGACAACTGATGGACAGAACACACATCAGTACTGCCGCTGTCGCAATGTTGAATCTGCTCATGCCCATAGCCTACACCAAAACAAGGGGTGACGTCAAGTCCGATGTGTGCCAAACTTGTGGCTTGTGTTGGGCTCGGCTCTCAGGTATAATGTCCGCATGAGTGAGAGTGTAACTTTTGAAATTGAGCAGGCGGACCTCACAGCTGCTATCATTGAGCTGAACTCCATGAGCCCCTGCGATGGTGTAATCATGACCCGTGAAGGCAAGGTGAAGGTCGGTTACGAAAGCGATGCTGACTTTCTCTGCATGCTTATCCCGGCCGGAGTGCTGGCCCGGCAATTGTCGGCAGACGGGCTTTCATCATACTCGGGTAAAGAGCTCAAGGCTTGGGCTGATAAATATGATACGGCTCCGCTTGTTGAAAAACTGCATGCCGTGCAGGTAAAATCGTAAAGCCGGTGCCAACTGCCGGTTCGGGTGTATAAAAGGCCCCGCTGTCAACTGAGACAGCGGGGCCTTGCTTCGGAAAACTTGCAGTGAGGTATCAGTTCCCTGCCTGTTCGGCAAGGGCCTGGTCAATGAGTTCCTTAATTTCGGCTGCCTGTTTCTTGAGGGCAGCCATTTCTTTCATGGCCTCGGGCAGCTTGCGGATGGCGGCATATTGCTTGGCGGCATCCTTATACGGGGCAGCGGGTGCACCCCAGTATACCTGACCGCCATCGAGTGAGGACATCACACCCGTGCGGGCGGCCAGTACGGCCTTGTCACCCACGCTGATATGGCCGGCAATGCCCACCTGTGCTGCAACAGTTACATAGTCACCTATCTGAGTGCTACCGGCGATACCGCTCTGCGAGACGATGACGGTGTGCTTGCCAACCACGACATTGTGTGCAATCTGCACCAGATTATCAATCTTAGAGCCTTCGCCGATGATGGTGCGGCCAAAGCGGGCGCGGTCGATGGTGGTGTTGGCGCCGATGTCTACGTTATCGCCAACCACAACGATGCCTACCTGGTCCACAGTCTCGTAGCGACCGGTTTCTTTGTTGAGCAGGAACCCGAAACCATCGGAGCCGATGACTGCGCCGGGCTGTACCACGACATGGTTGCCCAGCACGCAGCGCTCGCGTACGACTACGTTGGCGTAGAGTTTGCAATCCGTACCGAGTACAGCGGATTTGCCGATGACACAGCCGGGGCCGATGTCGCAACCGTCGCCGATGGTGGCACCTGCCTCAATGACAACACCGGGGGCCACACGTACCTTCTCGGGGTTGATGATGGCTGTCGGGTCCACATAGGCGCCGGGAGAAATGCCGGGGGTGAAGTCGTTGGCGGCTTTCATGAAGTAACCTACCACGGCATTGAACGCCAGGGACGGGTTTTCCACTTCGATGAATACGACGCCTTCCGGGTACTCCGTCAGGCCGGGCGGCACCAGGGCGATGGAGGCCTTGGTGGCCAGGAAGTCCTTGAAGTATTTTTCGTTGCCGAGGAATGAAATCTCACCGGGGCAAGCTTCAGCCAACGTTGCGACTCCGGAGACGCTGATCTCCGGAGTCGGGTTGAGAATCTTACCCCCTGTGAGAGCGACAACCTGGTCGAGAGAGAGATTCATGGTCGTGCTCTGAATATGGGGTTAGGGGTGAAAATCATTTGGTGCCGGGCACAGCGCTGCTGCCGTACAGGCGCTGCAGCTCTGCCTTGGGGTCGAAACCGGCGGGAGCACCGGCGTTGATGTGCTTAAGAACCTCGGGGGTGATGTCGAAGGTGCTCTTTACGTGGGGGAATACCTTCATGCCCGTGGTGGAATTCGTGGCGCTGGAGTCAATCACCAGGTCATAGCCACCCTGTGTGGCGCAGTCGGAGATAGCCTGCTGCACTTCGTTGAAGAGCAGAGCCATGTCGCGGCGGAAGAGCTCTTTGAAGGCCATGGAGCGGCGCTGTACGTAGGTCTGCAGCTCCTGCTGAGCGGCCTGAATCTCGTTTACCTTGATGTTGTGCTGATCGCGCAGCTTCTTTACCTGGGACTCAGACAGGGAGGGGTCGTACTGCTTCTGAATCTTCTGGTCTTCTTCCTGCAGGGCACGCAGTTTGTCTTCGCGCTGCTTGATTTCAGCCTTAATCTTGGCCTCTTCTTCCTTCAGGCGAACCTCGGTGTCGAAGCGCTTGTAGAACATGGTGTAAAGCTCGGTTACATTGACGGAAGCAACCTTAATCTCGGCCTGAGCGGTGGCAACCATGGCGCAGAGCGTCACAACAATAGTGGTGATGATGGTTTGGAACTTCATAACTGAATCTGAGGTCTATTGACTTTCCTATTCTAGCCGCTTGACTCATTAAGTCAAGTAAACGCTGTGTCAAAATTGAAAAAATATGCTCAGATGACGTAATTACGTCGACATGGAGCGAGCTTGCAGGCATTGCCCTATTGATTAACGGGCAGGCTGCTTACCCCGGTTTCGCTTTTCATGTGGTTTTCATGCTTCACCTGCTGATTGTGCAGAAATGAGCGGTTCGTGACCGGAGTTCGCCCGGGGTGGGGTGCGATATCTCGATTGGGGGGAGGGTGCCGCGTAGCTTGGTGGCGGCATTGTAGCGTATGCGCTCTGTAAGTCGTTGGGTGAGCGGTGGGGTGTACAGGTGTATGCGCTGCGGAGCCAGGGTGCAGGTGATGATGAGCAACAGGCGCGCTACCATTTCTTCTACCAGGGCGCGGTCGGTATAGTCGAGAGTGAGCCAGTCTGCCGGCATCGGCAGAAGGTGCAGGGGGCCGCTCTCGCAGCAGCAGCCCGCTCGCTTTATCACGCAGCTGGGCAGGTAGCCTGCCTGCAGGCTGATGGTTGCCGTGCCTTCATCGCTGTCCTGTGCCAGTATAGCAGCGGCTGAGGGGCTGTGTACCGGGCAGTTCCATAGTTCCTCCAGGTGAGATGGCGTGCCGGCCGGGGTAAACTCCCCCGGCAGTTGCAGGGTGATGCTGCGCAGGCGCTGCCGCCTCACAAGGTTCGTCAGCAGTCCATCCAGACTTTCGGGTTCCAGATAGGCAAATGTCGCTTGCGCCCGTCGGCGTTCCCTGCCGTGTAAATCAAGCAGTGTCAGATTACAGAGCAGCAGGGGGCCTTCTTTTTGCCCCTGTATCAGTACATGGGCTGCGTGGTTCACGTTGTAGCGATACAGTTTCACCGGGCGACCGCCGCCGGAGGGTATCTCCGCCAGTTCCTGCAGCTCACCCCGGCGGCAGAGCTCCGCTACGGCCTTGCACACGCTCACCAGGCTCAGGCCGGTCGCCTGTGCCAGTTGCGGGCGTGTGGCTTCACCTCGCTCGTGCATGGCTTCTCTTACGGCTCTCTGGGCTGCTGTCATGTTCATCTTTATAAATCGTGTTAATTAAGTATAGGGGCTTTGCCTGTATAAGTCAAGCGTTAATTTTACAACTTGATTACCAGAGAGTAGTGTGAGTTTGTCGGCGTGGGTGTGACGAGGGCCGTGGGAGAATCTCTCAGCAAAGACTCGACAGACGGAGCGATATCTGCTAACATATTGCCAACAGAACCGAACATCACACAGACATGAAATACATCTTTGTAACCGGCGGCGTGGTATCTTCTCTGGGTAAAGGTCTTGCAGCGGCTTCCATTGGCACACTTCTGGAGCACTGCGGACTTGATGTCACTATGCAGAAGTTTGACCCCTATCTGAACATAGACCCGGGCACCATGAGCCCCTACCAGCACGGTGAGGTGTATGTGCTTAACGATGGTGCCGAGACGGACCTTGACCTCGGGCACTACGAGCGCTTTATTCACTGCCAGCTTTCCCGCCTGAACAACCTGACGAGCGGCAAAGTGTTCGAGCATGTGCTTGAGAAGGAGCGCCGCGGTGACTACCTGGGCAAGACCGTGCAGTATATTCCCCACGTGACCGATGAGATTAAGCAGCGACTCTACGACCTCACCGAGGCCAACAAGGATTGCGATGTCATCATCACCGAAATCGGCGGTACGGTAGGCGATATCGAAGGGTATCTGTTCCTGGAAGCTCTGCGTCAGTTTGCTCTTGAGGTGGGGCGCAACAACTGCTGTTTCATTCACGTGACCCTGCTGCCCTACATTAAGGCTGCCGGCGAGACCAAGACCAAGCCCACCCAGCAGAGTGTGGCCAAGTTGCGCGAAATCGGTATTCAGCCCGACATCATCGTATGCCGCACCGAGATGGACAACCTAACGGATGAAGAGAAGCGCAAGATCGGTATGTTCTGCAACGTACCGCCGCGCAATGTGGTGGCCTTCTGTGATGTGAAGCACAGCATTTACGAGTGCCCGCTTGATTTGGGGCGCGACCGTGTGGATCGCATTGTGACTGAGGTGCTGGGTATCACCGTACCCAAGCCCAAGATGGACGAATGGCAGAAGTTCGTGGGGCGTGTGATTCACCCCGCACACAGCGTGCGAATTGCCGTGGTGGGCAAGTACATCTCCCTGCAGGATGCCTACAAATCCATTTACGAAAGTTTCACCCATGCCGGTGCAGCCAATGATTGCCGCGTGGAAATCGTGCGTGTGGATGCCGAAGCTCTTGAAAGTGGCAGCTGTGACACCATGATTGGTGATGTGGACGGCATACTGGTGCCCGGTGGTTTCGGTGAGCGCGGTGTGGAAGGCAAGATTAAGGCAGTGCAGTATGCCCGTGAGAAGGGCATCCCCTTCTTCGGTATTTGCCTGGGCATGCAGGTGGCTGTTATCGAGTTTGCCCGCAATGTGCTGGGCCTGGCCGAGGCCAACTCCACCGAGTTCGACAAGTTCACCCCGCACCCCGTCATCTGCCTGCAGGAGGAGCAGAAGACTGTCACCAACATGGGGGCTACCATGCGCCTGGGTGCCTATACGGCTCACATTCAGCCTGGTAGCCTGTGCAGCAAGCTCTATGGCGGTGCCGAAATCATCTCCGAGCGTCACCGTCACCGCTACGAGTTCAACGCTGATTTCCGCGAGGCCTGTGAGAAGGCCGGCATGGTCATCTCGGCCGTGAATGATGAGCACGGGCTGGTAGAGGTTGTGGAGCTGCCCGGTCACCCCTACTTTATCGCCTGTCAGTACCACCCCGAGTTCCAGAGCCGCCCGACCGCTCCGCATGCTCTCTTCAATGGGTTGGTAGCCGCTGCGCTGGAAAAGAAACAGGGCTGAACCTTACTTTGTTAACCCTCGGCGGTCAGACTCCTCCCGGAGCTGGCCGCCGGGCTTTTTGCATACGGACATGATTGATATACTGGTAGTTCTGGCCTATTTCTGTGCCATTTTCGGTGTGGGGCTGTATGTCGGGCGCAAGCAGGAGAGTCTGGAAAGTTACGCCCTGGGCAACCGCAACCTGCCCTGGTGGGCAATTCTTGCCTCTATCCTTGCGGCTGAAATCAGTGCCGCCACCTTCCTGGGGGCTCCCGGCGAGGGGTTCGCACTGCGCAACTTCACCTATGCTCAGCTGGCTATCGGTACCATTCTCGGCCGTATTATTGTGGGGCGCCTGTTCCTCAAACCCTATTATCAGTACAACGTCGTTTCCATTTACGAATACCTGGAGAAACGCTTCGGCCTGAGCACGCGCCGCTGGGCAAGCGTGACCTTCCTTATCAGCCGTGTGTTAGCCAGTGGCACGCGTCTCTTTTTCGCGGGTATTCTGCTGGTGATTGCTTACATGATGGTCACCGGGCAGGAGAGTGCCGGACAGATGGAAACCGTGGTTATCTACATTGCTGCACTTACTTTCATTACCATTGCCACGGCTGTTTATACCACCCTGGGTGGCCTGAAAGCCGTGGTGTGGACGGATGTGCTGCAGGCCTCCATCCTGGCTATCTCCCTCATCACTACCATCTGCGTGCTGCTCTTCAGTATCAAGGCCGGGGGCAGTTGGGACGCTGCGTGGGATTCCATCTGCTATCACCTTGGTAACAAAGACTACAACCCCTGTGAAATCAAGAACCTGAAACCCTGGGCTTTCTTCGATACCGGTATGACCGGGCAGGGCTTGCTGGCGGATATCAAGAATATACTCGGCAGTGAGTATACCCTGTGGAGCGCTGTACTGGGCTCCACCTTCATCACCATGGCTACGCATGGCACTGACCAGGATATGGTGCAGCGCATGCTTGCTGCGCCGGACAGCAAAAAGGGTGCCCGCGCCGTCATTCTTTCGGGGCTGATGGATATGCCCATCGTGCTGGTATTCATCTCGTGCGGTATGCTGCTCTTTGTTTATTTCGCTCAGCAAGGCATTACCCCGCCTGAGAAGCAGATTGAGATTTTCCCCTGGTTCATCATTCACTGCCTGCCGGTGGGTGTGCGCGGCCTGTTGGTAGCCGCTCTGCTGGCTACGGCTATGGGCTCGCTTTCGACTGCGCTGAATGCCTTGGCCACCACCGCCACGCGCGACTGGTATGTGGATGTGTTTCGCCCGCAGGCCACGCAGCAGGAGCAGCTGCGAGCCGTACGTTGGCTTACGGTTTTCTTTGCCGTGCTGCTTATCCTGGTGGGTGCCGGTACGGCCTGGCTTACCGTGATGGATCCTACCGTGCGTATTCTTCCCATTGCGCTGGGTATCTTCGGCTACACCTACGGCTCGCTGCTGGGTGTGTTCCTGTTGGGTATGCTGACCCGCAACCGTGGCAATGACCTCGGCAACATCATCGCTATGCTCGCAGGCTTTGCTACGGTCATTGCCCTGGAAATTCTGACTCGCAGTGAGCTTATAACCCCCATTGCTTTCCCCTGGCGCGTGACAATCGGTACCATCGCTACTTTTGCGGTCGGTAGCTGTTTTCGTACCCCGCGGCTCGGTGTGAAGCCGTGAGAATTTGCTTGCCAAGAAAGACTTGAGCCGTTAGAATGGTGGCATGAAGACCGTATATGCCACCATTCTTAGTTGTCTGTTGTGTGCCCCGCTGCTTGCCGGTGATATTTCCGGTATCGTTAAGAGCGGCGAAATCTGGGAACAGACCCGCGATGATTTGGCCCGTGGGGCATTTAATGGCGTGCGTTTCGCCACCGTGGACGACAATACCATTCGCGTGCCGCGCAAGGGGGGGATTGCATTGGGAAAGATGGAATTCGGTGAAACCCTCGTGACCTGGGCTCCGGAAAACGGCGCTACGGAAAATTTGGTTATCATGGTTTATAACAGGGGCGATGATGGTGATACTCAGCGGGAGGAGTACATGGAGATACTCGAAAATACCATCAGCGACCTGAATGAATTCATCGGCACCAAGGGCAAGCCGTTGAAAGTCGCCAAAAAAGATTCAGGCGTGTCGCTCCGCAGCTGGAAGTGGGAGTGGGATAACGGGGTGATACGGCTCGATGCCTCATACACCGGCGGTAAGCGCGACTTCAAGGGAGAGTTTATCCGCATGAAGCTGGGGGCTGATCAGGAAAGCGTGACCGGTGGCGGCGCTGCGAATGCTGCTAAGCGCAAAGACCTGAAAGAAAATGTGCAACGCGATGAAGACGGCGGTGATGTATGGATAAGTGTGCCCATGGTTGACCAAGGGCAGAAGGGGTACTGTGTACCGGCAAGCGTATCTCGCGTATTTGCTTATTACGGTATGGATGGCGTAGACCAGCATGCGCTGGCTCAGCTCTGCTCCAGTTCTGCGGATGGCGGTACCTCCGTTGTGGCCATGCAGGAGGCTCTGGAGTCCATTGCCCGCAAGTTCCATATTCGTATTCAGATGCTGGAAGGTAAGGATATGACCTCGGTTATCATGAACTTCATTGCCGATTACAACAAGGCGGCCAAGAAACTCAAAAAGCCGCAGGCTTCGCCCATGAACTGGGTGGAAGTCTGTCGTGACCCCAAGGTGCTGCTTGCAGCCCGCGGCAATAAGAAATATACCAAAAAGTGGTTTGCTCCTATCAAAAAAAGCATCGATGTGGGGGTTCCCGTGCTCTGGAGTGTGGAGCTGGGGCTCTATCCCGAGGAGGGTGCCGGCCAGCAGTCAGACGGCGCACACATGCGCATGATTGTCGGTTATAATGAAGAAAAAGGTATCATCTACTTCAGTGACAGCTGGGGTGCCGGTCACGAGAAAAAGGCTATTAAGATGAACCATGCGGCTGCCATGACTCAGGCTCGCTACATTCTGCGCCCCTCACGTTGATTCGGCGCGTATACCCGGCTTGTTATTTACGGGCTGACTTCTGAACCGGGGTCAGCCCCGGCTGCCAACAGGGGGCGTATGATGTCGTCGCGCCCGAACAGCTTTGCCTTTGCCAGAGGGGTGAACCCTTCTGCTCCGACCTGGTTGACATCCGCCCCCGCACGGATGAGCAGGGCGAGGTTTTTCGTTCGTTGTAAGATGATGGTTTCCATCAGTGCCGTGGAGCCGTGGTAGCTCCGTGTATTGACATTTGCCCCGGCTTCGATGAGCATTTGTACGATTTCGCTGCTCTCACGCCAGGCCGCTTCCGTCAGAGGAGTACCGTCCATGGTAGACAGGTTGGCATCTGCCCCGGCAGCCAGAAGTAAGCGCACCATGGCGGGATTCTGCTCATCTATGGCTCGCAGCAGTGGTGTCTGGTAATCGAGTGTCTGTTCGTTGGCATCAGCGCCACCGTCCAGCAATACCTGCACATCGCGCACATCACCCATACGCACCATTTCATTGAGACTCAGGCGGGCTCCTGCCTCTATTAACAGGTTCGCAGCTTCATGTTCTTCACAATCCAGGGCGTTTGCCAGTGCGCTATAGCCGGCTAAATCCCGGGCGTGAATATCAGCCCCCTCTGAGAGCAGACGTTTGATTTCCCGCAGGTTCCCCCGGCGTGCCGCCAGACGCAGAGCGGGATTTTCTCGCCGCATCTGCTCCACGGCCTCGGTTTCCCCTTGTCGTTGCGCCAGCGAAACGGGGCTGTGTTTCTGATGATCTTTTATACGGATGTCGGCGTAGGCTGCCAGCAGCAAGTGAATCATGTCGGGAGAAGCCCCATGCTCTACAGCGAGGTGCAGGGGTGTGCGCCCCAGAGCATCCTGCCTGTTGACATCAATGGCCGATGCCTTGAGAAGCATGCGGGCTATTTCGGTGTGCCCGTACTGCACCGCCAGGGTGAAGGGTGTTTCCTCTGCCAGATTGCCGGTATTGGCCGCGGTGCCGCCCTCCCGTTTCAACAACTCATAGACGGCAGCGGTGTGCCCGCCTCGCGCTGCGAGGTGCAGGGGTGTGTTATCGTCATCATCCTGAATCAGCACACTCATGCACCTGGCTCTCAGGCGGATAATTCCGGCTGTATCACCTTGCGCAGCAGCTTCAAAGAGCTTGTCGTAAAACCGGGAATACATGGCCCGCTCAGGCTAAGCGCACGGTTTTCCCGGGGCGCGGGCAGAGCACGCGGGTGTCGGGCAGCACTTCTGTCAGGGTGGCCTGCATGCTGGCCATAGCGTCTTCATCGCCATGCACAAGCACGATGGTGTGGGGGCGCAGGCGGCAGGCGTAGTCCACCAGAGCGGAGCGCGTAGCGTGGCCGGAGAAGTCGAAGCACTCTGTTCGGCAAAGCAGGGGGTATGCCTGGCCCTTGCCGTTGAGTTTCACATTCTCTCCGGGCTTAGTGGCCTTGATGCGCCCTGCCGGTGATTCCGGATCACTGTAGCCGACAAAGAGGATGGCGTCGTTCTTGTGCGGCAGCACCTGGGCCGCCATCTTGTAAGAGACGGTGTGCTCACTCATCATGCCGCTGGAAACGAGGTAAATGTTGCCGGGGGTGGCAACGAGGGGGCCTTTATCTTGCTTGGGCAGGCCGTGGGTTTCGATTTCATCGCGCAGGCGATAGCCGGGCTTGAGGCGCGGGGTGCTGTCGCTCAGTCGGTCATAGACCTGCGTAATCTTGGAACTGAGACCGCCGAAGTATACAGGTACATCGGGAATAAGCCCTTCGCGCTTGAAGCGCCCCAGCTCGCAGAGCAGCTCTTGGCTCTTACCGAGCGCGAAGACGGGGATGAGTACGGCGCCGTTGTTCTCCAGCACCTCGCGTATGGCACGGGCGAAGCGCTGCATTTCCTTCTCGCGTGTGTAGGACGGGTTGCGGTCGGTCAGACCGTGCGTGCTCTCCATGATAAGCACATCCACCCCGCTCTGCGGGAAATCCGCGCCGCCGATGAGAGTTTGGTTGTCAAACTGCACGTCGCCCGTGTAGAAGACGGTGGTGCCGCTCTGGCCCTCCAGCAGCACGCCGCAGGAGCCGAGAATGTGCCCGGCATCGTGCAGCGTGGCGAGCACGGTACCGTTGTTGCCGGTGCGGAAGGGTTCGTTGTAGGGGCGTGTGACCCAGGCATTCACATGCCGTTGCAGCTCGCCGTGGGTGAAGAAGGGGTACTCGATGATACCCTCTCCCATGCGCTTGGCGGTCATGACGTTGACCGAATTGTGCAACATGGCGTCGCCCACTTCAGCTGTACCCACTGTCATGATAACCTCGGCACGGGGGTATTCATCCTGGAAAACGGGCAGGGTGCCGATGTGGTCGAGGTGTGAGTGGGTGATGAAGATGGCATCCGGGTCAGCAGGGCCAATGAGTGAGAAGTTCGGCTTGGCGGCGTTGCCGTCCAGTTTCGGGTGCATGCCGCAATCAAGCACGAGGCGTGAACCCTCCATGTCAATCAGGTAACAGTTGGCCCCGATTTCGGGGCCTGCTGTCAGGTTGGTGAGTGTAATCATGGCTCTGTTCTTACTCGGGCAGGCACTCGTCTTCCACGATTTGTTCCAGTGTCTGACGGCGGCGGATAATGTGCCATTTGTCGCCGTCTACCAGCACCTCCGCTGCAAGCGGGCGCGAGTTGTAGGTGCTCGCCATGCTGAACCCGTAAGCCCCTGCGCTCATTTCGGCCAGTACCTCACCGGGTTTCACATCAGCAATCTCACGGTTCTGTGCCTGGAAATCACCGCTCTCGCAGATGGGCCCCACGATGTCGGCCACGATGGTATCACCGCTGTGCTCTTGAACAGGCCAGATTTCATGGTAACCCTCGTAGAGAGCAGGGCGGATGATATCGTTCATGCCGGCATCGACCACCTTAAAGGTCTTGGCCTCGCCTTTTTTCTCGTACAGGCAGGTGGTGAGCATGCAGGCGGCGTTCCCCACCAGGCGACGACCCGGCTCAACGAGAATTTTGAGACCGAGTGGCTGCAGCAGGGGGATGATGGCCTGCGCATAGTTGCTGAAGGTAATCTGCTCAGGGTGGGCTGCCCACCACTCGGGCTTGCCGGATTCCAAGCAGCCGTCGTACACTATACCGATACCACCGCCAATGCTCCAGAACTCGATATTGTAGAGCTGCCTGAACTTTGCTGCGATGGGGGCCACCTTCTGCACGGCTTTCACAAAGGGCTCTACCTCAGTGAGCTGGGAACCGATGTGCATTTGCAGGCCGCGAATGTGCAGGTGGGGCATTTCGGCGGCGATGGTGGCGTAGAGCTCTTCAATGCGGGTGATGTCTACTCCGAACTTGTTTTCGTTTGTGCCGGTGGTGATGTATTTGTGCGTGTGGGCATCCACATGGGGATTGACGCGTACGGCCACGGGGGCTTTTACGCCCATTTCCCCGGCAATGCGGTTGATTTCGCGCAGCTCGTTTTCACTTTCACAGTTGAAGCAGTAGATGTTCAGGGAAAGTGCGTAGCGGATTTCTGCCTCGGTTTTGCCCACACCGGCATAGGTGCACAAGGTGGGGTCGCCGCCGGCGTTCACTACACGCCATAGCTCACCGCCGCTCACGATATCGAAGCCCACCCCCTCGCGGGCCATGAGGTTGAGAATGGCTTTGTTCGAGCAGGCTTTCACAGCATAAGCCACATGGGCGTTGAGCGGGGCAAGCTCTCGCTTGAGCTCCGCAAGGTCGTCCATTATCGTCCTGCGACTATAGACGAAGGTGGGGGTGCCGACCGCTGCCGCGATATCCGCGAGGTTTACGCCTTCGCAGCAAAGCGTGCCGTTGTTGTATGCGAATGAATGCATAGTGTGTTATAATGTTGTTGTTATTTTGTTATTGTTTTTGATATCTTCTGAGCTCGGCGTGGCATTGTCGTCAATAATGGCTGCTACCCAGTGCAGGTCGCGCGAGTTTTCAAGCGCGAGCTTAAGCATGACGGTGATGGGTACAGCCAGCAACATGCCGCAGGGCCCCCACACCCAGCCCCACAGCAGTACCGAAAGCAGTACTACCGAGGTGGCAATGCCGAACTGCTTACCCAGGAACAGGGGTTCAATGCCGTTGCCAATGAGAAAGTTGATGAAGACGTAACCCAGCGATACAATGACGCCGTCTCCCAAATCTCCCAGCACCAGTGCCAGAACGATGGGGGGGATGGCAGCAACAATGGAGCCGATGGTCGGGATATAATTGAGAAGGTAGGCAATCACCCCCCACAAGAAGGCGAAAGGTACCCCCTTGGCCTGGCAGAGCCACCAGGCCAGCAGACCGGTGGTGGCACTGGCTACTGTTTTGATAAAGAGGTAGCGCTGTATGCTCTTGAGGGCTTCTATTACTTTGTCCTTGCCCTGTATGCTGTTGGGTAGGGCGCGGAAGTTGCGCGTGAAGAGCGGGGCTTCTCCCAGCAGGAATGTCATGAGAATGAGCACCAGTGTGGTGACGGATGTCAAGGAGAGCACCTGGGAACCCAGAGTCTGTGAGATACTGATGATGACCTTGGGGTTGATGTATTCCTGTGGGGCGTGGATGAACTGTTGTGCCTCGGCTCCATACCCCCAGTCGTGCAGGAACTGCATGATAGCCTGATATTTGCTCTGCATCTGGACCATGAAATCGCCCTCGATGGTGGCTTTCATATCGGCCGCAAGGTATTTGATGAGCGAGCCGGCGGCGTAGATGATACCGGCATCGGCCACAACAGTGAAAAACACGGCCAGCCAGTGCGGGAAATGCAGCCAGCGGCGTAGCGCAGAGGTGAACGTGTAGCTGATAACTGCCAGGAATATGGCCATCACAATCGGCAGCAGTAAATCACGAGCCTCTCGCAGGCCGAACAGTACTATAATGGCACAGGCCGCTGTCAGCAGAAATCGCGCGCCTTCACCCCATCCTCCTTCCGTTTGCTGTTTGATTGCCGTGTTGTTATCTTCACTCTGCATAGCCACAGATATTCTACACTTTTCATACCCGGAATTCAAGCCGACAATGTTGATATGGCATAGTTTTTGTGGGGGCGATGAGCGAGCGTGAGAGCCGGGGCGTTTTTCAGGCATGTTTGTCCTGTAGGGCAAATCGGTCAATCATCAGCTTTTGCACTCGGTTGAAGATGATTGACACCGGCAGGGTGGCGGTATAGACCAGTAGGGCCTGCCAGGCTGTCTGCCCCGGCAGCAGGCGATTGATGTAGATGAGTACCAACACGTGAAAGTAGTAGACATTGGCCGAGTGTTCCCGCCCTATACAGCCGAGTACAGGCAGGGTGAAATCGCGGTAGCGGCAGCAGGTCAGCATGAGGGTAACCACTAAGGGCCAGGTGCAGATGAAGAAAATGCTGCCGCCCGTATTGATGAACAGTCGCAGGGCGTATTCGCCGTAAATGAGCAGCAACAATCCCGCAAGGCAGGGCAATATGCGCACCTTGGTCAGCACTTGCTCATGGTACTTGTGCACCAGGTAGCCTGTAGCCAGGAACGGCAGGGCGGTTACCACCGCATTCGCACGCAGGATAAAGAGCGTGTCGCTGCTCAGCTCCGGGAACAGCAGCTTGCCGTAGGCCCGCAGAATATATGCAATCACATAGAGCAGGGGGGCAACGGCTATGAGGCGGGGCACATAGCGGCGCAATACCCACATAATCAGTAATCCCTGCCATACGGCGGTCAGGTACCACAGGTGGGTGCTGACGATGTGCCCGGTAAACAGGTTACATACCAGATTGCCAAGTCCGAATCGGCTCAGCGGGGTGCCGTCCAGGAGGTAAAAACTCAGGTAGAGTGCATTGCACACGAGGCTCAGAATGAAACATTTGCGAGCCCATTTCGCCGCTTTCGTCAGCTCGCGCTCACCGTCTGCGGAGTAAAGCAAGAACCCCGTGATGGCCAGAAAGCATGGGGTCGCAACACCCAGCAGCGGTGTGAGCGCACTCTTTCCCCACAGCTCCGCGTGAACAATGACCACCAGCAGCGAGCTGAGCGCTTTCAGTACATACAGGGACTCAATGCGTTTCTTTTTCGGCAGGCTATGGCTCATGCGGGCCGCAGTATAGAGTAGCTCGCCTGTTTTGTCAACTCAAAACCGGTCAGATTTGCTGTAACAGTATACTCGGAAATCAGAATCTGAAGTATATGAAAGGATTGTAGGTGGAGGCTGCCATGGTGGCCCAAGTAATGACAAACAGAACCAGGCACCAGGTATTGGACAGGGCTGATGTGTATTTACCTTTGCAGTATGCCAGTTTGCGGGCCAATGGCATGGAAAGGATGACTGCCAGTGCGAGAATGCCCCACGAGAGCTGGTTCATGGTGTGCAACACGGTCAGGTGAGCCGCCTGATGCTCGTGCAGGCCAAACATGTTGGCAAGATAATCCATGCAGTATGAAAGGGTTTCGCCGCGGAAAAAGACCCAGCCGATGATGACGATGAACAGCAGTGTGATGTGCTGCGTGACTCGTAACAGGATACCGCCTTCCTTTTTGTGCCACCCTGTTATCTTTTCAATGATGATGAACAGGCCGTGCCATAATCCCCATATCACGAAACACCAGCTGGCTCCGTGCCAAATGCCCGTTGTCAGGAATACAACAAACAGGTTGAACAAATTGCGATTCTTGCTGACTCGGTTGCCACCCAATGGGATGTAGAGATATTCCTTGAACCAGGTCGAAAGGGAGATGTGCCAGCGGCGCCAGAACTCCGTTATTGAGCGGGAGATGTAGGGATAGTTGAAGTTTTCCGGCAATGAGAACCCGAACATCAGGCACAGACCGATGGCCATATCAGAGTAGCCGGAGAAATCAAAATAAATCTGGAAGGTATAGGTGATAGCCCCCAGCCAAGCTGTGGCGGTGTCGAACTGATCGACCGGCATGGTGAAAATCTTGTCGGCGATTTCACCCATCGTGTTGGCAATAAGCATTTTCTTGCTCAGGCCGATGATGAAACGGCGAGCGCCGCAGGTGAACTTTGCGAGCGTTTCGCGGCGATTGTCTATCTGTCGGTAGATGTCGTGGTACTTTACAATCGGGCCGGCTACCAGCTGCGGGAAGAGGGTGATATAGAGCAACAGCGTGTGCAAATCCCGCTGCACCGGAGTGTCGCGCCGGTATACGTCTATCAGGTAAGAAATGGCCTGGAATGTGTAGAAGGAGATGCCGATGGGCATGACCACATGGATGAAGTCTACCTTGGCATTGAAGATATAACTGAGATTTTCGAGAATGAAGTTAGTATATTTGAAGTAAATCAATATACCCAAATCCAGTATCAGTGCCAGAGCTATGCTGAGCGCAGCATAGCGCCGCCACCTGTCAACGGCCAGGGCTGCTAACCAGGTAATGGTGACGGATATCAATAATATCAGCAGGTAACGTGGTTCACCCCAGGCGTAGAACATGAGGCTGGCTCCCAACAGCACATTATTGCGCCACGTCAGGCTGTTGCGGAGGTAATACAGCAACAATACCAGCGGAAGAAAGGCGAAGACAAATGAGAAAGAGCTGAATAACATGGCCGGATGTATTTAGTCGTAAAGTGCTGATAAGTGCATGCCGAGTCGCCCTGAGCAGATGCAGAGAATGAGAACATCGGGCGGGGATTGCTCCAGTGCGCTTTCCCAACGCTTCATATTCATGGTGCCACCATTCACACCGTTGTTAGCGCGAACTCGCCACATGTTCTTAAAGCTGTAGCGGAACCAGAGCTGCTGGTATGAGGAATATGAGTCTCCCAGCAGCATGGCCGTGTATTTACCTTCATCGAAGGTGAAATGGAATTCCATCGGTTCGGTGCCGGCCTTGCAGGTGGCACCCGGGCTTATACACTCGTAGTGATTGTACTCCGTGTCCAGAACATTCTCATCATCCAAATCAAGATTGTGGTAGAGCCCGCCCTCATAGTACCGGTTTTCGAGCGGTTTATCGCGGTGCAGAACCATGTTGTTGCGCACGAGCTTCAGGTGGTTACCTTCTTTGGATGTGATGGGGATGTCGGGGAAATCCCGGCGAATGGCCTGCATGGCTTCGCGATAGATAATGTAGGCGCCGTCTTCAGTTTGGTGTGAGTCCGATTTGTAGTGCAACAGCTCCTCCGGTTTATCGCTCCTCGCTTGCTGCATGGCGGCGAGTGGGTTGATGAAGGGTAATTCCGGCAGGTGTGTTTGCAGGTGTGCCTGCAGCTGCGGAACGGCCTTCATTTCAGCGTTTACGAATGATGTGTTGAAATCGGCGTACAGGGTTTCTTTGGTGGGACACGATAACAGGTAGAGCTTGATGTTTCTCTCCTTGCACCATGCCTGAAGTCGGCGGAGATTGTCGGTCATCTTCGCGAGTTCTTCATCGGTGTACGGTGTAATGGCTGCCTCGTAGTACTGTTTCGAGAACATCCAGTTGTCTTTGTACATGGTAACACGAGCCGTCGCTCGAACAGCCGACATGCGAGCCTTAAAATCAAAGTATGCTGAGGTGAGGGCGTTGCGGAAGGCTGCATGATCTTGCAGCCAGCTGTCAAATCCCTTGCCGAAGTTCGCATTGATGCCGCCGTTTTCCTTCACCGGCGGTGGCAGTGGGGCAAGTGCTCTGTTCTCTGCAATCGATATGGTTTCGCGGCTTACATCGACCCATGGTAACACCAGCAAGATGCAGAAAATGACCACAAAAACAGGACTGCCCCGGTATTCATCATCATTACTGCTGCGATTCGCGAAGTAGAGCGGCAGCGCATATCGCAGTACAACCACCCAGAGGAGCGCAGACAGACTTACCACTATCAGCAGGTAAAACCAATCTATGTGACTTGCCGGATTTGTGGCACAGAACGAACCGGCGTAGCTGATGTACGGGGCTTTCTGTTCGCTGCTCAGTGTGATGATATCTCCCTGTTGTAAGTGCGAATCGGTATCGTGGAAGGTGAAATCCTGGTCGAGCGGAATCTCCCGGTTCTGTGTCGTGATTCGAATGTTGCGGATAGAAATCTCCCCCGGGGCCTCTCCGGGGTATATCCTTATCTGCTGAATTGTGTCACAGGGAATTACCATGCGCACGGATTCAAAGTCTCCGCAGCCGGAAACTCCGGCCTCCACACTACGCTCGCTGGTGAACCCCCCGGACGCTTCCGGTGTGTACTGACATTTCAGGGTTAAGGCTTTTGGTGATTTGATGTCAAAGTCGAGAAAAAGCGGGTCGGAGGCCATATACAACCTTGAACAGAGCAGTGTTGTTATCAGGCAGAGTAGAATGAGAATGGTCGATGAAACTGCAACGGCCGCTTTTTTGCTGATTCCTGCTTTCGTGATGGCTGCGTGCATGGCGTAAGCTTTCTGTTACAGGGTGTATTCTAGCATATCGGTGGAGAAAAACAAGATTATAATCCCGCCGAAGGATTATTTTTTGTTAATCTGCTCTTGGCTGGGGGAATTTTGTTGACGCCATGGGGCGGATGTGTTATCCTGATGAAAAGTAACAGACTTGTTGGAGGTCTGAGAGAAATGCTATGACAACAGCTAATCTATACTCATACGTAGATCACTTTTCCGACATGCGCGTGCTGTGCGTTGGTGATGTGATGTTGGATAATTTTGTGTACGGTAAAACCAATCGTCTGTCGCCGGAAGCTCCGGTGCCTGTTTTGCTGGAACAGCAGTGCAGCAGCATGTTGGGTGGCGTGGGTAACGTCGTTGCCAACCTTCGCAGTCTCGGTTGCCGTACCTCCCTGGTTGGTGTGGTGGGGATGGATGCCGATGGTGATACGGTGCGCGAATGTCTGGATAAACTTGCTGCGGGCCATGAGGGTGTGTTCTCTCTTGCCGGGTATCGCACCACGGTGAAAACCCGTTATGTTGCAGGGCGACAGCACTTGCTGAGAGTCGATAATGAGGAGGTTCTGCATGTGTCTGATGAAATGTTGGCGGAGCTGTTGAGCTATGTGCAGTCTCAGTTGGCCGAGGTAGACATGGTGCTTGTATCAGACTATGGTAAGGGGCTGTTTGATGCCCGTTTCACCCCCGAACTTATAGCCTGTTGCAAGCGGGCGGGTGTGCCTGTTATTGTTGACCCCAAGAAAATTGATTACACTCTTTACAGCGGAGCCACCCTGGTGAAACCGAATCGAAAGGAGTTTGAGGGCGTGACCGGCAGGAAGTTTGACCCCGCATCGCCTGATTTCGTGAAAGAGGCTGTTGCCGCCGGTCGGGAGGTTTGCCATCGCTACGGGGTGGAGAATCTGCTGGTGACGCTCAGCGAGTACGGTATGTTGTACATACCCGGTGATGAGAACCGCCGGTACAGATTGATACCGACCGAGGCAAAAGAAGTTTATGACGTGTCCGGTGCCGGTGATACCTCACTTGCTACGCTGGGTGCGTCGATAGCGGCCGGTGCGCCGATGGAGCAGGCCATGAAGATTGCGAATGCGGCTTCGGGGATTGTTGTGGGTAAGCTTGGAACGGCCTGCGTGACTTGCGATGAACTGAAACGCAAACTTGCCAATAAGACAGAGAGTGCAGTTCTGACGGTAGATGAGGCCGTTAAGCTTGTCGCAGAACTCAGGGAGAAGGGGATGACCATAGGGTTTACCAATGGCTGCTTTGATATACTTCACCCCGGGCACCTCAGCTCTTTTGACAGAGCCCGCGCTCTCTGCGATGTGCTGTTTGTAGGGCTCAATAGTGATGAGTCCGTGCGTCGCCTGAAGGGACCGTCGCGTCCCGTGAACAATCAACAGGCCAGAGCCGCTATGCTCACCGCCCTCAAATCGGTGGATTATGTCGTTATTTTTGAGGAAGATTCGGCGCTGCCGCTCTTGGAAAAGCTCCGCCCCGATGTCATTGCAAAGGAAGGTTATCCGCTGGATAAATGGCGTGGAGGTCGCTTTGTGCAGTCATATGGCGGCAAGGCTGTCGTATTGCCCCGAGTGGAAGGTTTCTCCACAACATCAATAGTAGAAAAAATTAACAGCTGAATATGAAAACAGAGTGGGTTAATAGTGAGGTTCAGGTGTTGTCAGAGAGTTTGAAGGCTCTTTCTGAACGCGCCGGAGATATTGTGCGTATTGCTGAGCTGTGCGTAGCTTCTCTGAAGTCCGGGGGTAAGGTAATGTTTTGCGGTAACGGCGGGTCGGCTGCTGATTCACAGCATCTGGCCGCTGAATTGGTAGGACGTTACAAGATGGAACGTACCGCGCTGGCATCCGTCGCGCTGACAGTTGATACTTCCATTCTCACTGCTATAGGGAATGATTACGGGTATGATGATGTATTCCGCCGTCAGGTGGAGGGAATAGGCCGCGCCGGTGATGTGCTCATCGGGCTTTCTACCAGCGGTAACAGCCGCAACGTAGTACTCGCTTTTGAGCAGGCCGCCTCCATGGGGATTACCACGGTCGCATTTACCGGCAGCGGTGGCGGGCGAATGAAGGAACTGGCCGATGTCTGTCTGGATGTCCCGGCCTCCGTTACCAACCACATTCAGGAACTTCACATTACCAGTGGTCACTTAGTGTGTGAGCTGGTAGAAAAGGCACTGTTTGAATAAGCTCGTTTCTGTTTTATTAATATGGCTGATAAACAGAAGGTTTTGGTTATTAAGCTCGGGGCTCTCGGTGATTTTGTTGCTGAGCTGGGGGCGATTCAGACGATGATAGGGAAATTTCCCGGAGCTGAGTTCACCCTCATGACCCACAAATCGCTCTTGCCCATAGCAAAGCAGATGGGGGTATTCAGTAATTATATTATTGATAATCGCGAGTCTTATTGGCACATCGGTACTTATTACCGGATTATGAAGGAAATCCAGAAGGCGAGATTCGACTGCGTGTTGAATTTTCAGGTTTCCTCCCGAACTGAGGGGCGCTACTTCCCGCTGATGCGCTGGCTGTCGCCTGTTTCCTTTTCATGGTACAGGATGTCCTCCGGTTGCACGATTACGCGCGTGAAAAAAACGCGTCCCTATTCATGGGGAACGTCGGAGGTAGAGACGTTTCAGTATGATCGTAAATTGACCGATTTGACATTCTTGCACGGCGAGAACAAACATTTCGATGAATTGCCTGAGCGTTTTGTTACGATGATTCCCGGCTGCTCACCGGGGCACCCGCATAAGCGCTGGCCGGCTCAGTCATTTGCGGCTCTTGCGCAGCGACTGGCGGAGCATGGTATTCACTCTGTTATCATCGGTACAAAGACCGAGGCTGAGGAGATAGAGTATATAGCGGGCAGTACACCTCTTGCTCACAATATGCTGGGAAAAACCTCACTGCTTGATATACCGGACCTTGCAGCCCGAGCACTGGCAACTGTGGGGAATGATACAGGTCCCTCTCACATGACGGCTCTTTCCGGTACACCGATGATTGGATTGTTTGCCACCAGAACAAAGCCCTGCTCAATCAAGGGAAAGCAGGTCACGAATATCATATCCCCGGGGCCGATCGACCGGATTACAGTAGACCAGGTTTGGGCGACACTTTTGCCCTACTTGGGAATAGAAGAAAAATAAGCACGCTTTATCACGTAGCAGAAAGGCCATTCCGACATCCGCGGAATGGCCTTTAAGTTTGTGAAGGTGATAAAACAACTATTATGCCTTACGGCGGGCGCGCACACCCTCGGCCAGTGTATCGAGAATAGCGAGGGTACCATCCCAGTCTACGCAGGCATCCGTTATGCTCACACCGTATTTCAGCTCAGCCCGGTTAGTGCATTTCTGATTGCCGCTGTTGATATTACTTTCAATCATGACAGCGCCGATGTGGTCATCGCCCGCTGCGAGCTGAGCCGCTACGGCTTCGGCCACCAGGTGCTGGTTTTGCCATTGTTTGTGGCTATTGCCGTGCGAGCAGTCAATCATAATGCGATTGCTGATACCGGATTTCTGCTGAATTTCCCATGCGGTGGCTACATCTTCGGCGGAGTAGTTCGGGCCGGAGGTTGAGCCGCGCAGGATGATGTGGCAGCTGTCGTTGCCGCTGGTGGACACGATGGCGCTCACGCCCTGCTTGGTGACGGAAAGGAAGCAGTGCGGGTGCGCTGAGGATACGATACCGTCCACCGCAATTTGCACACAGCCTGAGGTGCCGTTCTTGAAACCGATGGGCATGGAGAGGCCGCTGGCCAGCTCGCGGTGTACCTGGCTTTCCGTGGTGCGGGCTCCGATAGCCCCCCAGGCAATCAGGTCGCTGATGTACTGGGGGGTAATGACATCCAGAAACTCCGTAGCGGCGGGCACTCCCATCTCGGCCAGGCGCAGCAGCAGACCGCGCGACATGCGCAGGCCGCTGTTGATGTTGTAGCTGCCGTCCATGAATGGGTCGTTAATCAGCCCTTTCCATCCCACGGTGGTGCGAGGTTTTTCGAAATACACCCGCATAATAAGCAGCAGGTCTTCGCTGTATTTCTTCCGCGCTTCGGCCAGGCGACCGGCGTAGTCGATGGCGGCTACCGTGTCGTGTATGGAGCAGGGGCCTACCATAACAGCCAGGCGGTCATCCTCTTTCTTGAGAATGCGGCGGAATTCCTCACGCGCATCGTAGACCACTTTGCTGGCCTCGTGGCTCGCGGGGAAATCCTGCATGAGAATGGCAGGGGAGATTAACGGACGAATGTCCGTTACGCGTACGTCGTCTGTGATGAATGGATTCATTATTACTTGTTGACCTTCTTCCAGGAGTAGATGTTATCGGCGATAGCCTCTTCTGCCTCCTCTTCTTCGATGGTCATTTCCGTGTTCTTCTTGTCCTTTTTATTCCTCTTGCCGGCGGTGGGAAGCGTCTCAGGAGCCTTGCCGGTGCCGTTGACACCCAGGGAGTAGGCTATGCAGTTCTTGCCGCGCAGCTTCTTGCCGGTGAAGGGGTCGGTGCAACCGTCATTCTCTTCGCACATGAGCACGTAGTAGGGCTTGCCCCAGGGGTCGTACAGACCCACCAGGTCACCTGTGGCGGGGTCTTCATAAAGCCCCTCAGCCTTCTTCTCCTGCACATCGGAGCGGATGTAGTAGTCCTTGTTGGTGTTCATGCGGTTGTCATCGTCTTCCTCGCGGTTGGTGAGGATGGCGAGCATGCCGGCATCGCTGCCGACCTCGGTGCTGAGGGAAACCTGGTAGTTGTTTTCCTCGGTGGGTTCGGCTTCATCCGTACGGAAGGGGAGCACGCCGTAGTCGGTGCGGAATCTGGTGGCACCCTCCACGATATCCAGACAGGTCTTGCGAGCTGTGGACTCGCGGGCGGCCTCCATCTGGCTCATGATGATGGGCGATGAGATGCCGGCAAGTGTTGCCAGAATAGCAATGACGACAAGGAGCTCAATGAGAGTAAAGCCCTTTTTTTGATGAGTGGTGAAAGTCATTTTCATACGCGCATATTCTAGCATATCGGCCCTGCGCAACGCAAGCAAAATCAGCTGCGGTGCCGTAACAAACCGTATTTAGGTGATAAAAGCCAGGCCGTCAGGAAGATGCACCCCTGAAGTACAATGATGGTTGCTCCCGGGTGCCAACCGAGCGGGTACGACAGGAAAAACGCCAGCACGGAACCGCAGCAACCGATGAGCCCGCCGCCCCAGAACATGAGTGCGGCGCGGTCGGTGAGCAGGCGCATCGTGGCTGCCGGGGCTACCATCAGCCCCAGGGTCAGGAAGGCTCCCACCGCCTGAAGGGAGGACACCAGCACCAGAATGATAAGCGCGAAGATGCCGTAGCTGAAGGCTCGGGTAGGTATGCCCATGGCCGTTGCTGCGCGTGGGTCAAAAAGGCAGATAAGCAGTGGCCGGTAGAGCACTGTGATGGCGAGCACGGCAATGGCCCCTGTTCCCCAGGCTATCCACAGGTCGGTGTTGCTCATGCTCATGATGTTGCCGAAGAGCCAATCGTCCACCTTCTGCTGCAGGCCCAGGCGAATGAGGATGATGTAGCCGAGCGCGAAGGCCGTAGTGTGCAGGATGGAGAGCGCTGTGTCGTGGTCGGCCTTGCCGCTTCGGGCAATGAATAGTGAGCCCAGCCCCACCATCAGCCCGGCAATGACGGCACCGATAAGGATGCTCAGCTGCATGAAGCCGAAGAGCAGGATGGCCAGGGCTATACCCGGCAGCAGGGCGCAGGATATCGTGCCAATCTGCAGCGATGAGCGCCGAAGCACCACCAGTGCGCTCACGAAACCGTTGGCAAAACCGATGACGGCGCAGGCCCACAGGCTGCGCAGGGCAATCGGTTCAGTGAGAAATTGCAGAAACTCATTCATGGCGTGACGGTGAGGCGGCGTTTGCCGAAGGCGGTGTGCAGGTTCTGCTCATGGAGTACCCCGGCTGTGGGGCCGAAGGCAATGGCGCGGTTGTTGAGCAGCAGGCTGTGGTCGAATATCTGAGCCGCGGTACTCAGGTCGTGGTGAGAGGCGATGATAAGCCGCCCCTCCTCAGCCAGTGAGCGCAACAGTGCCGCCAGTGACTCCATGCCCGGTACATCCAAACCGGTGAACGGTTCATCGAGCAGCAGTATGTGTGCCTCTTGCGCGAGCGCGCGAGCCAGAAAGGCGCGCTGCTGCTGCCCGCCGGAGAGCGCCCCGATTTGGCGGTGCTGCAGTTCCGTCAGCTCGAGGGTATCGAGCGCTTTGTCGACTATTTCGATATCGTGGCGCCGCAGGCTCCGCCAGATACCCGTGGACGGATAGCGCCCCATCTCTACCAGGTCGCGCACGGTGATGGGGAATCGCCAGTCCACCTCTGTGCGTTGCGGCATGAAGGCGGTTTCGTGCCGCATGGAGTGCAGGGGAACCCCATTCCAGCTCATGGCGCCGGCAGTGGGTTGCATAAGCCCGGCCAGCAGGTTGAGCAGGGTGGATTTGCCTGCGCCGTTCGGGCCGATGAGGGCCATGGTTTGCCCGCATGAGGCGCTGAAACTGATGTCGCTGAGCACCGCTGTTTTGCCGTAAGCCGCACAGAGCCCCTCAACCGCGAGCGTATGCCCGCCGCTGTGGTGGTGGCCTCCGCCCCAGCAGATGTGGTCGTGTTCGCTTACCATGTGAAGTAGAAAATATCGTGCACGGTGGAATCTTCGGGCATAGTCCACATGGACTCGCCCTTCTGTTCAAGACCATCGGGTTCCAGGTACAGGGTAGCGCCTTTCATGCCGGGCGTGTTGTCGGGCCACTCAATCTCGAACTCGATTTCCGTGCTGTTCTCCAGGGGCAGGTTCAGTGTGAAGTGGCAGGCAGCCGCAGGGTCGGTGAATTGCACCAGTTCTTTCGCTTCGTGCCACAGGGTGATACGGTGCGGCTCCCCGCTGAAGTACAGGCTTGCGTTAATCGTTCGCAGTCCGGGAGTTGTTGCGGGGGCTGACTGTGGCACCGTGGTCGGCGGCGGGGTCGTGAGCCACAGCAGGGGCAGGCCGGCGGCAATTACTCCGGCCAGAGTCAACGTGGCTTTCAGAACAGGGGTCATTTACCCAGGTGCTCGCAGATGGTGTTGAGATTATGCAAGAATAGCTCACGGTAGCTCGCGGCGGCCGGATATATGCCGTCCATTACCAGGGGTGCGGTAGGTATACCCAGTTGGTCAGCAATTGCTTGCAGAGCACGCGGCGTGCTGTTCACATCGGTGAAGATGCAGCGGGCGTTGCGGGAGCGCAGTTCTGCCAGCAGGGCCGCCAGCGTGGCGGGGTCGCCCTGGCTTTCCCTGGCTACGCCCTGTATGGCGATGGGGGTGAAATGATAGGCCTTGCAGAAGTGGCACATGGCAGCATGACCTGTCACCAGACAGCGGGCGTTTTGCGGTATACGGCTGAGTTTCAGTCGGGCCGTGCGGTTGAGCTGCTCCATATCAGCAGCATATCGGGCCTGGCCTGTGGCGAAGAAAGCTGCATGTTCGGGGGCGGCCTGCTGCATGGCTTTCAACAGCGTGCGGGAGGCGCGCTTCATGTTTTCCGGGGTGTTCCACCAGTGCGGGTCCGCGTGGTGTGTACCGGGCACGCGCACATCGGGCACTTCAGCGCCGACTTCAATAATTTGCGTGGTGGCCTTTACACTATCCCGCAAATCTGCCAGATAGGGTTCTACCCCCTTTCCACAGGCCAGCAGCAGGCGGGCATCTGCTGCTGCAGCCAGCTCGCGACCGGTAGGGGTGAATGCGTGTAAATCGCCGTTCTGCGGGAACAAATTAACAACTTCAACTTGCTCACCACCCAGTGTACGTGCCATTTCACTCAGCAGCGGGTGCAGACTGGCTATTTTCAGCGGAGCCGCCTGGGTAACTGACATCCCCAGCATCAACAGCAGCAGGCAGAGCATTTTTTTCATGCCCTCTATTATAAAAGTCCCGATTTTCCCTGTCAATCCTGTTGCGAGTCAGTACGTACGGAGCAGATTTTTTTTCAGATTTTTATGTGCTGTCTGTCGGCGTTACCCCCTGAAGGGGGGCTTAGTCCGACTCCATGCACCGGCGGGCTTTTTCCATGAACATGAGCTCGCCGCTGTAGTCTGCCAGCCTGAAGATTTGTTTGTTGTCGATGATATAGCGCACGCAGTCTGCGACTTCCCGGCGGAACTGCTGCGGCAGCGCCTGCAGGTGGTGCCGTCTCGCGTGGAGGTGGCAGATGAGCGAGTTCACCAGCTTATAGTCGCCGTTGGCGTGCCCTTCGCGTATGTAGCGGTTCAGCAACTTGAAATAGAACATCAGGGCGGGCAGTCCCATGATGGGTAAATCTTTTACATAGGTAGTTGCCAGCCCGCTGCCCACGAAGGCCAGTTCATAGACTTCCGCAGCCGACTGTTCGCTGAAACAGGCGGGCAGTTCATCGTCCGGCGGAAGTTCTGCCGTCAGCGGGCGAACGTTCTTCAGGTTGTGCAGATTCCAGATGTCTTTCAGCTCGCTTGCCGTGAGGTGCTCTTTGCCGCTTTGCAGCAGTTCGGCAGTATAGAAGGTGTAATCCCAGTAGTGAGGCTCGTCGGGCGTGGCGGCGAATGTCAGTTGAAAATGAATCACATTGCCGTTGTCAAAGCGCAGGTAGATTTCGGCATCTTCCGAATAGATGCCTGAAAGTGCCGCGCCGATGAATGAGCGGTGGAGGGCCGCGGCATTCAGCGGGTCATCCGTCACCGGGGCCAGCGGTTGAGCATCTGTCGGTACCTGCCGTGCATATTCAGTCAGCCCGCTGAACGGCAGGTGTACACAGCAATCGCCGAATTCCAGCCAATACTCAGCCTGCTCATCTGCCGGACGTGGAGTTTTCGTGCGCCGTACATAGATATTGCGCAGGTCGCGCCCCACCACGGGCGGTTCTCCCCCGGCCAGAAAGGCTCGTACCGCCGCCAGATTCCAATAGGCTGTGTTTCGGCCTATTTCATAGGCCTGTCGAAGTTTTTCCGGAGCTTTTTCCACGCGGCTGACCGGCAGCGCAATCCCCGGGCGTAATACCAGAACCTCACCGCTGCGCTCCCTCTCTCTGATATATTGCAGCGTATTGTTGTAGTGAAGGTGGCGCTCCTCCATGGCTTTCACGAGATGGGGGTACTTGCGGTACATGAGTCGCACGGCCCGCAGCAGGCCGTTCTCCTTTTTCTCATACTCATCCGGCTGGGTCAGTATGACCACATTGCGCCTGTAGCCCAGGCTCTCGAAGTAGCGCAGGGGGATGGAGTCTGATATGCCGCCATCGAGCAGCTTGCGCCCGTTGATTTCAACCGCCTGCGATACCAGCGGCATCGAGGCCGAGGCTCTCACCCACTCGAACAGGTGGTCGCTCTGCCCGCCGTATTCGTGGTAAACCGGTTGGCCGGTTTCAATATCGGTGGCAACCACATAAAAGGGCATGGAGTTGCGCTCGTAGGCGGTAAAGTTGAACTTGTCGAGCTTCAGCGGCACATCTCCGTAGCAGAACCGGCTGCTGTACAGGTTGCCATCGCTCAGCAGGCTCCACAGCCCGCAGTAGCGCTTGTCCCGGCCGTAACGCATGTTGTATCGTATGGCGCGCGATACCTGCCCGGTCTTGTAATTCAACCCGAACGCCGCACCGGCCGATACGCCGATGGCTCCGTCGAAGTGAATTCCCTCTTCCATGAACACATCGAGTATGCCCGCCGTGAACATACCCCGCATGGCCCCGCCTTCCAATACAAGTCCCGTTTTCATGTGTTTAGCTCGCTCAGTCTAGCGATTTCTTGCGCTGCTGGCAAGTCTTTTTGACGCTTGCCGACATAAAAAACGCCCCTGCTTTGCGGGCAGGAGCGCTGTGAAGATATGGAAAGAATCGGTATTACTGACCAACGGGCTGCATGCCGCTCTCCTGGAGCTGCTGGAGCATCTCAGGGGTGAGCTGGATGGGGTTGCCCTGGGTGCCGCGACCGGGCTTGATGTCCACGAGCTTGAGCTTGAAGACGAGGGTGGCGTTGTTGCCGATGACGCCGGGGCCCTGCTCACCGTAGGCCAGGTTGGCGGGGATGGTTACCTCCCACTCAGAGCCGATGGGCATGAGCTTGATTGCCTCGGAGAAGCCGGGGATGACGCCGTTGAGCGGCATGTCTACGGGAGTGGCGCTGGCATCGAATACCGTGCCGTCCACCAGGCGACCTTCGTAGGTTACGGAGGCAATGGCGGCAGAGCCGTCCTTCTCGGCATCATATTTGCGGCCGGTACCGGCGGTGAGCACTTTGTACTGCAGGCCGCTCTCGGTGGTGACTACGCCCTCTTTCTTGGCGTTTTCTTCCATGTAAGCCTTGCCTTTGGCCAGGTTGGCCGCGGCAGCCTCGGCAGCGCGCTGCTGCAGGTCAAGCATGAAAGCCTGCATGCAAGCGGCGATGTCTTTCTCTCGCATTTCGGGGTCTACCTTGTTGGCCAGACCATCGGCCACGCCCTTGAAGAAGACCTCGGCGTTGAAGTCGTCAATACGCAGAGTGTTGGCCTCCATGGCCATCTGGTTGCCGTACTGCTGCCCCATCAGGTAGGAGAACACTACCTTAATCTCTTCGGGAGAGGGGGTGGCAGCGGGAGCCGGAGCAGGAGCCGGAGCGGGAGCCGGAGCGGGAGCCGGAGCAGGAGCCGGGGCGGGGGCTTCCTGTGCGAATGTAAGCGGTGCCAGGGCAAGCATGCCCAGGCTCAGTATGGTGCGTGTTGTGTGTTTCATGATAAAAAAATGGGTTCGGCTATATTATTTGACTTCTATAACGGCTCCTCTGTTCGAAAATACAGCTTTTATGACAGATTCATATATCCCCTCAAGGTCTTTTACGGATTCGACCTGATATTCGATGTTGTGGCTGTAGGTGCCTTCGGGGAATTTTTTGGAGGGGTATTTGGTGGCGCCGCCGGTTTTGCTGTCGATCAGGTCGCGGGTATTTTTGACTCGGTCAGCGTAGCGAGCGGCAGCGGAGTTTGTATTCAGGCAGTATATGCGGATGCTGTTGTTGCCGGTGGTGTCGATGGTGACTTCGCGCACGGTTTGAGCAGCGATGTTATAGGTGTGCATGGCAACAGAGGTGACCGTGTCCAGTCGCACGGATATGGTGGCTACCTTCGCATCGCCGATGATGCAGGTCCAGAACTTATCAGATTTCATGACGTTCTGACTGGGCGGTGGGGTGGTGCAGGCGGCTGTGGCATGCATGGCACCGAGCAGCAGGGCCGTTGCTGCAGCTGTGACGAAGATGTGTTTCATGGTGCTATTTATTTACGCTTACGTTATTCCAATGTCAAGCAGAAAGTTTTACGGCAGTCGCCAGCTGCGGCGGCGCTCTGCATATTCCTTGCGGGGCAGCAGTATGTAGACCGGGTGGCGCGCCGGGTTCAGGCGGGCAATGAGGGTGCGCAGGTGCTGCTCGTTCATCGAGGTGCAGCCGGCGGTGGGGCTGGCGCCATCTCTGCGCCAAATGTGGAAGAAGATGGAGGAGCCGGCACCGACTTCGGGGCGCTCGGTGTTGTGGCAGATGAGCAATTTAATGCTGTGGGCGTAGTCCGTCTGGCGCATTTGCTCCTTTTTCTCCCAGGCGGTACGGGCGGGGTGGTTCAGGCGCACATGGCGGTTGTAGAGGTGAGGGTATGCCGGGTCGCTGACCCATAAATCGGCCGGACCTACTTTCACATAAGGGATAGCCGGGTGGTGTTGCACGGGGGTTTTGTTCGTGACCCACAGTCCGCCGAGGTCAAATATACCGGCAGGCGAACGGCCATCGCCCTCACGTTTGACGGTGGCCAGCCAGGGGTTGCTGTGCAGTCCCAGTCCCCATACCAGCCCATTGCGCCCCAGTCTCCCTTTCCACGGCCCCATCACGCGAACCCATTGTCCCTGAGCGTTTTTCTCAACAAGCGAAAGGGTGACGTGCGAGTTGTTCCAGTCATCGGCTATGCCGATGATGGCCTGCGTGCAGTTAGCCGGAACTGCCGCAAGCACCGCTGCCGGGCATATCAGAAGCACGAGCAGAAGGATGTATTGCAGGGCTTTCATGTAGGGTATTCTAGCAAATCAGCGGCTCTGCCGCAAGCTCGCTGCGCGTCAGTCATTCCGTTTTGACGGGGGTAATCCGGAAAATCAGGCTTGCAAAATGAGCCGATCTGTTGGATAATGGGCGGCGACATGTCAGAGCTTGCCCCTGAGATACTGGCCCCTGCGGGAAATTGGGATTGTGTACGTGCCGCTGTAGCCAACGGCGCAAATGCGGTGTATTTCGGTCTGGATCGTTTCAACGCCCGTATGCGGGCCGACAACTTCACGCGAGAGGACCTGGCGGCGCTGGTTCCTTTTTTGCACGGGCATGGGGTGAGGGCCTATGTGACGATGAACGTGCTCATCTTCACGGATGAGATGGAGGAGGCACTCCGCTATCTGGACGCTCTTGATGCCGCCGGCGTGGATGGCGTCATTGTGCAGGACCTCGGGTTGGCGGCTCTGGTGAGTCGTTATCGCCGCGAGGGGCGCTGGAAGATTGAGCTGCATATCTCGACCCAGATGACGGTGAGCAGCCCCGAGGCCGTGCAGTGGGTGGATGAGATGTTCGACCCGCAGCAGATTGTGCTTTCGCGCGAGCTCTCGCTCAAAGAGATTGCCGCCTGTGCCGGTGCAACCTCCAAACCCATCGAGGTCTTTTGCCACGGCGCGCTTTGTGTGGCGTACTCGGGGCAGTGCCTCACCAGTGAGAGCCTGGGGCAGCGCAGCGCCAACCGTGGCGAGTGCGCACAGGCCTGCCGCATGCCCTACAAGCTCGAAGTCGATGGCCGCCTGCGTGACCTGGGTGAGCGCCGTTATATCTTCTCCCCTCAGGATTTGTGCGCGCTGGAGCGTGTGCCTGAGCTGCTGGCTGCCGGGGTGCGCAGTTTCAAGATTGAGGGGCGCCTGAAAAGCCCGGAATATGTGGCTGCCACCACGCGGGCCTATCGCCGCGCACTCGATGCCGCGCTGGCTGAGCGCCCCCTGCCGCCGCAGAAACTCGCTGCTGACCTTTATGCCATGCAGATGGCGTTCTCCCGCGGGTTTTCCTTCGGTTGGCTGGAGGGTACAGACCACCCGCGGCTCACGCATGGGCGTTTCGGCAAAAAACGCGGTGCGCCGGCCGGGCGAATCATTCGCGTGGGCGAAGGCTGGGTCGAGCTGGCCGGGGTGCCGGCCATACCCATTGCGCCGGGAGATGGTTTTGTGATAGATGCCGGGCAGGATCGCAACGAAGAACAGGGCGGTCGTATATGGAAAGTGCAGGGGGCTCGCCTGTATTTCCATGGCAAGGGCAGTCGAATCGATTGGCGATTCGTGCGGCCCGGTAATTTACTGTGGAAGACTGCCGACCCGGCGCTTGACAAGTTCCTGCATGCTACCTGGTGCAATTTTGCCCGCCGTGTGGAGCCCCCGGCGCATGAGCTGAGCATACACTTTGCCGGGCGCATGGGAGCGGAGTTGACCGCAAGCTGTAGCGGCGTGACGGTGGGGAGCGGGCAACCGCTGGAGCCGGCGGAGAAGCGCCCGCTTACACCTGCCGTGATTGAGGAGCAGTTCTCCCGCCTGGGGGGTACCGGTTACAGTCTGGGCTCCTGCTCGTATGAGCTTGAGGATGGGCTGATGCTGCCGCTGAGTGTACTCAACCGCATGCGCCGCGAGCTGGTGGCGAAACTGCCTGATGTAGCCGCCCCGGCTGAGCGTCAGCCGATAGAGTGGCACGGGTGGAGTGGTGATTTTGCCCCGCTGAAAGCTACGGAAAAGTACCGGCTGGCTGTGCTCTGCCGCGAGCCTGAGCAGGCCCTTGCCGCAGCGGCTGCCGGGGTAAAGCGTGTGTACCTCGATTTCACCGACCTGCGTCAACTTGCTCCGGTGGCGGAAAAACTGCGCGCCGAGTACCCCGGGGTTGCTGTTTGGATTGCTACGCTGCGTATCATGAAACCGCGTGAGGCCGGTTATTTTAAGTTCATACAGCAAGCTCAGCCCGATGGGGTGCTGGTGCGTAACCACGGGGCTGCCCGCTTCTTCCGTGAAAAGGGGGTGCCCATGGTGGCAGATTTCTCGCTCAACGCGGCTAACCCCGAAAGCGTGAAACTGCTGCGCCGCTACGGTATGCGCTCCGTTACCGTTTCTTACGATTTGAACGCTGACCAGCTGGCAGACCTGCTGCGCAGTGGCTGTGGTCCGGAATTGGAACTTACTCTCCATCAGCACATACCCATGTTCCATACCGAGCATTGTGTGTTCTGTACCTTCCTGTCACAGGGGCATAATTTCATGGACTGCGGTCGCCCCTGCGAACATCACCGCGTGCGGGTCATGGATCGCACTTACGCCATGCATTATCTGCGCAGCGATGAGGGCTGCCGCAACACTCTCTTCAATGGTCAGGCTCAGTCTGCTGCCCGTTATGTGGCCGGGGCCCGCCGATACGGGCTTACGCGTTTCCGCCTTGAGTTGCTGGATGAGAGCCCGGAGCAGACGGCCACCCTCATCTCGGCCTATCGCTCGCTCATGCGAGGCAAAGTCGAACCGGCCAAGTTGCTGGAGCAGCTGGACGCCCTCGACCGAATCGGCGTAACGGAAACAAAATGATACCTTTTACTTATGGAATTACCAATCAATAGTCATCGTCGTGGTTTGTGGGTGCTCAGCCCGCTGCTCGTCTTCTTCCTCGTCTATGTCGTGGCCTCGGTTCTGGTGGGCGATTTTTACAAGATGCCCGTCACCGTGGCCTTCCTTGCGGCCTCCGCCTGGGCCTTCGTGGTCAGCAAACCGCGTGTGCTCAGTCGCCTGATAGACCGTTTCTCATACGGTGCGGCCAACCCGAACATTATGATGATGGTGTGGATTTTCATCCTCGCCGGAGCTTTTGCCGGGTCGGCAAAATATATCGGCTCAGTTGAAGCCACCGTGAACCTGACCCTTTCCATTCTGCCGCCCAATATGCTGCCGGCCGGCATGTTCCTGGCGGCCTGCCTGATTTCACTCTCCATCGGCACCTCGGTGGGTACCATCGTGGCACTTATGCCGGTGGCCGCTGCGTTGGCCCCCTCTGCCGGATTACCTACGGCATTGATGGCCGGTATCGTGGTCGGCGGTGCCTTCTTCGGTGACAATCTTTCGTTTATATCGGATACGACAATTGCCTCCACCCGCACGCAGGGATGTCTGATGAAAGATAAGTTCCGCGCCAACTTCTTCATCGTGCTGCCGGCAGCGTTGCTGGTGCTGGTGGTGTATGTGGTGATGGGGCTGCAGTACCCGGGTGAAGTACACGGGGCACCCTTTTCCTGGGCGCTGGTGGTACCGTACCTGCTGGTACTGGTCATGGCTATTTGCGGGTTGAATGTCATGATTGTGCTGCTGTTCGGTCTTTTTGCCACGGGGATTGGGGCTCTGCTTGTGCCGCAGCTTTCACTCATTGACTGGGCCGGGGCTATGGGGAAAGGGATTACCGGCATGGGTGAACTCATTATCGTGACCTTGCTTGCCGGCGGGTTGCTGGAGCTTATCCGTTATAATGGCGGCTTAAAGTACATCATCGCCCATCTTACCGCAAAAATCACCTCCCGACGCGGAGCTGAGTTTACCATCGCTCTGCTGGTGACTTTCGCCAACCTCTGCACGGCTAACAATACGGTTGCCATTGTGGCCGTGGGTGATATCGCCCGATGTGTGGCCGAGCGTTTCGGCATTCCCGCACCCCGCGCAGCCAGCCTGCTTGATACGTTCTCCTGCATCGTTCAGGGGATTCTTCCCTATGGCGCACAGTTGCTCATGGGTGCCTCTCTGGCCGGTATTGCCACGCTTGATATCATTCCCTACCTCTTCTATAACTATGTGCTGGCCCTCGCCTGCATGATTGTCATCTTCCTCTCCAACCGAGGTAAATAAAAGAAAGAGGTACGAAGTCTGGCTTCGTACCTCTTTGGCTTACCGAATCAGTGGTGCGGACCGTGGAAACCATGATGCGGCGGCCTGTGATGGAAACTGTGGTGATGGCCGTGGTGGCTGCGATAACTGTGGTGATGATGGTGGCAGGCGCTCAGTCCCAGCAGGCTCAGCGCTGCAACGACGGCTATGGCTAATTTATTCTTCATGATGATGAGGTATGGTTGATGATTGTTAAATGGTTGTTAAGTTTGAAAACAGTAATTATTTAACATATAAAACAGAAATCGTCAAGAAAAAAGTTAAAAAAAGACAACAAAATATCATTTTTCAGAATAGGGGACAATCCGCAGCGTTAAAACCTACGCTACAGCAGCCATACCCTCGGTCGTATTGACGAGCGGGGGGGACTGATGGGCAGCTTGAGCCTACCTATAGGGAAAACAGGGCGAAAGCCTTACTTCTTGGGTTTGAGCGGCACGACGTGGTGCGGGCTGGGCTTGGTGCCTTTGAACCTGGGGTTCATGGAGGCGATGTGATCGTTGGTGATGGTGAAAGTAAAGGTGCCACCCTCGGCTTTATCCTGAGCGTCAATGATGTGGTCGAAGACGCAGATGGGAGAATTCCCCGGTGTTTCGGGAGCAACGAAGAGACCGATAGCCATGGAGGGGCGTTCGAGCCCGTCGCGGTCAGTGATTTTGTAGGTAATGGTATTGACTCCGCGCTTGAGGCCACCGGAAATGACATCAGCTCTGCGTTCATCATCAAACTCGTGCATGGAGACATCGTTGATGGTCATTTCAATGTTACGACCCGGGCAATCTACAAAAACCTTGCCGATAAGTACGGGAGAGCTGCACGCGGGCGGGGTGGTGGGGATTCGGTCGTAGGGCTGGAACCCATCTTGCTCTTGCAGCAGAGTGAGGTCTTTCTCGCGGAGCCGCTTGCGCACATCGGGCAGCTGAGTGAGATTGAACATGCGGGTCTGGTCGAGTTTCCAGCGCCCGCCTTCAAAAACGAACTCCAGCACGAAGGCATTTTCGGCCGCTTTGCCGCTACCCAACTGCACGTTGCCGATGTAGGTGCTTGCCATGGTATAGCCGTTGCAACCGAGCAGGGAGCCAACGTAGGCAAAGTTTTCGAGCTTGGGTGCCTCTTGCGTCTGGCGGAAGTAATCGCGAGGGAAGCTGCCGCGCTGCGATACAATCAGGTTGCGTACCTTCATCTGGCGAGAGTTGGATGTTGTGGAGCGCCAGGCTTGCTCGCTACCGCGAATGAGACTGAGCCGCCACGTATTGTACACCGTTTCAGCCGTGGCGCGCGACTTCTCCTGATCCGGCACCATGAAACGCTGAGCAGAGGGGCGGGGCCGATTCTGCTGCTGTGCGGTCTGCTGCCGGGCTGCGCGTCGCTTCAGCTCAGCCTCGATGGCGGCGGGTGTGGCAGCCCCTGCTGCCAGGCTCAGAAGGGCACTTGCGGCAACGATGGACGAAAAATTTGCTCTCATAACTGCCTATACTTTACAACATGCTTGCTTTTTTGGCAAGAAAATAGCATACTAGTGCTACGTTATGACGTCATTTTCGGAGAGTGCTGAAGCCCCAGAGCTGAATGACACCCGGCGAATCCCCGCCGGTACGCCGTCTTTTGTGTGGAAACGATTTTCTGATGGCGTAGAGCTGAAGGTGCACATGTTTGCACCACCGGGGCATGTCGAGACAGCTTTCATGCCGGCGGTGATGTTTTTCCACGGTGGTATGTGGGCACTGGAGTTCAGTGAGGAATTTGTGGCTTGGGCCGTGCACCTGTCAACACGCGGTATCGTGTGTCTGCTGCCTGAGTACAGAACCCACGCGAAATATGATGTGACGGCGGAGGATATCATACAGGATGGCCTGGATGCCTGGCGGTGGCTGCATGACAATGCCGGCGGCTTAGGCATTGATCAATTCGCCATCACTCTGGCCGGGACAGATGCCGGTGGACTGATGGCGCTCAATGCCGCGATGCAGCCTATGCTGCAGACCCGCCGTTGGTGGAAAATCGGCAGCCGTGACGAACTGCCCATGCAGCCGGCTGCCGTGGCGATATTCCGCGGCCTGGTGGATGTGCTCTCGCCCGAGGCTCGCCAGCTGAATTGCAAGGCGGAAGTGAGTTCGCCGGACCGTTTCAACCCCTGCGCTCTGTTGCGGCGTTATCTGCCGCCGCTTTTCTGTGCTCAGGGTATGGCTGACCCGCTGCAGGACTACGCCATGCGTGAGTGGTTCTGTGAAGAGTGGCGCGCTTTGGGCAATGAGGTGGAACTGGTACTCTGCCCGGGCGCCGACCATACTCTTACTCATTTTTCCGTCAATCCCACTGTATTTGAGCAGGTTCTTCTCGCGTGGGAAAGCTTTATGGCGCGCCAGGGTATCTGGCCACCCGGCGTGGTTGAGGAGCACGCACTGATGGTCTGAGCTTTTCGCTCCGTGGGGGTGCCGTTGCTTAACCTGTCATGGTGCTTGTTTATGCTTGCCTCTGCTGTTAAAATGTGATACATTTTGCGGAAAGCTTCGCATGGGTTACAAGCTGTCAGTTATGTTATGCGCTCTCACGTCCTGCATGGCGTGGGGGAATAACTGTGATGATGAGGTGCCGGAGACTCTGGAGCCCGGCCCGGCTCTCTTTGAGATTGAACGCCCTGAGCCACGGTATCGTAGCCCGATGGCAGCGATGGCGGAGCGCTACCGTTTGCCTGTGGATTTGGAGATTCAGCCCGAATGGCAACTCACTGAGGAGCAGATGTACACGGCTTCTCTCCCGCCTTATGGTATTGTGAAAAACGGGCGCGTGGTGCGCTATGTGTACCCGGAAGATGAGGAGCCGACTGAAGAGCAGTTGGCGGATGGCTCGGCGCTGACCGCTAAACAGCGTAAGCTCATGCGCCGAGCTCGCCGCGCGGCCTTGAATCGGGCTGCTTTGCAGGCGAAAATCGAGGCCGAGAAGTACAATCGCGAACACGCTGAGGTTCTGGCTGCCGCAGACAAGAAAGGCCGCCATATCATTATCCGCCTCAAGGCACAGCAGGGGGTTTTGATGGATGGAATGACGGAGTTGCGCACATTCCGTGTGTGCAGCGGTAAAAAAACAACCCCTACACCCAAGGGCCATTTCCGCGTGATGGAGAAAGATAAGGACCACGTCTCCAATCTCTATCACTGTGCTATGCCCTATTTCATGCGGCTTACGCTCGATGGTGTGGGGTTGCACCAGGGGCCGGTGCGTTCATACCCTGCGTCCCATGGCTGCATTCGATTGAATTGGAATGACGCCCGTTTCCTTTTTGACCACAGTGAGGTCGGAACGGCGGTCTTTGTGGTGGATTAATAATACGACGACAGGATTTCCCGCAGGCGCTTATCGTCTGCTTCGCTCAGTAATATCTTACCGCTTTCGGTCAGGCTGCCGGTTTGTGAGCAGCCGAAGTCGTAATTGCTTACGGTCATGATGTCGCTGCCATCTGCGGCCACGAAGCAGATATCAATCTGCTCTTGCCAGATGTGCACCAGGGAATACTTTTGCACGGGTTCTGCCCGGCTGAAAATATCGCATATCTCTGCTTTGTCGGCGGCAGAGAGCAGGGCAGTGGCCGGGGCGCCGGGGGCGATGATTTTGATGCCGGTGCATTGAGCCGCAGCTGTCCGAACCAGCTTGGCATAATCTCTGTTAGCTTCGGTCTCCGCTTTGGGCAGGGGGTGTGCCGACATGCCCGGACCGCAATCAGCTTTCAACTGAGAGCAACCGGTGAGGAGCGCGACGGAAATCAGGATAATTCGTTCAGTCTTCATAATCAGTCGGGTCGGGGAGCCCTGCTGCGGCGAAAGAGTCTCGGCGTTCGCGGCAGGTGGCACACTGACCGCAGTGCCGCTCGCGCCCGCAGTAGCAGGAGTAGGTGTGGGCAAAATCTACGCCGAGCTGCGCGCCGATGGCGGTGATTTCACCCTTGCTGTGGGTGATGAAGGGGCGCAGGATTTCCAGGTTAGCGTAGGTGCCTAGTGAGATGGCGGCAGCCATGGCCGTCATGAAGTCCTCCCGGCAATCGGGGTAGAGCGCGTGGTCGCCGCCGTGCGCGGCAATGACGATACCCGTTGCACCGTTGCTTTCGGCAATTCCGGCGGCAATGGCCAGAAAGATGCCGTTGCGGAACGGAACGACTGTCTGCTTCAGGTTGTCTTCCGCGTAATCGGCGGTGGGTATAGCCTCCGCGCCACTCAGCAGGGCGCTTTGCAGGTGCGCCGAAATGGAGCGCAGGTCAATCTCGTGGTAGGGTATGCCCAGTTGCTCGGCCTGATAGCGGGCGCATGCCAGCTCTCGCGCGGCGTGATTGCTGCCGTAGTCGAAAGAAAGGGCGCACACCACTTCGTGATGGTGGTGCGCCCAGTAAAGTGCGGTTGTGGAATCCAACCCGCCGGAGAGCAGAACGGCTACTTTCATGCAGGGCGGTTCTCAGGCTTGTGCTCGGCGGTGCAGGTCAGCTGTATACCGCCGCGGGCGCCGAAACGGCCTTCCACTTTCATCCAGGCCGGGTCAACAGCTGCTACCAGGTCATCGAGTATGCGGTTGACGACCTGCTCGTTGAACGCTGCGTAGTTGCGGAAGGATACCAGGTAGTATTTCAGACTCTTGGTTTCCACCACTTTCTCAGCGGGGGTGTAGGTAATGGTCAGCTCACAGCTGTCCGGTTGCCCCGTTACGGGGCAGAGGGACGAGAACTCGTGCGTGGTGAGGGTTACCACGTAGGGGCGCTGCGGACTGCGGTTCGGGAATGCCTCCAGCTTAGCTTCTTCGGGCGTGCGGAAGAATTCGCTGTGCTTGCCGAGCAGGGAAAGGTCTTTGTTGTCCATGGTCAATTACGCTTTGGTGAGTTTGTAGCCGTCTTTGCCGTCTTTCATCGCCCAGCCCAGCTCGGCGAGCTTGCCACGCAGAGCATCGGCCGTGGCCCAGTCTTTCGCCAGGCGGGCAGCCCAGCGCTCGTCGGCAATGGCTTTGATGTCGGCGGGGACTTCGATGTCGGCATCCGGGTCAGGCAGTTGCAGCCCCAGCGCCTCCATGATGAAGCGGAAAGCCCGCCATACATCGGCGGCAGCGGCGGCATCCAGCTCAGCGGGTTTGATTCCCTTCATGGCACTGAATACATGGCCGAGAGCCTCCGGGCCGTTCAGGTCGTCCTCCAGGCTGTCCCAGGCGGGTTGGAACGCGCCGAGAGCAGGGGCCTTTTTCACGAGGTCGCGATAGGTGGGTTCCTTGGCTCCGCTGGCCTTGGCCAGTTCTTTGTCGAATCGGCCGAGCTTGTTGAGGGCGCTGGTAGCATCCTTCATGCCGGTGAGGGTGAAGTTGAGCGGGCGGCGATAATAGGCACCTGCGAGCACATAGCGCAGGGCGGCGGGGGTGTAGCCCATCTCCTGCAGCTGGTCGAGGGTGTACATGTTGCCGAGGCTCTTGCTCATCTTGGCGCCATCCACCAACAGGTGGGTCACATGGAACCAGTGGCGGGCAAACTCGCCACCGCAGGCACAGCGGCTCTGGGCAATCTCATTCTCATGGTGCGGGAAAACCAAATCCACGCCGCCGGAGTGCAGGTCGAAGGTGTCACCCAAGTACTTGTGGCTCATGGCTGAGCATTCCAGGTGCCAGCCGGGGCGCCCCTCACCCCAGGGCGAGGGCCAGAAGTTGGGGCCATCCTCAGGGCGACGGGCTTTCCACAGCACGAAGTCGGCCACGCTGTCCTTCTCGTACTCGTCGGTATCTGCGCGGCTGTTGGCGGTTTTGCCGAGGTCGAGTTCCTGGCGGTCGAGGTGCGCCAGGCGACCGTAGTCGGCATAGGAGGAAATGCGGAAGTAGACGGAACCGTCGTCGCTCTGGTAGGCGTGGTTGGCATCGATGAGTTTCTGCACGATATCGAGCTGCTCTTTGATGTGGCCCACGGCGCTGGGTTCCACATGCGGGGGCAGGCAGTTGAGGGCCTTGCAGTCATCGTGAAACTTAGCTGTCCATTTGGCGGTATATTCACCCAGCGGCATGCCCTGAGCCTGGGAGTTTCGGATAGTTTTGTCGTCCACATCCGTCAGGTTGCGCACATGCTTGGTGCGCAGGCCGCCCAGCTCGACCACGCGGCGGAAAACATCCTGTACAACGAAGGTGCGGAAATTGCCGATATGCGCAGCAGCATACACGGTCGGGCCGCAACAGTAGAAGCGCAGCTGCTTGCCGTCTTCCGCCTGCACGGGCTTCATAGCCCCCGACTGTGTATCATATAAGTTTAACATAGCACGCAGATTATGCGCTCATGCGCGCGCTGTGTCAAGGCCGCATGTTGACAGCAGCGCACAAGTCGCCTGTTTTTTCGCCCGTTTTCCTTCAAACTTTCGGCTTGACAAAAGAAAGACAAACGTGTATATTCCCGCGCGCATGGCTACGGATATCCGCTTCAAGAGAAACTTTTCCATCATTGCTCACATTGACCACGGCAAGACGACCCTTTCGGATCGTCTGCTGGAGTTCACTAACACCATCGGCGAGCGCGACAAACAGGATCAGCTGCTCGATGCTATGGATCTGGAGCGCGAAAAAGGTATTACCATTAAATCGCACCCCGTGACCATGCGCTACAAGGCCAAGGATGGTAACACCTACGAGCTTAATCTGCTCGATACCCCCGGCCACGTTGACTTCTCTTACGAGGTGAGCCGCTCTCTCGCCGCCTGTGACGGTGCCGTGCTGATTGTGGATGCCGCGCAAGGTGTGGAGGCTCAGACCCTGGCTAACATGCACCTCGCCCTGGACCAGCAGCTGGAAATCGTGCCGGTGGTGAACAAAATTGACCTGCCCAGCGCCAATCTGCCCAAGGTTTACAAGCAGCTTGAGGATGTGGTCTGCATTCCTCATGAGGAAGCGATTCTCTGCTCCGCCAAGGCCGGTATCGGTATTGAGGATGTGCTTGAGGCAATCGTGAGTCGTGTGCCTGCTCCCAAGCCGGCGGAAGATGACAAGCTGCGCGCGCTGGTGTTCGACTCGGTGTATGACTCTTACCGCGGCGTGGTGTCCTACGTGCGCATGGTGAGCGGCACCGTATCGCGCGGCATGAAGGTCAAGCTCTTTGCTACGGATGAGACTTACGAAGTGAAGGAAGTGGGTGTTTTCACCCCCAAGATGCAGGCGACCGACCAGCTCGAAACCGGCGATGTAGGCTATATCATCGCCAACATGAAGTCTGCCGCCGATGTGAAAATCGGTGACACCTACACGAACCTCGCTAATCCCTGCGCCGAGCCGCTGCCCGGTTTCAAGGAGATTCGCCCCATGGTGTTCTCCGGCATTTACCCGGTGGATTCCTCGGACTACGAGGCGCTGAAGGCCGCCATGGCCAAGCTGCAGATTAATGATGCGGCCTTCACCTACATGGGTGAGAGCTCCGTGGCTCTCGGTTTCGGTTTCCGCTGTGGTTTCCTCGGCCTGCTGCACATGGAGATTATCCAGGAGCGCCTGCGCCGTGAGTTCAATATGGACGTCATTTCCACCTATCCCTCCGTGATTTACGAGGTGACGAAGACTGATGGCTCAGAGATTCAGGTGGATAACCCCAGCATACTCCCCGACCCGCAGGAAATTCAGGAGATTCGTGAACCCATTGTCAAAGTGTTCGTGATGATACCTGCCGACTACATCGGCGATATCATGCGAATCGTGATGGAGAAACGCGGTGAAGTCGTGCATACCGAGACGATTGACGACACGCGTGTGATGCTCACCTGCCGCATTCCCATGGCTGAAATCCTGGTGGATTTCAACGACAAGCTCAAATCGACCACTCGCGGCTACGGCTCCATGGACTACGAGTACGACGGCTATCAGGCTGCCAAGCTCGTGAAGATGGACATGATGATAGCCGGTGAGCCGGTGGATGCGTTCTCGATGATTGTTCACCGTGAGCGTGCCGAATCGCAGGGCCGTGAAATCGCGCTGAAGCTCAAGGATGTGATACCAAGACAGCTCTTCACCGTGGCTATCCAGGCTTGCATCGGCGGCAAGATTATTGCCCGTGAGAGCATCTCCGCCATGCGCAAGAACGTGACGGCCAAGTGTTACGGCGGTGACGTGACCCGTAAGCGCAAGCTGCTCGAAAAGCAGAAGGAGGGTAAGAAGCGCATGAAGTCCATCGGCCGCGTGAACATCCCGCAAGAGGCCTTCATCAACGTGCTCAAGACCGGCGATTGATATGCCCGCACCGGTGCGCATCGAGCTCAAAGAGCGGTACCCCTGGTACTGGCAGGGGCTGTTGCTGATGTTTGCGCTGGTATTGCTTACCGCTGCCGGTTGGTTATTTTACCATCGGGCAGCGATGGGGGCGGGGTGGTTTTTGCCGGTCATGCCCTTGATTCCGGGGGCAGGGGCTGCTGTCGTTTTTTTGTACCAGTGCTACGGGCAGAAATACCTGCTCATGTCGCGCGAGGTGACAAGCTATCACTTCCGTTTTTTCGGTATCAGCCGGGCTCGTGAGTTCTCTACTCGCAGATGTTCTCTGAGTGTGAAGTCACGGCTCCTCAACCACCATGATGACTCCGGCGTTCAGACGATGTACGCCGTCTTGCTATCTGCCGATGGCTTGCAGCAGGAACTCGCCGAATTTCATAGCGAGACCAAGGCTGTGCAGCTTTGTAAACAGATTGAGCAACAACGCGATATGTTTCTGTCCTGATGGCGTACGACCCACAGTTTCATGATTACAAGCCTGAATCTCCGAACTTCTGGCTTGGTGTCGTAGCGGCTCTGCTGATATTGTGTGGGTTTGCCTGGGGCTTTGCCGGTTTTCTCTCAACCGTGTATCAGGACTGCAAACTATTGCCCGAACCGGTGGCGGGAAAACTGCTCGATTATGGCCCGTCGGGGGAGGGGTCTGCTACATATATTGTCGCGGAGTTTCAATATGGGGGAAAGCTCTATACCCTTGATAGCCGAGAGCAATCCGTTACGTTTGCCAAAGGCAAAACAATCCCGTTGCGAGAGGTGTGCCATGATGATTATTCAACCATTAGCATCTACGTCAATCCGGAGGACCCGCAGCAATCCCGTATTACCCGCCGTGTCGGGATTGGCCTGATAGTCATCTGTGTGTCGGTGATGCTGGTCTGGTGTGGTATGGTCGGCTGGGTCTTGCTATGTGTGTATCGGCATTTCCGGCCATGCTGAGGGGGAGATGAAGTTATAAACAACTGACGGCTCTTAACCCCGGAAACTTTCCGAAAGTCGAGAGCCGTCAGTCTGCCTGCCTAAAGCTGATGTCAGGCGGTGGTGGCCTTGCGAGCCTTGTGGATGAGCTCAGCCTCCTGTTTGACGCGAATCTGCAGGTCGGCCAGCGCATTCATGTAGTAAATGTAGGCGTCGTAGGGCGATGGATAGGGGGTAAAGCCGTTGCTCTTTTCCATGTAGTGGAAGTGGTCGGCGCTCTGCAGCTTGCGCCATACGTGAATCATATCGCGATCCTCGCTGGCTTTCACCGGAGTCTCAAGGTCATAGATTTTCTTGAGCGCCTCCTTCTGCATGGCGTTGCCGTTCCAGTGAGTGGTGGTGCCGAAGGTGGAGCAGCTCACGGGGGCTGGAACATCAAGCGTACCGGTTGAGGGGAAGGTGCGCACGCACTCCGTCGGGGTCATGAAGTTGTTGCCGGCGAAGAGGGCGGCCATAATCATGCTGCGCCAGAACTCGAACACACCCGTGGTGTCGGGCTGGCGTTCGCCGAGTGTCTCGTAGTCCATGGAGAGGTTAACCACCTGTCCCTGCTGCTGGCTGAGCCAGTCGGCAAAGGTGTAGGGAGAGAGGGGGTACTCGCTCCAGCTGGGGTCGGTACGGCGGTTGGCCAGGTCGTTGGAGAGGTGGCGGTTTCGCACCAGAGTCTTGGTCTTGGCGATGAGCGGTGCGCACTGCAGCTCATTGGGGTGCAGGTTGGACATCATGCGGCTGCTGCCGTCAGCCACGATTCCCTCGAACCCCATGTCGTAGGCCTGGGCGGCAATGGCGTTGCTGTAGAGCATGCCGGTGTTCCAGAGTACGGTCGGGCGCTGGCCGAAGAGCTCCTCGATGAGGTCGCAGTGTTCCTCCACCTGCTCGGCGAATTCACCCGTGGAGTAGAGCGAGGCCAGAGAGGCGTAGTACGGCATGGCCAGGAACTCCACGCAACCGGTCTCAGCCAGCTCCCGGAAGGAGGTGATGAGGTCGGGGCGGTGGTATTTGGCCTGCTCGAGTATGACGCCTGAGATGGCGAGAGAGAACTTGAACTTGCCGTCCGACAGCTCGATGAGCTGCTTCATCAGTCGATTGGCCGGCAGATAGCAGCGCTCGGCCACCTCGCTGAGCACACGACCGTTCATGTGGTCGTCCTCATAGAACGCATGCTCGCCGATTTTGAAGAAGTCGTACGGTATCAGTCGGTTCGGCTGGTGCGCGTGGAAGGTGAGTGAGATATTCATGTTTTCCTTGCAGGGTAAGGGGTTCTTTTACCAGCCGAGCACGTGGTGATAGACGCGCAGCATCTTGTCTGCCGCCGTCTCCCAGTTGGAGTTCTTAATGTCCTGGGCGCTTTGCTCGGCAACCTTGCGGTAGAGCTCTTCATCGGTGATGAGGTCAACGATGTGTTTGGCCATCATGTTCACATCCCAGAAGTCGGCTTTCAGTGCACCCTTCATGACTTCGGCCACGCCGCTCTGCTTCGAGATGACGGCCGGAATGTTGAACTGTGCGGCTTCGAGGGCGGACAGGCCAAAGGGCTCAGACACCGAGGGCATGCAGTACACATCGGTCATGCTCAGCAGCTCATTCACCTTCTGCTTGTTGAGGAAACCCGTGAAGTGGAACCGGTCACCCACGCCGTGGAAGGCCCCGGTCTCGATGAGCTGGCGCAGTTTTTCACCCGTGCCGGCCATCACAAAGCGCACGTTATCGGTCTGCTCGAGAACCTTGGCTGCAATCTGCAGGAAGAACTCCGGCCCCTTCTGCGCTGTCAGACGACCCAGGAAAAGTACCAGTTTCTCCGGGAACTTTTTCTTGGTGTGGAACACGTGTACCGGGTCGGCACCGTTGTGCACGGGGAATATCTTGGCGGGGTCAATGCCGTAGTGACCCGCTGCCACCGTGCCCGTGTATTTCGATACGGGAATCACCGCGTCTGCCTGCTCCATGCCGTATTTCTCGATGTCGTAAATCCAGCCGCGTGCATCAGCCCCCGCGCGGTCGAATTGAGAGGCATGCAGGTGCACCACCAACGGTTTGCCCGTGGCTTTCTTCACCTCCACGCCGGCCAGGTAGGTCATCCAGTCGTGGGCGTGCACGATATCGAAATCGTAGTTGCGGGCCATGACGGCACATATTTTCGAGAACTCTATCACCTTGCGGGCCAGGTCACCGGCGTACAAATCCTCCTTGCCCGTGAAGAGTGCCAGATCTGCCTTGTGTACCTTCGAGAAGAGCAGTTTACCCTCTTTCGTGAAAATGATGTTACCGGGGGTACCTTCTTCGCAGGCATAGGGGTCGAGATTGACCGGGGCCTTGCCCACTACCGAGAAACTCTCATACGTGTAACCCTCTTCCAGGGTCTCCATTTCCTGGTATTCCAGATTGTTGATCCCCACCAGACCGAAACCGTCATACTTTGCACCGGGTTTCGCTTTGGGAACAATGACAGACAAGTCAACCTTCTGCGACAGCGCACGGGAAATTCCCATGCAGGCAACACCCAACCCACCGTTGATGAGCGGCGGGAACTCCCAGCCTAATTTTAATACTTTTATCCTTCTCATAACTTTCCTCATTGTTTCGTTGGTTTTCCTGCACACTGTGACTTTTGCCCCAGTGTCTGCCCTATTAAACACTTTTGTACAGCACTTGTAAAGCCTAAAGTGCGGAACTTCAGGCAAAAACCCGCCATAACACTATGTATTTGAGGAAATTCGGGCATGACTAACAAATTTTGTCACGCAGCCGAGCTGTGGAAGCCGTTAATTTTCGAGATTGGCTTTCCGAATGTCTTGCAGAGCTTCGATGAAGTCGTCAAGAATTTCGGCGGGCACCATAATCCGGTCACGGTTGGAGCTCACTTTTTCTGTGATACGAACCACCCTGCCTCTGGCATTGCTTTTGAGGTCGATGAAAAAGGTCTTGCGATCCGCGATGATTTTTTCTGTGCAAATGATATCGTCTTCCACTTTTCTGAACGGGCAGCGCTGTTGTACGCACCCTTATTGACATACTATATCACGCGGGCTGTCGAGTCAATCAATAAATGGAAAATCGGGCAGAGTTTATGTAAAAAAAGCTAAAAAAGTGGCTGTCTGCATGGGCTGCGCGAGATTGTACTTGATTTTTGCGCATGAAAAGGGCATACTAACTCGCACAAAGGGGTATGATTCGCATCTATTCACAATCGGAGCAGGGAATAACCCGTACGGTCGGCCTGGAAGAGCAGGGCGGACAGGTTAGCGGAATTTTCTGGATTGACCTGCTGACCCCCACGGCTGAGGAGCTGCGCTACGCCGAAACTCTTTGCGCCATTGAAATGCCCACCAAGGATGAAATGCGCGAAATTGAGGCTACATCGCGACTGTATTGTGAAGACGGTGCGCGCTTCATGACCACTACCGTGCTTTCCCGAGTGGAGACAGATGAACCTATCATTGCTGAAATCACCTTCATCCTGAAGGAACGGGTGCTCATTACCATTCGCCATACGGATTCGTACTCCTTCCGCATGTTTGCTCAGCAACTGCTGCGCCGTCAGGACACCAACCGCGACCTGGTCTTCATCGGTCTGCTTGAATCTCTGGTTGACCGCCAGGCGGACGTTCTTGAGCGTTTCGGGGCTGATCTTGACTCTCTTTCCAAGAAAGTGTTTCTTTCGCCCCGCCGCCGCCGGGAGAAAGAAGAATCGCCCGATACGGATGACCTGCGTGATGCTCTTGAAGAACTTGGCCGAGTGGGTGACCTTATTACCCGGCAGCGAGATGCACTGGTCAACCTGCTGCGTATGATTACCTTTGCCGGCAATGAGGATTCGTGCGGTGGCGCACACGACAGCCTGTATGTGCCGCTGCGCCCTGTTTCGCGAGACGTGAACTCACTGTCGGAATACGCCTCTTTCCTGTCCAACAAGATTAACTTCATGCTTGATGCCGTGCTCGGCCTCATCAATATCGAGCAGAACGATATCGTGAAGGTTTTCACCATCATGAGCGTGGTATTTCTGCCGCCCACGCTTATCGCCAGTATATTCGGCATGAACTTCGACCACATGCCCCTGCTGCACTCCCCCTGGGGGTTCTGGATTTCGATTGTCATGATGATACTGGCAGGCGCCATCCCTCTTATCATCTTCAAACTCAAACGCTATATCTGACACACACGCCATGATCAGCACACGAAAGGTCATTAAACCCGAAGAGGAAATCCGCAAGGCCGACATTCTCATCGAGGCTTTGCCCTACATGCAGTCCTACCGCGACAAAACCATTCTCATTAAGTTCGGCGGCTCCGCTATGGATGACCCTGAGCTGGTGAAGTCGCTCATGCGCGATATCGTGGTGCTCGAAGCCATGGGCATGAACCCCGTTGTGGTACACGGCGGCGGCAAGGCCATCTCGAAGGCCATGACGGAGGCCGGGCTTGAGGCCCGCTTCGTCAACGGTCTGCGCGTCACTACGCCCGAGGCTATTGACATCGTGGAGCGCACGCTTTCCGGTACCATCAATCCCGGCCTGGTGGAAATGATGCGCGCCGCCGGCGGCAAGGCTGTCGGTATTCCCGGTACGAATGTCTTTGTGGGTGAAAAACTGATGGAGAAAGACGCCGAGGGTAACCCCATCGACATCGGCATGGTGGGGCGGGTGATTGGTAGCCAGCTCAGCCGTGTAGAGGAAGCGCTCTCCCTGCAGCTTACCCCTGTGATTTCCCCGCTTGCCCGTGAGCTTGGTACACGCCAGTCGCTCAATGTGAATGCCGACCTTGCGGCTGCTGCGCTTGCCTGTGAGCTGAAACCTGTTAAACTCGTCTACATCTCCGACGTGCCCGGTCTGATGCTCGACCCGAAGGACCCGACCACCATCGTTAAGAGTATCAATCGTAAGGAGGCTTTCCAGCTGATAGATGAAGGCGTGATTTCCGGCGGCATGATACCCAAGGTGAAGAGCGCGGTGGATGCGCTGAACGCCGGCGTGCGTAAAGTGCACTTTGTGGACGGCCGCTTGCCGCACACCCTGCTGCTCGAAATCTTCACGCCCGAAGGTATCGGCACCGAAATTGTGCGCGAACAGCGCTGAAATCAGCAGAATCCGCCTGCCCGGTCATGTCCCCCATCAACACTGTGGCGTTACATGTCGGCATGCCCTCGCGTGCCAATGATGTGGTTGCCGAGCGTTTCTCCGCTGCCTGTCAGGCCGCCGGGTTACAAGTCGCTGCGTATGATCCGGGTGCTGCGAGTGCGCCTGATGTGCTGGTGTGCCTGGGGGGAGATGGTACCATGTTGTCCGTGGCGGAGCAAGCCGCCCGCCGCGGCATGATTCTCGCGGGAATCAACACCGGGCACCTCGGTTTTCTGACCACTTGCAGCAATAACGAATACCGGTCCCTTATATCGGCTTTGGCGGATGGCTCCTATGCTGTTGAGCAACGCTCATTGTTGCAAGTTGTTCAGCGCAGCGGGCAGCAGGAATATGCCCCCTGCTACGCACTCAACGAGCTTTCGCTCATGCGTGCGCAGACCGGCCGCATGATTGATGTGGACGTTGAGCTTGACGGGCGGCTACTCAATTGCTACCACGCGGATGGCGTGCTGGTGGCTACGCCCACCGGTTCGACCGCCTATTCGCTCTCTGCCGGCGGGGCTTTGCTCTGGCCCAGTGCCGAGGTGGTGACGCTGACTCCCATCTGCCCCCACAGTCTCAACAGCCGCCCTATCGTTGTGCCTGATTCTCTTGAAATTACGCTCCGCCCTGTTGCACGACGTGGCCGGGCGGAGGAGTCTATCATCTATTCCATCGATGGTCAGAGTGCTCGCCCTATCAATGTGAACGATATGCTCACCGTGCGCAAGGCTGCTGTCGGGTTGAAGCTGCTCTGCCTGCCCAACCACGACTATGCCGAACGCCTGCGTGCCAAAATGGGGTGGTGATAGCGGTTTCCTGAGTGCCGAGGGTGGCCAGTAACTGCGTCAGCCATTGCCAAAGGTATTGCATGCCCGGAGGGGCTGTGGTAGAATATGCGGCGTTATGGCAAATACATCTCTTACCCCGGAGCTTGTGAAGCTCACCACCGACCTGGCAAACGCATTTGCTGCCAGCCAGAAGGTCGTTTCTGCCCGCGCCCGCATCGGCCTTTTCTACCAGAACCCTGCTGCTACCGACCTTTTCCGCAAGGTGAATGAGTACGGCGAGAAGCTGCGCAACAAGCACATGGAGGGCATGCCCCCCTCCGAAGAAGAGATTGCCACCTTTGATCGCCTGCGTCAGGATGTAGTGGAAAACCTCATCTGCAAGGGGTTCCTCGAAGCCCGTCAGGAGCTTGATGAACTGCTTTCTACGGTCAATCAGTACCTTTGCATTGCTATCGATAAGGGGGCTGCCCCCACTGATGAAGAGGTGGCTGATTCTATGTCTCAGCAGGTGAGCTGCTCCTGCGGTGGCGGTTGCTCCGGCAACTGCGATGACTGCGAGAGCGACTGCAAGAACCATGGCGAAGGCGAGCACCAGTGCAAGTGCGGCGGCCATGGCGATGACCATGAGTGCTGCGGTGGCCATGGCGATGGCGAGTGCTGTGGCGGTCACGGTGAAGGGCATGAGTGCAAGTGCGGTCGCCACTGAGCAGAAGCTGCGTTTTGATAAGATAGAATCCGGCCCCGGTTGCGTAACAGGTAACCGGGGTTGTTGAATTCAGGGTTTTTGTGGTAGCTGTGGCGGATTTTTAGCTTGCAGAGCGGCGGTCGTTTTGATATGATTTGCACGATAGGAATATAATACCATGCTTGAAGCTCGAAATATATGCCTGGAGGTAGATAATGGTGAGGAGAGTGTATTTCTGCTCAACAATGTGAATTTCTGTGTGCCGCGAGGGCATTTCATGGCAATCGTGGGCCCGTCCGGCTGTGGTAAGACCACGCTGCTGAAAGCTATCGCCGGTATTAAGGAAACCACGGACGGTTCTTTCTTCTGGGAGGGGCGCGACCTGAGCGAGGATGGTGATTTTGAACCCCATGAGATAGGCTATGTGCCGCAGTTCAGTATTGCTTATGAGGAACTGACGGTGGATGAAAGCGTAGAGTGCTCGGCCCGCATGCGTGTGAATGCGCCGGAGGATGAGCTTAATGACATCATCGATAATGTGCTGGCTGAAACCGGCCTGGCCGAGATAGCTGACCGGCAGGTAAAGCTGCTTTCCGGTGGGCAGCGCCGCCGCCTGGCTCTGGCCATGGAGCTGGTGAGCCGCCCGCGAATCCTGCTGTGCGATGAAGTGACCAGCGGGCTTGACCCGCGCTCCGAGCGTGAGATTGTGCAGTTGCTGCATGAACTGAGCATGAAAGATGGCCGAATCGTCATCTCCGTGACTCACAGCCTTGCCCAGATGGAGCTTTACGATAGCGTGATGGTGCTGGTGCGCGGCAACCTGGCTTATCATGGCTCACCCGGTGCTATGTCTCACTACTTTTCCGTATCTGATTTTGAGGAAGTCTACCCCAGACTTGCCCTGCGTGAACCCATAGAATGGAGCGCCAGCTGGCTCAAGCACCGCAAAGATTATTATGCCAAGCTGGGGGACGAACATATAGAAAAGTTCGCTATCCGTGGCGAAACTCCGCCGCCGCCCAGTCCCCGCCATGAGGACGGGGAGGAGGAAGACTCCCCCGCCACCCCCGGGTTCTTCACGCAGATGGGGGTATTACTGCGCCGGCGGTTCTCCATCCTCATGCGCGACCGTACTCAGCTGATGTTGCAGGTGGCCATGATTCTGATTTTCCCGGTGCTGGTGGCACTTTTCTCCAGCAAGGGGCAGGACCAGCTGCTGAACCTGACCGACATGCAGGGCTCAGACCTCATGGCTGAGGCTCAGGCGCAGCAGGAACAGGCCGAAGTGCGCGCCAGGGTTGGCTCGGCGGTGTCGGGCATCATCATGTTTGAGGTCATTCTGCTCGGGCTGATGGGGGCGAATAACTCATCCCGCGAGGTTGCAGGTGAACGCCTGATTATGGAGAAAGAGAAGTTTGCCGGAGCCGGCGTAGGGGCATACGTGGCCTCGAAGGCTGTGTATCTGGGCACGCTGGTACTCATCCAGAGCTTGTGGATGTATTTCTTCGTGGAGTGGTTCTGGCCTTACCGCGGCGACACGATGAACCACTTGTCGTTCCTGCTGCTGGCGAATGCTGCCATGACCAGCGTGTGTCTGGGAATTTCCGCTAACTGCAAGACCCCTGACCAGGCCTCGCTGCTGAGTATTTATCTGGTGGGCTTCCAGTTGCCGCTTTCCGGGGCGGTGCTGGCTCTGCCCGGTACCATCGAGACGATCACCCAGCCGTTCATCTCTGCTTACTGGGCATGGAGCGGTAGTATAGAGGGCGGCCTGGGGCCGGATGAGTTGAAGGCGGTCAAGAGCATCGTCCAGACTACCTTTACCGGGGCTGATTTCTGCCGCTTGGTTCTGATTCTGCATATCATAGTAGGCCTGTTCCTGACCTGGCTGGGCGTTCGGCGTCCCCGCTGGGAGTGAAGTTTAACAATTTAACCTGATATCGAATTCCTATGGCTAGAAGTTCGCGCCGCGGGCGCAACAGAAAAGTGAACAGCATGCCCATTATTATCGGCGTGCTGGGTATATTGGTCGTGGTATTGGCCGGCATGCTGTTCTTTAAACCCAAGGCACGCAGCGTCGAGCCCGAACCTTTCAACATATCACGCTATCGCGAAGACGGCTCCCGTTTCGCCTCGGTAGGCAATCGCTATGTGCTTGAAGGTAAGGTGGAGAGCATAGAAACGCACGGTAGCAACCGCATGGTGGCAGTCTCGATACGCGGCAACAGGAACGAATTGCTGCCCCTGCTGCTGCTGGGTACTCCCCCATCGGGCGTGAATATCACGCGCGGTGACAAGTTCATATTCGATGTTTCGTGCCGTACCGGGCGAGATTCCGCCGGCAACGAGGTCAAGGGTGTATTGATTGTTAACGATGTAAAGACCAAGTGATGAAAACGCTTCAGTACTTTTCCCTGTTACCCCTGGTGTTGATGACCGCCACCGGGCAGATGCCCGATAGTTTCGATGCCAGCGGGCGTAGTGCCCAGACCCAGAATGGGGTGCAGAATAATGACCCTATGCGTATAGGCGAGACTCCGCCCCCGCAGGTATTCGGCATGGAACTCCCCTTACTCGACCCGTCGAGTGATACCGTTTCTTACGGCGGTGCCAAGTTCGATGTGGGCAACAATGCTCTGGTGCGCGAGCGCTTTGAGAAGTTTCTCACTCAGGAGCCTGATGATTCCGAACAGGCCCGCCTTTACCGCAAGCAATTGCAGCAGATTCTTGATTACACGGAGCGCCACAGCGGCAGTGGCTCCAAAATCGGCAGCAAGACACTCGTGAAAATCGGTATGGGGCTCTACAAACTCTCCGATTACCCCGCCGATGGCGATCAGGGGGGCGCTCTTGCCAGTGCCATTGTCAGTGCGTTGGATGCCCTGCGCGCTAACCGTCGCCGAGATAAAGCCACTGCAGAGCTTGATGCCGAGATTGACCAGCTTATCGACAAGACGAATAAGCTCAATAATCGCAATACGAGCAGAGGGAAAGGTGGTGGCGCGGCCGGTGATATTAAAAACCCCAATACCGGCAATGTCGGTATGAATAACACGTTCCTCATCGCGGCCAATACTACCAAGATTGCCGAGAAGAAGACCCAGCAGGGGGCGAATAACGCTGCCAGTCAGGCCTCTCTTGCCGTCGCCAGGCTCAATTACCAGGGCTTGGCCGTCTGGTTCTTGCTGCAGCGTCGTTATGATCACGCCGTTATCGGTGCACGCGTGTACCGCCACATCTTCCGCGATGGCGATGTCACCATGAATCTCGACAAGGACTCCGACGCCTACAAACTCTTTACCGGTATTTCCGGCGTGCCGCCCAGCATTAACGCGGTCGATACCATGGCTTCCAACCTTCGCAGTGAAGTTGATAAGAGTATGGATGCCGTATACGGAGCACTTGCTCAGAATAAGCTTGGCGTGGCTACCAACCGACTTATCGCCGCTGTGGCCGTGGGGGATTACATGCAGAGTGTGGTGTCATTCCCCGCTGAGCACAGAAAGCGAATCGATGCCTACTGGCAGTTGCGTAAGCGAGCCCTCACCACGCTCAACGCTCGTGATTACGATGGTGTGGAGGCCATCGCCGCTGAGATGAAGAAGATGGACGTGGATTTCGATGACTCGACGCTGCTCTCCTACACCAGTGCGCGAAAGCGCCAGAGCAACTTCGCGCTGCGCTCGGCCCGAAAGGCTTTCGAGGCCGGTAATGATGAAGAATTCCGCCGTCTGGCTACAGAGGCTGCCGTCATCTGGCCCCGCAACCCGAACCTCGATAAGGGCGAGCAGGAGATAGCACGGGTGGATGCCTTTGAGCCGGTTATGGAAGAGTTCCGCCGCTTGCTGGCGCGCAAGGAATTCCGCAACATCTACAACGAGCGCGAGCGTTTTCAGGTGGTGGCAGCTGATAATGAGTTGAAGAAACAATACACCGAAGTGGTGGAGTTTGTGGGCGCCACTGATATCATGCTGGCCTCTCTGAAGACCGGTTCCGAGACGGACCGCACCGTCGGTCCCTGCCTGGCGTATGAACAGATGACCCTGCTCATGAAAAAGGATGAACGCTATTCGGCTGATAAGGTGTTCACCGATGCCTATGGTCAATATGCGGCTCAGGCACATGATTTTGTGCAGGCTCTGACCCGTGCCGAAGATTGCGAGAAGCGCGCGGAGTATGGTTCAGCTCTTTCGTGCTACTTCCGCGCGCGTTGTTTCTTCCCGAAATCGACAATGGCGCAGGATGGGATTGAGCGCATGACGAAAATCATTATCAGCGCGACCTATTAACCCCACCATGGCAGCCCCGGTTGTCACACGCTTTGCCCCCACGCCCAGCGGTCCGCTGCACGTGGGGCATTTGCTGGCCGCGGCGCAGGCCCGCCGCCTGGCGGATGAACAGGGTGGGCGCTGCCTGTTGCGCATAGAGGATATCGATGTAACCCGCTCTCGCAGCCGGGAGTGGGTGGAGCTGATGTACGAGGACCTGGCGTGGCTGGGGTTGCACTTTGACGGTGAGGTGATGGTGCAGAGTGAGCGCTTCGGGGTATACGGCGCCGCGCTGGAGCAACTGCGCACGGCCGGATTGCTGTACCCTTGTTTCTGCACTCGCAGCGAAATCAAGGCTCAGATTGCTGAGATGGGCCGAGCCCCGCACAGCAGCCTGGGCTACCTGTACCCCGGTACCTGCCGTAACCTGCCGCCGGATGTGGTCGCTGAGCGCCTCGCTCGTGGAGATGCCCATGCCTGGCGAATTGACATGCAGCGCGTGCAAGACCTGATTGGCTGCCCTGAGTGGGTGGATTTGCACCGTGGCACTCAGCGCAGTGTGCCGACTGAATACGGCGATGTGGTGCTGGCCCGCAAAGAAATGCCGGCCAGCTATCACCTCGCGGTCGTGGTGGATGACGCCGCGCAGGGCGTGACTCACGTCACGCGCGGGGAAGACTTATTCGACGCCACGCACATTCACCGTGCCTTGCAGGCGGTGCTGCGACTGCCCGTGCCCCTGTATGCCCACCATGGTCTGCTGCGCGACAACTCAGGCAAGCGCCTCGCCAAGCGAGATGGTGCCCGCTCACTGGCTTCTCTACGCGCAGCCGGTTATACCCCCCGGGCCGTGCGGGATTCCCTCACCGCTGCTCTCGCCAACGGGGGAATATGGCAAGTGTGAAGGCGAAAGTTGTTATGATTGTTGTTATCGCACAGGGCGCTTAACCTTGCGGATATGGCGCTGCAGTTCCTCGACGCTGATGGGGGGCAGTTTGCCATCTTTCATGAGGGGGCTTAGCCACTCCAGCAGTTGCAGAGCGGTGGTGCGGCGGTATTTCGTGTCGCTCAGCGGGGAATCTTCGTGTTTGTAGGCGATGCTCAGGTGCAGTTCCGGGACGATGCCGGCTCGGGCTGTCATCAGGGTGTGGTTGAATTCCCCGCTGCCGCCGTAGCGCAGGGTAACTTTCAAGCTGTGGCGCGTGTATTCCACAGATGAGCTCTCATGGTAGAATTCAACCTTGGCATGGGTGTGCCTGCGGAACCACTCTGCGACCTCCTCTCCCAGTTCAGCAGGCAGGGCGATGTGTTGCCAGTCGATAGTGCGTGTACGGCATGCTTCGTGTAAATGGCGGTTCAATCTGCGTTCGCTCACGGTGCTGAGCTGTGCTTGTTCTTCATCTTTAATCTCTTTGAATGCTTGCAGAAAACCACTCAGATTGCAGGCAATATCGTTGCCGGGGTTGAGCTTGAACGTGATGCAGCGCTCTTTTGCTGAACAGGTTGCCTGCGCGGGGGCTCGGTGTGTGCTGAGCCGTATTTTCGTGCCTGTGTCGGCTTCGGTCCCGCCCCTGACCGTACCTGCTATGAAGTTGGGTAAAAGTTTGGTCAGTTCTCCGGCCGCTGTTGCCAATTCCGGCGGGGCGATGATAACGACTTCCTGCAAGGGGAGCTGCTCATACACCAGTTCTTCACGGAGCACGGTTTCCAGTTCACTCATGTGAACCGTTCGCAAACGGCCGTTCTCCGTCAGTCTGTTCAGACCTCGCGAGAGGCGTGCCAGACATTCTTTTTCGTGATTTTCCGGTATCTGCAGCAGCAGTTCACCGCCGGGTGTTCTATAGATGTCGGGTGGCTCGTCTTCAAAGCCTTCCAGAACCATAAAGAGACAGTCTTCCGGAAATCCGTCAGCATTTTCCCCCGCGGCTCGTACGGTGCCGCTCACGAGTGGTTGGAGCAGGTGTATGACGGCATCGCTCCCGTGCACCACGACATCACCACTCCAGTCAATAGTGGTATTTTCCGGTTCGTACTTGTTGCAATAGGGGCAGGCCCATGCCGGGGCGATGATGGCCGGGAGGGCGGCGAGTGTTATGAGGGTAGTTGGGGTATTCATGTGCTGTTATTGGTATTGAGATTCGACCAGGCTTACGCTCCTGGCCGTGGCGCCGGAGTGCACATGTAGGGCATTGTAAGCGCGCTCGCAGCGGGCGGTGGCTTCTGCCTTGTCGGTGAGCACTCGGCTGAGGGTATCGGCCAGTTGTTCTTTTTCACATTGCCAGACACTGTTCTCGCCATTCAGCAGGGTAACGAGGTCGGCGAAGTTGGTCATGTCGGGGCCGAAGACAACAGGTACGCGCGCCGCAATGGCCTCCACCGGGTTCTGACCGCCGCGGGCCAGGTAACTCTTGCCGATGACGGCAACATCGACCAGTGCCGTCCAGTCGCGCAGCTCGCCGGTGGTGTCGGCCACGTAGCAGAGGTTCTCGGGCAGGGGGGTGGGCAGGGTGCCTGCCGTGCGCAGCACGGGGGTGAAGCCGGCGGCCGTGAGGTCTTTCACCACATCGGCGCGGCGCTCTGCGTGGCGGGGCACGATGAGGGGGAATGCCCCGGCCCGGCGAATGGCGGTGGCAATGAGTGACTCCTCCCCGGCATGGGTACTTGCAGCCAGTACCACGGGCTTGCCGCCGGAGATGTTGGTGAGCAGTTCGCGGAATTCGGCACGAGGTTCGGCGGGCGTATCTCCCAGCACGTCGAACTTAATACTGCCGGTCACGGTGATGATATCCTCATTCACCCCGATACCGCCGAATCGCCCTTTATCGTTGGCATTCTGCGCACCCAGTGCGGTCAGGCGAGAGAAAAGCAGGGAGGTGATACCGCGTACCTTGCGGTAGCGCCCTTCGCTGCGGGGGCTCAGGCGTGCGTTGAGCATGAGCATGGGTATGCGCATGCGGTGGCAGGCTTCCGCAAAGTTCGGCCATAACTCAGCCTCAATGAGCACCACGGCTTTGGGCTGAAAGCGCCGCAGGCAGCGACCGGAAAGCCCGGGCACATCCAGCGGGGAATAGAGAGCTCGCACGCCGGGCAGGGCGGCATCTCTCACAACCTGGTGGCCGGTGGCGGTGCTGGTGGCCAGCACGACAGGTTCAGGGTGGGTTTTCACCCACTCGCGGATGAACTTGAGCGCGATAAACACCTCACCCACACTGACGGCATGTACATACAAACCGCCTTTGGGTTCGGCCGATGCCGGCACCTTGTAAAGCCCGAATCGCTCGCGCAGCCCGGTGCCGAAGCCGCCGCGCTTCTTCATTTTAACGAGGTAGCCCGGTATGGAGAGAATGAGGAATACCGGTAGCAACAGATTGTAAATCAGTAGAAAAATAAAGCGTTTCATGCGTCTTTGCGGTAGAAGAGAATGGTGTTTTTGCCGTAGGTGCGCTCATCGATGAGCTGCCAGCCCGGGAACTCTCGCGTGTGGATATCACCCACGCCGTAGCCCAGCTGAGCCTCGGCGATGAAGTAGCCATCATCTGCCAGCAGCTCGTGCAGACGGTCGGTCATCAGCTCCGCTATCATGTCACGGTCGCCTATGGCCTTGGCGTACGGCGGGTCGGCAAATATAATGTCGTATTTGCCGGCATCGCGTTTCACAAATTGCAGGCAGTCACTCTGCACCACGCTGCCCCCCACCAGCTTACTTTTCTCCAGATTGGTGCGGGCCATGGCACAGGATTGACGCGCGGCGTCCACCATGCGCGCCGAGGCTGCGCCGCGGCTGAGTGCCTCCAGCCCCACGGAGCCGGAGCCGCAGTAAAGGTCGAGCACTCGGGCTCCCTCGATGATAGGGCCGATAATGTTGAAGAGAGCCTCGCGCACACGATCCTGCGTGGGGCGCACTTCACCCTGTGGTACTTTGATGTTGTAGCCTTTGGCCTTGCCTGCTATAATTCTCATAAATCAGTTAGTGCCGGGGTGTTTAATTTCTGCGCCGGCGGCGGTTCCTGCGCTTTTTGCGGCGCGGCTCATCGCTGCTCTTTGCTTTTTCCCGGGGTTGCTCAGCTTTTATCGTCTCCGGGGCGGGGGCTTGCGGTGTGGCGGGTTCCGCTTGCGGGGCCTGCGACTCAGGGTCGGGCGCAGGCGGCCCTATACGGAAGCGCAGCACATAGCTCCCCTGAGCCAGCATGGTGCCATCGCCCGGGGTGCGCTCGCTGAAATCGTAGGTAAGGTACAGGTATTCGCCGTTGGTGCGGCGGGTGATGGTCAGCGTCTCGCTGATGCGGGAGAGGGCATCCTCTTTTTTGAGCACCCAGGCTGTACCCTTACGTGCGCCGTAGACGTTGTCTGACGTGGTGGTGATTTCGGTGGGGGTGAGCTCGCCGTTTGCTGAAATCCACACATTGCTGTCGGCTCTGTAAACCAGGCTGCAGATGGTCAGCGGTGTGACTTTGTTCGCGAAAGTGTTGACTGCTATACCGTGCAGGGACCACTCATTGTTCCCGCGGTTGTAGATGCCGACTTGTACTTTCTGCACGGGGGTAACGGCTATTTTTTTCCACTCGGCCTTATATTTTTCGTAGTCTGCGGGGTCCGGCCAGAAGTCCGTTGTGTAGCTTATCAGCGTGGTGGAGCTGTAGTTTTTCAAGAACTCGAGTTTCTTTTCCAACGAAAGTTGCTGCAGTTTGGTGGTCAGGTTCTTCTGCATGTCGATGAACTCCGCCGTCGGGGTCAGGGTGACGGACTCGCCGTTCAGGCGCATGCCATTACCGGGGAAATTCTGCAGAGCCGGGGGGACAATATCTGTTCCTGCAGCTGTACACACCGGTGCAACTGTTGCCAACAAGGCTGTGATGAAGGAGAGAGGTTTCATGAGCACAATCCTTATTCTATCAGGTGTTGCATGCTTTGGCAAGCAGGAAAATATGTAAAAATAAGCTGTTTGCGGCGGCAATATCACTCAGAGCACATTGTTACTCCACTGGGGGGTAGGCTGGGGCTCTGCCAGGCCGCAAATGCGGTCAATCATGCGATCCCAGTATTCCTGCCCCTGTTCAATGTCAATCTGAATGCGCAGGAAGTAGATAGGTACTTCCATCTCACCGGGTTTGAGGAATCGTACGGCGTCTTTTTCCGTGGTGACAATGATATCCATTGCGCGGTCAGCGCAGCGCTCGACAAAGGTTTCAAGGTCCGCCTGGTCGAACCAGTAGTGGTCGGGGTAACGGCGGCGGATTTCAACGTGAGCACCGAGTTCTTCCACCAAGCCTTCGAAACTCTCGGGGCGGGCGATACCGCTCATGCAGGCCACGTATTTATCTTTGAGGAAGGAGAGGGGTTTGCGCTCGCCGGTAAAGATGTTTTCGAGGTAGGAAGGCCCGTGGTTGGTGACGACGATATCGGCTGTTTTGTTGTACTTGCGGATGGTGGAGATAAGCTCGCCCTGAGGTTTGCCGCCGCTCTTGGTCAGTATGATGTAGCTGGCGCGTGCCAGGCTGGAGCGTGGTTCGCGCATCGTACCGCGCGGCAGCAGGGAACCGGTGCCGAAGGGGAACCCGCAGTCCACAAGCACGATGTCAATTTCGTGTTTGAGTTTGAGGTACTGCATGCCGTCATCGAGTATGAGGGTGTTCCGCCCCAGCTGTTCGATGGCGAATATGCCGGATTTCACACGGTCTTTATCTACCAGAACAGCTACGCCATCGAGATTGCGGGCCAGCATGAACGGTTCGTCACCGGCATAGAGGGGGCTCAGGTAACGCGTTACGCCATCGCTGGCAATTTTGGGTAGATTGTGCACGGGGTTACCGTGAGCGTCGAACCATTCCTGCGGTTCATCGAGCGGCTCGCTTTTATAGCCGCGTGTCAGAATGGCGCATTTGCGGCCACGCTCAGCCAGTGTGCGCGACAGTAGCTCCACCACGGGGGTTTTGCCGGTGCCGCCGGCCGTGATGTTACCCACGCTTACCACAAAAGTACCCAGATAACGTACCGTTTTCAGGCGGCGCCGGAACAGAAACAGGCGCGCCTTAATCAGAAAATAGAAGAAAAAGCTCGCAAACCGGAGGGCGCACTTCATCAGCCACGCACGAAAACCATGCGCCCGCCCGAACACCACTTCGGTGCCCCATTCTGCGAACTCATCCATGCGCGATTTCATGTCCGTTATTCTACCCCACTCACCATCACATGTCAACTGAGAAGATACGGAAAGATCAAATATTTCTGTTCTTCGTCTGCGGATGGGTGTTTGCGGCGGTTCTTTCTTGGGTTGCTGCTGCTGTGATTGCGAAAAAAGCCGAGCAGTGGTGACTGCTCAGCTTTTGGAAAGGAAAGATGTCTTTCGTTTTATCGGCGCGTGCGACGGCGTGCAGGTTGCTCTGGCTTGGTGGGGGCAGGGGCTGCCTCACCCTTGGGGTACCAGATGGAGTTGTCGCTGGTAACAACCACGAAACCCTGCTCCAGAAGCCAAATCATGTCGGCTGCATAGGGGGCATAGGCCTCGGAGGCTGCCTGGCGGCTCTCATCATCCGTGCCGGCGGGTACACCGGAAAGCTCGGCAAACATGGCCTCGACCTTCTCGCCGGAGTGCTCCTTGCTCCAGTTGACGATAGCCATCATGCGGTCGGCCAGTACGGTGTCTGCCGGAATGGCGCGCACGCGGCTGGGGCCGGTGAAGTGATTGCCCTGCCATTTGTAAATAGGCATGTGGTGGCGAGCCAGACCGTGGCAGAGGTTCGGAATGAGCATCTGCGGGGAACGGCGGGTCTTGTCGGACAGAATGGCCAGGTGAGCGGCCAGGCCGGGGGAGAGAACCTTGCGCGGTGTAGACCCGTTGATGAATACCTTGTCTACTGTCTCGTATACCTTGGCGTAGTAATTCGCGGTGAAGTCGGCCTCGACAGCCTTGGCATCTTCAAGCACGATATCGCCGGCGTCTTCACGAGTGGGTTTCCAAACCGTCTTCTTGCCGGCGTTTGTCAGCCAAGCCTGTACGGCTTCCTCGTCTTTGTTGAGAGAAATGCGGTTCTTGAAGGTATCGAGCGCCATGTTGCTGTACTTGGCGCGGTACAGGTTCATGAGAGCCGCCTGATAGCCGTGCCAGTTGACGGGGCCGATAACCTCGCCGCCCATCTGGCAGGTGGCAATGGCGGTGAAGTTGCCCTTGGGTGCCTCCGTCTCTACCTCTTCAGCGGTGTAGAGTTCGCTGAACCAGGGGGCGGACCACAGGTAGCTCACGGCTTCGGCTTCTGTCAGCCAGCAGGCGTTGTCGCCTTTCAGCGAGTGGATGAGCATGGGTCCGTTCTCGAGTTTCATGAACACCAGGTCATAACGATCCTTGCCGGCAATGACAATGCGGGAGAGGTCCAGCAGGGGGAGTGCGCGTTTCTGTTTGGCGATTTCTTTACTGAACAATTCCAGTATGGCGTTGGTGGGGCGCAATTCCACGCGGAATCCATCTGCCGGCTGCGGTAACTCGCGGCGGGGGGCTTCCTCTCGCCCGGGGCGGCGGTCACGGCCGGGGCGCGAGGCTCCCCTGCGGGGGGCACGCTCATCGCGCGCTGTGGCGTCATCCCTGCGCGGGCGGGAATCTCGGCGGTCAGTACTGGGTCTGCGAGGTGCACCGCGGCGCTCGGGGCGATCGCTGCTGTGCATTTTGGGCAGGGTCGGTGCAGTATCGGCACCCGGTTTGGCCCAGGCGGGACCAAACTGGAAACCGGTCAGCTCGGAAAGGTCAAAGGGCGTGTTGCCCCCCTGTGTGCTGTCTTCCATATAAATTGATTCAGTAAAAAATCTGTAACTGTATCTAGACTACCGCTAAAATCGTCCGATTGCAATCTTTTTTTGCACAGGGAGCGTGAAAAAGCAGGCTTTTTGTCAGGTTTTAGCCTTTGCGGCGACCGGTTCAGAGAATTTCTTCTGTAAATTCCACGCCCACCAGGCAAATATCATCGTCCTGCTCCGGCGATTGTGTGAAGCTGTGCATGCCGGCCAGGGCGAAATCAAGCATTTCCTTTATGTTCTGCGGAGTGCTTTGTTGCAGGTAGTCCAGTATTCGCTGGGCACCCATTTCGTCGCCCTCGCGGTTGCGGGCTTCCGGGAGCCCATCGGTAAAGAGCATGAGTTTCATGCCGGGTTCGAGCGCGATGTCGCTTTCGCGATAGGCGCTGTGCTCGAGCAGGCCGAGTGCCGGCGAGCGGCGCATGAGCGGCTGGAAGGCTACGCCGTCTGCACCGAGAATGATGGGTGCGGGGTGTCCGGCCGTGGTGATGGTCAGGCGGCGTGATTGCAGGTCGAAGTACACATAGCAGGCGGTGGTGAACATGGTCAGGTTCGCCCGGTCAAAGATACCCCAGAGCTGACGATTGAGGTTAGACAGGAAGAGTGCGGGCGTGTTGGCCAGGCTGGCAAACTGTTCCAGCAGTCCGCGCAGCATGGAGGCAATCAGCGCTGCCTGTACACCGTGACCCATCACATCACATATCAGCATGCCGACCCCGCTTTCTCCCACCGGGAATACCTCGAAACAATCGCCGGCCACACCTGCGCAGGGGCTGTAGATGTGGTGGAATTGTGCCTGCCGCCGCAGGGTGCCGTCTTCGCTCTGCCATTCGCGCGGGGGTATGCGCTGGGATTGCAGGGCAAACTGAATCTGGCGCGCGAGGTTGATTTCCTTTTCCAGCGCGCGGTTGCGCTGGTCAAGTTGCTCGGCCATTCGGCGGTAGCGCTGCTGGGTTTCGACCAGTTCCGTCACATCGGATGATATGCCGACGATACCTTTAACCGTGCCATCGGAGGCGTACCAGGGGAATTTGGAAAGCTTACACCACGAGCTGTGACCTCCTTTCCAGCTTTCTTTGTGAATGCGGTTGGTGATAGGGCGACCGGTGCGCATGATTTCGAGTTCTTCCTGGCGCGCAATTTCGGTGGTGTCGTCTGAAAAGAAGTGGGTGTCTTTGCGGCCGATGAGGTCAGAGGGGGTGCGCACGCCCATTTTGCGTGCGGTAGCCTCGTTAGCCATGACAAAGCGAGACTCGCGGTTTTTGTAGTATATGTTGTCGGGCAGGTGGTTGATGAGGTTGCGGAAGAGGTCTCGGTCTTCCATGGCGTGCATATCCGCCATTTTGCGGCGGGTGATGTCGACCCACACCCCGACCAGCTGCAGGGGTTTTTTGTCGGAGCCCTTTTCCAGCAGGCCGTTCACGCGAATCCACCGCCAGCCGCGCGAGCGCAGGTTGAGCAGGCGAACCTCCAGGCGCAGTGGGGCAGAGGTCTGGCGATCCAGATAGCGCTGCACCTCGTTGGCGAAGTAGCTGCGGTCTTCTTCATGGATGGTGAGCTCCGGCTCGGTGAAGATATTCGGGGCATATTCGCGCACGGGCAGGCCCATCATCCGTATACACTGCTCCGTGTAGTAGATGTCACCGGTTTCGATATTCCAGCAATACACCCCTTCTTCCGCAGCGCGCATGGCACGGCGCACCAGTGCCCAGTTGAACACATCCGGCACGGAGCGGCGGGGGTTTTTGTTGTCATTATCGCGGCGCATCACTACTACTTTTACGCTTTTGAACACCGTATTTCAAGCCAAAACTTTCCCGAGAGCTGACTTTTTCATCGTTACTCGGGGTGATTTCTGCGGCTTAGCGCCTTCTTTGGTAAATTTGGGTATATTTGTGTAGCTTGTTGCTTGACACGGCGTGTGCACGTGATAGAATGCAGAGAGTACCCGGAATTTTTATCAGATATGGAACAGACACCCGAAGAAATCTGGAAAAGCCTGCAAGCCACAATCAGCGACATTCGCAGGGAAACCGCCCGAGTCATCGTGGGGCAGCAGACGGTTGTGGAGCAAATGCTCGCGGCGCTGCTTTGCCGCGGCCACTGCCTGCTGGTGGGTGTGCCCGGTCTGGCCAAAACCCTGCTGGTGTCGACCCTGGGGCAGGTACTGGGGCTGAATTTCCGGCGCATACAGTTTACGCCTGACCTGATGCCCTCTGACATCGTAGGCAGTGAAATCCTGCAGGGCAGTGCCGAGGGGTCTCGGCGGTTTGAGTTCGTGCCCGGCCCGGTGTTCACCAACCTGCTGCTGGCCGATGAAATCAACCGTACACCGCCCAAGACTCAGGCAGCCCTGCTTGAAGCCATGCAGGAAAAGCAAGTCACGGTGGCCGGCACAACCCGCAACCTCAGCGAGCCTTTCATCGTTTATGCCACGCAGAACCCGGTTGAACACGAAGGTACTTACCCGCTGCCCGAGGCTCAGCTCGACCGATTCTTCTTCCAAATCAACATAGATTATCCCACCCCGGCTGATGAAGAGGAGATACTGCGCCGCACGGCCGGCCCTGACATGCCTGAGCCGCAGGTGCTGCTCTCGCCTGATAAAGTGCTGGAAATGCAGCGGGTCGTGACGTCCGTACCCGTGCCGGATGATATTTACACCCTCATTGTGAAATTGGTGCAGAGCACCCGCCCCGACAGTCCGCATGCTACTGATATGGTGCGGCGATACGTGGCGTGCGGTGCCGGCCCCCGTGCGGGGCAGTGTCTCGTGGCCGCCGCCCGCGCCATTGCCATGCTGCGTGGCAAGTTCAGCGTGAGCGAGCAGGAGGTGAAGGCCGTACTGCTTCCCGTGCTGCGCCACCGCCTTATCCCCAACTATACCGCCACCGGTGAGGGGGTGAGTATGGAGAAGGTTATTGACAGCCTGATGTAAGAGCAACCCGATTTATGGCGCAAGCACCCTCCATTCTGCGGCCGGAAGATATGACCCGCCTGGCGAACTATCGCTTTGCGGTGCGTATGATGGCCGAAGGGTGGCTCAGCGGCCGCCACCGTGCCCGTGGGAGAGGCAGCAGCAGCGATTTCCTGGAGTACCGCGCCTATGCCCCCGGTGATGACCCCCGGTTGATTGATTGGCGTGCGTTTGCCCGCACGGATCGCCTGCAGCTGCGTACCTTTGAACATGAAACCCACCTGGAGTGTCACCTTTTCGTTGATTGTTCCGCTTCGATGGATTTCCGTGACCGGGGGCCTGTCAGCAAGCTGGCATACGCCTGCCATTTTGCCGCCTGTGTGGCCTGGCTGGTCGTGCGAGGGAAGGACAGGGTATCTCTGCAACTGTTCGATGAGCAAGTGCGCGATTACCTGCCGCCCGGCTCGGCAACGACTCACCTGAACCGCTGTCTGAGCCTGCTGGAGAACCCTATCGCCGGCGGTCGCACCGAGCTGCCGCAGGCGCTGGAGCGAGCCCGCGGGCTGGTTCGGCACCCGGTTACACTGGTGATAGTGAGTGATTTTTTGTGTGACCTCGCCGCTCTGCAGGCCGCCCTCAATTCCTACCTGCACCTGGGCTGCAAGGTTGTGCTGGTGCAGGTGCTCGACCCCGGCGAATTGAGCCTGAGCGGGCAGGGGCTTGCCCGATTCGTTGATATGGAGAGCGGTGAGCGTGTGACCTGCAATCCCGATGAGTTGCGGCGCACCTACACCGAGCGCATGGTGGCCATGCAGCAGCGCATGCACGCTATGGCTGCTGCCCGCGGTATGCTCTACCTGCCGACGACAACCGACCGTTCCTTTTACCCGCTTTTTGATGCTCTTGCCAAATGATAATCAGCTTTGACAATCCGGCCTGGTGGCTGATGTGTGCGGCACTGGTACCCCTGCTGGTGCACCTCGTGGCGCGTACTCGCCCTGTGGTGCGGCGGTTCAGCTCCGTGGTGCTGCTGCGGGAGCTGGTGCGCTTGCAGAGCCGCCATGCGCGCCCCCGGGACTGGTTGCTGCTGGTGTTGCGTACCTTGCTTTGTGCGAGTGTTGCCGGGGCGTTTCTGCTGCCTTACCTCGGCGGTGGGGCTGATGGTGAAGGCGGACGTGCCTTGTTGCTGGTGCTTGATAATACGGCGTCGATGGCTGCTGCGGATGGCCAGCAGGTGCGCATGAACCGCGCTCTGAGTGTGGCACAGTCTGCCGTGCAGAATCTCGCCACTCATGACCGCGTGAACCTTGTGACGCTGGCCGGTTACCCGCGCTTCGTCTTTGACCGCCCCGAAAGCGCGCGCCCGCTCATTCTGCGCGAACTGTCTCGCACCGTCAGTCAACCCGCCGCTGCAGCAGATGCAGCGGCCGCGCTCGATTCTGCTCTGGCTCAGTTGCGCGACCTGCCTGACGGTGTGCAGGGGCAAGTGCTGCTGATATCTGACTTCCAGTCATCTACCATGCAACAGGCTGTGGAGAAATGCCGTGAGCATGAGGCTTTCTGCTGTGTGAGTGTTGCACAGACCGCAGCCGTGGAAAACACCGCCGTGACGGCTATGGCTCTCGCTCCGGCGCGTCCGCTGCCCGGGCAGACGGTTACTCTCACCGTCTCGCTGCAGCACCGGCAGGGGGCTGTGCCCCGCAAGGGTAAACTCCCCCTGAGTGTGACTCTCAGCGCGGGTAATCTGCGCCTGTCGCAACCCTGCGAATTAGACTGTGGCGGGCAGGGCTCGGTGCAGTTCGAGCTTACAGCCCCGCAGCAGCCCGGTGACTGGTTGCTCACCGCGCAGACGGAGTCAGATGCCTACCCGGGTGACAACACTCGCTACCTGGTTGTTCCCGTGGCTGATAAACTCGATTGTCTGGCTATAGCGGCGGACCGCGCTCAACTGGGATTCATGCTCAGGGCGCTGGAGAACACGCCTTTCCTGCGCACGCTGTATCTGCCGTCCGTTCCTGAGACTGCTGCTGATTTCGTGGTATGGCATGCTCCCAAAGCGGCTGATATCCCGGCCATCCGTGAGCGTCTGACTGCCGGCGAGTGCATACTTATTGTGCCCGACATGGTGAAAGATACGGCTCTGCTGCCTCTGTTATGCAATCGCGAAGGTGCTCTCGCCGGCGAGGTGCGTACGGATGGCGGCAACTGGCAGGTCAATATTTCCGCCCCGGATTCCCCCGCGTTTGCTCTTTTTTCGCCCGATTCTCTGCGCACATGGGCACAGGCCGGGGTGTACCGGCGTCTCTGCCCGGAACCGGCTGTAGCAGATGGCGCTGTAACTCTGATGGAGTATGCTCCGGCCGAAGGGGAAACCCGCCCGGTGCCGGCTCTGTTGCGCAAACAGGTCGGGCGAGGGCAATTACTTGTCTGGAACATGCCCGTGACAGCCCGCGACTGCCGCCAGGGTTTTTCACCGCTCTACCTGCCCTTGCTGGCTGAGCAACTGCTCCATTCCCGTGCCTCGACGGATGACACTGAGCCTATCGCCGGGCAGGATTTCCTGCAGCTGGACATCCCCGCGGGGGTAGCTGCCACTGATTTGCGCCTGCAGGCGGCGGATGGCACGGAATGCCCCATCGTGGTACAGGGGGGCATGGCCCGCTGCGAGCAAGCTGCTATGCCCGGTGTGTACCACTGGCTTGCCGGTGAAAACGTGCTGCGCACCGTGGCTGTCAATTTCCCGAGCCGGGAATCTGACCTTCGCTCGTTCACTCCCGAGGGCTCAACCTACCTGCTTGATGTTCCGCACGCTGTGCAGAGCAGGGCATTTGCCGGCAGGGTGGCGCTCTGGCCGGCATTGCTGGGAATGGCGCTGCTGTTCTATGTGATAGAGCTTCTCGTATGTCGCGTTCCGCGTGAGCGCAAAACCGCTAATTCACCGTCATGATGTTTCAACCTATCATTCCCCTGCCGGTGCTGGTACCCATTGCGATAGCGGTGGTGGGGCTTGTGCTGTGGCTGAGTATGGCGGCGAGCCGGGCGCTCGGAGTGTTTCTGCGAGTGTTGTGCTGCCTGCTCTCTCTGCTGGCGACTTCAGGCGGGTTGGCACTGCTGCTCAACCCCGGGCACATGGAGCAGCGCCCCTCGCCGAGTGCTCCCGTGTGGCTTGTTGCGGCCGATGTTTCGGCCTCGATGAACTCACCCGTGGCGGATGACCCGCAGGCTGAATCCCGTAGTGCCGTGGCCGGGCGTGTGATACAGCGCCTGGCAGAATTTCCCGATAGAGATGTACGCTGGGTAGCCCTTGCAGATTCAGCGAGCACCTGCCAATCGGCTGCTGAACTGGCCGCTCAGCCTGCTGATGGTGATGGCTCGGCGCTTATGGCTGCACTTGCCGGAAGTATTGAGACCTTGCGGCGCAGCGGGCGCACTGTGGCCGGAGCCGTGCTGGTGACGGATGGCCGCGACACCCGCCCGCGTGCTTTGCAACAGCTTATGGCCCGAGCCGGTGCAGCGGCTTGTCCCGTGCATACCATAGCGGTGGGCAGCACTTGGCAGGCACCGGATATCACGGTGACGACCCCTCACCCCTTTGTTCACTCTTACCCGGGGGTGCAGACTCACCTCACCGCCACGGTGCAGAGCACTCGCATGGGGCCGCGACAGGTGCAGGTAGAGCTGGTGAGTGCAGCCGGTGGTCCACCCGTGCAGCAGCTGGCTCTCAACCTGACAGACGGCACACCGGCTACTGCCGATTTCCGGCTGGAGGCGCGGGCCGGCGAATACCTCGTGCGGGTCAACACTCAGCCCGGTGAAACCTGTGCGGATAACAACAGCGCCCGCATTACCGTGCGTGAAGTCAGTTCACGCATTCGTGTGTTCCTGGCTGAGGGCGCCCCCTACTGGGACAGCAAGTTCCTGGCTCAGTACCTGCGCGAACAACCGGTGTTCGATGTACGCTCCGTGCACCGCCTGAGCGACAAGCGCTTTTATCATATCAACACCGGTGATGATGATGCAGCGCCCGCTGAGACGCCGGATATGCCCACCACGCCCGAAGCCTTGCGGAGCTACGATATTGTGGTGCTCGGCAAGGGAATGGAGCATTTGCTCGATACCGCGGCTACCCGCGCGCTCAGTAACTGGGTGCGTGAGCAGGGGGGCATACTTGTGCTGGCTCGTGGTCGCTGCCACGCCGGTCAGCTCAGCGAACTTTCGGAGCTTGAACCCTTTGTGTGGGATTCTGAGCAGTCCGCCTCGGTTCTCAGGCTGCAACCTGCTCCCGCCGGGGTGAGCAGCGGATTATTCGGGCGTCTGTTGCCCGAGCCCGGGCATGCCGTATGGCAGGAATTACCGGAGCTTGAGGATGTCTGCACGGTGAAGGAATTGCGCCCGCAGGCACAGGTGCTGGCCGCGGCGGGCGAGCAGAATATCCCGGTGCTGGGGGTTATGCCCTGTGGGTTGGGGGCGGTTGCCAGCCTGAACGGTGAGGGGCTTTGGAAGTGGGATTTCTACCCCGAGGCGCGGGCGCATGGCAACATGTACCGCGAGTTCTGGCGGCAGTTCCTGCCCTGGGTGCAGACTTCGGCTGAGTTCATGCCCGGTTATGACCTCTCCCTGCATGTGGATCGAGCGGATGTACGCGAGGGAGAAGGTGTTACCTGCCTGTTGGGCTGGCGCGGGCTGGCGCAGCCGGCCGAGGTTCAGGTGCAGGCTATCAATCTGAAGGATGGGCTGGTGGTAGCGCAACAGGTAGCGGTTCCCGTTCCCTCGACCATGCTGCCCCGCCGACAGTGTTCCTTTACCGCACTGCCGCCCGGTGAATACCTGTTGCGGGCCGAGTCTCAGGGAACACCTGCCCCCGAGTGCCGCCTGACTGTGCGCCCCCTGCCGCGTGAGCGAGATAACCTGAACTCTGACCCCGAGCTGCTCCGGCGTGTTGCAGACTCAACAGGCGGCAAGGTGCTGCCGATTCAGCTCAGCGATGAACACCTGGCGCATATTTTCGCCATGCCGCCGGGGGTGAGAGCGACGGAATCCGTCTATTGCCCGCTGTGGGCTCGTTGGCAGGTGCTGGCCTTTATGGTCGGGTGCCTGGGTATCGTATGGTTTATTCGCAGAAGAAAGGGGTTGGCATGAGTGATTTTCGCACAGAATTGAGGCGCGCGCGCCTGGCATGCTTCGTAGCGCAGCTGGCCTGCGGGCTGGGGTGGTGGCTGGCTGTCATGGCCTCGGTTGCGGTACTGGTTGCTCTGTGTGACTGGGGTTTTGTGCTGAGTGAGGGGGTGCGTGCGCAGCTTCTGCAGCCTGCCATGTGGTTGGGTGGTGTGTTGCTGCTGCCGGTGGTGTGGCAAGCCGTGGTGGTGGCTCGGCGCCTGCCGTCGGAGCTGGACTCCCTCAACGCTGACCCCCGCTGTACTGTCAGCAGTGCCCTGCGCCTGCCGAAGCCGAATAGGGGAACCCTGGCGGACTGGTTGACAGGCCGGGCTTTGCAACAGGCTGCAACGGCTGTTCGCAGTGCCCGCGAGCATTCACCGGCGCTGCGCCGCTGGATGTTGGCGCTGCTGGTGCCGGTTTTGGCAGCGGGGGCACTTATCGGTCTGTACTGTGCATCGCCTGCGGCCTTCAGTACTCTGGCAGCCCGCCTGCTGCTGCCGCATGAGGATGTGCCGCCCTACTCGCCCTATCGATTCACCCTTACCCCTGCCGAGCCGCAGGTGCATTTCGGTGAGGATATCACGCTGGCCTGCCGCGTGACCGGGGCTCCGGCCCCTGCAGAGCTTAACCTGCTGCTGCGAAGCGAGGGCATGCCCGTGCAGGCGTTGCCGGTATTCGTGGCGCGTGATGGCAGCTACATGCGTGTGCTTGAGCATGTGACAGCCCCTTGTGAGGTGGCGTTTGCCACGCCTGATGGTCGAGCCCGCTCACATTTTGTGCCGTTGAAGGTGAACTACAGCCCGCGCATACTTTCCGGGCGCGCCACGGTGACCCCGATGGCTTATACCGGTGAGCCGCCGCGTGAACATGTGCTGGGCGGCAGCGAAATCAGCGTGCCCGATGGCGGTACCGTTGCTTTTGAGTTGCAGTGCAGCAGCGAAATTGTGAGTGGATACGGCCTTTTTACTCCTGCCGGGGAGTCTGAAGCTCAGCGCCTGCCCGCCCGAGCAGAGGGGAAGGCGCTGCACCTGAGTCTTCCCCTGCGTACCCCCGGTTCGCTCATGCTGCAAGTGTGTGACTCCGCCGGTCGGGAGGCCGATGCTCCCGTGCACATCCGCCTGGCCGTGCAGCCGGACGCTCCGCCGACTGTCGCGATTTCCACCCCTGAAGATGGCTCATACCTGGTGGTTGGTCAGCCGCTGAAGATGGAGTTGAAGGCTGAGGATGACTATGCACTCAATCGCCTGACTCTCTTTAAAGCCCTGGCTCCCTATCGTCAGCACGGCGTCAGTGAGCTGCAGGGGCGCCCGCGCTCGCAGACTGTTGCACGCAGTTACGATTCCGCCGCTCTGGGGCTGAACCCCGGCGATGTACTTGAACTGCGCGCGGAGGTGGGGGATGATAATCCCTTCCGTTTCAACATCGTATCAACCCCGACCACACGCGTGAATGTCATTTCGGCCGAACAGTACGCTGAAATCCTGCGTTTGGAGATTACCTATGATGAGTTTATGGCTCGCTATGAGCTACTGACCGAGGCGCTTGCTCAGGCTGTGCAGGCGCTGAAGGAAGGGGATGCCGCTGCAGCCCGCACGGCCATGGAGTCCGCCCGCGAACTGTCTCGCACGATTGCCGGGGATTTTCCGGTGTTCGACATGGATGGCAAGCTCTCCGAACTGGCCGGCCGGATTGCCGACGAGCTTGATTCCAACCTGGCGGAACTGGGGACACTTGGCGATGGGGGCAGCGATTCCGAACGCCGCGAGGCCTTTGACCGCATGCTCAGCCGCCTGGGTGAGCCACTCGCTTCGCTGGCGCAGGAAGAACAGCAGGCTGTCGAGCTTGCTCTGGTAGCCCGCGCTCAGGAAGCTCAGCACCGCTTTGCAGAGCTGGTGCAGCAGCAGGCTGAGTTGGTTGGGCTGTACCGGCGGTTCATGGATGAATTCGGCGCAGCCTCAACGTCCGAACCCGGTCGGCTTGAGGGGCTGGGCGTAGAGCAGGTTGCCATCTTGCAGGAATATGTCGCGTGGGAAGAATCGCTCAGCCCGCTGCTGGCGGAGCTGGGGCAGCATGAGAGCTTGGCCTCCCTGTATCAGCAGGTTTTTGCCATGCGCCATGCCTGTGAACAGGCCGGGGTCGAAGGGCTTATGGACCAGGCCGTTGCCGAGAGTTCCGCACACCACCCGGCCGAAGCTCATTCGTATGCGGCTCAGGCTCTGGACGGCATGGAGAAGTTGCTGCAAAATGAGTGTTCAGCCAGGGCTGCCAATGATGCGGCCGGGCAGTGCCGCAGCTCCATGGCCTCGGCTGCGGGCAACACTCTTCAACAGTTGCTTGATGCCATGCTGAACCGCCGCCGTGAGAACTCAGCCGGCCGGGGCGAGGGGAGTGGCCGGGGGCAATCCACACGGCCTCGCGCCGCTGTCGGGAACCGATTGATAGGGCCCGCTCGTTCCCGCATGAGCCGCCGCGCCGGCAGCGGAAACAGTAGCGCAAAGGCAGGCGCCGACCGCCCCGGCGAATCTGCTGCTCAGCATTCCCCGCAACTGCGCCCCATTGGTACCCCGGGGCCGGAATCTCCCACCTATCGCGATATCGACACTCAGATGGTGCCGCCTACATACCGCGATGCCGTTCGCTCTTATTTCTCCCATTGATTATGAAACAAATCCTACTGCTGTTGCTCATGTTCACCGCGTTTCCTCTTATGGCGAAAGAGGGCGTGGTACAGTGCGGAAATCTCATCTATGCCGGTACGAAAACCTCGCGTTGTTTCAGCGATGAATTCCTCAGCAGCGTGCAGCAGCGCACGGGCATCAACACGGCGCGGCGTTTCCGGGCCGTGCGCATGGATAACGATGAACTCTTCCGTTTCCCCTTCGTGGTCATGACCGGTGAGGGGAATTTCACCCTCACTGCCCGCGAGCGCGAAAATCTGAAAAAATACGTTGAGGGTGGCGGGTTCCTGCTGGCCTCTGCCGGGTGTTCCAGCAAGGAGTGGGATCGCGCCTTCCGCCGCGAGGTGGCCGAACTCTTCGGGGCGGAATCATTGCAGCCCATCGCGATGTCGCACCCGGTTTTTTCCACCGTATTTCCCATTACCTCACTGCAGGCCGGGGCGCACCCCACCGCCGGTCATCTTGAGGGGGTGACGTACAACGGAAAGCTGGTCATTATCTACTCGGCGGATGGTCTTAACGACAGCGCCAACTCGCGCAACTGCTGTTGCTGTGGTGGCAGCGAGTTGAGTAATGCTCAGCAAATTAACGCCAACATACTTGCTTATGCTCTGTTGCGCTGACGTGCCTTTAAAAAAACAGATGCGTGCTCCTTACGTACTTGCCAAGACGGTAAGTCTGTGATATAGTGTGGTCACGACCCATAATCTTTATGTCTCAGAGCTCTGAACTTTATCGGCCGAATGCTGCCATTATCTACCAGCGTAATGACGGTACCGTACTGGTGTGCGAACGTGTGAAACCTGCCGGAGCCTGGCAGTTCCCCCAGGGCGGAATTAAGAACGGCGAATCGCCCCTCAGCGCGGCTTGTCGTGAGGGAATGGAGGAAACAGGTTTTCGCCCGAACGAATACGAAGTAGTGGCTGAGCACGGTCCCTACCGTTATGATTACCCGCCCAAGGAGCGAGAGCGTGTGTTGCGTAAGCGCGGTATTCCCTACGCCGGGCAGGAGCAGCACTATTTCCTGTGCCGTATGCACAGCGATGCCGCCGAACCTTGGCTCGATAACAAAGAATTCCGTGATTACAAGTGGGTACAGCCGCGTGATTTTGACTTCGGTGCTTTGCCGGACTTCAAGCGTGGGGTGTACGAGCAGGTCATGCACGATTTCTTCGGCGTGTGATGGAGCCCATCGCCCACATTCGTTCCCCGTTTGCGGACAAGTTCGGCGTGCCGCGTCAGCCCAACCTTGCCCCGCACGTTATCAGTGAGATTGTATTTGAACCGCCTTACTGTAACCCTGAGTGTGTGCGTGGTTTGGCCGATTTCAGCCACTTGTGGTTGATATGGCGCTTCCATTGTCATGAAGCAGCAGGTTGGCACCCCACAGTGCGCCCGCCTCGGTTGGGGGGGAATACGCGGTTGGGTGTCTTCGCCACTCGCTCGCCTTTTCGCCCGAATGGGCTGGGGCTTTCGGTGGTACGGCTGGTGTCCGTCGAGCCGGGCCCGGTACTGCGGGTGAGTGGGGCTGATATGGTAGATGGCACACCTATCTATGACATTAAGCCATACGTGCCGTATGCCGACAGTCTGCCCGCTGCAACAGGCGGCTTCACCGAAACTCCGCGGCACATGCTCACGGTGCAGTTTGACTGCAAGTTGCCGCCGCATGTTCCCCCTGACTGGCAGCTTGCCGTGAGTGAAGTGCTGGCTCAGGATCCCCGCCCCGCATACCAGCAGGACCCGGAGCGCGTTTATTTCCTTATTTTCAAACCTTTTGAAGTGAGTTTCCGTGTGGAAGACGGTGTGGCTCATGTGCTGCATATACGCCCCGAACCGTCATGAAATCACGATTGCAGGCGGTGTTGGTGCAGGCTGCGGCCGAGGTAGGGGCCGGGCAGGGATGCTCCGTTTCGGTTTGGCAGCATGGGTGCGAACTCTGTACCCTGTGCAGTGGTGAAGCCCGCCCCGGTATGGCCTGGCAGCCGGGCACGCCGGTTCCGGTTTTTTCGGCCACGAAACCGGCGGCAGCGGCGTGTCTGCTGCAGGCGCTGTATGACTGTTGCCGGGGGCCTGAGTTGGAAGTTGGCGATATATGGCCGGCATTTCCCCTGCCACGGCTGACGGTGGGGCAACTGCTCTCACACCAGGGTGGACTTGCCGCATTAGCTTGCCCGGCACCGATTGATGATTTGGCGGCCTGCCGACATGCTATCGAGCAAAGCCGTCCGCAGTGGGGGCCGCCACAGCATGGCTACCATCCGCAGACATTCGGCCCGCTGGTCGACATCCTCATGCTTGAACTCACCGGTATGCGGGTTGCGGATTACTGGGAGCAGCGGGTTCGCCGTCCCCTGGAGCTTGAATTTTATATAGGTCATTTTCCGGCGGAGCTTGAACCGACCGTGGCTTTGCTGCAGGCTCCCAGAATGCGCCCGGGAGCGCCTCGCAGTGAGTTCCTGAATGCTTATTACCGGCAGGGTAGCAGCGTGAACCGCGCTTTTCACAGCATACAGGGCTATGAATCGCCGCGTGAGATGAATACCCCTGCTGCTCATTGTTGCGGCTCTCCGGCCAAGGGCGGGGTGGCCTCTGCCCGGGGGCTGGCCGGGTTTTACCAGGCGTTGCTGGGCTTGTTACCGGGTTCTCCCTTCGCTCCCGATGTGGCTGAGTGGATGAATACCCCGCAATGCGCCGGCACAGACCTCACCCTGCTGCGCCACACCGCGTTCACATGCGGGGCTATGTGTGAACCTGCGGATTTTTTCCCCGGCGGTGGTTTCGGTCATGCCGGAGCAGGGGGCTCACATGGGTTCTGCGTGCCGGCTGAGGGGCTTTCGTTCGCCTATGTCATGCGAGATATGGAACCCGGTGTGCTGCCCGGGCCGCGGGTGAGGCGTTTAATCAGCATTTTAACTACGGCTGACTTTAAGCTTGCCTTTTCTGACCGCCTGTGATAGAATCGCCGCGCAACAGGCGTTACATAAAATATGAACACCAATCTTCGCATCGCAATCGGTTCAGACCACAAAGGCGTGGATCTGAAGGAAGTCGCTGTAGAAATCCTCACGAACTGGGGGTATACAGTAGAGGACGTAGGCACCGAGACGAAGGAGGCCTGCGATTATTCCGATTACGCCAATGCTGTCTGCAAGCGCGTGGTTGAGGGTCGTGCCGACCGTGGTATTCTGATTTGTTTCTCCGGTTTGGGGATGAGCATTGCCGCTAACCGCTGGAAGGGTATCCGTGCCACGCTGACCCGCACACCGCAGGTTGCCGCGCTCTCCCGTCAGCACAACGATTCCAACGTCATGTGCCTGGCTTCTGCTTTCGTAACGCCAGAAGATCTTGATGACCTGCTGCACACCTGGCTCGATGCCGAGTTCGAGGGCGGCCGCCACGTGACCCGCCTGGCCAAGGCATCCGGCTCGCTGCTGGCTTCCACCGACCCGGAGCTTGCTGCCTATATCGAGGAGGAGCATGCCCGCCAGCGCAACAACATTGAGCTTATCGCTTCCGAAAACTTTGCCTCTCCCTCCGTGATGGAGGCTCAGGGTTCCGTACTCACCAACAAATATGCCGAGGGCTACCCCTCCAAGCGCTGGTACGGCGGTTGCGAGGTGGTGGACAAGGTGGAGCAGCTCGCCATCGACCGCGCCTGCGCCCTGTTCGGCTGCGACTTCGCTAACGTGCAGGCTCACTCCGGCTCTCAGGCCAACATGAGCGTGTACCACGCCTGCATCAACCCCGGCGATACCATCCTGACGATGGATCTCGCCTGCGGCGGTCACCTCTCCCACGGTTTCTTCGCCAACTTCTCCGGCAAGCAGTACAATGTTGTGCATTACGGTGTGAACCCCGAGACGGAGTGCATTGATTATGATGATATGGCAGCCAAGGCCCGCGAGTGCAAGCCTGCGCTCATTCTGGCCGGTGCCTCTGCCTATTCGCGCACGATTGACTTCAAGCGCATTCGCGAGATTTGCGATGAGGTTGGTGCTATCATGTTTGTGGACATGGCTCACATTGCCGGTCTGGTAGCCGGTGGCGCTCACCCGTCCCCCGTTCCCTACGCTGACTTCGTGTCAACCACCACGCACAAGAGCCTGCGCGGTCCCCGCGGCGGTATGGTGCTCTGCAAGGAGAAATGGGCCAAGAAGCTCAACAGTGCCACGTTCCCCGGTCTGCAGGGTGGACCGCTCATGCACGTGATTGCTGCCAAGGCCGCCTGTCTGGGTGAGGCGCTCAAGCCCGAGTTCAAGGAGTACGCCGCTCAGGTGGTGAAGAACTCCAAGGCTATGGCTGATGAGCTGGCCTCCCGCGGTTTCCGTATCGTTGCCGGCGGTACCGACAACCACTGCTTCTTGGTTGACCTCAGCGTGAAGGGCCTCAACGGTGCCGAAGCTCAGATTGCTCTCGACAAAGTGGGCATCACGGTCAACAAGAACGCTATCCCCTACGACAAAGGTTCCACCGCCAAGCCTTCCGGTATTCGCATCGGTACCCCCGCCGTTACCACTCGCGGTATGAAGGAGCAGGATGTGCGCAAGGTCGCTGAGTACATTGCCCGCTGTCTCGCCATTCTGGCCGGCCAGAAGATACTCGCTACGGAGGACGCCTACGATGCTCTGCGCGCCGAGGTCAGCGCCTTCAACAAGTCTTTCCCCATGCCCTGAGGCATAGCGATAAGTTATTGAAAAATCCCGGTCAGCCATAAGGCTCGACCGGGATTTTTCATGAAATGGAGCTTGTTTTACTTCACTCGCTTGTAGCTGAGCACCTGCGCGTCTTTCATATCGACCATATAAGGGGTGGCATGTTTGAACCAGGCGCCTGTGTTGAGAATGTGGCGGCGGCGGAACTGCCAGTTACCGAAGCGGTGGAAGTGGCCGAGCACAACGGTTTGCGCTTCAGGGAAATATCGGCGGGCAAAGCGCTCCGCACGGCGGGCGCAGGTGAGCCAGCTCCACACGATGTTGAAGGGGCGCTGCGGGGGCCAGAAACAGTGCATGAACCCGCGAAGGTACTTGTTGCGTATGCCCTCTCGGCGCAGTATGGGAGTGGTGAGTTGGCACATGTCGCGCGAGAGTTCCAGGCGGTCGTGCAGGAGGTGGTCGCGGTGTCTGTAGTCGGCGATGAGGGCCCGGCATTTCTCTTTGTTACGCAGGTATTCCCAGCTCCATGGGGCTACCTCGCGGTAAAGAGCATGACCGTGCATGGCAACCACACGCCCACCCCAGAACCGCACCAGCAGCGGTTCAACGTCAGGGTCATGATTGCCGGAGATTTCAACCAGCTGCACCCCGCGGCTGCGGCACTCCGCGCGTAGTTCTTCGCGCAGGCGTTTGCCCTCTGCCTGCCAGGGGCAATTACGAGTCTCAGCCAGGTCGCCTACCACTACCAGCATTCCTACCCCATCCCGCAGTACCAGCTCCGCCAGTTCGGCGGGAGAAGGGGCCTCGCAGCGCTCATGCCCGTAGTGCAGGTCGGAAATGAAGCGCACGAGCATGCCGGGCTGCGGCTCAACGGTCTCGATGGTGGGCATGCGGGCTTATGGCTGAATGTTGCGCTGGCGCACGGCCTCATACAGGCACACGCCGGTGGCGACGGATACGTTCAGGCAGGGCACGCTGCCATACATGGGAATTCGGATGAGAAAGTCACAGTTTTCTTCCGTCAGGCGGCGCATGCCATCGCCTTCTGCCCCCATGACCAGAGCAATGCCGCCCTTGAAGTCCATGTCGTATAGGTCGCGGTCGCCGTGGTCGGAGGTGCCCACGAACCAGATTCCGGCCTCTTTCATGGCTTTCATGGTGCGTGCCAGGTTCGTCACCTGCACGAAGGGAACTTTTTCCGCAGCGCCGACCGATACTCGCAGCACGGTTTCCGTGATACCGACGGATTTATCTTTCGGGGTGATAACGGCCGCTACGCCGGCGCCGTCTGCCGTACGGAGAATGGCCCCGAGGTTGTGGGGGTCCTGCACGCAGTCGAGCACCAGGTAGAGCCCCCGGGGTTGGGCTTCGAGTATATCTTGCAGCGCGCCCTCATCGAGCGGCTTCACCACGGTACGGGTGGGGGGCTTGTCGAATCGGGTCGGCTGCTGCCGGGACTCGGGGCGCGTGGTGTGTTTATTGGCGCGTGCTGTGTGTTCGTTGAATTTCTTTGCCATGTGGGAAATAAAATATATCAGAGTTTTTGGAGTCGAGTTTTCCCGCAGTGTCTGAGCACATAGGGTTTACCGCCGTGCATGCCGGGGTATTTATCATCGAATTTGACGGTATTGTTGCGGAAGATGATACCATCTGCCGAGATGGCAAAGAGCAGGGGAACCCGGTGGGTGAGGAAGGTGTTACCCTCGATTCGGATGTTGCGGTGGTAGCGGGTTTGCTGCTTGTCGGGTTGCTTGACTTCGGGATAGATGGAGATGATACCCTCCGTAAACTGGTAACGTGCGGTGAGGTTATGGTCGAACAGGTTGTTGGTGATGGTCACATCAAGACAGCGCCCGCTTTCAAACCAGCCTTGGGCATCGCCGGCCAGCAGGATGGCCGAGCCGTGTGAGGCGATGAACTTGCAGTCCTTCACCAGTACCGGTTTCGGCGTGGTGAAGAGTGAGCCGCGCGCGCGATTGTGGCGCACCGTGCAGCCGATGAAGTTTACCGCCGGGTACCAGTCGGCGTTTTCGATGGCATCCCCCACGCTCACGCCCTTGGGCAGGTCTGCTGAGAGCTGCAGGTGCAGGTGGGTTTCATCCGTTTTGCGTACGCTTGCCACCTTGCCGAGCTGCGGCAGGTTTTCCAGGGTGGGGCCTTTGATGAACTGCACGCTCTCCCCGGGGGCGAATACCTCGAACCCGACGGCCTGGCCGTGCATGTAGCGCGCGATGATTTCACGCTTACCGATGATTTTTTCGATTTGCAGACAGGTGGAGTGCACGTTGATGGCATCGTCCATCATACCCTCATAGAGGGCATTTTTTACGGTGATGGTACCGGCACAGTTCGAGAAGTGGGTTGCATCTGCCGAGACGGTGTACACACGCCCCGGGGCGCGTACGCAACCGCCGCCGTCAATGGTGATGTCGCGGCTGCGCTGCGCTACCAGCGCCATGCCCTGGCTGTCTTGGAAGACAACGTTGTTGAGCGTAACACCATTGGCTCGGTAGAGCACCATGGCGGGGTGGGGGCGGCCGTAGTGGCGCTGCACGAGAATGTGCCCTTCGCTCAGGCCATGAGCCGCAGCGTCGGTGAAGAATTTCACCCGATTGGGGGCAACCTGTTGGCAGCGTGAGGGCCAGACAATGTCGCCGCCGCGGCCGGTGGGAACCATCTGCCCATCTTGCTGAAAGGCGAGCACAGCATTGGGTGCTTGCGGTTTTCCGTCGCCCATCAGGTAGTAGCGGCCATCTTTCACCTGCCAGCGGAATTGAGGTGCGTATTCCAGGGTGGTGGTGCCGTCTTTGATTTCCACGATTTTACCCTCGTTGTAGTAGGGGGCGTCGTGACGGATGGTGATGTTTTCAATCGTGACGTTCTCGCTGTCCATCAGCAGGATAGGCTGCATGCGACCGTGGAAGACGAACGTGGCCCCATTGCCCTCGATTTTGAGGTTTTTCTGCCCTACGATGGGTATACCCACGGGCTGGATGTTCTGCTGGTCGTGGTTGGAGATGTAATAGCTCATTTGCAGAGCACCCTCGGGGTAGAAATGATATTCGCCGGGGGCAATGCTCAGGGTGTTGTACTTTGTCCGGAGGGTGGCGAGGTGGTTGAGATCCTCTCGCAGTGCCGGGCCGGCATCCGCACCGGGGGCCGACAGGTCTTTCGGGGATAGCCCCTTTATGGCGTGCTTGGGGCGCGCTTTTGTCTTCGTGGTGGAGTCCCATTCCCCCCAGCTGAGGTCCTGCCAGGCGGTGTTGTCCGCTGTAGTGCTCAGCAGATGAGCGTAGCGGGAGTGCACCACAACCTCAAAGGCCTCGCCGGCTTTGCCTTCCCAAAGTACTTCTGCGCCGTTGAGTATGCGGAATGGGGCTCCCTCTCCCTCCGGTGCGCGACCGGTGAGCAGCCTCTCTTTCCCGGCTCGCAGTACCAGCATGCGGCGCCCGGAGGTGAGATTGACCATGGGGTTCTCCGTTACATCCGCCGGGGCAGCCGTGGTGGGTATAGGCGTGAGCATCAGAGCGAATAAGAGAAGCCTGCGCATGTTACTGAACGGAATTAACGAGTTTGACAAGGGCTGCAGGCAGGTTTTCCGACCCGTAGAATTCAGCCGCGGCTATGCGGTCTGCCTGTATCTGTATGCGCTCATTAAGTTTGTTGATGATGGGCAGGTAGCGTTTTTCGTAGCTGCTTTGCGTCGCTTCATCAAGCGGCGGAAGGGCGGCAAAACCTTGTCCCCAGGTCTGTAATTCCTTGCTCAGACGCATGATTGTGGGTACGGCCGTTTCGGCGCTGTCTCGGTCCTGTACACACGCCATGGTGTCGTGCAGCTGTACGAGCAACAGAATACCGGCGCGAATGCGGCTCTCTCCCGGGCTGAGTTCGGGCTTCTGAGTCGATTCTTGTGACTGTTGCTGCACAAGCGGTTGGTTATCGATTGTGCCGGATGTGGGGAAATCCTGTGCGAAGAGCGGAGCTGCGCAGGTGGCTGCGAGCAGCAGGCCGGTGCAGCTTATTTTTCGAGCATCATACATAAGGCGTGAAATTGTTTGAAAAATGCCAGGGAGTTATAGCAGCGCCGGTTTTGCAGGCGGAATATCTGCTCATAGACTTTGCCCCAGTTGGTGCGCATGTCTTTTTCGTATTTCTGCAGCAGTTCGCGCTTTACTTCGGGGGTGAGAGTCTCAATGCGGGTCATCGCCGTGCGGCTGTCATATACGCGAGGGAGCAGGGCATTGAGCTTTTCTGCTGATTGTTCGGCGCTGTCGCGGTCGGTCACTCCTTCGAGTACCGGCAGCAATTCGAGCGGCAGGGCGGTGAAATCGGCAAATGCCCGGTCTGTTGCCGCCGGTATGGCGGCTTGTACAAGACCGGGGAGAATCAGCAGTATAGCCGGGAACAGTGGGTTGGCGTTCATATACTTGTCTGAACACAGCACGGCCGGGCGAGTTTTGCTGCCCGGTCGTGGTGGTTAATCATATTCGTGGAAATTGCGTTTTACTTTTTGAGCGCTTGTTTCGCATTATCAACTGTGGGCCCTTTCTTTTCAGGAGTTGCAGCTGCGGGCTCGGGTTTCTTTTCATCAAGCTCAATGCTGCTGGCCTGAGTATCTATCTCGCGTTCTTTGGAGATTCTCTCGAGCATGTCGTCAATCTGAGCTTCCGCGGAGGACGTAGCCTGTTCAAGAGCTGAGATTTTGCGCTCAAGGGTAGATTCGAGCGTGCGACGTTCGCGGGAGCGCTGATTGATGGTCTGCTGCAAGTCCTGGCGCTGCTCACGCAGCGGGGTCTTGTATTCCTCGGGCAGGAGCTGCTGGTTAAGTCGCAGAATCTGCTTGTAGGCCTCATCTTTGTCGAGTACAGCCTTGGCGCCTTCAAAATCGCCGTTAATCATCAGGGCGCGGGCCTGGTCATTAGCCTCCCAATACTTTGCCAACAGCGTGGGAACCGTGCCGATTTTCGGGTCCTGCAGGCCCTTTTCGTTGCGGCGCAGGGCATCTCTGACCTTGTTGGTTGCGTGGCGCAGCATGACTAGGTTGCGATTGTCAGGGTTGTACCAGACATTGGCAATCTGCTCATTTTCAGCGGCAAATTGTTTTTCGAGTTTATCGTAGGCCTTCTGGTCGCGCTCATCCATGTCGCTCTTCTTGGCGGCATTGAGCTTGCTGCGCTTGTTCATCTCTTTCTTGAGCAGGTTGTTCCAGCGGCGTGAGAGGTCATTGAGGGTGCTCATGTACCACTTGTAGGCCTCCTTGTACTCAGGAATACCCTGGTAGCGGTCGCGCATAATCTCAAACTTGTCAAGGCCACCGACCTTGCGGGCGTTCTTGTACTGCTTCACATCGGTGAGCATGGCCTGGTAGGCTGCCTGCCCATCACGCTCGTATTTGGTGCGATTGTCAGAGCTAACGTGGGTGAACACGTAGTCTGCACCCTTGATGGTGTTGTATTTTGTCTGCAACTCCGCGACCTCGATGGCCATCTTATCAAGCCTGGCCAGCTGGCCGGTCAGGGTGCGCTTGCGATTTTCGCACAGGCTTGTCAGTGAGCGGGAGGGTTTGGTGAGTTCTGCCAGGCCGCTGTCAACCTGTGCCAGTTTCTCGCGCAGGCGCAGGGTGATGTCTTTCACCTTGGCGGCCTCCTCATCACTGACGGCCGGGGCGGCCGGTGCTTCCTCCGTTTTTTCGGCATCGGCAGCCGGGGCTGCGGCGTTGTCGCCTTCAGCGGGGGTGGCATTTTCAGCCGGGGTGGCGGGTTCGGTTGCAGTGTCGGCGGGTGTTTCGGTCGGCTCCGTTGTCGGCTCTATAGTCGGTTCCGGGGTCGGTTCTTCTTCCTTAGGCGCTGCTGATTCGCGTTTGTCGAGAATGCTGGAGCTCTTGACCTCCATCGTGACGGAATTACCCTTTCGGTCGCGACCGGTGAATTTGGTTACGCCGCCGGCTTCATAAAGGATTCGGCACTGGGTATAGCGTTTGGCGTTGGAAAGCGTGATATCATACAAATCGGCTGCCTGCAGAAGCGAGGCTCCGCAGGCCAGCAGGGCAAGCAGAAATAGTGGGCGTTTCATGATGATGAGATATGATAAAAATGAATGGAAAATCTGACGTCGCATGCATAGTAGCATATTCGTGAGGACAATGCAAACAACAAATGCGCGGCATGGCAGAAAATCGTGTTATGCCTCTCCGCGCAGCAGGCTGCAGGCGTGGGCTCTTGCTGTTTCTCCCCCTGTACCGAGCATTCGCATGAGTTCCTGCACACGCGGTTCTTCATCTATTTTACTCAGGCGTGATACGGTGCGCTCACCGCTCTGTTGTTTACTGATGAGGTAGTGGTGGTTGGCAAGGGCAGCTACTTGCGGGAAGTGGGTGATGGATATCACCTGGTGGTCGCTGCCCAATTCGCGCATTTTCATGCCGACGGCGCGGGCGATTTCGCCGCCTACGTTGGCGTCAATTTCATCGAATACGAGCAACGGCGTGTCGTCTCGGCTCGCCAAAGCGCTCTTGAGGGCCAGCATCACACGTGCAAGCTCGCCGCTTGAGGCAATAAGTCGCAGTGCCTTGAGCGGTTCGCCGGGATTCGGGCCGAAAAGAAAATCCGTTTCTTCCGCCCCGTGAGGTCCGAGCTCGGGCAGGGGGCTCAGGCTGACTTCAAAGAGCGACTGGCGGAACCCCAGTTGCCGGGCGTGATGAAGGAATTGCTCTGCCAGTTGCGGGGCTGCCTTGCGGCGTGTGTTGCTGAGTGCAGCAGCGGCAATCTTGAGTTCGGCATATTTCCGGCGTTCGGTTTCAGCGAGTTCGCTGAGCATTTCTTCACGGTTATCGATGGCGGCCAGTCGGTTGCGGCAGTCTTCGAGGTGCTGTTGTATGGCCTCGAAGTCTGCGCCATACTTGCGCTTCAGTGAATCGAGGGTGCTGATTCGCTCTTCCAGCCTGGCGAGCTCAGCAGGATCGCCGCAGAGTGTGTCGGCGTAGTCCTGCAGGTTTGCTGCTACGTCTTCGAGTTCTTCCACGATACCGGGCAGGGGGGCAAGCCAGTTGGCGCAGGCGGCATCCAACCGCTCCAGCTCACGCGCCTGACGAACCAGCTGCCTCAGGCGGGAGAGCACGGAATCATCTCCCCCGTCTATTGATTGAGCCATAGGCATAGCCGTGTCGCGCAGGCGGCCGGCATTGCGTGCGCGTTGCCAGTTGGCTTCGAGCTCTGCGGCTTCTTCTGCGGTGAAGGCGGCACTCTCTATTTCCTGCACCTGGTGACGCAGGAAATCCAGCTCGCGTTCGTTGGCCATTTCGCTCTCCATGAGCCGACGGTATTCGCTGCGGGCCTCGACCCAGGCACGATAGGCGGCTTGGTAATCCGCGAGGGTGTTTTCATTTTCGGCGAAGGCATCGAGCAGCTCCAGCTGGCGTTCCTGCGAGGTAAGGGAGCGGTGTGCCTCCGGGTGGTGCATGTCGACCAGGCCGGCGCCGACTTTGCGCAGCAGGCTGAGCGTAGCGGGGCTGCTGTTGATAAACTGGCGGTTCCCGGTGGCGGTGATCACTCGGCGAATGAGCAGGGTTCCCTCTTCGCAGAGCGGTAGGCCGGCCTCGGCCAGCAGGCTGTCGATGTAGTCCGCACGGCTCAGGTGGAAGACGGCCTCAATGCTGCATTGACTTTCACCGCTGCGTATGCGCCCCTTGTCGGCGCGCTCACCCATTACGAGCGATATTCCGCCCATGATGACGGATTTGCCGGCGCCTGTCTCGCCGGTGATGGCAAGAAAGCCGTTTTCGGGTTCCCAGATAAGTTCATCGACCAGTGCGAGGTTGCGTATCTTTAACAGTGAGAGCATATTTTGCTTTGCGTTCCGCGCATATTATGGCATAATGTGGTAGCGAATTAAATAAAAATCTGACGATGAAAGTACTTTTTCTTGGCAGCGGCACATCAACCGGGGTGCCTGTAATCGGTTGTCAGTGTGATGTGTGCCGCTCTGACGACCCGCGCAACAAGCGCTTGCGCTCGTCGGTGCTCGTGCAGTCTGCGGGCACGCGCCTGCTGGTGGATTCGTGTCCCGACCTGCGCCAGCAGGCCCTGCGGCACAATCTTACAGCCATAGATGCCGTCATTTATACCCACGAGCACCTGGACCATACGACCGGTTTCGATGATATGCGCGCCTTTTGCTGGCGGCGCGATGACAGGCTGCCGCTCTATGCGGGCACGAGTTGCCTGGCTCACCTGCGCCGTATGTTTGCCTGGGCGTTCTCTGAGCAGAATACCTACAAGGGCTATATTCGCCCGCAGGCGCATGACCACGCCGGAGAGCCTTTCACCGTGGGGGATATCGAAGTGACTCCCGTGCCGGTGGAGCATGCATCGGTCGAAACCTATGGCTACGTGTTCCGCAGCGGTGGTACTTCTTTCGGTTATGTGCCTGATATTAAAGTGCTGCCCGAAAGTTCACGCACGCTCCTGCAGGGGCTGGATGCTCTCGCCATGGATGGCCTGACAACCCGCGAGCACCACACCCACATCAGCGTTGCAGAGAATGTGGAGCTTATGCAGCAACTGGCACCCCGCCGCGGTTTCCTGACCCATTGCGGCCATGCGGTTGATTATGAAGCCACCGCCCGCTTGCTGCCTGACTTCATGGCTCCCGCCTACGATGGCCTGGAAATAGAGCTGTAGCCCGCCCCCTTGTCGGAATGCGTCAGCTCGCGGCTTATTGTTGACATTGCGGCCGGGCTTGCCTACAATAGCCGCCATGGAATGGGAACAGTTACTTGCCTGCGAGCGCTTGAGCGGAACCGGGCGGCGTGATGCCGGCCGCTCCGCGTTCAACAGTGATTACGGCCGTGTGCTCTATTCGAGCGCCTTCCGCCGCTTGCAGGATAAAACACAGGTGTTCCCCCTGGGGCGTAATGACTATGTGCGCACGCGACTGACTCACAGCCTTGAGGTGGCTAACGTCGGCCGCGCACTGGCTCAGGAGCTGGCAGATGTCGCTGCTGAGTACGAGGAACGCACCTCCCTGCCTTTGCTCTATACAGCCATGGGGGATGTGGTGGCGACGGCCTGCCTGGCGCATGATTTGGGCAACCCCCCATTCGGGCATTCGGGCGAGAGTGCTATCGATGAGGCCGTGGCAGAGGCCGTGACTGCCGGACTGTGCCCGGCGGAGTGTGCGGATTTTCGCTTCGAGGGCAATGCGCAGGGGCTGCGCCTGCTCACCCGCACCTGTGACCCCATCCGCGGGCTGGGGCTGGATTTGACCGCTGCCACACTCGGGGCCTTCACCAAGTATCCCTGCCTGGCCGGTCGGCAGAAGCAGGGCGCCGCCGTCCGCTACAAGAAGTTCGGCATAGCGCCGGAAGAGCTTCCCCATTTCTGCAATGTAGCGGCCATCTGCGGGTTGCCCTCATTGGCTGAGCATGTGTGGGCCCGCCATCCGCTCGCGTTCCTGATGGAGGCGGCGGACGACATCAGCTACCTCATCGCGGATATGGAGGATGCCTATATCTCCAAAATCATCAGTTACGAAGATGTGGTGGCTCAGTTGGCAGCCCTGGGGAATTTCAGCGACAAATTGCGCGAAAGCGTGACCCGTGAGCGTGAGCGCAGCGGGGCAACGGCCGCCGTGCGTTATGCCCGTGCCAGTGCGGTGGGGGCTTGCATTCGCAGCCTGCGCAGCACGCTGGAGCAGGTTTACCCGCTGATGATGCGCGGCGAACTCACCGGCAGTCTCATGAAACACTCTGCCATGGCTGCTGAGTATGAGTCGGTACAAGCCTGGTCGGCACAGCATATTTATTGCCACGAAAGCGTGTTGAAGGTTGAAATCACCGGTTTCAATGTCATCCGCAGCCTGATGAACCTCTACCTGCGCTGGGTCAGTGCACCGGAAAGCCCCATGGGGCGCCGAATCGGTGCCGTGCTGCATGCCGATGCCGCTCAGAGTGCTGATGCCCGCTATCGTTTCCTGCATGTGGTGGACTACATATCAGGCATGACGGATTCGTACGCCCTGCAAACCTACAGCACCTTGTTCGGTACCGCCGGCCACCCCCTGACATGATGAAAGCCGACCCCGCCTATGTGGCAGCTTTGGTGAAAGCCGTTGCTGCCAACCGCTCCGACATCGTGGAATCGCTGCTTGCCGGCGGTCTTGATGTGAATGCCCGCGTGTGTGACGAGCAGGGGGCTCCGGTTGGCCCCACTGCCTTGCATGCCGCAGTGAGTGGAGGGCATGTCGGTATGGTGCGCCGTTTGCTGGCCGCCGGTGCTCAGGTGAATGCCGTGACGGAAGAGGGCATTACCCCGCTGTTGCTGGCTGCTGCTCATTCACAGTGCGAGTGTGCCCACCTGCTGCTGGCTGCCGGGGCGGATGTGCAGGCGGCCAATAATGCGGGGTATACCGCATTGCACGCCGCCGCGCGTTGTGGCTGTGTACCGTTGCTCTGTGAGCTGGTGGCTGCCGGTGCAGCGGTGAATGCAGCCGGGCGTGATGGCATTACCCCGCTGCATGCCGCTGCCGCCGGTGGGCATGTGCAGGCCATGCAGGAACTGCTGGCTGTCGGCGCCGAGCCGGCGGCTCTGTCGCTCAGTGGTGAAAATGCTCTTCATTTTGCTGCCCGAGGCGGGTATGTACAGGCCCTGCGCTTGTTGTTGAAGCTCGGTTTACCCGTGAGTACCGCTCGTGGGGAGGGGCAGACTCCGCTGCACCTGGCTGCAATGGCCGGGCATGTAGCGGCGGTGAAGTTCCTGCTGACCGCCGGTGCTGATGTGAATGAGCCTGACGCTCAGGGATATGTTGCGCTGCAAATGGCTGTAGCTCAGCGTCGGGTGGAGGTGGTTCGGGCTTTACTGGCTGCCGGTGCTTCGCCCGATACGGCTGATGGTAACGGCTTTTCCGTGCTGCACCATGCTGCTGCTCTGGGGCTTGCCGAGCTGGTGCAGAACTTGCTGGCTGCCGGGGCTGCTCCCGCTGCCACGGATGCACGGGGGCGCACCGCGCTGACCTTTGCTCTGCGCAAGGGGCAGCTCGACACTGTGGATGTGCTGCGGGTGGCGGATTCTGCTCTCGCTGAGGAATATGCCGCATTCAGCCGCCGCCTGCTGCTGCGCGGTGTGGCCGTTGTGGCGATTATTCTGCTGCTGGTGGGCGCGTTGGTTCTGTTCCTGTTGAGCTGATTTTTTGCTTGAGCTGCGAGGGGAATCTGATAGAATACCCTCAAGCGCTATGAAAAAAATCCTTACTATCCTCTTTGCCTGTTCTGTTGTAGCCGATGAGCCGGAAGTGCGACCATATAACCACCGGGTATCTATATCATTTCCGGAGCCGGTGGTCGCAACAAGTGCGGTCGAGGCCCCTGAATCAGCCCCTGCCGAGCGGCGCGGCGTGCATACGCTGCGCATAACGGGTGATGAAAAGCATACCCCTGAGCCACATTGGATAGACCAGAATGTGCTGATACTGGATATCGTGCGCGGCAGCAGCTGCCACACGCCATATAAACTGACGTTCCCCGCCGGTACTCGTTACCTGGGCGGCGGGGAATTGAAACCGCGCGAATTCAGCTTTCGTATTGCCCCGGATACGCTGACGGGGCAAGCTGTGCCAACGGCGAAAGGGGCGGCCGTGCTGGTGACAACGTCACAACACATTACCCGCGAATCTCTGGCTTTTTCGACTTCTACTCCCGTGAATTATGAATTCCGGCGTGTGAAAAAATCCTTCTGGAGCGGTAAAAAATACTACGGTCGTCGTGTGGCGGCTGTGGTCGAGCCGGCCCGAGTGTGTGATGGTATTTCTGACAATGGCCTGCGACGCCTGGCCGCTGAGGGGGAGCAGGTCTGGAGCCGCTTGAAAATGAATGACCCACTGCCGGGTCATGTGCTGGTGCGCCCTGTGGAGGAATTGCCCGACGGCGAAGATTGGGCCTTGCTTTATACCGGTAGTGCTCAGTCGGGAATCAGCTCCGGTGAGCTGACCTGTTTTGAGGTGCTCAATGACTTGCTCACCGGGCTGAGTGTGAGCGCCGCAGAAGAGGGGAGCGGCGAGGTGGAGTTGCAGTTGCGTTTTGACCGCCCGGTTCCCCGGGCCGACATTCCCCGCCTGTTTTCGCGCCTGGGGTTCAGTGTGGAGGGCGTGGGGAGGGTGACGACTTCGGCCGATGGTTATGAGCGCACGCTGGTGGTGGACGATAGCCGCACGCTGCGCTTTCGCTATGCGGGGGTGATTCCCTTTGAGCCACATACGGCCGTGCGTGTCTTTTATGGAACGGAGGCTGAGAATGAATGCCCGCTGGCCTATGTGGGGGGCGGAATGGCCTGCGGGCTGCGCATGCGGGTGAGCGGCGTGCTGCCGGCAGTGGTGGATGTCACGGTGCCGGCCGGTACCGCTGTGGCGAATGGCGCGTCGCTGCGCCGTGACCATGTGCACCGTATCGCGCTCAACCCCGCCTGGCCGCAGTTACAGCGGCGCGGGCAGGGGGCTATCGTGCTGCCGACGGATGGGCCGCACAAGTTGCGCATGCCCTGTGCTAACCTGAGCTACGCAGATGTCACCTTGCGCCGCGTTGCCCCGGAGTGTGCTGAGCAGGTGTTTCGCGATGCTCCCTACGACAGCCGCCCGGTTGCAGCCCGTCGCTATGAATACCGCACGGCTCGCACGCGGGTAAGTAAAGATATTGCGCACAAGAGCAGCCGTACCCTGGCTGAAAATGAACTGGAGCGTGCTGAGGAGATGCTGGAATCGCAGTTGGAAGACCGCCGCCGCTGGCTGGCCTCTGCGCAGGCCTGGCCCACCCGCCGCTATGAGTTGCAGCAGTGTGCCATGTTTCGCAGCGCGGAAATGGTGCTGGACCTCGATGCTCTGGCCGGCGCTCGCCTGACCCCGGGTATGTATGTGCTCAGCATCAGCACAACATCCAATCAACATGTGCAGCATGCGTTGGGTCTTAACGGCGCCCGGTCCGATGCGCTGGATTTTGAGCTCGATATTCCGCTACAGATAACAGGGCTGAATGTCATCACATCACCTACCGGTGTGCTGGTTACTCGTTTTGCAGATGGCCAACCGGTGCGCGGGGCAACTCTGAGCCAACCGGTGCGCAAGGGGAAAACTCGTGAGCAGGCGTATGAGACAAAAGCCCTTCCTCATGGTTTCTTGCAGCAGCACGGCTATGGGCAGATTCTGACTATCCGCCGGGGAAATGATGTCGCTTTCGTTCGGCAGCCTTCATATAGTGAGCCGGAATCTGCTGAACCCGAGAGAGCTTATATCTTCACCGATCGCCCTCTCTATCGCCCCGGCGAGACGGCGCACCTGCGCGGTATGCTGCGCTCGGTGAAGGGGGAGCTGCCGCAGCTTACTCAGTACCGCTCGGTGGAACTGAGTGTTTGCCGCCCGAATGGCGAGACTCTCACCTCGCAGCAGCTGCGCTTGAGCGATTGCGGCGCGTTCGAGGCTGCGGTTAAGCTCCCCGAGGGCGAGGAAGATGTGACGGGTGACTATACCGTTCGTGTGACGCGTGGTGCGGTTACCTTGTGTAAGGCGGAATTGAGCTGTCAGGTGTTCCGCCGGGACGCCTTCGAGGCTGCACTTACAGCCACGGCGGCCAGGGTGGCCCCGCAGGAAATGACGCTGGAGGTGCAGGCTGATGACTATAGCGGGGTGCCGCTCGTTGCAGCAGCTGTTGAGCTGAAAGTGGGCAAACAGACGCACCGCCTGGTGACGGATGCCGAGGGGCACGCCCGCCTGCAGCTGCCCATGCTGCCCGAATGGCTGAAAGCGGGGGAGCTGAGCGTGAGTGGCAGCGTGTGCAATGACAGGCAGGAATATGTGGTACTGCCGGAGCAAAAACTGACATTCAGCCCGGCCGATTTTCTCATTCGCTGCGAGCAGGGGCGTGTGTATGTGGCGGATGCCGCAACCGGTGCCCCTCTTGCCCGCGAGCAGCGCCTGACGGTGAACTGTATCAGCGTGAAGCAACTGCCGGTAAACCCGCGCGCTGCTTTTTCTCTCATGCGCACAGAGCGCCGAACGGTGCGCAGCTGTGAGCTGGTGGTGCCGGCGAATTGGGCACAGGGGGTGCCTCTGCCGCCCGATTGCACCGGGTTTTCGGGGAATGTCGTGCTTGCCGGGGTGGATGCTGCCGGGCGCAGCATTGAGCAGAAGGTGGATTCCTTCGCAATCCATGATGAGAGCGGCAATATCCCCATGCTGGCTGTGCCTCAGACGGGAGGCGTGAAGTTGAGCTTCACTTCGCCCGCTGAGGGGGTGGCTCACTTGTTCATCGGCTGCGGGGAGCAGCTGCGCCATGTGCAACAGCGTGTGGGCAAGGGTGCGCAGTCGATTGATATCACCCTGCAACCGCGAGAGGAAGGAACGGTGAGTGTGTCGCTTGTGCTGCCCTCGCAGGGAAATCTCTTCAGCGGGATTGTCGAATGTTATGTGCAGCCGCAGCGGCAATTGCTGGAGATTGAGTTGCAGTTGCCGCAGGGGGAAATCCGCCCGGGGAATACCGTGCAGCTCAGCGGTACGGTGAGGGCGGCGGGTAAGCCCAACACAGCTGAGGTCACGCTCTATGCGGTAGATGCCGGTATGCTCTCCGTAGCCCCCTATACCGAACCTGATCCCGGGCGGTTCTTTGCCGAGCGACCGGCCTACACCTTTGCGCCTGAGCGGGGGAACGTACGAGAGCCGGAAATCCGCAGTGACATGTTGCCGGGAGTGTGGCGCGGCGAAGTGTGGCGTGGCGCAGAACGATGGATGTTAAATAATGAGATGTCCGCCTGGCAAGGGGGATTGATGACCGGTGGGCTGCGCAGTGGTTCAGGGGCTTTGTTCAAGGACGTGGAGTATATGGTGGCCGATGATGAGCTGCCACCCTGGCTGATGTCTGACGGTGACGACGCGTATTCCCCGGAACCTGCACCGGTTTGTCCCATTATGGGGGCGGACCAAAAGCCTGCTGCAGCACCGTATTGGCGCACCCTTTTTGCTCCCGTCGCGGTGTGGAAGGGTGCCTTGCGCACGGATGCCGAGGGGCGTTTCTCGGTCGAGGTGACGTTGCCCGATACCCTGACAACCTACCGCGTTTTTGCCGTGGCGGCAGATAGCAGCGGGCACCGCTTCGGTACGGCCGAGGGTGAGTTTACCGTGAATCTGCCGGTGATGATTACACCCGGCATGCCGCTCTTCATGAGCACGGGTGATGTGCTGCAACTGCCGCTCACCATCACGAATGCCACGGCCGAGAGTGGCACCTGGACTGTCACCATGCAGGGGGGCTCTACCCCGCAGCAAGTCGAGCTGCCCGCCGGTGGCAGTGCCACTCTTTACTTCGAGGTAGCCCCCGTGCAGGAGGGTGAGTGTACCCTGCAATGGCAGGCCGTTGGCAAACCGGGGACAGATGCCGTGCAGGGCAGTTGCAAGGTGCGTTTCCCTGCGCCGCTGCTCAAAGAAGTGCACCACCTTGAGCTGCAACCGGGGCAGTCCCCCGTAGCGCCGGGGGCTTTGTTTGCGCCCGAGGTCGCGCAGTCTGAGCGTGCTGAGGTGCAGGTGCTGGTATCGGGCAGTCCCTTGCTGTACCTGCGCGGTTGCATGGATTTCCTGCTGGAGTACCCCTACGGCTGCACGGAGCAGCGAGCTGCTGCGTTGCTGCCCTGGTTGCTCTATGATGAGCTGGCACCCTTCTGCCCGCAGCTGGCGGCCACTTCGCGCCGTGAAGTGCAGCAGGTGGTAGAGCGCGAGATTGCCACCCTCTTTGCCCGCCAGTGCCATGATGGTGGGCTGGGCTACTGGAGCAGGGGCGAGAAGGGCTGCGGCTGGGCCAGTTGTTACGCAGCACTGGCGCTGACCGTGGCGCAGGAGCGCGGTTACAACGTGCCGCAGGACAAGATGGGGCGGCTGCTGGCGTTTGTGGATGATGTGCCCAAGAGCGCCCATTTGCTCGATTCTCAACTGGCAGCCGCGCGTGCCCTGGGGCACAGTCGCACTCTGCGCCGTGAACTGCTGAACCGACTGCAGCAAGAAGATAAGCGGGAGCGCCCCGGGGTATACGGGGCTGTGTTGCGCCTGCTGCTTGCCGCACATGATTCCGGTGCCGAGTCTGCCGCTCAGTTCCGCAAGAGCCTGCGCACCCTGGGGCGCGACTACCGCCACCCCCGCACAACGGATTCGACCCTGCTGCTGCTCGCCTTGCATGATTATTCCCGCCGCCACACGTCAAAGGTTAACGGCACCACCCTGCTGGTGAATGGAGAGCGTGTGGAGGTGGGCCATAAGCTCACGGAAATCAGTCTGCCTGTTGCCGCCACCCCTGCGCAGCTGCCCACAACCCTGGCTGCTGAGGGCGGTAGTGTCTATGCCCTGGTACGAGCCAAGGCTCAACCGCAGCAGCGGGATTTCCCGGGTGTGACGGAGAAGGGGCTGCAAGTCACTCGCGTGTATGAAGTGCAGGGGGCTGACGGTAACTGGCAACCCGCACCGGCAGAGCTGCGCGTGGGGGATGTGGTGCGCGTGACGCTCACTTGTGCCAAGGTGGCGGATGAACTGGAATATCTGGTGCTTGAGGATTACCTGCCGGCCTGTATGGAGGCTATCAATCCCGCTGTTCCCTCTCAGGCTGCCGGGCTGCAACCTATTGCGTGGAGCTCCGCCTTTGACCACCGTGAGTACCTGGCTGACCGTGTGCGCGGTTTCTGCACCCGCTGGGCTGACCGAGACCTGCTCAACATGACCTACTACGCCCGTGTCAAACGCGCCGGTACTGCGACTGCGCCTCCTGCTCAGGCTCAGTTGATGTATGAGCCACAGGTTTACGGCTTGTCACCGAATCTGAAGGTTACGGTGCAAGCAAAATGATAAACTTGTTTATAAGCTGTTGAAAAAAGCCCGCAACCATCAGTGGTTGCGGGCTTTCTGCATGATAAACGATTCCGGGCTGCGTATCAGTATACGTCTTTCTGATAGCGCTTGGCCTTTTTCATGTCGGCGAGGTAGGCAGCCGCCTCTTCCTCACTGCGGCCACCCTTGGTCGCGATGATGTTGAGGAGTGCTTTCTCCACATCTTTAGCCATGCGATTGGCATCGCCGCACATATAAACGGCGGCACCCTTCTCAAGCCAGGCCCAGATTTCATCCGCAGCCTGCTCCATGAGGTTCTGCACGTAAATCTTGTATTCCTGATCGCGGCTCCAGGCAACGGAGAGCTTGAGCTTACCGCTCTCAACAAGCGGGGTAAGTTCGTCCTCGTAGCAGCTGTCGGTTGCCTTGTAGGGGTTGCCGAAGAACAGCCACATGGGGCCGGTTGCGCCATCTGCCACGCGCTGCTGCCAGAAGGCGCGGAACGGGGCAATACCCGTGCCGGGGCCGACCATGATGATGGGGGTGTTGCCGTCTTCAGGCAGGCGGAAGTTCTTGTTGCTGTGAACGAACACGCGCACTTTGTCGCCGGCTGCTATGCGGTCAGCCATGTAGGTGGAGCACACACCGCCGCGCTTGCGGTCGGCTGTCGTGTAGCGTACGGCACCCACGCACAGGGAAACCTGACCGGGAACGGCATCAGGGCTGCTGGCAATGGAGTAGAGGCGCGGCAGCATCTTGCCCAATATGCCTACAAAGGCGGCAGCATCGCTGAACTCAGCCTTCATTTCAGGGTCAGTGGCAACATCGAGCAGGTCGCGGCCCCAGCAGAAATCCTTGAGGGCCTCTTTGTCCTCCAGTATAGCGGCAAGCTTGGCGCTGTTGGCCACGGCGTTCCACTTGGTGAGCACGGGCTTCTTGAGGTTGGTTATGTCGCAGGCGGTGGTGAGAGCCTCTTTCAGCGTGGCCATGCCGCAGGCGGTGGGTACTTCGGCGGTCGGGTCGAGCCCGACTGCGGCGATGAGGGCATCCACCAGGGCGGGGTCATTACAGGGGAAAACCCCCAGAGCATCACCGGTGACATAGCTCATGCCGGAGCCTTCCAGGGAGTAATCCACGTGGACGGTCTCTTTGGCGCTGCCGGGTTTGGTAACAGGGCGAACCCCCACCACGGTGGCGGGGAACGGGTTCTTCATGCTGTACGGTTCCATAGTATCTGTTTGCGTATAAAATGTTATTGAGAGGCTTTGTGGCGGCGGGCCTGCAGAAGGGTGGGGGCCAGCAACTTACGGGCGGCATGGCAGAGCTCAATATCTTGCTCGGCTGCCGCTATGCTGCGGCCGGTCTGCTCAGATTGCTCATAGGCAGCCAGCTCAGCGGTGAGGATGTTTTCGAGCGCATTCACGCGGGCGGAAACGAACATGTCGAGCGCTTCTCCCACGCGGCGTTTCCAGGTTTCCAGGCGCGTACCTATCACCTCGCGCCCGGCTCGGCGCCATTTCGGTGCGGTTTCGTTGTAACTGCATCGGCGGTTAATCATGCCCATGAAGGCTGTTTCTTTCAGCTCACCCAGCGGCACGGGGCTGCAGTCCAGCTCGACGTCTTTCCATGCGTTGAGCACGGCTTTCACATAGTCTTTGCGTATCTCATCCACCGTGCGGCGTTGCAGAGTGTCGGCACAGGCCTGCAGTTTTTCCTGCTCCAGTTCGGTGAGTTCGCAGATTTTGGCCGGTGCGAGAATATGGGTTTCCTGTTCGGCCATCAGGTCGCCCAGGTCGTTTTCGGCTTTGGTGCGGGCGGCGTTGAGTTCCTGGGCGGGCATGTCGGTGCTCATCCAATCCTCATGGAAATAGCCTTCGACTGCGAGGTCGAGTATGGCATCGAGCCGGGTGTAGAGGGTTTGGCGAGCCTGGTCTGCCAGGTACCCGCAGCGTATACGCCCTTCATGCAGGTTATTGCTCTCCACGGCTTCGCGCAGGCGTGCCGCGTCCATCAGCTTGCGTATGGCCGCTTGAATGGAGTGGATGTGTGAGATGTGGTTCTGGCTCTTCTGTATGAAGTCTTTGAGTCGGGTGTCGATACCTTCGAGGGTTTTGAGCAGGTAGTCTGCGGAGTTGCGGCGAAGGGTCGCTTCCGGGTTGCGCAGGTCGGCCAGTATCTCTTCTTCCAGTGAGCTGAGGTGGGAGTCCCGCTCCATGGCGGCAGTGATATCGTGCTCGGGCGGGGTGGGGCGGAATTTGTTTTCGTGCTGCCACCAGGCCAGGCCGGCGTTCACCCAGCTGCCGGGGATAACTTTGCGAATGAAGTCGCTCATCTGGCGCTGGGTATTGTACTGCTGCTTTTCCTGCTGCTGCTGCTGCTCATCGGGTGAGAGCCAGTGCTGGGCCTCAATACGGTTTTGCACCACGCGGATGGGGCGCTGCGAGCGCTCCATGGCGGTGCGCAGGTAGTCACGCGTGTCAGGTGTGAGCGCGGCGAAGGAACTTTGCACCAGCAGGAAGTAGTCCGCATTCTCGTTCATCCACTCGTGCAGTTTTTCATCGTGCCAGTTTGAGGTCAGCCCATCCATGCCCGGCATGTCGACTATGCCGATACCTGCCTGCAGCAGTCGAGCCTCCGGTTCTACCAGGAATATGGCTGCACAACCTGCACCGGTGTGGCCCTGAGCCCAGGCATCGAGGTTGGCCTGGTTGATGTTACGGCGGTCGATGGAGACTTTTTCATCGAAATCTTCCGGCGCGACTTTGCGCAGGTAGTCGATGACCAGCTCAAAGAGCTCCTGCTCGCTCAGCGAGCCCGCTGCCAGCGGTGAGTAGAGTTCCATGCGCTCGGTGCCGTCATCGCTGGCCAATATGACCATGGGCAGGCGCGTGGTTTCGATACCCAGTTTGGTGGCGCAGAGGTTGCGGTGCGCCAGGCAGTTGGTGAGGGTTGATTTGCCGCTCTTTACCGAGCCGATGGTGGCCATGAGCAGCAGGTTCGAGCGGAATCGGGCCAGACTGCGCTGAATTTCACGCTCCCCGCGGGCTGTGAGTTGCCGCAACTCGGGCGAGGCTTTTGCCAGCTCGGCGAGTCTTTTGCTGAATTCGAGCGATTCCTGACAGATGTTCTTCAGCTGTGCTTCCATTGCATTTATTATACGCGCCAGGTGGTTTGCCCGCAAGCAAAAAGCACGTTATGAGCGCAGAAATCAGTGTGATGGCCGTAGTTACATGAAATCCGGTGCGAAGTAGAACTTCAGCAGTTCCAACTGGTCTTCCTTTGTTACCAGGTGCCCGTCTTTCGGGTCGAGCCACTGGAAGGAGTGGATGGAACTGCGCCGCGACCCTATCGGCTGCTCCGGGGTGAAGGCCGGCAGGCGGTCAAGCAGTTGCGGGGCGATGATTTCGGTTATCTCGGTGGTGGTGAGCGGCGGCATGGCCGGTATAATGGCCGGTATGCCCAGCGGTATACATTTCTCTACATCGCCCAAAATGCGCTGTGAGAAGTAGAGCTGGTGCATTTCCATCGGCGCCAGGGGCAGGGGGCCGTCTGCCGGCGGGTTGAGCAGGGTGTCGATGAGCTTGCTGAAGCCGCGGTGGCTGGTGGAGGCTATCTCGGGCAGGTGCACATTGAGCACCCGGCCATATTGGCGGTTGAGTTCCCGGTACAGGTTAATACGGTTCTGTACGTAGGGATCGTCGCTTTCCGTGAGGGTGGGTGTGTTTTCGTCCGCATCGTGCGCCAGCATGTCGCAAGTGGTGACGAAGACGGTGAACTCGGGCTTGATGTCGGCCAGGTGGCTGAGCAGGTAGTTGGTGGCGCGGGTGTCCGCCTCGATATCCTGCCGCACGTTTTCGGCTCCGTTGGCCACGGCGTTGTCCAGATAGACCATCATGCGGAAGGATTTGCCGAAGGTCAGCTGAAAGTTGTCTTTATTGATGAGGTAATCGAAGAAGCGCCGTTTGGTCCAGTACTGACCGAGCACGGTGCTAGCGCCGAGGAAAGCCGTATCGTGTGCCATGAGTTGAATCGTTTTCTGGTTACTCCCTGCGGGGCATTTTATCATAAACAATGGGGCTTTGGCAAGTTTCAAAAGCGCTGTTTTCAAAATAATTTGAACTTTCGGTCAACCTGTGGGTGATTTTGTCATAATTGTGGGTTCATGTGTGTTTTATACTTGCTCTGAGAGACGGTATATGATAGGTAGGAGTATACGTGAAAGCATGTATTGCACAGTGGATTGGCTGCCGTGATAAGCAAGAGGACTCTTACCGTGTGAAATATTACCCGGAAGGCTTGCTGGTCGTGGTGGCGGATGGTATGGGCGGTCACCATGGCGGTGCGCTGGCCTCGGCTGTGGCTGTGCGTGAGTTTGAGGCGGTATTCACCGCCACGCCGGAGCTGCCTGCGCGTGAGCGGCTGCTGGGGGCGCTTGGGGCTGCCAATGCGGCGGTGGGTGCAGAACTGAGGGGGGCCGGCGGTACAACGTTGATAGCGGCTTTCATTTGTGCCGGGGTGATATGGTGGGTGAGTGTGGGGGATTCGCCGCTGCTGTTGCGGCGCAATGGCCGCCTGCAGCGCCTGAATGCCGATCATTCCCTTCGCGCGGTGTTGTTGGAATATGTAGCGGCCGGCACGATGACTCATACGGAGGCTATGCAGCGAGGGCACCAGCTCAGGTCTGCGCTCACGGGCGATGAAATGGCGCTGGTTGATTCCCCGATTGTACCCTGTCCCCTGCTGCCGGGTGACCGTGTGTTGGTTGCCAGTGATGGGGCGGATGAATTGTTGCTGCTGCCGGTGTTGACGGCGGAGGTTTGTGCTATACTTGATGCCCCCGGCGGAAATCCTGCGGTGAGTCTGGTGGAATCCTGCCGCCGGTTGGCGGACCCGGCGGCAGACAACGTGACGATTGTGAGCGTGGATTGCCCGTAACATATATTGAATGAACGGAAGGTTGTCGGGTGTCATATCCGCTGCTATGAACAGTTCTTGTCTACTCAATGGCTATGCGGATGGTCGCTATGTACTGCCGCCATTGCCGTATGGGGAATCAGCGCTTGAGCCTCTTATCTGCGCGGAAACCCTCTACCTGCACCATGATAAACACCACGCTGCCTATGTGGCCGGGGCCAACGCGGCACTTGAAACCCTGCAGCTAATCAGTGAGGGGGCTCTCAGTCCCGCTCATGCTGAGAATGCTTGCCGAAACCTGGCTTTTAACCTCGGCGGGCATATTCTGCACTCGCTCTACTGGCAGAACCTCACGGCGAAAGCTGCAGTGCATGTCCCGGAGGGGGAACTGGCTCTTGCTATCGAGACGGCTTTCGGCGGCTATGCGGCTTTTGTGAAGATTTTTTCAGCCGTAGCGCTTGCCGTGCAGGGGAGTGGTTGGGCAGTGCTGGGGACTGACCCTGTCAGCAGGCGGTTAATGATAACCGGCATTTGTAAACACCACGAGGTGCTCGTACCCGGCTTTTGCCCGCTATTGGTATGCGATGTCTGGGAACACGCCTACTACCTGACCTGGAGTAACGACCGTAAGGGGTATGTCAATACCTTCATGCAGCATATCAACTGGCCGGTTGTGAGTGAACGCTACGAGAAATTCCTGCGCCATGAGTTCTGATTGTCCTTCAAATTGTGTGATAGGCAGCCCCTGGTTAGCCGCCGTGCTGGCCGTCATGGAGTTGATATTGGGTTTTGCTATGCTGAGTTTCCCGTATTTGCTGGGGGCTTCGGCTGTGTGGGTAGCCGGTTTCGTCTTTGTTATACTGGGCTTACTGCACCTTGTTCATGTGTTTACCCGGGCAGGCAGCCGATGGTGGAGCCTGCTGTCTGCGGTAATCTTTCTGGTGCTGGGGGCTGTGCTGCTGTTACAGACGGCGGATTCCATGCTTGCTATCACGCTTGTTGTCGGTGTGGCTCTGCTGACAGGCGGTGTGTTGCGATTGCTGGTGGCTTTCGGCATGCGCCGTGAGGAGGGTAGCGCCTGGCGCTTTTTCAATGCAGCTGTATCAATACTGCTTGGCGGTATGGTATTGTGGACCTGGCCGGAATCGTCGCTCTGGTTCATCGGTACGGTGATTGCCGTTGAGATGATATTTTCCGGGTGGTCGCTGTTGTTCCTCGCTCTCACTCCACAGCCGAAGGGGCAGGGCTGAACCGCTATGCCTTATTGATAAATCGCCACCGACTGTCAGGCTGACAATCGGTGGCAATTTGTTTTTTGCCGGGAGGAAAGGTATTCAGTCGTTCATGCGGTGCGCTACCGGCAAGGTGTGCCGCTCAGACGGTCGGTCGGCGTGCAGTACCATCGGTGTCTGTGTGCGCTTGAGGGCAGAGGCGATGATTTTGCGCTGAATGATGCGTACGTCGTTCTCGCTGAAGGGGCTGATTCGCTCGTGCAGCAAGGCGGTCGCGCTGATATTGCAATCTGTCAGTTCGTGGATGATTCGATCGGTTTCGGGCGAGTTCGGCTCTTTCAGCGGCCCGAACAGGTCGGCGTACTTCTCATGCAGATATTTCCGCAGGAGGTATAAATCCATTTCATACAGGTTGCCGAATGGGGCAAAGTGAGCGCAGCTTTCACCATACAGGGTGAAGTTGCCGGTCATCAGGTCGCGGCGGGTCAGGGCGCTCAGGTGCATCAACCCGCGCTTTTCGGCCAGTGTGAATTGCAGCACTGCGCTTATGCGGGAACTCAGCTCCTCGCTTGCTTCGCCCAGGCATTCTGCTGCCTGTGCCTGAAGGGGGGCGAGGGGAAGGGGGTGACAGGTGATTCTGAGGGCTTTTGCAATGTGTGATTCGGAGTTGCCGGTTATACCTACTACATTTGAGCGGCCCAGGGCTTCGGTGCAGATGGCTGCCAGCAAATCAGCGTGCGGGCTGTCCAGGTTCAGGCTGACGCCGCCGTAACCGTTGCTGCGTACAGTGTCGCGTATGCCGCGCTCCAGCGCCCGGCACAGCAGCTCCTGCTCGGTCGGCAGGGCTTTTGCCTGTGTGCGGGCGTTGAGCGTGACGACTCGATTGCAGTTTTCGAAGAAGGGAAGTCGGGCCAGGGTTGTGCCCTGGGGGCTGTACACGGCGGAGCCGCCTGCGTATATATTGCCATCGGCTGTGCCCACGTGGTGCACGCAGATGACCGGTATGCCGCAATCCTGCGCCTGCCATTTGTATTCGTCTTCCTCAGCTGCTGCGGCTCCTGCATACCAGGGGGCGGTGCTCAGGTGAATAAGTAAATCCAGCTCCTCGACTTCGGGCTTGCTCGTGTCGTGGCCCGGGGAAATTTCCGAGCTGAAGTCCACATAGACCGAACAACCGTTTATCTCTACGGTATCCAGCTCTGAGAGTTCGGTGATTTCTCCGTTTTCCAGCAGCATGGGCGTCAGTACGCCTACCTGCGAGCTCACAAGCTGTGCTACAAACTCGTCATCTTCTTCAAACACGGGGGTGTATGCAGCCAGTATCAGCGGCGTGTCCCCCAGTTCGCGCGACAGGTTATCCAGTGCAGCTTCGCTCTGTCGCAGGTATGAGGCTCGGCTCGCCAGAGCTTTCGGCTCTGCGCCGCAGAGGGCGTATGCGGATGCCACGACCAGGTCTGCCCCGTGATCCAGGCATTCGCGGTAGCCCTGCACTATCTGACGCAGGTTATTTGGGAAATCAGCCGTTGCCGGGCTGCTCTGAATAAGTCCGATTTTGAGATGTGTGCTCATCGTGTATCGAGTGATGTGTTGCGAATATGCTGCCTTATTTTTTGGAAAATAGCAAGCCTAAATTTCGTATTACGTTATATTTTTCTTTCGCGGCGGACAAAAATGGAATAAAAAAGCGCCGTCAGCTGGGGCTGACGGCGGAAAGTGTGGTCAGTTGCGTGAAGAGGCAAATCAGAACAGGCTGATGGGAAGTGCTGAGCCTGTTTCGGCCAGGGTGAAAGACAGACCGAAGCCGGTTTCTTTCTTGCCGCCGTTATCACGCAGGAACAGAGTCGCCCCCATATACCAGGCACCGCTTTTTTTGAATATGGAGTATTCCTGTGTTGGGGTGCACCGGTTTTCAATGTCGAAATACCACTTGCAGGCCAGTGAGTATTTTTCGTTGATGCGCAAGTTGGTTTGCAGGGATACCTGTTCGGCGTTATTCTGAATGGGGTGATCTCTCAGAGAACGATAGCCCACGATTGTTTCGAGAGCGGCCAGCGGTTGCCAGCTTATCCCGCAACTGTATTCGCTGAACCCATCACCGTTGTTAAAGGTTGGTGTCTGGGTGTTGCAGTAAATGTTTAAATCTCTCGTGGGTGAGAACGATACCAAAGAATACAAGCTGGAAAACTTGTTGGTATCCATCGGGTTCTCTTCATTGTAATCCACAAAGAAATTCCACTTGAAAATCTGCTGGGCAGAGCCGTCGACCGTTGTGTTGAGGGTGTTTTCAACACCTATTCGCCATATGCTCCATGTTCCCCAACTGTCAATCCCGGAAAAGCCCATCAAATCCAGGCTCATCGGATTACTGGTTGATGTGCCGAACTCGTTGGACCATACGTCTACCCGCGGAACCCGTGCATTCGATGAAGAAACATTGCAGTGTGACAGGGTTGTGTATGGTTTGATGATGTGTGTCAGCCCTTTGAAGCCCATAGATTCAACATTGAACGAACTGTAGTGCTTATGCAGCTTCATGTTGGCATCTACTCCTATGTAACCCAGGAATCGATTGTTTGCACCAACCCCGTCGACATCATAGTACCCGGTATAACCGACACCTGCTTTCGGAGTGATGTTGAGGAAACGCAACACATTGAAATGGGTTGAGAATTCGTGGGTGCTGTTGATACGGGCGTAGGTGTTGGTGTTGAGCAGGCGTTGGTAATAAGCCCGAGCCTCAGGATCACGCAGATTCTCTATCTCATTTCGGTAAATAGCGCGATCTTCTGCAGGAACGTATTGCCGCATAATGCCGGCTCTGTTCCACGTTTCGTATGTGATGCCTGTCTTGCCGATGGATGAGCGAACTTTGTAATACGACAGCTCGGCTCGTTCGTCTGTTGAGTAATAGTCATTCGGCGCAAAACGTGTCATCAGCATCGTTTCGCTGAGCTTGGAGCGGCGTACCATGCGAACCGTATTATCCGGTTTGTCGTTAATTTCGCTGAGTTCTTCATAGAAATCTCGCAGCATGTAGCGATCGCTCAGTATATCCAGGTTCGCGAGGGTTGACCATTCGATAGCCGGTCGGTTTTGCTCAAAGGGTAATTGCCATTTCCCTTTGTACGCTATACGGTAGCGGTTGTGATTCGTTGGCAGGCGTTCTATGCTGGTAGGGTTGATATTGGGAGCCTCATCGTACGCAAAATAGGTCTCCAGCGCGCCGACGGGGAACTTATCAGCCGATCGCTCCAAATCCTCAAAATCCAAACCAACGGCAAAACCGCGGCGGGTGCGGTAATCAAGATGGGTTGTGAGCAAGTAGTCGGATGTCGGCATGTTGTTCTCGACGCGCCGATTTCCCAACAGGAAACCATAACGGTTCAGCAGGAAGCTGCCCCAGGATGATTTTGCGCCTGCATCCGGCAAGTAACCCTCTTTCGGATTCAGCGAGTGAGAAATGGTGAACCACCCCAGCACGGGAATCGGCATGTCATAGTTGCCGCTCGCAATGCTCATGCGCGATATGGTGCCGTAATCGCCGGGATAGACTGTCATTTCTCCCGTACCAAGCCAGGTATCCGGGGTTTCTGCATCATCGGTTGAGGCGTAGGCATCATGCAGCTGCATGTAGCTTTTGCCTTCTTTGTCCTTTTTGTACTCTACACTTGAAGCGCGGATGATGATGCCTGAAACCTTTGATTTCACCTCCTGCACAGTCATGACTGATGTTGACCAGTCATAGCTGCCGCTCTTGGCCTGGGTCAGACTTTCGCCCTGGTATACGGTCAATGGCCCGGTGAGTGTTACCTGCTTTTTCTCGAGGTTGACGACCATTTCTCCGCTCAGGACTTCCAGGCCGGTGTCGGTCAGCATGCGGATAGGTGTTCCCTTGCTCTTGTATGTGATTTGGCGTTTCTCTGTGTCGTAAAGAATATCGCCTCCTTCATTGTTGATGCTCAGAGTCTCCGGTATCTCCGGTTCCATGGAGAGACTCACACTGCTGATGGCGCGGTCTGCAATATCAACGGTAGGTGAGACGCTCGGTGATTGCTTGCCGAAAATGTCGGAGGGAAGGGGGGTAACATCCTGAGCGCCAACGTTACATATTGTTCCTGCCGCTATGATTGCCGTCGCCAGATGAGTGGTGCGCCTGTGTTTCGAGTCTGAAAATCTGCTGCCCATTACGTATTCTATACTGCACGAAATACCCACTTTTGTCAAGCAACTTTCGCCTGTTACCGCCCTATGGAGGGAGGAATCAGTTATTTTTTCTTCATTCGGTGGCGTTGCTTGCTCAAAAAAATGACTGCATGGCGAAAAATGTTCAATTTTCGTGTTGCAAGTTTGCTCGCAACATGCTATTTTATGGGCACCATGAAAATTACTGGTACAACTCACAAGAAGGCTGCTGAGTGGGTGGAGGAAATCCGCCAGCTCTGCAAACCCGATTCCGTCTACTGGTGCGACGGTTCCGAGGAAGAGAACACCCAGCTGTGCGACATGCTGGTTGAGAAAGGCACCTACATTCGCCTGAACCCCGAGAAGCGCCCCGGCTGCTTCCTGGCTCGTTCTACTCCTTCTGACGTAGCCCGTGTTGAGGAGCGTACGTTCATCTGCTCCGAGAAGCAGGAGGACGCCGGCCCCACCAACAACTGGAAGTCCCCGGCTGAGATGCGCGCCATCCTCAACCCCTACCTCGATGGTTCCATGAAGGGCCGTACCATGTACGTCATCCCCTTCTGCATGGGTCCGCTTGATTCCCCCCTGGCTAAGATCGGTATCGAAATCACCGACTCCGCCTACGTGGTGACCAACATGCGCATCATGACCATCATGGGTGAGAAGGTGCTCAAGCGCCTCGAGGACGAGGTGAACGGCGGTGGTAACCCCAAGCGTGACGGCTACGGCGACTTCGTGCCCTGCCTCCACACCGTGGGTGCTCCCCTCGAGCCCGGTCAGGAAGACGTGACCTGGCCCTGCAACAACGAGGAGAAGTACATCTGCCACTTCCCCGAGACCGGCGAAATCATCTCCTACGGTTCCGGTTACGGTGGTAACGCTCTGCTCGGCAAGAAGTGCCTGGCCCTGCGTATCGCTACCGGTATCGCCCGCAAGAACGGCTGGATGGCTGAGCACATGCTCATCCTCGGCATTACCGACCCCGAGGGCCGCAAGTCCTATGTGACCGGTGCATTCCCCTCCGCCTGCGGTAAGACCAACCTCGCCATGGTGGTGCCCCCGCCCGCTCTCGCTGAGAAGGGCTGGAAGACCAGCATCATCGGTGACGACATCGCCTGGATCTGGCCCCACGAGGACGGTACCTTCCACGCCATCAACCCCGAGAACGGTTACTTCGGTGTGGCTCCCGGAACCTCCTACAAGTCCAACCCCATCGCTATGGACACCATCAAGGAGAACATCATCTTCACCAACGTAGGTCTGACCGACGACGGTGACGTATGGTGGGAAGGCATGGACGGCGAGCCGCCGGCACACGCCATCGACTGGCAGGGTAACGACTGGACTCCCGACTGCGGCCGCAAGTGCGCTCACCCGAACAGCCGCTTCACCGCTCCGGCCTCCCAGTGCCCCACGCTCGACCCCGAGTACTACAACCCCGAGGGTGTTTCCATCAGCGCATTCCTCTTCGGCGGCCGTCGTGCCACCACCATGCCGCTCGTATTCCAGTCCAAGGATTGGAACCACGGCGTGTATGTAGGTGCCACCATGGGCTCCGAGATGACCGCTGCTGCCTTCGGCCAGATTGGTCAGGTTCGCCGCGACCCGATGGCCATGAAGCCCTTCATTGGCTACAATGTGGGTGACTACTGGCAGCACTGGCTTGACATGGGCACCAAGACCTGCGCATGCAAGCTGCCCAAGATCTTCAACGTGAACTGGTTCCGCAAGGATGCCGAGGGCAACTTCGTATGGCCCGGCTTCGGCGACAACATGCGCGTGCTCGACTGGGTGCTGCGTCGTTGCCGCGGTGAGGTGGACGGCGTAGAGACCGCTCTGGGTATCTCCCCCACCTATGCTGAGCTCGACACCGAGGGGCTGAAGGGCTACGATGAGGCCGCCTTCAACACCAACATGGCTCTTTCCGAGTCCGAGTGGAAGGCTGAGCTTGAGTCTCAGACCGAGCTGTTCAACATGGTTGGTGACAAGCTGCCCGCCGAGCTTGAGGCTCAGCGCCAGGCTCTCATCGCCAAGTTCAACTAAAGCTCCTTGCAGCGTAAGCTGCGAGTACCATTAACTGCTGCCGCTTTCGCCGAAGTTGTGAAAGCGGCAGTAAAGTTTATCAGCATTGGTTTATCGGATATGGCAAACACGCTTTCACAACAAGATATTCTCAGCCTCCTGTTGCAGTACCTGCAAATCCCCGAGACTTCTCACCGTTCGCCCTCATTTCTCGATATCGTCCACCGTAGCCGAGACGAGAATATGCTCAGCAATGCTCTGGCTTATTATATCCGGAGCTCTAATCCGCACGGCTTCGGTTGTCTCTTGGCGAATGCCTTTTTGCAAATTGTGGCTCCGCAGATGCCCCAAACCGACCATGCTGAGGTTTATCGCGAATATTCGACTGCGCACGGCCGTTTGGATCTTGTTATCCGTACGGATGCGGCGACCATTGGAATAGAACACAAAATTGATGCGGCTCTCTATAATGATTTGGAGGATTATCGATGTACTCTCATTGCTGATTTTGGCGAGCCTGTGTATTGTATCGTACTTTCCGTTCGTGGTATGCAAATCGACAATCCGCATTGGCTATCCGTTACCTATAATCGATTCTGGCAACAGGTACGCTCTCAGTTAGGGCTTTGTCTGAATAGCCATAACTTGCTCCATCTACCGCAATTGGTGTCTCTTATCGAACATACAGAACATTTGAACATGAGTACAGAACTGAACGAAAAAGAACGTTTTTTGTTGAATCATTATGCGCAATTCAGCCAACTGACGTCTGCTGTAAGTGAGTTGGAAGATAAATTTTGGCGAAAGGCTCACAGCATTTATGCTCAATTTGAACAAGCAATTAAAGAAGGCACATTAAGTGAGAACATTGAATGTTGGTATTACCTGAAAAAATCGCCTCAAGGTTGTTTCGTGATGGAGTTTAGAAAAATCTCCTGTGCGTGCGACTTCCGCCTCTCTTGTGAAGGGGTGCACTTATCCCTGCTGTCGAGATGTGGCGACAACACCCATTTCAGCGCCTTGCTGCAACACCTTTTGCTGCAACACCTTTTGCGGCAACCCCTTGATTTTTCCCGCGAAGACGCTCGCCGTTATTACCTTATCGAGAAGTCTCTGCAGGACTATGATTGGTATGCGGGGGATTTCGCAGACGATCTTCGCCGTCAGGTTTTCCCATTCCTTAAAAGCGTTTGTGACTATATTAAAGCGCTCTGAGTCCGTAGGGCAGAATTACCATTCCGCTGATAGCATCCGGGAAATTGTTCGAGAAATCCCCGGCGTGTGTCTACAAAAAAACAGCCGCTGCATACGGCTGTTTTCGGAGTTGCGGGAGTAGGATTTGAACCTACGGCCTTCAGGTTATGAGCCTGACGAGCTACCAGACTGCTCCATCCCGCGATTTTATATGGGGCACCTTGGTGGTGCGCGAGCAGTAATAGCTTATTTATTCGAAAAAGTCAAGCCGATTTTGCAAAAAAATGAAAAATATCGCGCAAGTGGCGGAAAATCTGCCCCCGTTAAGATAGGCACTTGCGGGCAGGGGCGGGATGTGTTACAATGTCGCACATGAGAAGCTTGTTGTCGTTGTTATTCGCTTGCGCTGCTTTGTTGCTGAGCCACTGCACGCCGTATGGGGCGCAGGTCACTGAGGCTGCCAAGCCTGCCATGCCCGCGGATTTCTGTTATCTGGATACCGTGGCGCCTACCGTGCGTGTTGATTTGAAGTACAGCGGGTATGATAATTTTGTGGGACGTCCGATAACCGGCTATGCCGGGCAGCGCGCCATATTGCGAAAAGATACGGCTGCTGCTATCAGGCGCGCGGCTGACCTGCTGGCAAAAGAGGGGCTCGGCTTGCTTGTGTGGGACGCCTATCGCCCGGCCTGTGCCATGTATGACTTCCGCCGCTGGTCCAAAACGGATGATGTGAGCATGAAGGCAAAGTTTTACCCTAATATCACCAAGCAGGGTATTTATGACGGTAAGTATATCGGCAATGTTTCCGAGCACAGCTGGGGAATTGCTGTCGACCTCACCCTCGTGGACCTGAGTACCGGGCGTGAGCTTGATATGGGCGGGCACCATGACCTGCTGGATGTCAGCTCTGCCACCCGCTCCCCGCTCATTACCGCAGCGCAGCAGGCTAACCGCCTGAAACTCAGGGATGCCATGGCTGCCGCCGGTTTGCGCAATTACAGCCGCGAGTGGTGGCATTATTTCCTTACGGGGCACGGGACTGTTTATTCCTACAATTTTGAAGTGAGAGATGATTTGCTCACTACCCCGTAAAAAAACGCATAAAGACAGTTTATGGGCTTGAAATTGAGAAAAAGTTTTCTTATAATCCGGCCCAGACTATGGACGCGATATTTATTTTAGCAAATGCCGGCGTAAAGACGAGTGAAGCGACACAAGGCTTTGAGTTGTTTGATATTTTCGAGAAGGGCGGCGCGCTGATGTACGTGCTGGTGGGTCTTTCCTTCATTGCACTGATGGCGGTGTTTGTGTGTCTCTGGACCACGCGTGCCTCTGCCGTGCTGCCGCGCGACATCGTGCTTACCGTCGAATCTTATATTCGCCACAAGGACTACGCCGGCCTGCTCAACAAGTGCGAGGCTGACGGCTCGAGTTTTGCCCGTACGGTGCATGTGATTGTGCAGTTCATGCAGCGTAATCAGCGTGCCAGTATGGATGCCGTGCGCGAAGTGGCCTCCGCCGAGGCTACCCGTCAGGCCAATATTCTTACTCGCCAGATTAACTGGCTCTCCGATATCGGCTCCATTTCTCCCATGGTCGGTCTGCTCGGTACCGTGCTGGGTATGATGAGTACGTTCCTTGAAATGGCTCAGGGTAACTTCGAAGGCGTGAAGCAGATGCAGATGGCAAGCGGTATTTCCGAGGCTATGATTACCACGGCCGGCGGTCTGTTCCTGGCTATTCCCTGTATGCTGGCTTACGCCGTGTTCCGTAACCGCATTCAGAAACACATCACCGATATGGAGGTGGCTGTGACCCACATCCTCTCCGTGTTGACGGTGCAGGCGGACCGTGAGCAGCGCCTGGGTAATAATGGTGTGCAGAAGAGCTCCCGAATTGAGACGCTTGATGACGATGAGTATTGATAATATCGCCTTACTCTCATGAAAATCAATGCCAAGATACCTGAGCCGATAGGCTTTCAGCTCGCACCCATGATTGATGTGGTGTTCCTGCTCCTCATTTTCTTCGTTGTTACGCAGAAGTTCATTCTCAATGAGCAGGATCTTGAGGTGAAGGTGCCCACGGCGGATACGACATCCGAAGACCCGCGTGCCATTGACGAAATGATTATCAATGCCCGCGAGGATAAGGACGGCAAGCTTATCGTGACCATCGACCGCACGCAATTTACCCTCGAAGAACTGCAGGCTCAGCTGAGCCGCCAGGTCCGAATCAATAAACATCAGCCCGTGCGAATTCGAGGTGATGCTGATATGCGCTGGCAGAAAGTGGCAGACGTGATTTCCACCTGCACGAAAGCCGGCGTGTACAACGTGAGCTTTTCCAAGCAGATGCCCAAGACATCGGAATGATGTCGGGGCATCTGCCTGTATATTTAAGATAAGCCCCACCCGGTGTGAGGCTCTTTCGCGTTTATAACTTTATCAAATCTCAGAATACCAATATGTGCAAGAATGTCAATAGTGTGATGGTGGGGCTCTGCCTGCTGGGAGCTCCTGTAATGATGGCCCAACAGGGGGACGATGATACCCTGGCCGTCAACCCTGAGGCGGATGCTTATGACATCGCAGAGAGCCTGTACATGCAGGCTTGCCAGGCCGCGAAGAATACACCGGCCCGCCGTACCGGGATGTCGAGTGCAGCAACCTTGTTCGGGCGTTTTGTCAATGACTATCCGAACTCCCCCAATGCCGTGAAAGCTCAGTATCGCGAGGCTACCTGTCTGGAGGAACTCGGCAACCGGGCTGCCGCAGATGCCGTGCTTGAGAAGATAGCAGCCCGCAAGGGGGCAGGTGAGTTCGCAGCGGCTGCGGCTTACAAGCTTGCCACGCAGGCGACCATCTTGAAGCACTGGGATAAAGCCCGCAACTATTACAGTATTGCAGCCCGCGAAACGCGAGATGCCCGCATGCGCAACGATGCCAATTTCCGCCTGGCTCGCGCTCACCGTCAGCTGGGGCAGAAGAAGGAGGCTGAGGCTCTTTTTGCCTCGCTGATTGATACCCCGGGTGTAGACCCGGCCTATGCGGAAATTGCTCTCTTTGATTTGGCCCAGATGAAAACCGCCGATGGCAAAAATGAAGAGGCTTACACTCTCTTCATGCGCTTGCTGGGGAATCGGAAGTTGGAGGCCTCCCGCCGCGGAATCGCCACCCTTCAGGCTGCCCGTCTGGCTGTGAAACTCGGCAAGATGGACGAGGCACAGCGACTCTACACCGAGCTTGATGGTATGCCCGGCATGGCAAAACACAGCGCAGAGGCGCAGATGCTTACGTTGCGCAACCTGATACAGGCCAAGAATTATCAGGGTGTGATAGATAATGTTACAAGTAAACATACCGTCATGGACAATCCGGAGAATGAGGCCAAGCGTGCTGTCTATGTCGGGCTGTCCTACATGGAACTTGGCCGGTATGACGATGCTGCCCGTTGGTACGAGGTTGCAGAGGTTGCTATGCCGAAAACCCACATCGCGGCAGACAGTGCCTATCGCCGCCTGATTTGCTACAGATTGCTGCGCAAGACGGATTTCGTGCTCCATGCAAGAAAATACCTGAACACCTACGCCGCACCCGGCGAACCAACGGCCTCGCTGCCCTGTGTCGATATGGTGAGGGTCATGTATGCCGACAGATTGTTGCTTGCCGCCCCGCAAGATGCCTCCGCCCAGTACGAGGCTATCAACTACAACAATCTTTCCGGACTGTCGGAAAAAGAGCGAGCTGATATCATGTACAAGCGCGCCTGGAGTGCCACCAAGATTGAAAATAACGAAATGCTCGCACTCAAGGTGCTTGATGATTTCGTGAAGCAGTACGGGCAGGATGTTCACATGCCTGAAGTGCTGGCCATGCGTGGTACCTGTAATCTGCGCATGGGCAATCAGCAGGCTGCCATGGCTGATTTCGACCGGGTTATCAACGAATTCCCCAACAGCCCATCCGCCCCCACCTGCATGCAGAAGGCCGCCCTCGCTTCATCTGAAGCCAAGGATACGGCTAAAATGATTCGCTACTACGAGATGCTCATAAAGAGCACCAACCGTGCCGTGAAACCCGCAGCCATTGCTGAAGCTCACTATCACATCGCCCGCGCCAAGTCGGAATCCGCTCCTGCCGAGGCCATACCTCATTATAAAGAGGCAAGTCGTATTAACCCTGAGGGCTATGCCTCCGTTGCCGACCTGTGTCTTGTGCAGTGCTATTATCGATTGGAAGATGTTGCCAACCTGCTGGATGCACTCAATACCCTCAAGGCCAACAACATCGACACCTACCGTGCTCTCCCCCCCGATATCCCCCTGTGGTGCGGCTGGAAATGTTTCCAGAACAAGCAGTACCTGAAGGCTGATGAGTTCCTTTCTGATGCCGTGGGGCGTTCCCCCCGCGAGAAGTACAAGGACGCTCAGGGCAATGAGAAAGAACGTGCCGCCGTGCAGCCGCTGGTGTGGAAAACCCTTGCCCGTACCCGCCTGGAACTGCGCCAGTACGAGAGCGGGCTTGAGGCTGCCGAACATTATGTGAGTATGGAGGACAAGGCCTACCGCAAAGCTGAAGGTATGCGTGATATGGCTCAGCTGCTCATTGGGCTTAACCGGACGGCCGAGGCTCGCAAACTCTGCGAAGAGGCCATCGAAATGGGTATTGACGGCCCTATCAAGTCCTACACCTTCCTGACTCTGGGCGACACGTATTATGCCGAGCGCAACTTCGCTGAGGCTGCGAAATACTATGGCCGCACAGCTAACGTAGTGAGCGATAAGGAACTGAAGCCCCTCGGGCTTTACAAGGTGGCGCACGCCCTGCGTCGCTGCGAGCGCGCCGGTGAAGCCGCACAGTACGAAGAGTCGCTCAAAAAAGAGTTCCCGAACTGGTTGCCGGAGCCCAATACCGGTATCTTCATGAAGATGCACGATAAATAAACGGAACGCTGCGACATGTATTATTCCCGAGGAGAAAACCGCCGCAAGCGCTGGTACAGGCTGCTGAGTATCGGTCAGAAGAAGTTGCTGGCCGCGGCGGCGGTGCTGTTCTTTGTCTTCATCGTCGTGCTGACTGTGTTTGTGACCTACGATTGCCGCGCGAACCAGTATAACCTGGAGCATGTGGTACGTTCGGGGAATGATAGTCTGCTCTACGATTGTGACAACACGCCGCTGGCCTCGCTCTCCGGCGAGTCACTCAAGGTCGTACAATGGCAGGACTTGCCGCAGAACCTCGTGAATGCCTTTGTGGCCCGTGAGGATGAATCGTTCTTTGAACACGGCGGCGTGGTGTATTCCTCCGTCATTCGCTCGTTGTTCCGCAACGTGATGTCGCTCAGTTACGAGCAGGGGGCTTCAACCATCACCATGCAGCTTACCCGCAACGTGTTCGAGCTGAGTGAAAAGACGCTTGACCGCAAGCTGCTGGAGGCCCTGCTCGCCCAGCGCATTGAGAGCAAATACGACAAGAAGACTATCTTCACACAGTACCTCAACCGCATTTACTTCGGTAGCAATTGCTATGGTGTGGCCGCGGCTGCGGAGCGATATTTCGGCAAGCATGTTTCGCAGCTTAACCTGGTGGAATGTGCTACCCTTGCAGGGCTGGTGCGGGCTCCCTCGCTGTGCAACCCTGTTGCCGATATGGATAACGCCATGGGGGTGAAGCGTGAAACCCTGGGGCGCATGCTTGCCCTCGGTATGATTTCTCAGGAACAGCACGACAACGCCGTTGCAGAACCTATTGTACTGGCCCCTTACGACAGTTCCGCCCGCCCCATGCATTCGTATGCCACCATGTGGGCTCACCGTGAACTTGATGATTTGCGCGGCGAACTGGGCGAGCACGTGGGGGGAATTTCCGTCGTGAGTAACCTGCACCTCGAACTCCAGAAGCAGGTCGAAATTTCCTCCGAGCAGGCTCTCACCGTCATTGAGCGTACCGACAAATTCCCGGATCGCTGGCTGCCCTACCTGCATGAAAACAAGGAAGAAGCTGAGCGCCAGCGCAAATTCTTCGAGGAGAAGGTGGTACTCCCTGCCGGCATGAAGGTGCGCGGCATGGACAATGATATGGAGCACTTGCTGCAGTGCAGTGTGCTGGTGGTTGACGCCCGCCGCAATAACAAAGGGCGCGTGCTTGCCATGGTTTCCGGTCGCAGCGCTGTGGATGGCCGTGACCGTTGGAACGAAATGTGCACGCCCGGCAATGCGATATCTCCCTTCCTGTATCTTTGCGCCTGTCTGCCCGGGGGAGATGCCGCTCATATCGTAGCCCGCAATGCCGAGGCCACGGGGCGCAATCTGGGTTACGATGTCGTGCATTCCGCTTACGAGAAACTTGGTCTGGGGCTGAAGTTGCCGCCCAAGGAGAAAGCCATGGAGCTGTACAAGGGCGAATTCCCCATGAAGCGTATTGACCTGGCTCGCATACTCTTCGATATTCAGAACGAAGGTCGTAATTACAGTTTCTGCCTGATTGACCGTGTGTGGAGCAGGGCGGGTAACATGCTCTACTCCTATCAACCTGAGGTTAGCGGTGAGTATATACGCCGCGAGGGTGCCGGTGCGGTGGTGAAGATACCGCCCTTCATCGCAAAGGAGAAGGAACCCATCGTGCTGAATGAAACCTTACCCGATAAAGGTGGTAATTTCTGCATGGTTTTCAATAATCGTGGTGTGGCAGTGTTTGTTTGGGTCGGTTTCGATGACCCCGCAGATATGCCGGAGAGCAGCAAAATGAACGGGTTGATGAAGAAAGTGGCCTATTGCCTGGCTCGTGAGTTGCACGACGCGGCCCGAACTTCGCTGAAAGAGCGCAGCGACAAGCAGAAAAAATCATGACCCCTGACTACAGCTCACAGCTCCGTGCGGCTGTTGCCGCCGCCCGTACCGCCGGGGAGTTCCTGCGCGCGCGCTTTGCTGATGTTAAGCAGGTGAATGCCGAAATGCCGCATGACTTGAAATTGCAGCTCGACCGCGATACTCAACAGCTTATTGCCCGCTGTCTGTTGGCGGAGTACCCGGACTATGCCATACTTGGTGAAGAGGGTGAGACCGGCTCCATGTCCGCCGAGGCTTTATGGATTGTCGACCCTATCGACGGTACGGTGAACTACTTTTACGGAATCCCCATTTTCTGTGTGAGTATAGCCCTGCAAGTTAAGGACCGGGTCGTACTTGGCTGCGTGTATGACCCGATGCAGGATGAATGTTTCACCGCCGTGGTCGGCGGTGCAGCTTTGCTCAATGGTCGTGCCATACGGGTATCCGCCCGTCAGCGTATGGCTGAGGCCGTGGTGTTTGTGGGGCATGGCTCGCACGATGGCTCTGGAGCCGAGGGAGTGCGGCGCTTTGCTCACATATCATCTCAGGTGCGCAAGGTGCGTATATTAGGCTCGGCAGCGCTGACGCTCTGCTACATCGCAACCGGGCGTTTCGATGCCTATATTGAAAACCGCATCAACCTGTGGGATTTCGCAGCAGCGCGCGTGATACTGGAGTGCGCCGGCGGTAAGCTGGAGTTCACGCCTGAGGTCGCTCACGCCCGCCAAGGCTCCGTTATTGCCTGGAATGGGCAGTTACCCATACATGCCGCACTTGAAATGCCAACCCCGCAAGCTTGAGAAACTTTACTATGTCAGCCCCTGTTGAGCAGAAATCCCGCAAGGCCGTCTCCACCGCCAACCCTCGTCGCATAGCCTGGCAATGCCTGCAGCGCTGGGAGCAGGGGGGCGTATTTGCCGAAACCCTTATCGCCCGCGAGGCCGCAGCTCTTACCCCGCAGAATCGCGCGCTGGTTCAGGCTCTGGTGCTGGGTACACTGCGTAACCTGCGCTGGCTCGATCACATCTGCAAGTCGTTGCGCAAAGGCGCGCTGGAACCGGGCGCCCGTTGGTTGGTGTTACTGGGGCTTTGCCAACTTTTTGTTCATCATAAGCCCGACCATGCGGCTGTGAGCGAAACTGTCGCACTGGCACCGCAGCGCCTGCGGGGGCTGACGAATGGCATATTGCGCAATGCTGTCCGCCGCCGGGCTGAGTTCATGGCCGAGCTTGCCGAACTGCCCCCGGGTGTGCGCTACTCGGCGCCTGATTGGCTGGTCCGGCGCTGGTTTGCCGAATTCGGCGAACAAGAGGCTACGCAGATGCTGGCCTGGAATGTGCAGACTCCGCCCGTTTACGCTCGCATTAACCCCTTGAACCCACCCGAAATCAGCCCTGAGTGGCAACCGGTGCCGGGGGTGAAAGGCTGGTACAGACTGCCGGCCGGTTTGCCGATGGATGAGTTGAAGCTGGGGCGTATCTATGTGGCTGACCCCTCCACTCGCCACTGTGTGCGCCTGCTGGCTCCGCGCCCCGGTGAGCGCGTGCTCGATGCCTGCGCTGCCCCCGGCGGCAAATCCTGCGCCATGATTGCGGCGACTTCCGGCAAAATTGACCTGCTGGCAACGGATGCTGAGCAGCACCGCCTGCCGCAGTTGCGCGAGAACCTCCTGCGTGCCGGCGGCGAGCAGGTGGAAGTGCTGCTGCACGATTGGTCCCGCCCGTGCCCGCCGGAATGGCAAGGCGGGTTCGATGCCGTGCTGCTCGACGTGCCGTGCAGTAACAGCGGTGTGTTACAGCGCAGGGTGGATGCCCGTTGGCGCCTGCAACCGAATGAGTTTGACCGGCTGGCTGCGCTTCAGCTGCAAATCCTGACCTGTGCGGCCCCGGCAGTGCGCCTCGGCGGTCGGCTGGTTTACTCCACCTGTTCGATTGATTATCAGGAAGACCGTGGCGTTGTCGACGCTTTCCTGGCCTCTTGCCCTGAATTCCGACTGGTGGAAGATTACCTTGCCCTCCCGCACAGGGAGCAGGCCGACGGCGCTTATGCCGCGTTGCTTGAAAGAGTCGCTCGTTGATAAATTCTGAAAAAAAAGCTGGAATTTGCGCCTGCATTGTCGTATAATACCGCGTGAACCATAGGAATAACTTACAACGATATGATAACTAAAAATCTCACCATCCTGAACAAGCTCGGTATTCATGCCCGACCCGCGGCGCAATTTGTGCGGGTGTCCAGTCGCTTTCAGTGCGATGTGACTGTCGAGAAGGATGATGAAGCTGTTGATGGTAAGAGTATTATGGGGTTGATGATGCTTGCTGTCGGCTGTGGCGCTGACATCAAGGTCATCACGGACGGAGCGGACGAAGCTGAGGCTATGGCGGCTCTGGAGGAGCTTGTTAACAAGAAATTCGGCGAGGAATAACGACGAGGTAGGGCCGGTTTATTTGCTCTACTCTCAACTCACAGCGGAGGGCAATGTTGAACTATCAGGAAGGTTTCGAGCGCAGATTGAAAGGTATGCCGGTATCACCCGGCATAGCCATGGGTGTGTTGCGGGTCGAGGCCCGTGGTTGTCCATCACCGCCTATCCGCACCATATTACCCACTGAGCTGGAAAGTGAATGGGCTCGCTTTGAGAGTGCGCTGGCCTGTACGGAAGAAGAACTGCAGTCGCTGCGCGCGCGTGTGGAGCACCTCAGTGGTGCGCAAGAGGCCGCTATTTTCGACGCACACCTGCTCTTCCTGCGTGACCGCACCATTCTCGCCCGCCTGCGCAAGGAGATGCCGGCGCGCCTTCAGAATATTGATGCCGTTTATTATGCCGTGGTGCAGAACTTCATGGAGGTGATGCGCCATGTGGATGACCCCTATTTGCGCTCCCGAGTGGCGGATATTGAGGATGTGCTCCACCGCGTGCTCAAGAACATGACCTCCGCTCACCGGGAGCCTCTCTGTGGGGACTGTACCGAGCCCTGCGTGCTTGCCGCTTATGACTTGGCACCCAGTGACACGGCTGACCTCGACCCTCGCAAAGTGCTCGGTTTCGTGACCGAGGCCGGCTCGGCGGTTTCGCACACGGCGATTCTGGCTCGCTCTCTCGGCATGCCTGCCGTGGTGGGAGTTCCGCACCTGGTCATTGATTCCCGGGTCGGTTCCCAGGCTATTCTCGATGGCTACAACGGCTTGTTGATTCTCAACCCCACAGCGGAAACGCTGCAACACTACCGCGAGTTACAGGCCGAGAAAGAGCGGGCTTACAAGGCGCTCATCGAGATGAAAGACCTGCCCGCCGTTACCACCGATGGCCGCCGCATACGCTTGGCTGCCAACGTGGAGTTCGCGCACGAGTACGGCGCCATCAAGCGTGCAGGTGCCGAGGGTGTGGGGCTGTACCGCACGGAGTTTTTCCTGCTTGGTTGCGGCAGCCTGCCGGATGAAGAGGCTCAGTACCGCCACTACCGCGACCTGGTGGAAAGCTGCGCGCCTGAGGAGGTCATTTTCCGCACACTTGACTCCGGCGGTGATAAGTTGCCGTTCGAGGTGCTGGAGGAAAAAGAGGACAACCCATTCCTCGGTTGGCGAGGAATTCGAGTATCGCTCAGCAGGGTAGAGATTTTCAAGGAGCAATTGCGCGCCATTCTGCGTGCCTCTGCCCATGGCAAGGTGGGCGTCATGTTCCCCATGGTATCGGGTATAACCGAAGTGAAAGATGTTCACGCCCTGCTTGCTGAATGCCGAGCCGAGCTCCGCGAGCGTGGTCTGAGCTATGATGAACACATGCGCGTGGGGATTATGATAGAGGTTCCCAGCGCCGCGATGATGGCAGATGTGCTCGCCCGCCATGTGGATTTCTTCTCGCTGGGTACCAATGACCTCACGCAGTATACCATAGCGGTTGACCGTGTGAATTTCCGCGTGGCCAACATGTTCCGCCCCACTCACCCCGGCGTGGTACGCCTCATGCACCATACCATAGCTGCCGGCATTCCCACTGCTGTTTGCGGTGAAATGGGCGGTGACATTAATCTCGTTCCGCTGCTTGTCGGTCTGGGGGTGGCTGAACTTTCCGTCGGTGCGCACCTGCTGCCGCTTGTGCGCTACGCCATTCGCCACCTGAACTATGAGGAGTGCAGGCAGATGGCTGAGCTCGCCCTGCAGGCGGAGGATAGCTACACCATCCGCAACTATTCATCCGAGCTCGCGCGCAAATCCTACCCGGATTTGTTCAATTAATCATCTGTCAATTTTGCTGCTTAACTGGCTGAGCAGCTGCAGCACAACACGCCCGGTTTCAGCGAGAGAGTCGGGGCAGATGCGGCTCATGTCATCTTTCACCGTGTGCCACCAGCCACCGCGGGTGAAGTCGCAGATGAGATTGAGCGAGTCCACCCCCGCTTGTACAAAGGGTGTGTGATCATCAAAGTAAGAACCGGGGTGTATATTCCAGCGTCGCTCGGGGAGCTGTAGCGTATCAATGGCTTTTTCGTACTCCGCGAGCATGTCTTCGGAAGTGTCGGGCAGGGGGATTGCTATGCGCTTGTTGCGCCCGCCTACCATGTCGAGGTTGATTTGGTAGCGCGGCAGGTCATGAGCTCGGCGCATGACTTCGTAGCGCGAGCCGTACAGGCCGTCACGTTCCGTCATGCGAGGGGCAAAGGATTCCTCGCCATCAAAGAAAATCAGCTCCACAGCCTGAGCCTGCGCGGCAGATACCCCCGGTAGCACGCGTGCCAATTCCAGCATAGCGGCGGCGGCACTTGCGCCGTCATCAGCACCGATGAATTGCGGGCTGATACCGATTTTGGTGTCGATGTGGCAGGTGACGATGATGGGGCGCGTGGCCGTGGCGTTGCCGTAGGTGGCGTGCAGGTTGGTCATACGCACGCCGTTGGTCAGTTTGAAAGAGCGCGGGGTGACTTGCCAGCCGGCTTTCTGTAGTTGTGCGGTGAGGTATTGCACCTGTGCCGCGTAGGCCGGGGAGCCGCTCGGGCGAGGCCCCAGCTTGCAGAGAGCTTCGCAGTGCAGGTAGGCATTCGCCCCGCTGAACTCTGCGCCGTGCTCCCACTGCAGGTTCTTGCTGATAGGGGGCGGGGTGCTTTGCGATGGGGCGGAATCTTCACCACAACCGCAGAGCAAAAGGGCAGGGAGGAGGAGCAGGGCTCTTGTCATATCACAGCGGCGCATTCACGCCGAAGAGTTGCAGAATTCGCACCAGTTCATCGCGCCCGGTGTAGTTGATTTCGATGGTGCCGTTGCTCTTGCCCTTCAGTGATATGTTGACTCGCGTGCCGAAATCGTGTGAGAGCTGCTGGCAGACGGATTCGTATGCTGCGGGCAGGGTCTTGCCGACGATAGGCGGTCGGCTCGGATCGGGGGTGAGAATGTCCTTTATCAGCTGCTCTGTCTGGCGGACGGTGAGCCCTTGCTTGGCAATGCGTATGGCGGCGGCAGATTGCTGCGCGGCATCTTTGAGCTGCAGCAGTACTTTGGCGTGACCTACGCTGATATCTCCCTTTTCGAGCAGCTCGCGCGCAGTGGCGGACAGCTCGAGCAGGCGCACCATGTTGGCAACCACGGCGCGGGATTTGCCGACGTGCTGGGCGATGACCTCCTGCTTCATGCCGAAGCGGGTCTGCAGTAACTTGTACTGCTCAGCCTCTTCCAGCGGGGTGAGGTCTTCGCGCTGCAGGTTTTCGATGAGGGCCAGCTCCGCGACTTCGCGATCGGTAGCTTCCATCATCACTACCTTAACTTCGCTTTGACCCAGCTTGCGAACCGCGCGCAAACGGCGCTCGCCGGCAATGAGTTCAAACTTGCCGTTCACCTTACGCACAACCAGCGGCTGTACCAGCCCTCGCTCCCTGATGGAGTCTGCCAGCTCACCTATCTGTTCTTCATTGAAAACGCGGCGTGGTTGGAACGGAGAGGGTTCAATGTCCTCTACCTTAACCAGTAATACTCTGCTTTCGTCTACAGCGCTTTCGGCCGCAGCCGCTGCGCGTGCTTCGTTTTTTCTGATAAGTGCTCCTAAACCTTTCCCTAATGCTTGCCGTGACATAATCCGTGGCAGCATTCTACCTCATTCGCGCTCGTTTTGCAACCTCTTTTTGTGACTTTCGTATAAAGCAGAAAACAAGCCCGAAGTGCAATGGGCTCGTTTTCTGCTTGTCTTTGAAAGAGAATGGAATACGCTTCCGTATTTATTGCTCCGGAGCGGAGAATGAAACATTGAAGGCTTTTTCCGGCTGGTTCCTCCATGCGGTGCGAAGCATAGTACCGCTCATGTTGCCCTTGGCATTGAACTTCAGCTGCATGATACCATCGTTGGAGGTGTATACCTCGGTGGTGGGCTTGTCCTCCTGGTAGTAACCATCATAAATGGTGATGCTTACCTTGCAGGTGCCATCCTCACCCTTGGTGAATTCGCAGCGGCCGTGTACATCCATGCTGGCATCGGGAAGCTCGGTATCATACAGTCGCCCGATAAACTGAAGGGAGTCCTCGTACTTGTGCTGTTCACCGATTTCGAGGGTAAACTTGCCAAACTGGGTATCGCGTACCCACTCGCCGCTGAATTTCTTACCGGTGGCAATAGTGTTGACGCAGTGGTTAATCCACTGTTCCTTTTCAGCGGCGGCGGCGGTGGCCTCCTCTGCAGTCTTCCGATCTGCCTCGGCTTTGGCGGCGTTGTATTCCGTCCACTTAGCGCGGGCCTCTTCTTCGCGGGACTTGATGTAAGGGGCAGCTGCGGCTTCAAACGCTTCAATCTTGCTGCGGATTTCCTGCTTGCGAGTATCTTCGAAATCAGGAGTCATCAGTGCAGAACCTTCGGGGAGAGCGCCGGCGGGGACGCCGATATCGACCCGGGGCAGGTTTTCTATCTGTACGCTGACCTCGGTGTATTCCTTGCCGTTGGCGGTTTCGTTGACCTTCATGGTGGCGGTCACATCATAACCGGTGCCGGCCTGAAGCGAGACAGCGTAAACGGATGATTCAGCCAAATCTTTCAGCTCATTAGCCAGCTGCTGCAGGTTTTCGGGCAGGGGGCGTGCGGCCTTGTCTTCATCGGTAATGGCATCGGTAGGAGCACCGACTTGCAGCAGGTAGAGTGAGTTCGGCTGCATGGCGCGGTTGGCGCAGGCATTCATGGCCTTGCGCTCTTCGTTGAAGGCTGCCGGTGCATTTTCGCTGCGATATAAATCTTCTTTGACGGTGAGGCGTACTTTTGCCGTGAGCAGGGTGGAACCATCTGCCCCAATCTCCGTCTCCATCGAGGTCAGCGCGGAGGAAAGCCACGGGTAAGCCGTCAGCTGAGTTTCAACCGCTGCCAGTACATCCTCAGGCTTATGCGGTACCTGCTCAGGTGCCTGAACCGGCTGCTGCTGAGTGACGGTATCCGTTGTGCCTGAAGAATTCGGAGTGGCAGGCTTATCATCGCAAGCCGTCATGATGACGGTTGCTGCTGTAAACAAGGCTGTGTGGATGAGACGCGTTTTCATTGCTGGAATTGCTGCTTTGACGGCTGTATTCAGTCCTGCGTGGGCACATTGTGCACTATTTTGAGCGCTTTGTCAAGCTCTCTGCGTGACAGAAATGTAGATATAGCCTGCCTGTGTTACTTGCTGTTGTTGTTATCTTCTGATTTTTTGTTTTTGAGGAACCCCCATTCAGCCAGGCTGGGGAAAGAGGGCATGGCTACGGTACCCAATCTGGCGCGCAGCAGGAACCAGAGTTTGCGGAAATTGTTCACGCTGTAGCGCCGTTCGAAAACCCGGTACTCGTCATCCTGCATCTTGATGAGGATGGTGTGGTAAATCAGGCTCATAGCCTGGGCGGGAATGAGTGCATTGCGGTCTTCAACCGAGAGCTGCTGGTAAAGGCTTTCGGCATCTCCGAAGAATTTTTCCGCAAGAGCGGCTTCGTAAGCCAGCAGCTGGCGCATGCGGTAGTTGTAGCGCTGCTCGCGGATGTCTTCGCGGCTTACCCCGAAAAGTTCCATATCCTCCGCCGGCAGGTAAAAACGGTTATATTTACGGCAGTCTTCGGCCACGTCGCGCAGGATATTGACTAACTGCAAGGCGTAGCCGAGTGCTACGGCGTAATCTTTCGCTGCGGGAGAGGCCCCCATGACCGTAGCACTGGTAATACCCACACAGGCTGCCACTTTATAAGCATAGGCCAGCAGCTCCTCGCGGGTTTTCGGTTGCACGGGGCAGATGTCGCTTCGGCAGCCGTCTATCAACTCCATCATGGGGGTAATGTCGAGTTGCAGGCTGCTTACGAGCTTCTGCACCTCGTCCTCGATGCCGAAGGAAGGCGTGACTTTCAGGGAGATGATATCGGCCCAGCGATCGAGAGCGTCGTGGCGTTCCTGTTCGCTCATGCCGGGTTCGTCCACAATATCGTCGATAATTCGGCAGAAGGCATAAAATTGGGCCATGCGCATGCGTTTTTCCGCCGGCAGGTCCATGAGAGTAAAGGCCAGGTTTGATTTGGCGTTGCGGGTGATGGAGTCTGATTCAGACATGGTCAGTGAGAGTGAGCAGGTGAGAGAGTGTATGCCGGGGCAATCAGTCAATGCTGCCCCAGTGCCCGGTGAATGGCCAGAGGGTGATGAAGGCCGGTCCGAGAATATTGAACTGGTGTACCGGTCCCCAGTAGCGGGAGTCTTTGGAGTTGACGGTGTTGTCACCCAGCGCCAGATATTCGTTGAGGTTGGGAGTGGTCGGCGTATATTTGAGGGTGACGGGGTTGCCCTCGGTCATGTAGGCCTGGTAATACACGGAGGCATCGCGATAGCGATTGAGTGCATTGTAACCGGTGCTGTTGTGGGGGGCAGTGCAGGCCGCCACGCGGCAAATACCGGGTTCTGTGGCGCGTTGTCCGTTAATTTCGAGGTAAGGCCGGGCAATGTTCACCTTGTCGCCGGGCAGGGCGCAAAGGCGCTTAATGTAGTTGCTGGCTTTGCTTTGGTCCGGCATGCCGGCGGGCACATCGGTATTGATACCGCGTGTGTCGAAGACGAAGGTTTCGCCGCGGCGGGGGCTGCGGAAGTGGTAGGCCATGCGGTTGACTACCACCATGTCGCCGGCATCGACCCGGCCTCGCAGCACAACTTCACCCGGCATGAGATTGCGGCCGAGTTTGCCGTTCTGGCTCAGGTATTCGCCCACGGCACCCTGGGCGCAGGGTACGGTGGCCTGACTGCCATCGCTGAACCGTATGCGGGTTCGTGTGAAGAGGGGGAGGAAGGACGGGTAGCGCTCCGTGGTCAGGTTCACGATAGCCTTGCTGTTTTCGGCCACGACCTCGCAGTAACTGCTGCCCAGAGTGAGGGTCTGCCACCAGCGAATCGGAGCGGCAGGCAGTTGCTCATCTTCGGCCAGCGGGTGAATGATGATACCGTTGAGCGTGGGCTGCATAGAGCCGGTCGGAATACGGAACGGCTGGGCATAGTACGTACGTATGCCCAGAAAGATAACCATAATGACGAAGAAAGACTCTACCGTTTCGGCCACGGCGCTGCGCTTGTAGCCACGCAGGCTTTCGCTGAGCGTTTCAATCTCGGCTGTTACGACCTCTGTTTCGGCCTTGCGCCAGCGGAGCAGGGCTTTGCTGAGGCGCTCCCGCAGGCCGAGCAGTTGCTCACGGCGCTCATCCGTAATATGGGGCTTGTGGTAATTGTAGTAGCGGGTCAGAGCGTTTCTGGCTTCCACCCCTTTGCGGCGCCAGCCCGGTGTGAACCAAGCCAGCACACTGTCGGCAATCCAGTTAACTGTTGTGAGTATATGGCGCATGATTACTTGTTGTCATCATTCTACCCGAATTGCGCAGAAAGTGAAGTCAAAAATTCGCCATGCCGTATTTACTCCTGCACGGTTTGTGCGGCAGCGGCCGGCTCAGGTTCGTCCGCGCTGAACTCCAGACCGGTGAAGATGAGGGCCAGCATCACCATGGCGGCACCAATGCGGTACCAACCGAATATGCTGAGACTGTGGCGATTGAGGTAACCTACCATCCACTTGACGGCGATAACGGCGCTCAGCCAGGCTGTAGCGGTTCCTACCACCAGCGGTAGCCAGCCAATTGTGCTGAGCATTTCACCGCCATGTTTCCAGGCATCGTGCACGGTCGCAGCTCCCAGTGTGAGCAGCCCCAGCAGGAAACTGAATTCAACCGCTGCAGCAACGCTCAGCCCGGCAAAGAGACCGCCCAGCATGGTCATCAGGCTTCGGCTCACGCCGGGGCACATGGCAATGCTCTGCATAAAGCCCACTTTCAGCGCGCCGCGCCAGGTGAGTTCCTCCAGCGATTGCCCGGCAAACTGCTTGCCGCTCTTGCTGCGGGCACGCACGAAAAGAAGAATCACGATACCGCCGAGCGCCCAGGTCGTGGTGACGGTGGGGGCGTTGAACAGCATGCTCTTAATGAAATCGTTGAACAGTAGTCCCAGCACCAGCGCGGGCATGAACGCTACGATGATGTTCACCAGTATTCGCGCACCGACAGGGTAGCGCTCCTCAGGTGTGGCATCGGCCCTGAACATGTTTCGGGCCGCCTGCAGGGTGCCGAGTGTCATTTGCTTTACTCGGCTGTAATAGAGCCCGAGCACGGCAATGATGGCTCCACTCTGTATGCAGATATGGAAGGCTTTCATGGCTTCGGAATCCGGTAATCCCAGCAGGTACTGCGCTATAATGAGGTGACCGGTGGAGCTGACCGGCAGATATTCGGTCAGGCCTTCAACTATGCCCAGAATGATGGAGTCGATAATCGTCATGTCGGCAATCCCTGTACCTTATTTCGGCAAAAAGGTCAATCAAAAAAACGGAATTATCCCCGATTTTTGACGGAAAAATAAAAAAAGGATTGAAGCCCGGCGAAAAATCTGCTATGAATAGTGGCGTATCTCAGCGTTCGGTAAATTTTCACTATATGAAAACATTTTTCAGAAAGCAGGACAGAGGCTTTACTCTGATAGAGTTGATGGTGGTTATGGCCATTATTGGTTTGTTGATGACGATGTCTGCCAATGTGCTGCGTGATGCCGGCAAAGGGCGCGGGCTTGATTCGGGCGTGGATATGCTTGAAACCATGGTGCGTGAGGCTCGTGCCACCGCTCAGGGTAATGATTGTTACACACGTCTCATCATCGCTAAGGATGAAGATGATAAGAGTATGGATACCCGTCACCTGCGCTACATGACCGTGCAGATGAAGCGCAAGACGGAAAACACCCGTGGCACCTACGATGGTACGGATATTGAGGGTGATGGTGTGTGGGTCTCCACCTCGGCCGGTGTGCTGCTGCCCCCGGGCGTGTTCTTCAGCCCCACTTACAGTACCACACTCAAGTGGATGGATCATGCCGGCGGCCACATGCTGGGTCAGGAGGTTACCCGCCTGGCCGGTAAGGGACAGACGGCTGTTTACTACATCGAGTTCGACGAAAAGGGTCGTTACGTTACCCCGCAGTCAGACCCCCTCAATGCCCCGCCCGCTCAGCGTCTGGTGGTTATCAGCGGGCGTCCCGGCTCCGGTAATCGCGCAAAAGATGGTGTCATACCCACGGATTTTGATTCGCAGCGTCGACCGGCTGCTGCCCAGGGAATTGTTATCTGGCCTTCCGGTGACATCGGCAAGCTGCGCACAACTAGCCAGGTGTATGGTGAAGAGGATTGATTTTAAGAACTTATATTTCAGAACATGAAGAAGCAAATCATGAGCCGCCGCGGCGGTTTCACATTGATGGAAACACTGCTGGCCGTTGCGTTGGTCGGCGTGCTCGTCTCTATTTTCCTTACCGTTTTTGTGCCGGCACGAGGTATGGTGCAGCAGGCTCTCACTCGCCAGGAGGCCGAGCGTATCACCGGGGTTCTGCGTGCAGAACTGGGGACGATTCGCCCCAATGAGCGCGCAGGGGCAAAGGCCAAGACGTCTTCCGACGGCAAGTATCTCACCCCGTTTGACAAGGGGTTCTACTGGCTGCAGAAGAGCAAGCGTCCCTCTACTTCTATTGTGATTTTCTCTTACCGGGCGGATACCTCCAAGCCCCAGCGCGCTGATGGCACGTACCCGGCAGTTAAGGCGGCCAAAGCTGTGCCGGGGCGTAATTCGCAGCTGGTGACCATTGCCTGCCCCATGGATGACAGCCTGCATAAGAATGACATCAAAGAGGCTGTCGGTCCTGTGTTTGTCGTGAAGATGAGCCAGCTTGTTGACAAAAATAACGGCACTTACGAGATTTCGCCCAACCCGGGTGTCATCGCTCAGTCCAACCGCCCCGAGGAGTATTTCTCGAGCAATGAAACGGGCGATTCCTACGGCGGTGCCGTGTTCTTCAGGGCTGATTTCTACCAGATGCTGCCGCCCAACCCTGCCCGTTATCGCGACCGCAACTGGCGCCGCATGGGCAGCCCGCTGTTCTCTGCCAATATGTCATTCCATCGCTAACCCTTTCCTCTCTCTGACACTACATGAAGACGACTACATACACAGGCCGCCGCGGTTTCACGCTGGTGGAACTCATCGTGGCCATGGCTATCACAGCCGGTCTGGTGCTGATAATCATGCAGCTTACCAACAAGGGTGTTGATTTGTGGAAAAAGGTGCAGGAGGATGTGAGCACCAGCACCAGCGGTCGCGTGGCTCTGCAGACCATAGCGCATGACCTCGAATCATTCCAGATGAAGGGTAACAACAAGTACGAGTGGCTGTTCTCCAAAACGGAGCAGGCTCACCAGGGCGGCAAACTGCCCAAGGGGCTGAAGGTTCCGCGCTCGGTTCAGCTGGTGTTCTTCTCCTGTGCGCCTGATCGTAACCCGGCCGTGAGCAGCAGCACCTCCCTGCGCAGTAATTACCGCTCGGCTCGTGCTCACAATATGGAGACTCAGGGCGATGTCAATGCCATCGGCTACCGCCTGATGTACCGTGACCAGGTGCTCAATGTCGATGCCAGCGACAAGGAAAAAGGCATTTTCCCCATTTTCTCTCTCTATCGTCTCGTTATTCCCCCGCGTGAGAGTTTCGACAACCTCATGTGCCAGGAGCGCCTGGAGCAGGCTTATGTGCCCTACGAGAAGGATGAGAAGAATAATTTCCTCTGCGAGAATATTATTGAGCTGAGCCTCATATTCAATATCGAGTACGTGAGCGAAGAAGCTGACGCCAAGTCCGGTCGTGTGGCTTACGAGAGCGTAAGCGTCCCGGTGATTTCGTCCACCGGTTCTTCGATGAATAAGTCGATATCGGTCTGTGGTGACAAAATCGTGGCCGGTACGGCAACCTATCGCAATGCCCGCATTGTCTCCGCTACCATGTCTATCACCGTCTTGACGGATGAAGGCGTGAACCTTGTGGAGCAGGTGCGACAGAAACGCCGCCGTGCTCCCAAGCCGGAAGATTTCTTCCGCAGCTACACGCGTTCCTTCTCCAGCACTGTGCTGCTGCCCCAGCCCATGTAAGGGATTGCTCTCCGCCTGCCATGAGTTTTGATATGCAACAAGCCGTGCCTGATGCTCTGCTCCCGCAGATGATCAGGCTTTGGTGTGACCCTGTTCTGCGCACGGGGTATGAGAATATGGCTGCAGACGAGTTGCTCAGCCGCCGCCCTGAGGCTTGGTTGCGCGTCTATGGCTGGGCGAAGCCGGCAGTGAGTTTCGGGTATTTCGATACGACGGCCGTTGCGGCCTCCATATTTCCCGGTGAGGGAATTGAGTATATACGTCGCTGGACCGGCGGTGGTATTGTGGACCACCGCAAGGGGTATACCTACACCGTAACCTTGCCTGCGCAGGATGGGGTGGTGTACCCGCCTGCCGATAAGCTGTATAAGTGGATTCACGGAGCCTTGGCTGTGGCGTTGCAGGCGGGCGGTGTGGAGTGCTCGTTGCTGGTGGAAGATGCGCCCGATGGTGGTCGCGCCTGCTGGGCAAGCCCGGTTGCCAGCGATATTGTTGACCCGAGTGGGCAGAAGCTCGCGGGTGCCGGCCAGCGCCGATATCGTGGGGCTGTCTTGCACCAGGGGTTGATTCAGGAGTGCGAACCGGCCGATGGTTGGCAGCAGGCTCTTGCTCAAGCGCTGGCTCCGGTGGTGGAAGAGGTGCAGGGGGCTGAACCCTACCCGGGGTTTGAGGCTGAGCTGGCCGAGCTCTGTCGCACCAAGTATTGTACTGCTGCCTGGAATGACGAAAGTCACGGGCGGCGGAAACCGACTATTTCATGAGTGATGATGCTAACAGGTGGCGCTTGAATGTCGCCGCGGTGATTATGGATTCGGCCGGCAATCTGTTGCTGGCGCGCAAGAGTATCGAGAGCAGGCATTTGCATTTCCCGCAGGGCGGCGTACACGAGGGCGAGACCTATGAGCATGCTGTCGTGCGTGAGGTCGAAGAAGAAGTGGGGTTGCCCCGCTCTGCATATCATATCGTGGCCCGCTGGGGCGGACTGCGTTATTTCTACCGGGAAAAGAACCGCAAGAGCGATGACTGGGATGGTCAGCAGCAGACCTGGTTCCTCATGCTTTGCCATGGCGAAAAACCCGAGACCGATTGCACCTACAGCACGGAGTTTGAGCATACGACCTGGGTGCCCTGCAAGCAGGTCAAACCCGAGATGTTTGTCTCCTTCAAGCGCGAGGTTGTCATGCGCGTGCTGGGGCATTTTCTGCCCCCGGGCAACACGTCCATACATCAGCACCTGGCGAAGCTGGATATGACGGTGGCGTATCGCTATCGCCCTGATCGTCCCCACCCGCCTTCGGAGGATCGCAGTTTCTTCGCCGGGGGGAAAGAGGAAATGGTGGCAACGATGGATGAACTGAACATGCGTATGATGCATGCTCAGCGCCGACTTGATTACCTGTACCGCAAGGAGAAAACACCGCCGCTGCGTATGTTGGTGCTTATTTGCGGCTCGCCCGGTAGTAACCGCAAGAGCTGCCTGCGCCGTATTGCCTCTTGTTGTGACCCCTTGCTCACTCGCGCCTTCCGCCCTGAGTGGCAGCCTGAGGAGTATGATATGGTGGCGCTGCAGCAGTACCCTGCCGAGAGTGAAATCCGCCTGATGTGCCGCCGCATGCAGGACCGTAATTTTGACCCTCAGCTCATCGACAAGCATGAGATGGAGCTGGCCGGCAGCGGTGTGCGCCTGCTGCACTTCCACCTGCACCCTCCCGGTGGCACCTTCCAGGAGCCGGACACCATGTTGCCCTGTTATTATGTTCCGTGTGAGAAAAAGTGGTACCGCGACTTCGTGATAACCAACATCTTGGTCGAAACTCTCGAAAAATTGCTGGCAGAGTCAGAAAAAATACTCGCCATGCGGGGGTGATGGTGCTATAGTGTCTGCATGAAACGAACTCTGGTCAAACATGCGCTGGCCAGCGATGCCGCGCTGGATTCAATTCTCGTACAGGGTTGGGTGCGCACCCGCCGCGATTCCAAGGCGTTCTCTTTCCTCGAGGTGAACGATGGTACCAGCCTGGCCTCTATTCAGGTCATTGCTGATGCCGGTATACCCGGTTATGAGAATATCGGAAAGATGACCACCGGCGCATCCGTCTCGGTTGAAGGTCACTTGGTTGAGAGCCCCGGTAAGCAAAAGTGGGAAATTCAGGCCACCTCTATCACCCTGGTCGGTACATCGCCGGAGAATTACCCCTTGCAGAAGAAAGGCCACTCGCCTGAGTTCCTGCGCACGATTGCCCACCTTCGCCCGCGCACCAATCTGTTCGGCGCTATTTTCCGCACGCGCTCACGCATTGCCCGTGCCGTGCACCGTTTCTTCATGGAGCGTGATTTCTTCTGGGTACACACGCCTATTATCACGGCCTCCGACTGCGAAGGTGCAGGCGAGATGTTCCATGTCACCACCCTCGACCCCCTGGCCGAGAATAAGAGCTACGAGCGTGATTTCTTCGGTAAACCCGCCAGTCTTACCGTTTCCGGTCAGCTCGAGGGCGAAACCTTCGCCTGCGCTCTGAGTAACATCTACACCTTCGGCCCCACCTTCCGTGCGGAAAACAGTAACACCTCCCGCCATGCTGCGGAGTTCTGGATGATTGAGCCCGAGGTCGCCTTCTGCGATATTTATGGCGATATGGACCTGGCAGAGGCCTTCATCCGCCACATCGCTGACACCATGCTGGCAGATGAGAGCGGGGATTTCGAATTCTTCTGCAAGTTTGTGGATAAGGGCCTGCGTGCTCGACTGGAGGCCGTGAGCAACAAGCCTTTCGTGCGCTGCTCGTATACCGAGGCTATTGACATCATGCTGGCCAGCGGCGAGAAGTTTGAGTACCCGCCCTACTGGGGTATGGATTTGCAGAGCGAGCATGAGCGTTTCCTCACCGAACGCCACTTCAAGTGCCCTGTCATCGTGTACAATTACCCCAGGGAAATCAAGCCTTTCTACATGCGACTCAACGATGACGGTAAGACCGTTACCGCCATGGATGTGCTGGTGCCCGGTATCGGCGAAATTATCGGCGGCAGCCAACGTGAGGACCGTCTCGATGTGCTCGAGGGCAATATAGCCCGCCTGGGTATGGATGCCGAGGCTTATTACTGGTACAATGATTTGCGCCGCTTTGGCAGTGTGCCTCACGCCGGCTTCGGTGTAGGGTTCGAGCGTCTCATCATGTTCGTGACCGGTGTGCAGAATATCCGCGACGTCCTGCCTTATCCCCGCACTCCCCGTAACTGCGAATTCTGATTTTAACCCTCTTATCCGTTTTTTTAGCTTGTCATCCGATACTAAGTATGATAATATCCACCAAGTAACGTTATGAATATCCAACCGAAATTCACACCCGTACTCGATCCGGACTTCATTGCTCCGGTGCTTTGGAACAAGGCTTTTGAGGATAAGGTCGCTGCCGACCCCGCCTCTCAGCCCATCGACATCGCCCTCACCCGTATGGATGGTACCTGCTTCCGCTGGAGCGGCAAGGTGCTCCCCTCTAGTGAGGAGAACGATGCCCTCAACAATCTCTACATCGAGCGAATCGTTAAGTTCCTTCTCTGGATGAAGGGCGGCTGCACCATTATGGTGGCCGGTGCTGACAAGATTGCCGACATGTTGGCTGCTACCTACTGCGCCGGTGGTGCTCGTGAGTTCGATTGGGACTTCATCGGTAAGAAGATTTATGACCAGCCCATTCAGGTGGTCAAGGTTGCTTGCCCCTGCGAGCTGCCCGCTGAGAACTCTACCTCTGTTTCCCTCGGCCGCAATCTTGATGGCTACCGCATTGGTTTCGACCTCGGCGGTTCTGACCGTAAGTGCGCCGCTGTGGTGAACGGTGAGGTTGTGTACTCCGAAGAGGTGGTTTGGGATCCCTATCACCAGACCGACCCCATGTACCAGCTTGAGGGTGTGGACGATTCTCTGCTGCGCGCCGCCAAGCACTTGCCGCAGGTGGACGCCATCGGCGGTTCCGCTGCCGGCGTATATGTGAACAGCGAACCCCGCGTGGGCTCTCTCTTCCGCGGTATCTCTCAGGAGGACTTCGTGAACGTCATCCGCCCCATGTTCAGCACGCTCAAAGACCGCTGGAGCGAGCGCATGGGTAAGGAGGTTCCCTTCGAAGTGGTGAACGACGGTGAGGTAACCGCTCTGGCCGGTGCTATGGGCATGAACGACGATGCCGTGCTCGGCATTGCCATGGGTACCTCCCTCGCTGCCGGTTATGTTGACCCCGAGGGTCACATCATGCCCTGGCTCAATGAGCTTGCTTTCGTGCCCGTTGACTATCAGGAGGATGGCGGCGTGGACGAGTGGTCGAAGGACAAGGGCGTGGGTGCCATGTACTTCTCCCAGCAGGCTGTGGCCCGCCTGGCTCCCCGTGCCGGTTTCGACTTCGGCAGCATGCCTTACCCCGAGCAGCTCAAGAAGGTGCAGGCCGCTATGGCTGAGGGCGATGACCGCGCCCGCAAGATTTACGAGACCATCGGCGTGGAGTTCGGTTACACCATCGCCTACTTCTCGAAGTTCTATGCACTTCGCAACCTGCTGTTCCTGGGCCGCGTAGCCACGGGTGACGGCGGCCAGCTCATCATCGACAAGGCCAACGAGGTGCTCAAGGGTGAGTTCCCCGAGCTTGCCATCACGCTCTGCGTGCCCGATGAGAAGACCAAGCGCCACGGCCAGGCTGTAGCCGCTGCTTCTCTGCCCAAGCTGGGCTAATCCCATCAATTGACTGAAAGCCGGGTAGCGTGCGTAAGTGCCTGCCCGGCTTTTTTTGATGTCGGCGCTTTTCCTTTCTCCACTCAATCCCCCCTATCATGGCTGATCACGCGGTTGAAATTTGGCAGTGCCCGGTGTGCGGTGCACAGCTCGATATTTCGGAAGTGGGTTTCTACACCCCGGTCTCGTGTCCGGCGTGTAACCTGACCGACTACGTGCACACCGTGATATCGGGCTGTCGTGTGGAGGGGGTGCTCGGCATCGGTGGCATGAGCGTGGTGCTTCGGGCGCGTGACCTCGTGCTCAACCGCAGTGTCGCCATCAAATTGCTCAACGACACCTACCGCAACCAGCCGGAGCGCGTGGCCAGGTTTGAGAATGAATCCGCCATGATGGCCAAGGTGCGCCACGAAAATGTGGTATCCGTGTACTTTGCCGGGCGGGCCAGGGGGCAATTCTACATCGCCATGGAGATGGTGGACGGTCGCGACCTTGAAACCGTGGTCAACGAGAGCGGCCCGCTCTCCCCGTTGAAAGCAGTTGAGTACACCATACAGGCTGTTACGGGGTTGCAGGCTGCGCACAACGCCGGACTGCTGCACCGCGACATGAAACCCGGCAACATCATTATTGATTCCGAAGGCTGCGCCAAGGTGCTCGATTTCGGCCTGGCCCTCGGTCAACAGCAGGAGGATACGGAGGAAATCATCTGGGCAACACCCTACTACGTACCCCCTGAAACCCTGGAACGCGGTGAGGAAGATGCCCGAACCGATATTTACGCGCTCGGCATGACCCTGCGATTCCTGCTCACGGGTGTGGGCGATTTTGGAGAACCGGCCACTTCCATCCTGGAATTGCTCCGCCGCAAGCAGCGGCTGACCCCCTTTGCGGAATGTATGTCGGGGGCGAACGAGAGCCTGTGCGATCTCGTGGACCACATGACGGCCTATGAGCCGGCCAATCGCCCGGCGAATTATTCCGATTTGCTGGCAGAGCTGACTGCGGTGCGTGACGTCTTGCTCAGCGATGAGGAAGAACACAGCCCCGAAAGACGCCGCGCTTTTCTGCGGCGCACCTTGAAGTACGCCGGTATCACTTTTGCCATCGGCTCGGTTGTAGCCGTGCTGGCTGCATATTTTGCCACACCCGGTCCGCAGCAGCAGCTCTACACTCCGCCGGCTCATGCCGTAGCGCAAGAGCTGAGCCTGGCGGAAGAAGCGCTCCTGGCGAATGATTTTGAGCGCGCTCACGAACTTTTCTCCCTCATGGCCACTGCGGAGTATGACCCTGCGCTGGCTGCCTGGTCAGCCCTGCACGCCGCCCTGTTGGCCGATATGCTCAACATGCCCGCCTCGCCCGATGAATTTCAGCACTTCGTCACCATGTCCCGGCGCGCTGAAGGCTGCGCGGCAGCCCGGCACATCTATTCGGATTTCAGCCGCATGGCAACTGATGTTCCGGCTGAGCAATTTTCTTCCGCATACCTGAAATCTGTTTATCTTACTCGTAAGGCCTTGCTGCATTTTATGTACAACGAGACGGCCAAGGCTGAAAAACTCTTGGCGGATGCCGCTGCCGCTCGTGGGGCGCTTCCTGCGCCGTATGCTCAGTTCTGCAGCGCGTATGATGCCTACGCCCGTGATTGTGCCGGTGGAGCCATTGCTCTAAGGCAGGCGCAGGCTCGGCAGGAGTTGAAATCTCACCGCATAGGCGAGGCTCGCAGCCGGCTTAACTCCCTGCGCAGCATTCCGAATCTCGGCGACAGCCTGCGCACAGAAGTGGAGGTCATGCTTGAAGTCTGCGATGTCGCCGAACCCGCCTTTGCCATGCTCAGCCGCCGCTGTGGTGTGAATTACACGCCCGGTTGCTCGCCGGATGAGGTGAAGGCTCTTGCCGTCACCCTGAATCACGGCGAACTTGCGGGAGAGCTTGCCACCCTTTGCCATTTGCTCTGCGGGGATTATCAGGCGGCGCAGGCCGCGAATCCCTACCGCTCTCAGCCGCAGTCGCAGGCTCCTTTTGCCATTATGGTGCGCGATTGGTTCAGCCGCCTTTCGTTATCTCAGGGGGAGTAACTTGCCTTATCCCTCTTTCTGACCTGTATGTGGCATGCCTGAGATTTAGAAATAACGGTCGCTGATTGAATCAGGATAGGTGGAATTAAAGAGCTTGGAAAAGTGCTGAATATGCGACATGTATTTGTATAAGGTCGCATGTAATATCGACGGTTATTTTGAGGTTTAATATATAGTCTTGAAGAGATGTTTGTAGCTATTGACTTATATTGACTTTGACCGTGACTTTTTGTGTATTGATTTAAAACTTGACTTGTCGATTAGAATAGTGTAGTATGCAATTGTTATGAGATTGCATCTTCCCTTGCCTATTCTTCGCTATCTTTTGCTGATGAGTTCGTTCATTGGCGCAGTACAGCCTGTATTTGGTACAACTTTTCATGGGTATACAGCTGAAGATGGAAATTGGTTTGAGGATGAGTACAGAAATAATGATAAACTCATTTTTTGCCATAATCAAGGTTCAATGAGAACGGAATCATTCGATAATAATAATTATCTGTTTTTTCGTTATAATACAAGTAATCATTCGGGTGGTGTTGCTAGGTATGGTTTGACAATTTCCGGTAGTAAAAATGTTGTTTTTTCAAATAATGTTTCAACATGTACATACACATATGATATAACCGGTGTTAAAGCTTATGCTGGAGGTGGTGCTATAGGTGGTGATTATAGTAAGATTACTGATGTTGATGAACTTAGGTTTATTGATAATAGAGCTACGAATGGAGTCGGCGGTGCCATTGAAAGCGATGGCCATACAGTATATATACAGGAGTGTGACAAGGTGATTTTTAAAGATAACTATGCAAAAATCGGGGGCGGTGCTATTGGGCTATATGATCATTGGAAAGGCTGGAATGGAACTCATTCAAATTATTTATATCTAACAGATAATGGTTCTGTTTCTTTTAGCAGTAACAGAACTGATGGTAACGGTGGTGCTGTTAATGCTGCGTTTGTTAATATTGCCGGACAAAAAGATAGAGTAGAATTCTGTAATAATTCAGCTAATCAATATGGTGGTGCAATTAATGCTGGGTATGCCTATATTACTGACCAGAAAGGAATAGTTGAATTTAGTCATAATTCTGCAGGTAATGATGGCGGAGCCATTCGTTTGACTTCTTATAACGGATATAATTCATATTACTGGAGAACAATATATTTACACAATAATTCTAACAAGGTTATCTTTGCTGACAATTCGACCGGAGGTAAAGGTGCGGCCATTTGTACAACATCGAAATATGGAACAGGTTATTTCACGAACAATAAGGAAATAGTTTTTGTTAATAATAAAGGTGGTGCTATCTATTCAGTGGGAGATATTCGTTTTCAAGGTAATGAACATGTCCAATTCAAGAATAACGAAATAGCTATTGAAGCGGCAACAATTTATCTTTCCACGACATCTGAAAACGATAGCTCTGTAGTTATATACGATTCGCTGTTATCCAAAAATATATATTTTAATAGCTTGTCACCTGTATACAATTCCGTTCAAGGCGTTGCTAATGGTTCTGTTTATTTTATCGGTAAACAGAGCAATAGTATTATTCAAAATGGCGCGTCAATTTCGTCCGGAACCTTACAGTTTAAAAGTGGGGCTAATATGAAAATTGGGAACACTCTATCCGTGAAAGGGGGGACGATTCACATTATCCAGGCACCGGAATCTTACACCGTGTTGACATTGGGAGGGGGATTAAATTTTGAGTCGGAGCAGGGAACCCTACTATTTGATTTGAATTATGGCGGGGCACGCGTAGACCCCATGGTAAAAGTAAACAAAAAATCAACCTTCCGTGCTAATAGTCTCCAGGTAGATGATTCAGGCATAGAAGGGGTAACAGCCTTTATTCCCTTGCTTGAAGCTAATGGAGGCTTTACCTACGGAGGTTCGACATACAGTTATTCTAATGAGATATGGAAGAAGAATGGCGTGACAGTAGATATTAATAGCGTTTTGCCGCTTACTGCTACAGCAGACAGCAGGGTCAGCTGGATAGGCGATACTCTCTATTATTCGCATATTAATACGGACGGTGACACCTACAAAACAAAATGGCTATACCATTCAGATGTAAAAACTTGGCAGAATGATAATTTTTGCTGGTACGATACCAACAAGGATAGGATTAAGAACCCCTTGAAGTATGGAGAGAAAGAAGAAGATGAATCGTGTTGGATTGCTGCTTCTGCCAATGTTATACAGTACTGGCAGGATAGGTATGCTCCGCTGTATCAGGGTGATAATTTGATTACAAATCGCAATAGGGACAAGCAAGAGGCCAATGAAATATATCGTCACATGATGGACGCTCTATCCCTTCCGGAAATAGAAACAACGTGTGTTAACCCTAAGCGAATATCGGGTGAGCCTAAAAGGGCTTTGGAATGGTGGTTCTGCATAGATTCTCCAAAAGGTATAGATAATCCTTTCCTATTACCCAAGGTTACTGACAACTGGAGCGCATTCGGATTTTGCTCTGAAAATTTGCCTTCGCGACAGTTGCTCGGTAACACTGTTGATAAATTCCAAGATAATGTGAGAGATTTCTTCAATTTGAGTGAGACCGGATTAATTTTCGGTATTAAATTATGTAGTACATCTAAAATACCCGGGAAGGAGGATCAGCCGATTCTGGAGGTAGATGAAAATGCAAAACTTTATCAATCCGCTGGGCATGCGATAACTGTCTGGACGGCCTCATTTAGAAAGGATGAAAAAGGTGATGATTACTGCGAGGTTATGTATACTGATTCAGATAAAGCCGTAGAAGATTCAGATGCAGCCGTAGGAATCACAAGTTTAATGACTATCAGATTTGATCCGAAATATGGACCTTATATCGATGCAACGGCCGGAACATACAAGCCCCGGGAGGATGGATCGAGGTGGTATATTGATTCTATTTCTACTATTACGACCCCTGATGGTATGTCTGATATGCTGGAGGAGTACAACAAAAGCAAAACATTATATTGGACAGGTACTGCAATCGACGAAAAATGGGTTGCTAATGATACAGCGTATCACCTGGCCTCGAAGGAAGACGGATGGAAGAAGTATTGCGGTGAAAATATCTATGCTCATGCGGCGTTTTGTACAGAAGAATCAAAAAATCTAAATTTTGTGTTTGGTAATAGGGTGGGTGACACAGGGCCGGTTGTAAGTAGTCGAACAGTTGCTATACCCAGCAATATAGCTGTACACAATATAGAAGTCAATGATTGTCTGTATAAGTTTACAGGAGTTGGAGAAATTCAGGCAGAAAATATATCAGTAAATAGCGGTTTGGCACTATTTGAGGATGTGTGTATAAACGCCGCTAAATTGAAACTTAATGGTGTATTCTGCTGTTACGATGATTCAAAATTGCAGGATTGTTCGATTGAAATCGAAGATCGCTCAGTTCTGAGAGTCGCAGACATTCAATTAGCGCCCAGAGAAAATTCGACATTAACTCTGGGCGGCAAGGGATTTGAATTAGTCAGCTCTAAAATTCGATTGAATGATTGTTCTATATCCGTTGTTTCGGGTACGCACCCCGTTATGTGGTGTGGTTTGGAGCTGAAGGGAAAAAGTTTTACTTTGAGTGCCTCCGAATTGTCAGGAAATGATGCTTTGAATAGTTTGTTGTTTGCTGCCATAACTCGACAAAACAGCGATATCGTTTTAAAATATAATGACTTTATTTATAAATACGAATGGATAGGCGCTGATATCGTGGCTACTACCGATGAGTTGACAACGGGAGGAGTGAATGTTGCCGGGGGGAGTCTTGAACTATCGACAGGGAATGAAAAGGAGGCAAGTTTCGGGAGTTACGGACTGGTGAATTTAGAAAGTAAAGCAGATATTTGTATTCATGAGGGATACGGTACTACCATACAAAGTTCTGACACGGAACTGTACACATTGCCTGGTGAGAGTATATGGTTAGCCGGGGGGACAAGTATTTTAGCTCCGCGTATAACTGTCAGTACTGATAGCTGCTTGGTAAATGATGGAATACTGAGCTGCGATTCTATGCATGTGGAAAATGCAGCGACTCTTTATGGTAGCGGGAAATTTGGTGCAACGATTGCTGAGAATGGTAGCCGAGTGATAGTAGGTGATAGTCCCGGGGCTCCCGTGTATCAATCGCTTACCTTGGAAAGTGGCTCAGCACTTATTTTCTGTATAGATGGGGCAGTTCCTGCTACATCTGCAAGCAAAGGATGGGGTAGCGGTACCCACTCTGTGTTGCATATTACTGGTAATGACGGTCTTGTTGTGCAAGATGGAGCTTCTGTTCAAATTGGGTGTTCGCAGAATTTCTTGCAGAATTCACCTCTGGGCGAAATTCAAAAAATTTCAGCGGTGCAACTGTGTTCCCCCTCCCAGAGTGAACTGATAAATACCATGCAAAACAGTACTACCTTCTATCTGTCTGACGAGCATGACGCGCTAAGTGATATTACTTCGGCAGGAGTCAGTATTCACCATACGCAATGGAAACAGGGAACGAAAAATACGTTGGAACTAAGCTTTATTGTCTCTACTTACCCCGAAGATGCACTTATATGGACTAACGGCAGCGGTGACGGGGAGTGGAATTCTGCTTCTCTAAACTGGCAGAAAATTGATGGCGAAGAGGCGGTGTTTGCCAATGACTGTAATGTTGCTTTTTATGATGGTGGAACCGTAGAGCTGACTCAGGCGATAAAACCGGCAATCATGGTGGTTTCAACTCCGGACAATGTAACATTCGGCGGGGATGGACAGCTGTTTGGCAGCGGGCTGCTTGTGAAAGAAGGCAGCGGGACACTTATTATAGACACCTCAAACCCTGAGTTCGTGGGAGATATCGCCGTGGATGGCGGTTGCTTGATTGCTGCACGAGATGGAGCTCTTGGCAAGTCGTTGATTGCGATGAACAATGCTACCTTAGATTTAGGTGATTTTTCCGGTCCACAAGCCGTGTATGTACGTGGAAAATCGAAGCTACAAGGAATCTCTCAGTTGCCATTCCTTTACCTTGCAGATAATAGCCATGCATCGTTATCGGGAGGGTTCAACCTCTGTCCAGGAAGACGCTTGGTGAATGAAGGTAATACCACTCTGAACGGTTCACTTACTCTATCCGGTGGAAGTCTGTTATTTTCTTCAGGCGGACTGAAGGTCAGCGGTGGCACTTCGTTTACGCCCGGAACTACAACAATTGTAGATTTGAGTGACTGGCAGGGGGCGACTTCCGGCACTGTCACATTAGCTCAATTTGGGTTAGTTAACGGATATACAGAGGAAAGTCTGACTCTAATCGGTCTGGAGGAAGAAGCTTGGTTGATAATGAATGAAAATAGTGGCGTATTAACGCTGTCGTTTTCGCAAACTGTGCCACCTTCGCCGGAGAAAACGCAACAATTTAATTTGAACAGAAATCAGCGCTCAGTCTATAAAGTAATGCAATCCTTACGTCCTTCGGCTAAAGGAGAGTTGGGTAACATTGTGGCCTCCATTACCAATAGCCGCAGTGAGGAAGAAGTCCGCGCCCTGCTGGATGAAGTGAGTGGTAGTGAATATGCCACACTGATGAATAGCCAGATGGATGGTAGCATGGCTCACTTGCGTAATCTGCGCAATAAGATGGGGTATGGTTGGCAACTGGTGGGGAGTCAACATTTGCGCGCTGCCATTGAGATGTTTCAGAACCAGAGCGAGGTAGAGAACGATGCCTTTGGCCGAGGCTATTCGCGTAATGAAGAAGGAGGGCAGCTTACACTTGAGTTTGAGGGGTGCGTGCACATGAGCAGTGGTGTTGCACTCGCCGCCAGTCGCACTGAACTACAGCCGGATAAAGCTCTGAGACAAGAAGCTCAGAATACCTATGTGGACTTCTACACTACCTACCGCAGCAGTGGTCATGATAACGGCGGCTATTCCGCTAAAATATCAATCGGTATCGGTTCTCACGAATATGATTTGAAACGTCGCGTGTTCAGCTCATTGGCTATAGCAGAAACAGAGGGTATCTCGGTAAACTTCATGCATGAGAGCGCTTGGACTGTACAAATGGTTCCGCAGCATTGTATGCAATTTTATGGGGTGGTTGAGAGCAGTTGGAACTATCTTAAAGGATTCCGTGAGAACGGTGCAGGTGCTGCCTTTCTCAACTCCTGCTCGGAGGAAGCTTGGGCAACCGATATTACACTGGGTATGCGCTATGTGTATGAATTTTCGGCATTTACTTCACATTCAATTTTTACAGTCCAAGGCGGTGTGACAACCAGTGTGGGGGATATCTCGACTGATATGGAACTGTATTTTGCCGATGCTCCTGGTTGCCGTTATACACAGAGCAGCGCTGCTCGCAATCGCTGGGGCTATAATATCGGTGCCAATCTGCACTTGCCGATAAACACCACCACTGCTTTTTATGTAGGTGGCGAAGCCATATTGCGAGGCGATTCACGAGAATGGAACGCCAATGCTGGTGTACAGGTAGCTTTTTGATGTGAGTTTTTGGAAACTTGGAAATTTAGCGCTTCTTTCTCATGATAGAGCAGCTTGAGGCGAGATATCATTTACACTATATTCTGCATTAAGTGGGCTCCTGTATCTCGGCCGGGGCGAAGTCGACAAAACGGGCGGCGATGTCGACATGGGTCGGCACAACGGGCAGGCGGCTGCCGGGCAGCAGGCTGCGACCATCGGCGGCGCTCCATCGGCGGACGTGTGATTCGAAGTACCAGCGGGAGCCGAGGCGCTCCGGTAGCTCGGCTCCGGAGATGAAGCCGCGCATTTGCAGCTCGGGGATTTCCACGGCGAGCCCCTGCGGGTAGGTGTCCGTCACCACAGCCTGCCAGTGGCGGGGAGTGGGGCTTTCGCACTCGGCAGCCAGGTAGAGGGCCAGTTTCGTCTGGTGGGCTTCTTTCTCGGCAGCGGCGGAGTTGCGCTCCGTTTCGGAGATGTGCTCGGCCAGCTCAGCCAGTCTGCCGGGTGCGGGCAGGTGAGTGCGGGCGTGCTTGCCCTGTGCGAGTTTGGCAAACCCCCGGTGGACGATGAGGTCGGCGTAGCGGCGAATGGGGCTGGTGAAGTGGCAGTAATCGCCCTTGGCCAGACCGAAGTGACCGAGAGCTTTGGTGGCGTAGCGCGCGCGCATCATGGAGCGCAGCAGGGCAACAGTAAGAATTTGTTCATCCGCGTGCCCCTTGATGGCCGCGGCCACGCGGCTGAGTTCCTCGCGCGAGTTGAGCGCGCCGGCGTGTATGCCGTAGCTGCGCGCCGTGAGGGCAAATGTGTGAAGCTTGGCCGGGTCGGGTTCTTCGTGCACGCGGTAGATGGTGGGCACGAGTGCGGCTTTCAGTGCTGCGGCCACGGCTTCGTTAGCCGCGAGCATGAACTCCTCAATCATCTGGTGAGCGATGTCGTGGCTTTCGGTTTCTACTCCGATGGGGTGGCCGAAATCATCGAGCAGCACGCGCAGTTCGGGCAGGTCGAGGTCGAGCGCCCCCTGCTGCATGCGGCGGGTACGCAGTGCCGTGGCGAGCCGGTACCCGAGGTGCAGCATGGCATCCACCTCGGCATCTCCGCTGCCGTCGCGGTTTTCCAGCACGGCCAGAGCCTGCTCGTAGCTCAGGCGGGCACGGGAGTGGATGACGGCATCTGCAAAGTGGGCGTGTTTCACTTCGCCGGCGGGGCTCAGTCGCAGCAGGCACAGGCGGGTAGGGCGGTCGCAGCCTGATTTGAGTGAGCATAGGTCATCGCACAGGCGCGGCGGCAGCATGGGCAGCACCCGGTCAGGCAGGTAGGTGGAGTTGCCGCGCAGGGCGGCCTCGGCATCCAGTGCGCTGCCGGGTTTCACATAGTAACTTACATCGGCTATGTGCACGGCCAGCTCAATATCACCGCCGGGCAGTTCCCGCAGGGAGATGGCATCATCATAATCACGGGCGGTGGCGGGGTCGATGGTGATGACGCAGCGCTCGCGCCAATCCTCTCGCCGGGCCAGTTCATCCGCCGGCAGGGTATCGGGCAGGGCGGTAGTCTCTGCCAGCACGGCGGGCGGGAAATCCGAGCGCAGCGTGTAGCGGTGCATGATGGTGGTGATATCCACCCCGCTGTCATCGGGCCAGCCGAGCACCTGCTCCACGATTCCTGTTGCCGGCATTTTGCCGCGCGGGTAGCTCTGCACCTGCACGGTGATGGCCATGCCGACCAGCAGCTCGGGCGGCGGCGGAGCGGTGAGCATGACCTGCTCGGGCGAGGTGTGCCCATCACCTGTCATGGTGCCGTAGCGCCCGCCCGGGCGGTAAATGCCTACCCAGGTGCCGCGGCGGCGCTCTTGTATGTCATCCACCCGCACTTCCAGGCGCAGGTTCTGTTCATCGGGTTTCGTGCGGTTGCGGCCATGGCGGCGGTAGCCATCGTTTGCCGTGCGGCGCAGTGTTACGCTCACGCGGTCGCCATCCATGGCACCGCCATCGCGGTGGGGCATGACCGGCAGCTCGATATCGCCGGGTGAATCTGTGTGCAGCATGGGGCGCAGCAATTGTTGCCCCCGGCTGTCGGGCACGAAGATGAACTTGCCGGGCTTCACCCGGCGTATGCGACCGGTGAGTTTATCTTCCGCCGGAGCTCGCAGCACATAGCGCGCACCTCGCAGGCGCAGCAGTCGGCCTTTGTTCTCCCATTCGCGGATGATGGCGCGCAGCGCGGGGCGCTCCCGTGAATCAGTGCAGAGCGCACGGGCCAGGGCCGAGATATCCTGCGCCTCGTATTTATCCGCCTGCATGTAGGCTTGCAGACGCTCAGCGAGTTCTTTATGTTCAGTCGTCAAGGTGGTCTTCATTTACGCCCGTGGTGCGAAGCAGCGCGGCGTCAATCATGCTCATGTTTTCGACTCGCTGCTGAATGGTTTGGCCACCACTACGGTCACAGGCGGTTTCGCGGATGATATTGGCCAGCATGCGTGCCCAGGCCTTCAGGCTGGCTGTGGCGTTGCCGTGCTTGCTGTAAGCCTCCGCCTTGTAATATTCCAGCCCACCCTTGTTTTCATCTTTCAGCGCGAGCAGCAGTTCGCCGTTGCGATTGTCGCGGATGGTCATTTCCAGGCAGATGTCGCCCTTCGACAGCGGGGAGGCAATGGTGGATGTCATGGGAATGGGCGACCAGTTGGAGAGGACGTCGATGGCGGCGTGAAGGAAGGGTCGCTGCTCGCGAAAGTGCACCACTGCCATATCCACCCGGATATCGGCACCGGCTGCTGCGGTTGCGGATTGCCAGTTTGTCTTGTTCGCCCGGTTGACATCTGCCAGGGTTTTGCCCAGATATTCCGTAACGAAACCATGCAATTCCTGTTTCATGGCAGCAGCCTGCTCAGGGTACTCAGTCTGAATGGCATCGACATTCAGAGGCGCCACATAGATGGAGCCTGCCCTGGCCTTGCTGAATTGATTTCCCTTGCCGCTGAACCACACCCCCTTCACCGGCAGCTTATAGGTGCTCTGCAGTTCTACGTTGTAGAGCCCGCTCTCCGACCGGAGCGTGTGCCCGCAGGAACACAGAAACGTCGCGACGACCAGAATGGCCGTCATCATAAAGAATTGGGTCGTTTTTCGCATCGCGCGCATACTGTAGCAGTTTTTGACATAAAATCAATGCTTTTTTTGCATGGAATATTAAATTTCTCTTGACTTTTCAGGGGTTTAGTGGCATCCTGCGTGTCCGCTCTGCCGTGTGGCGGGGCGAGACAAGCCCGGCGGGTGACAATTCACGCGCACCGACGTCGGAAGAACGATATACAAAACTCAATTTCAAACACTGTTTATACAACAATGACCAATCTGACTCTTAAGGCCTCCAAGCGCGAGGTTCGTGGTACCGGTAAGCTTAACGCCCTGCGTGCTCAGGGGTTCATGCCCGGCGTGGTGTACGGTCCCGCCGTGCAGGAGAACATCAACATCCAGGTGAAGGCCTCCGATGTGCGCGCTCTGCTCAACAGCGTTGACTCCGACAGCTTCCTGGTGAACCTCGACGTTGACGGCACCGTCATCCTCGCCATGGTGAAGGACGTGCAGCGCAACTTCCTTACCGACCGCACCAACCACATGGACTTCGAGGCCGTGACCCCCGACACCGTTGTTAAGACCAAGGTGGAGGTCAAGCTCACCGGTACTCCCGTGGGCGTGGGCATGGGTGGTGTCGTACACCAGATTGTGTACGAAGTACCCGTGAAGTGCGCTGTGAAGGACATCCCCTGCTGCATCACCGGCGACATCACCGGCGTGAAGCTCGGCGAGTCCTTCCGTCTCGGCCAGGTCGAGCTGCCCGCCAACGTGTCCAGCCCCTTCAACGGCACGGTGGTTCTGGCTTCCGTTGTGAAGCCCTGATTCCGCTCACCGCAGAACCCATTTATCAAACGGGCTCCCATCGCAGGATGGGAGCCCGTTTGTCGTCAGGCAAATAAAAGCCGGAATCTTGCGGCAAGCGATGCCGGATTTACGGAAAGCCGGCACGCGGCATCACGTTGCCGGTTCCTGCTGGGTAATGCAGTGAATGGCACCGCCCTCGATGACGAGTCGCCGTGCATCGAACCCGATGACCTGTCGCCCGGGGAAACACTCGCGCAGTATACCCAGCGCCCGGTCGTCCTCCTTCGCCTGGTTGAACACGGGCACGATGACGGCTCCGTTGCAGATGAGGAAGTTGGCATAGCTTGCCGGCAGCTGCTCCAGGCGCCAATCTTTGGCTACCAGGGGCCGGGGCATGGGCAGGGGGATGATTTCCACGCGGCGGCCGGCAGGTGTGCGTAAATCCTGCAGGCGCTCGTTGTTCTCTGCCAGGTGGCGGTAGTGGGGGGAGTGCGGGTCGGGGTCAACGATGGAGACGGCAGCCTCCGCATTCACGAATCGCACCATGTCATCGATGTGGCCATCTGTATCGTCACCCTCAATCCCGCTGCCGAGCCAGAATACATGTGTGGTGCCCAGCATGCGGTGCAGTTCGGCCTCGATTTCGGCCTTGCTTACGCCCGGGTTGCGGTTGGGGTTGAGCAGCACGGCCTCAGTCGTGATGAGCAGCCCCTCACCGTTACCCTCGATGGCACCGCCTTCCAGTATAAGCTCGCTGCTCAGGCGGGGCAGACCCAGGCTCTCGGCCATGCGTGCCGGTACCTCGTTGTCGAGATTCCACGGCGCGAACTTGCCGCCCCAGGCGTTGAATGTCCAGTCCGCCAACTGGCGCGCACCGTCTTGCCGTTGCACGAAAATGGGGCCGTGGTCGCGGCACCACACATCGTTGGTGGGGTGGTTGTAAAGGGCATAGTTGCTCACCCGGCGCTGTTGCAGTAACTGCTCTATGCTGCGGTGCAGGTGCTCCGCAGCGTTGATTCGAACCTGCGCGTGCGGGGCGATAACGGCGGCCAGGTCGGCATAGTGCCCGGTAAGTTCGGCCAGTCCGCCCTGCCACAGGTCATCCCGGTGGGGCCAGGAGAGCCAGACGGCCTGTTGTTGTTCCCATTCGGCGGGCCAGCGCAGCTGTTCGCCCTGCATTGCCTGTAGTGTGCTCATATTGTGGTGTGGATAGTAGGTGTGAATCAGAGTTCCGTGTGCATATCAACGCTGCCGTCATAGGGGGCATTGAGCACGCTGCTCAGGTCGGGCAACTCATCGAATTGCTCGCGCGAGTCGCCTTTCTGCTTGCCGAAGATACCCACTTCAATGAGGTTGTAGACCACGTTTCCGAAATCGCCGGAGGTGTTCAGCCCCCAGAAGCTCAGCACATCGGCCGCCAGCGGGCCGTATTCTTCGAGCGCATAGGCGCACGCGCCCATGTAAAGCTCCCTGGCACTCAGGTGGGGCTGCTTGTCATTTTTGCAGAACCGCTCAACGGCCGAGTCGAGAGCCGTGCGCATGAACTCATACGCCTCCTCTGTATATTCCGGGTAGCGCTCTACCAGTATGGCAACGGCATGTTCAAAGCTCTGCTTCATGCGCGACATGCTAGCATATCTACCGCTTGAAGGCAATGCGAAAGCGTGCCATGCTCAGTGCACACCGCAGGTGCGGCGCACTTCATCGAAGCTGAATCGGCGCTGCTGCATGTCGCTCAGCCAGGTATCTCTTGCCGGGAGTTTGTGGGCATGGACAAAGTTCTGCGGGGTCGTGATGCGGGTAAAGATGAGGTTGTGCATACGGCTCAGCGGCGCGGTTTTCACCCCATAGCCGCCGGGTTTGTTGGCCGACCAGTAGCGCAGGTACACGCTGCCTTTTTTGCGTTCCGTTCCCAGGTAGATGACCAGGTGGCCGCGCTCGTGGGCTCCTATTTCGCCGGACCAGAAGATTTTGAGGAAATCCCCCGGCTGCGCCAGGCGTATATCGCTGAAATTGACACCGACCCGCAGGTCGTGCACCAGCTTGGCAAAACCCGGGCCGTTCGCGTTGGCTCGCCCCCAGGCACCGTGGCCGTCAGGCTGCACGGGGTGCACATCAAGCGCCTGCCAGGCTGCGGCAGGCAGGCGCAGACCGTGGCTGCTCTCCCACCGCTGCAGGGCTTTCAGCAGCACCATGTAGCAGGCGGCCGAGCAGAAGGTGGGTACTGCGGCGCGGGGGCGAACCTGCAGTGCGCGCTGCTCGGGAACCCACACGACACCGTGCTCTGCCAGGCGCGCAACATCCGCCGGAGCCCCGGCATAACCGCCGCCGCGTGGCATCTCGCGGTTCACTACCTGCAACACCAACCGGTTGAACTCCGCCTGCTGCGCCTGTGCCCGTACCGCCGCTGCGGAGGGAGCGCTGCGCCTGATATCAGCCGCTGCGCCGCACGGCATGCACAGCCCACCCATCAGGAGGGCAAGCAGGGGCAGGGCTGTGGGGCGGTTCATCATGGTGCGCGCCCATTATGCCACAGCTTTGCCGTGATACGCAAGCCCTTTTTGCCCGCAGTTTGTGGCCGAAAATGCCCCTTCTTGCGCTTCGGTCTCTATTTTAGCGGTGAAAAAAAGCTGTTTTTTCTGACATGTTGCACAGTATGGCGTGCGGGCGGCTTGTGCGACGGGGATTTGGCGCATACAATGAAGCTACACATGATAAGCTTCACTCTTTTTCGGGTTCAGGTAGCCATTCACCCCTCGCTGTGGGTGATGTTGGTACTGCTCGGCGCCATGTTCACCGGATTTTCCACCGGGGTGGCAGGCGTGGCTCTCTTCGGCGTAGCGGCGTTCATCTGCCTGCTGGCGCATGAAATGGGACATGCCGTGGTAGGGCGCCGACTGGGTGGTGGCCAACCCGAGGTCTTGCTGGCCTGGCTGGGGGGTGACTGCTGCAATGAGTCCGCACGCTTGACCCGCCTGCAGGGGGTACTCATGACGGCGGCGGGCCCGCTGTGCTCCCTGTTGCCGGTTGTGCTGGTAGCCACGGTGCTCAGCTGCATGCTCGGCAGCGTGGCGGACGGCGTGAGTGTGACTTTCCATTTTGTGTTTGGCGTAGCCTCCGAAGCCCTGCTGGAAATGTTCCCACCCATGGTGCTGGTGTTTGCTCTCTACCTGGTGCAGATCTGTGTGTGGTGGAGCCTGCTGAACCTGCTGCCGGTGTTCCCCCTGGATGGCGGTCAAATCATGCACGGGTTAATGCGCTCCGCCTACAGCATGCACCGCATCAGCCTGGCCTTTGCCTGTGTGCTGGCTCTTTTCTTCCTGGTGCTCGGTTCTCTGTGGATGGTCTTCATCATGGGCGCGCTGGCTATATTCAACTACCGCTGCATGCAGAACCCCGTAGATTAAAAAACATTGACTTTTTCTTAACTTCGTATCATAATCCAAACCCGTATGGCACAACAGAACGCAATCTCACCCACTCGCGCAGAGGACTTCCCCGAGTGGTATCAGCAGGTAGTGAAGGCCGCAGACCTCGCCGAAAACTCCGAGGTGCGCGGCTGCATGGTCATTAAGCCCTGGGGCTACGCTATCTGGGAGCTTATCCAGCAGCAGATGGACGCCGAGTTCAAACGCACCGGCCACACCAACGCCTATTTCCCCATGCTCATCCCCGTCTCTTACCTCGAAAAAGAGGCCGAACATGCTGAGGGATTCGCTACAGAGTGTGCCGTGGTGACTCACCACAGACTCGAGGCCGTTAAAGACCCCGAAACCGGTAAGACCAAGATGATTCCCAGCGGTGAGCTGACGGATAAATACGTCATTCGCCCCACCTCCGAGACCGTTATCGGCGCTGCTTTCTCCCGCTGGCTTGAGAGCTACCGCGACCTCCCCTTCAAGGTCAACCAGTGGTGCAACGTCATGCGCTGGGAAATGCGCCCGCGTATCTTCCTGCGTACCGCCGAATTCCTGTGGCAAGAGGGCCACACCGCCCACGAAACTCAGGCCGAGGCTGAGGAGGAAACCGCCGT
>JAFVIC010000064.1 GCA_017477935.1 Akkermansia sp. | reverse complement strand
TGCTTCCGCAGGCTTTCCCCCTGCCCGCCCATGTGCACGAGCGCTGCGATTTCTGGAACCGCTGGGTGAGCCACGCCCTCGAAACCGAGTGGGAGCACCCCATCTCCCCCTACGGGCCGGAATCCTACGCCACAGCCATCGCTATCGACATCGCAACCGCCTGCCCCGACCGCGCTGTGGACTGGTGCGGACTGCCCGTGCACGATGACTATAACGTCCTGCAGTACCTGAAGTCTCAATCACTACAGCTGAAAGATTACCGGCAGTTCCCCATATTGCCGATATCTGAACCCCAAAACCACTACACTCGCCATCTACTCCAAGACAGTGCAGTTCATACCCTTACGTTCCGCGGACTGAAAGGGCGCTTCATCGATTATTATGATGAAGGCCTGATGTGGTACGACTACGCCTGCGAAGTTCCTCCCCACTACCCGGACGATACTTCCCTGTACTGCCCCGATTGGCTGGAAGAACAAATCGATCGCTGTGGCATGTGTTATGGTTATGACATATCGAGGGAGGCCTATAACTGGACTCCCTGCGAACTACTGCACAACTTCCGGGCAGATGCCATCGGCATCGACATCATGCGCTACCACCCCCACCATGTGGCAGTGTGCAGCTCTCCATATTACATCGCCCGGCCGGAGGACTTCCCGCCCCTCGGCTGATAACAGCCCCCGTTTTTTCAGCTCCAAAAGAAGAACCTGTCCCCTTCGCCGCCCCCTCGCGCGGAGGGTCAGCCAAAACCCCGCACGTTTCAGTGCGGGGTTTTGGTGAAGTTTACATATTGACCTGGTAGAGCGTCTTGTTGTTGTTCGCCGGGTCGAGTATGGCGAAGGCCTCTCGGTGAATGGAGGGGTCACTGCGGAAGATAAGGCGACCGGCACACTGCCGCTCAAGCTCCATAAGCAGCTTAGAATCTTCATTCTTAAAGCGGGAGAGCACATCACTATTCACCACCACCACCATGTCACCCACGGTATCGCGGTAACGCAGAATGGTAGCCTTCAGCTGACGCTGAATCTCCACGCTCATGGTCATCACGCTCTTAATGCGGCCGCGCCCATGGCAGTAGGGGCAGTGATCATTCACGTAGTCGAGCAGTGATTCGTTGATGCGCTGGCGGGTCATCTCCATCAGGCCGATAGGGGTTATCTGCATGACCTGGGTCTTGGCCTTGTCGCGCTTGAGGGCATCCTTCATGGCCTTGTAAACAGCCATCTGGTCCTTGCGGTGGCGCATGTCAATGAAGTCCACCACCACCAAGCCACCGATATTGCGCAGGCGCAGCTGGCGGGCAATCTCGCGGGCGGATTCAAGGTTCGTCTCGAGAATGGTTTTGTCGAGATCCTTATTGCCCTTGTTGCGACCGGTATTGATGTCAATGGCGATGAGCGCCTCCGTCTCATCTATCACGAGGTAACCGCCGCAGGGCAGCAGCACCTGGCGCTGGAAGGCTTCGTTAATCTGCTTCTCTACGCCGAGTTCCTCGAAGATGGGCTGGCGGCAGGGATAGTGCTGAATATGTCGCTTGGCTCGGCGGGATATCTTGCCGGCAATCTCCTGCATGCGCTGGGTGGTCTCGAGATTATCGCAGACGATGTTGTCAACATTGTCCGTCAGGAAATCACGCGCCGTGCGCTCAATGAGGTCAGGCTCACGGTACACACACAGGGGAGCCGGGCGCGAGGCGTACTTCTCCTCCACCTCATGCCACTGCTGCAGCAACATAGCCAGGTCACGCACAAAATGGCGGAAACGCTGACCCTGAGCCACCGTGCGCATGATGATACCCATACCCTCGGGCACATTGAGCTTCTGCACAATCTGGCGCAAGCGCTGGCGTTCCTTGGGGTCATCAATCTTACGCGATATACCGAACTGGTCGGTATAGGGCATAAGCACGATATAGCGCCCTGCCAGCGAGATATTCGTGGTTACGCGGGGACCTTTGGAACTGATGGGGCCTTTGGTCACCTGCACCATGATTTCGGAGCCGATGGGGTAAATATCGGGTATATCCTTACTGGTAATCTTCTTCTGCTGCTTGCGGGGGCGGCCTTCTTTCTGAATCTCCTCGAGCGAGGAGTCCAGAGCGAGCGGCAGCGCGTCCCAGAAGTGCAGGAAGGCGTTTTTCTCGTAACCGATGTCAACGAACATAGCCTTAAGTCCCGGCTCAATGTTCTTAACACGGCCCTTGAAGATGCCGCCCACGATATTATCTTCGCCCTCACGCTCAATGCTATACTCCTCAAGCACGCCGTCTTCGAGCAGAGCTACGCGGCGTTCCAGTTTCTCGGAGTTGATGACGATGGTTGTGCCCTCTTTCGGGTTGCACTGGCCAAACCCGAAGAGGCGTTTCACGGAATGAATCATTTTGGAAATAATGGACAAAGTTTCAGGTTAGTTTGGGGTTGTACACATGAAAAACAGTCATGATAACATAGCCCGCATACCTGTACCTGTTCCCGATGGCGGCTCGACCCGAAGCGCAAAGACCGGCGGCTCTCCCTGTTTTACCAGGAAAGCGCGACCGGTGCTTGCAATTGCCGGAGTGCCCGGGGCAGGCATAGGCATGCCCCTATCACTCTTCTTCGAAGACGTCGTCGTTTTCCTGTAAGAACTTGCCTGTACCTTCTGCTACAGCACTTAAAGGATCGTCCGCTATGGTGATAGGCAGGCTGGTCTGCTCATGCAGCAGGTCAGCCAGGCCACGCAGAAGAGCACCGCCACCTGCCACCACGATACCGCGGTCATACAGGTCACTTGCCAACTCAGGCGGGCAGTGATCCAACGTCTGACGCACAGCGCTCACAATGACGTCGAGCTTGTCCTTCAGGGCCTCACGTATTTCTTCGGATCTCACGGTCACCGTCTTGGGCAGACCCGTGCCGCGGTCGCGCCCCTTCACCTCCATCTGCAACTCCTGCTGCAGGGGGTGGGCCGAACCGACACGAATCTTGATGTCCTCCGCCGTGCGGGGGCCGACCAGCAGGTTGTGAGCGGCGAGCATGTGGCGGGTGATGGTGTCGTCCAACGCATCGCCGCCGCACTTCTCAGATTGGCTGTATACGATGCCGGAAAGGGAAATAATGGCTACCTCAGTCGTACCGCCGCCGATATCAACAATCATGCTGCCGATAGGCTCGGTATAGGGCAGACCCACGCCAATGGCAGCAGCCATCGGCTCCTCGATAAGGCGCACGGCAATGGCGCCTGAGTGTTCCGCGCTGTCTTCGATAGCGCGGCGCTCCACCTCCGTAATACCGGAAGGGTGAGCAATGAGAATGCGAGGCCCGCGCAGACTCCTGCGCGAACAGGCCTTCTGGATGAAATACTTAAGCATTTCCTCCGCCACGTTCAGGTCAGCGATTACGCCGTCCTTCAGCGGGCGAATAGCCACCACGCTGCCGGGCGTGCGGCCAACCATTCGTTTTGCATCCTCACCCACGGCCCGTACCCTGTCACCACTCATGGCAACAACGGAGGGCTCTCGCAGCACGATACCCTGGTCCTTAATATAGACCAGCGTATTAGCTGTGCCGAGGTCGATCCCGATGTCATACGAGAACCACCCGGCTAATTTCTTTAAAAAACGTGACATTTGTAAAGTCTGATGATGTGGGGTTTTACTATGGGCAACCACAGTTCTGCCATCGGCGAGCCCTCCTTTTCAGGGGATGAGCCCATGCGCCGGTGCAGCCCAGGCCGTTCATTTGCGAGCACGCAACGGCGCACCCATACGCGGGTAGTATAAGAAGTGGCCCCCCGCCTGTCAAGCTTAAAGCAGCGGTGTGACAGGAATTTGCCATAGCCGCATTGCCTCAAAAATCCAGTCACCGAACTGACACTTCCCACGAATTCGGCTGACACGTGAAAAGCCGGATGCCTCATAAATCAGGCACTAATATATACACATATCACTCAGAATGAGTAAACAAGCAATAATAGAGTTACTGAATTCTAACGCAGCCAAGTATCGAAAGGCATACTCTCGAAAAGCTAAGGGTGAACTTCTGAAGCAACTAATGGAACTCACTGGTTACAAGTCGTCTAAAAGCATTATTCGATACTACTCACGTACACGAAAACGCAAGCGAGTGGAGAAGAGAGGACGTCTGCCCAAATTGCAACCCTGCGACATCGAGCTGATAAAGACCATTTGGTTGAAATCCGACCAGCCTTGCGGTAAACGGCTACATCCCATGCTGCCAACGTGGCTGAAAGCTTACTCAAAACGACACGAAATAGATGAGGAGGTTCAAAGGCG
>JAFVIC010000063.1 GCA_017477935.1 Akkermansia sp. | reverse complement strand
TTCACCGGGGCGGTTACGCGGCGCATCGGGCGGGCAGAAGCCGCAGATGGCGGCACGCTTTTTCTCGATGAAATCGGCGATTTAACGCCGCAAACTCAGGTGAAGCTGCTCCGATTCCTTCAAGAGCGTACCTTTTCTCGCGTGGGCAGCAATCAGGAATTACATTCCAACGTGCGCATACTGGCTGCAACAAGCCGCAACCTGGAGGAAATGATGGCGCAGAACCTTTTTCGCGAAGACCTGTACTACCGGCTCAACATTTTTCCCATCATCATGCCTTCGCTTGCTTCCAGAAAGAGCGATATCATCCTTTTGGCGGAGCATTTCATTGAAAAAATGAATCTTCGCTACGCAAAAAAGATAACACGCATCTCCCCCCGCGCCATGAATGTTCTGATGGAATATCCCTGGCCGGGGAACGTTCGTGAGCTTGAAAATTGCATGGAACGTGCTGTCCTGACCGCGCAGGATGACTGCATCCGCGTGCATAATCTGCCCCCATCACTTCAGCCCGAAGGAGATATGTCCCCTCTCTCCGGCAGTGCAAATGGTTCGCTTTCCTCCATGCTGGCCCATTACGAAAGAGATATTTTGCAGCAAGCTCTGGAGCGACATCAGGGCAACATTTCCGCGGCAGGACGTGAATTGGGCGTATCTCCCAGAATGATGAACTATAAGATTCGCAAGTTTGGCCTGCATGTGTAGCTCCGTCTGTGATAAAGCGAGTCAATTATAATTTGAGCAAAATCTGATTTTTTGACGCAGTGCCGAAAAATCATTTTTTTTGAATTTTTATCTTTGTGCATGCCAGCAAAAGTATTAATATAAGCAAGGAGATAATTTTATGAAAGATGAGCCCCGTAATAAGAAGCTTCTGATAATCACCATATCGCTATTTATTGGCTGTTGTGTTTTAGGCGTATACTCATATCTCACCCAAAAAGAGATTACTAAACATCGTCACTTGTCACGCTATCACATGGTGTGTCACTTTGCTGAGTATTACAAAAACCTGGGGGACAAACTTGATGTTAGCATACTCGCGAGTCGCGCTCCTCTCACTTTTAATCAGCCATACAGAGCTTTTTGCACTTGCCCCCTGGAGAAGGAAGTCGAACTAGACGCAGAACTTCAAAATCCTGAGCAGACGTTAGAACTTCAATTTGCCGACTTCCATGGGTACATTTGTCCAGACTTGGAATTAACCATTACCAAGCGTCCTGCTACAGAAAAAGAAACCAGCAGAAATCCCAATGACTTTGTTGTTTACGAAATCTCTTTAGATATCGTAGGTTTTCGCACTCCGACTCCGGAAGAACAGCAAAGAGTATTAAACTCGTCAATTAGGCCCTGAAGACCTTCCATGCCACCACAGCCCTGTGCCTTGCGGTAGGGAAATAACGAACAAAAAGCCACCTTGCAAGCGATGTTTCAACTTAGGTTGCCCCTCGCTATCAGGGCAGGCTGAGCCCGGCCCGGGCAAATATATCCTGCAACTGCTGCAGGGGGCGGGCGGGCCAGCATTTATTCGCCGTGGGGCTGGCAGGGCTGGGGTGCAGAATCGTGCCCAGGGTGAATTCACGGTCAGGCAGAGCCGCGGCGGCGAGTTGCAGCTGTTTGAGGGCATAGCCGCCCACACCCACGAGACAGCGCGGCTGCAGCACCTCGATAAGCCGCACCAGGTGGCGCTGGCAGGCAGCATCTATCTGCGCGACCTGCTCCGCCGGCAGCTGCGTGGGGGTGATGTTGGAACCGCGCTCACTCATCCAGATAAGAGGGCAGTAATTCGCCACATAGGAGCGGGCAAAGAACTTCTCCGCGGGGCCATACAGCGACTCGAACAGCCCCCACAGGCGCCGCCCGCTCACCTCTGAGCGAGGGCAGCTGAACCCCTGCACCGGCCGCTTGGGGTGCGTAGCCGGCGGCTGACCGATGGGGGCGGTGATACCCATCCACAGCGTCACCGCCGCAATCTCGCCGAAGGGCACCCCCGTCTGCGCCATACCGAAAGGCCCGGGATTCATCCCGAGGTAGAGCACATCTTTCGCCCCCTCACCGAAACGGCGAATATACTGCTCGTGCCCGGCCCACGCATAAGTGAGCGGGTTATAGGTATAGGCCACAGGGGCCGAGAAGGTGAGAGATTCCATCTCGTCACAAAGTTGCCGAGCGGCGGCGATGAGTTGTTCTGCCTGCATGACATGAGTTTAGCACATCCCCGGCGCTGTGGCAACAATTATCGCTTGAAATCGGTGAACGAATACGCTAGAATGGCGCGCGTGAAAGTCATAGCCATTGCCAACCAGAAGGGTGGTGTGGGCAAAACCACCACCGCTGTTAACCTTTCAGCTGCACTTGCCAAGCGCGGCCGGAGGGTGCTCCTCATTGATGTGGACTCGCAGGCCAACGCGTCGTCCGCCCTCGGTATCGAGGCCAGCAGCGGGCAGAGCCTTTACCAAGCCCTCATCGGCAACAAGCTTATGGAAGACCTCATCATGCCGGCCAACCGCCGCAACCTCTCCATCATCCCCGCGCACATGGACCTGTCGGGCGTGGAGGTTGAGCTTACACAGAACGGCACCCACATCACCTGCATGAGAGATGCCATGGAAGGCCTGCGCAGCAGCAATTACTACGATTACGTATTCCTCGACACCCCGCCGTCACTGGGCGTGCTCATGACCTCATCCCTGTGCGCATGCGATGAGGTGCTCACCCCCATGCAGTGCGAGTTCCTGAGTCTGGACGGTCTTTCCAAGATTCTCTACGTTGTTGAGCAGATTCGCGAGAGCGGCGCCAACCCCGACCTCAAACACGAGGGCGTACTCATGACTATGTACAGCAACACTAACCTGGCCAATCAGGTCATTGCCCAGGTGAAAGAGGTGTTGCCCAACAAGATGTACACCACCGTCATCCCCCGCTCCGTGCGCGTGGCAGAGGCTCCCAGCTTCGGTAAAACCGTCATCGAGCACGACCCCTACGGGCAGGCCTCCCTCGCCTACCAGAACGCCGCCAAGGAATTCCTGAGCCGCCACCGCTGACAGCAGCGGGGCACCACCCTCGCCCTGCCATGCTGAGCTGGATTTACCCCACTATCTGCGAGCTCTGCCATGAATCCGCTGAGCAGAGTCTCTGCCCCGACTGCCTGGCCGGGCTGGAGCGGGTACCACGCCCCATCTGCCTGTACTGCGGGGCCATACTGAGCGGCACACCGGCCGGCACGGAGAGCTGCCCGGCCTGTGCGCGCCAGCCTCGCCCCTTTGAACTGGCACGCTCAGCCCTGCGCGGCAATGAGTGCAACATGCAGCTCATTTACAAGCTCAAGTACCACCGCGCCAACTACCTGGCGGCTGCCTTGGCACCGGCACTTGCCGAACTCTGGCACCACACACCCGAACTGAACAGCGATTTTGCCACAGCCGCACTGGTACCTGTGCCCACCACGCTCGCTCACGAACAACTCCGCGGTTATAACCAGGCCGCCGAGCTCACCCACGCCCTCGGCAAACTATTGAAAAGGCCTGTCATTCACGCACTTCAGCGCCGCGATACAGACTACGGCAGCCAAACCCGCCTGAGCGCCACCCAGCGCCGGCAAAACGCCTACCACGCCTTTCACCCCCTGCCCGCCTACGTCAAGGGGCACCGCACACTGCCGGAGCGTCTGGTACTGGTGGATGACGTGTACACCACCGGCTCAACTGCCCGCGCCTGCAGCCACGCCCTGCTGCAGCTGCCCGGGGTCAAACAGGTAGCTGTCATCACCCTGGTCAGGGCTGAAATGCGCAGCTGAGGCCAATACTCACCGGGTGTAGCCGGCAGATGAGCGCCGCATGTCATTAACCGCGCCATCTGTCGCTTTTCTCACTATACCCGGTCACTGGCTAGAAGTCATAGACGGCCGATGGGAACATGCCCGAAAAAATCCGAGGCCGGGCTCAATCGAACCCGACCTCGAAATCAATATGTTTTATTTCTGCCGCTTTCGCCTTATCGGGCAATACCGGCGGCCTTCAGGTAAGCCTCCGGGTCGGGGTCACGGCCAAGGAAATCGCGGAAGGCGTCTGCCGCGGGCTTGCTGCCGCCCACGGAGAGGATAGCCTTACGGAAAGCTGCTGCAGGTGCGGGATTGAGAATCCCCTCGGCCTCGAAGCGGCGGAAGGCGTCTGCCACCAACACATCGGCCCATTGGTAAGAATAGTACCCGGCGGCGTAGGCTCCGGTGATGCAGTGACTCAGGCGGCGCATGTACGACGGCTCAGCCACCCCCGAGGGCACCTGCCAGGGGGTAAGCAGCTCAGCGCTGGCCACATCGATATCGCGCCCCTCGAACCGCGTGGCATAGTTGGCATGCATTTCAAGGTCGAGCTTAGCCAGGCAGAACTGGCGCATGTTGGTAATGGCGGGCATGAAGTAGCGGCTCTTCTGCAGGCGCTCCACCAGTTCGGCGGGCATGGGCTCACCGGTCTCGTAGTGGCGAGCATAGAGGGCGAGTGCCTCGGGAGCCCAGGTCCAGCTTTCGTTGATGATGCTGGGCAGCTCGATGAAATCCCAGGCGATACCGCTGCACCAGTGGCCGGCCAGCTCCGTGTCGGTCAGCATGGCATGGAGCATGTGGCCGAACTCATGGAAAATCGTCTGCACGTCCAGGTGACTGAACAAGGCCGGCTTATCGCCCACGGGTCGGGTCAAATTGGCCGTAATGGCCCCCAGGTGCGGCTCATGCGGCTGCCCGTCCCTGCCGGGGGCGCCGGCACGCAGCGGCGACATCCAGGCACCGGCGCGCTTACCGGCACGCGGATAGAGGTCCAGGTAGAACGAACCGAGGTGAGCGCCGGTAGCCTTGTCTGAGATGGCAAACAGGCGTACCTCCGGGTGCCAGACCTCCACCTTACCCTCGGGGCAGCTCTGGCCGGGCTGCAGGCAAACGGTGGGCAACTCATCGATTGAGATGTTGTAGAGGTGGGCGGCGATGGAGAACATACCCTCCAGCACGCGATCGCAGGCAAAATAGGGGCGCAGGCTCTCAGGATCGAGACAGCACTGCTTCAGAGTGTACTCATTGAGATAGTAACGCAGGTTCCATGGGGCGATGGTATCACTCTTCACCCCGGTGCAGGTATTGGCATAGGCAATAAGCTCGGCACACTCGGCGCGGAAGGTAGGCTCGAGCCGCTGCATCATACCGTCCACAAAGGCCATGGCCTTTGCCCCGCTGCCGACCATGCGGTCGCGGGTCTTGTAGTCCGCCCAGGTGGCAAACCCCAGCAACTGAGCCAGCTCGCTGCGCAGCTGCATGACCCGCGCCACGATGGCGGCATTGTCGAACTCGCCGCCGCGCCCGATATGGCTCATCCCCTCCCAGCACAGCTTACGCGTAGCCTCCACCGAGCAATCGCGCAGCACGGTAGTGGCACTGCCGGCCTCCAGGGTGATACGCCAGGCAGGCTGCTCCGCCGTGCCATGGCCATGGGCAGTGGCATCTGCTGCGGCGGCGGCCAACCAGTTGTCGCTCATACCCTCAAGCTGCGCAAGGTCAGTTACGATATGCTCCCAGGCATTCGTGGAATCGAGCACATTTTTGCCGAATTTGAGGGTAAGCTCCGAGAGTTCCTGTTCGATGGCAACCTTGCGCGCCTTCTTCTCCGGGGAAAGCTCGGCGCCGTTGTCGCGGAAGGAGTCGAGCGTCTGCTGCACGAAGCGCTGCTTCTGAGCACTGAGTTCCTGCACCCAGGGCTGAGCAGCGGCAGTGCGCAAAACTTCCCACAAGCGCTCATCTGCCGTAATACCCGAATAGAAGTTATTGAGCTCGGGCAGCAGAGCCGCCTGAGCATCGCGCACGGCGGGACAATCCATAGTAGAGGCGCGGGTGCGCAGGTAATCCGTCACCTTCTCCAGCTCACGGGTAGCATCCCCGAGGGCGATAAAGGTATTCTCGAAGGTCATCTGCTGCGGAGTGAGCGCGCGAATGGCATCCAGCCGCTGCCGGGCGATGGCCATCGCGACGGGGGCATCTTTCAGCGCCTGTTCGGGGGTCAGCTTCGACCAGACGGGATAGGGCAAATCCGCGAAATAAGGGTGTTCCTGCTCAGCTGCGACCACTGCGGCCGGAGCCGGTTCTGCCGCCTGCACCACCACTGTACCCGGCAGGGCGCAGAGTGCCGTCATCACAAGTGTTCGTATAGTCATAAAATTGCCGAGCGCTCTCAATCAAGCGCATAACGGGCGGCGGCCACTGCCAGGAATACAGCAGTCTCGACCCGCAATATGATAGGCCCCAGCCCGGTGGGTGTGTAGCCGGCAGACTCCGCCGCCGCATATTCCGCAGGCGAGAAATCACCCTCGGGGCCAATAAGCAGCACACACTCTCGCTGCGCAGCCGCGCGGCCGGCTTCGAGTACATCCCGCAGGGGGCGTGCGTGCGGCACAATGGCACACTGCACTTTAAGCAACGGCAAATCGCTGCGCTGCAGGAACAGCTTGTAGGGCTGCGGCTCCTCCACCTCAGGCAGGGAATTCACACCGCATTGCTTGCAGGCCTCCAGCACCGTGCGGCGCCACTTGTCGGCCTTGGCGGCGGCATCCTTACCGCTCAGGCGCACGATGGTGCGCTCCGTAATCAGGGGGATAATACGGCTCACCCCCAGCTCCACCGCCTTCTGCACGATAAGGTCCATGTTGGTACCTTTCGGCACAGCCAAAGCCAGGGTAATACCGGCCACGGGGGGCATGGGGGGCAGCAGCTCCTGCACCAGCACGCTCATGCTGCTGCCATGCCCGGCCTGCACCTGCACCCGCGCTGCCTGCCCGGCGCCGTCGAACACCTCGCACACATCCCCCGGGCGCAGGCGCATGACCCGCAGGGCATGGTGTGCCTCCTCCCCTTCGATGGTGAGAGTACCGGCGGTGAAATCAGCGTGTGGCAGGTAGCAGCGGTGCACAGAGCTTCAATACGTTGGGTTATTTGAGATACCGGGCCGCATGTTTGGCGAAGTCACGAATCTCGGGCAGGTTGTCCTCATCGAGCGTAGCGAAGAAACTCTCCAGAGCCTTCATCTGCTTGGAGTTCAGGCCCGAGGGGGTCTCAACCATCACACCGACCATCAAGTCACCGCGACCGTTACCACGCAGGGCGGGCATGCCCTGCCCACGCACACGGAAGGTGGTACCGCCGGCGGTACCGGCAGGGATTTTCAGCTTGGTCGGGCCATCCAGCGTCGGCACGGAAACAGCGCCGCCACGCGTAGCGTCGAGCAGCGAAATGGGCATGGATATGTAAAGGTCCATCCCCTCGCGCGTGAAGATATCGTGCTCCGCTACCTCCAGCTCCACATACAAATCACCGTTTTCACCGCCGTGCAGACCGGCATCACCCTTGCCTGCCACGCGCATGCTCACCCCGGTATCGACACCGGCAGGTATGCGCAGCTCGACTTCCTCCACCTTGCGCACGCGGCCCTCGCCACGGCACTTCGAGCAGGGATTGCTCACCGTGTGGCCGGTACCGCGACAGGTCGGACAAGTGCTCTGCTGCACAAAGAAACCGCTCTGACGTGTCACCACGCCCGAACCATGGCAAGTCTGGCAAACCTTAAAACCTTCTTTGCCATCTTTCGAACCGGTCGCACCGCAAGCATCGCAGGCCACGCGGCGCTCCACCTTCAGCTTGCGCTCACAGCCATGGGCCGCCTCTTCCAGCGATATGCGCAGGTACTGCCGCAAATCAGCCCCCGGCTGGCGAGGATCTGCCTGGCGACGCCCACCGCCGCCGAAACCGCCGAAGCCGCCCATACCTCCGAAGAACTGGGCAAAAATATCCATGGGGTCAGTGAACCCACCGAAACCGCCGGCACCACCGGCACCGCCCATACCGCCGTTCTTGAACGCCTCATGCCCCAGGCGGTCGTATGCGGCGCGCTTATCGGGATTGCTGAGCACCTCGTAAGCCTCGCCCACTTCCTTGAACTTCTCCTCGGCCACCTTGTCATCCGGATTGCGGTCGGGGTGGTATTTCATGGCGAGCTTGCGGTAGGCCTTTTTGATGGCAGCGTCATCCGCTCCCTTGTCTACGCCCAGCACGCTGTAGTAATCATCAGCCATCGTCAGCGAAATCAGGTTAAGGGTTACTCAGCGGACTTTTCCTCCTGCGGGGCGGCGGCCACCACCACATTCACCGGGCGCAGCAAACGCCCCTTCAGGTTGTAACCACGGCGCAGAATGCGGATGATGGTCCCCTCGGGCTTGTCGGACGGCTCACTCTGAATTGCCTCGTGAATATTGTGGTCGAACATCTGACCAACCTCCGTGGGAATAGGCTCCACCCCCTGAGCGGCCATGAAGTCGCCCAGCTGCTTCTGCACCATGCTCATACCGATGTAAATCATGGACGAGGTATCCTGCCCCGCCATCATCATACCCATCTCGAAATTATCCACCACAGGCAGCAGCTCCTCGAGCAGACCGCGCGTCGCGTAGCGGGTGAACTCCTCGCGATCCTTCACGCAGCGCTTACGATAGTTATCATATTCAGCCGCCGTGCGCATCGCCATATCGCGCCACTTCTGCAGCTCATCCACAGCAGCTGCGGCCTCGCCCTCAGCGCTTTCATCCACAGCATCCGCGTATTCCTGCTCGGGTTTATCGGGTTTACCGCAATCGCAGGCGTCCTCGCAGGGAGCACCCTCGGGCTGTTCCTTTTCCAAATCTTTTACGTTTTCGCTCATGAGCCCATTATAACGCACGCGCGGGAGATGTCAACCCCCGCGCGTGGCATGCCGCAAGGCATGGCGGCCAACGAACAGGAATCCCGTGCCTATTCAGTAGACAATCCCCCTTCACTTCTCGTCATCGAGGGGGTCGTGGCGACCGACAGTATCGAAGAGCGGGCGGTAGGAGGGCAATTTCCAGTTGTGGTGCACGGCGGCCATGCGAACAATGAACACGGCGGCTACACCGAGCACGAAAGAGACGGCATAGGAGCAACCCATTTCCATGAGCACCAGGAAGAGCACGCAGCCGACAAAAGACGCCGTAGCGTAGAGTTCACCGGGGCGGAAGACGTAGGGGACGTTGCCGGTGAGCACATCGCGCAGCACACCGCCGGCTACACCGGTGCAGACCCCCATGCAGATGGAGACGAGCCAGGGGCAGCCGATACAATGTGCTTTCGCCGCGCCCAGCAGGGTGAAGAAGGCCATGGCGAAGGCATCCGCCACGCGGATGGTACCGACGGGCGGCGCGATGAAGCGCGTTACAAAAAACACGAGAAGACTGGTTCCCACCGCGCAGTACAGGAACACGACATCACTCGGGTTTACCCAGAATACGGTGACAGGAGAGCCGTCCGGCCGGATCAGGCCGGAGAGCAGCATGTCGCGCACGGTACCACCACCAAGCGAGGCGATGGTACCACAGGCGATGATGCCGAATAAATCCATGCGTACGCGGCTGGAGGCGGAAGCCCCGGCCAGCGCACCCACGACCGAACCGAAAATGGAGCAGAAGTAGAAGAGCCAGTGCTGGTCAAAGGACTGAACCTCATGCAGATTTTCTATGGCGGCGAGGGGAAACATGGTCGGCAGGTTCAGGTTCGATTCAGCGCAGCGAGCGGTGCAACAGCCACACGGCCAGTATTACCAGAATAAAGGGCCAGGCCACACTCAGCACGCCCACCACCAGCAGAATGAAGACGACCAGCACGGCCACCAGCAGTATGAGGCGGCTGACCGGCATGTGGCGCGTGAGCAGTTTCCACAGGCTGGGGTTAGCTTCCTCGTACTCTTCTTCGCGAAGGTCGACAGAGCCGAGGGGGCGCCAGGTTTCGGAATCCTCCCGGCGCACCCAGGTTTTGTTGTCAATCTGCCCGGCAGCGCGCAGCTGCACGAGCTCGTTGCCGGTCACGGGGCCGAGCTTTTCCTCACCGGTATCGTAGAAATACTTATGAGCCATCAGCGAAAGAGTGTGGGGTGGGGATTATCAGCCATGAACCGCCAGACCGTCGGCGGCCAGCACGGCCTCGTGGATAGCCTCGGAGAGCGTGGGGTGGGCATAAATCATGGCGTTCATATCGGCATCCGTCAGCTCGCTGTTCATGGCCAGCTCGGGGTGAGCAATCATCTCGGTAGCGGAATCGCCCATGATGTGAGCGCCCAGCAGCTCGCCGTTCTCCTTGCCGAAGATGAGTTTCACAAAGCCCTCTGTCTCGCCGGCGGCCACTGCCTTGCCGATACCCAGGAAGGGGAACTTGCCCACGTTGTACTCCACGCCGGCTTCTTTGAGCTCGCGCTCGCGCTTGCCCACGCTGGCCACCTGCGGGTGGCAGTAGGTGCAGCCGGGCACGTTGACGGGGTGCTTGGGCTTATACTCTGCGCAGAACATGCCCTCCACGGCCTGCTCGGCCTCGTAACTGGCCGTATGGGCGAGCATGATACCGCCAATGCAGTCACCCACGGCATACACGCCGGAAATGCTGGTGCGGTAGTCGTCGTCCACCTTAATGAAGCCGCGCTCGGTGAGTTCGAGACCGTTAGCCTCGGGCACAACAGGCACCACGCCAATGGCCACCAGGCAGACATCGGCGGTGATTTCCTGCTGCTTGCCGTTTTTGGCGGTGATGGTGGCCGTCACGCTCTCGCCGTTGTCCTTCAGGCTCTCAACCTTGGCTCCGGCCATGCAGGTGATGCCCTGCTTCTTAAACGAGCGCTCCATGGCGGTGCAGACGTCGTTATCCTCGTTGGGCAGGATACGCGGCAGGGCCTCCACAAGCGTTACCTTGGTACCGAAGCAGTGGTAGACGTAGGAGAGCTCGGTGCCGATAGCGCCGGAGCCGATGACAATCATGCTCTCGGGGCGTTTGGGCATGACGAGGGCATCCTTGCTGCCGATGATAGTCTTGCCGTTGAAGGGGAAAGCGGGTACCTCGCGGGTGCGGGCACCGGTGGCGATGAGGATGTTGGCGCCCTCCAGCTCACTCACTGTGCCGTCAGCCGCCGTGACCTCCACACGCCCGGGTTCCAGAATACGAGCCGTGCCGGTTACATGCTCAATCTTGTTCTTTTTGAAAAGGAAAGCGATACCGTTGGAAAGGCGCTCCGACACACCACGGCTGCGGGCGATGACAGCGGGCCAGTCCACACTCATCTCGCCGCAGGAAATGCCATACTCTGCCGCGTGTCGGGCCATGGTGTTGTACACCTCGGCATTCTTCAGCAGGGCCTTGGTGGGTATGCACCCCCAGTTCAGGCAGGTGCCGCCCAGGGCCTCTTTTTCCACGCACACTACGCGCTTGCCCATCTGCGCAGCACGAATGGCACCCACGTACCCGGCAGGGCCGCCACCAATCACTATCAAATCGTAACTCATGGCACCATATTACTCCATTCCCTCGCACCTTGCAACCCGAAAGCGCGATTGCCCGCGCGCGTTTGTGTCATGGTGCGACAGATACCGACTCACACCGGGAGCAAGGGGAATACCGGCCACCGCCGATAAATCGCTCACGCGTGGTGAGCTGCTGCGCTTCACCTTCATGGGAAAAAGTTTACCGTCTCGCTCCGGCACAAAATCAATTTCAGCGCCGTTGGAACTGCGGTATTAACTGAGTTTCGCACGAATACCGCAGTTGCAGAAACCACGGCGCAGCTACTCATATACCCGGGTTAATAGGCTCCCTGCAGGGAGCGTTGATTCAGAGCTTCTTTCGGCCCTCCAGCGCGCGCATGAGGGTAACGGCATCTGCCTGCCCCAGTCCGGCGCCGGCGGGCATACCCTGCGCCAGTCGGGTCACGCGACAATCGAGCGCAGAGAGTTGCTCTGCCAGATAGAGAGCAGTAGCCTCGCCCTCCACATCGCTGCCGACCGCTAGTATCACCTCGCAGCCGGGCAGTTGGCGCACCCGCTCCACGAGCTGGGTGACAGCGAGGTCTTCGGGCATAATGCCATCGAGCGCCGAAATCTTCCCCCCCAGGCAGTGGTAGAGCCCACGGAACATACCGCAGCGCTCGATGGGGAGCACATCGGTGGGTTGCTCCACCACGCAGAGCAACGCAGAATCACGCGCCGGGTCACTGCAGGCGGTGCAAAGCTCCCCATTGGCCGCAAAGAACCCGCAGCGGGGGCAAGGTGTCACCTCATCTGCCGCGGCCGTCAAGGCAGCGGCGAGAGCGCGTGCATCTGCCCTGCCGTGCTGCAGGAACCATAGAGCGTGGCGCTCCGCACCGCGAGTTCCCACGCCGGGCATACGTTTAAGCCGCGCGATAAGTTCCTGCACAGGTTTCGGGTAATCCTGAGCTTTCATGAGCGAGAGCGGCGGAAAAAGGGTATCACAATCACCAGCAACCAGGTGAAAATCACACAGAAAAGCAGCGGCGCTGCATAGAACACGCAATCCCACAGCACACACAGCAGCCCCGGCATAGCAGCCGCCACCGCCGCCATGAGCGCCACCTGCGTGCGCGGCACAAAACGGCGCTGACGCAACAGCACAATCCCCAGGTACAATGTCACCCCCACACACAGGCCGAACATTTGCACCGGACTGAGAGCGGGGTTTTGCGTGGCCTCTGCCTCCAGATAAAAGGGGTTGCCGCACAGCAGGCGCAGCTGCGCATCGTCCACCCCCTCAAAATACCCGCCCAGCAGCAACAGCATGACAGCCAGCAGCACCACAACGGATAGCACAGCCCAGCGCAGCCACAGCATATCGGCGCGGTCACGGGTGGAGGTGCTGCACTTCAACCTGTGCAGCAGCGAGCGCCGCCGAGGGGTGGCAAGCGGCTCAGGTGCGGGGTTCTCTTGCGGGGATTCAGGGTCAGCCATGGCGATAGCGGGGAATGCAGCGCGGCGGCAGGGTACAACCCCGACCGCCGCAAAAAGCGCGTATTTTACTCAACCGGCTCAGCTTCAGTCAACAAAGCGCTTTACGATAAGCGAGGCGTTGTGACCGCCGAAGCCGAAGGAGTTGCTGAGAGCCACATCCACCTTCATCTCGCGGCCCACGTTGGGGCAGACATCCAGGTCGCAGGCGGGATCCTGGTTGAACACGTTGATGGTGGGGGGCACAAAGTTGTCCTGAATAGCTTTCACACAGGCCAGCAGTTCGATACCACCGGCAGCGCCCAGCAAGTGACCGGTCATCGACTTGGTGGAGCTGCAGACCAGACCGTTGGTGGCGTAGTCGCCGAACGTGCGCTTAATGGCCTTCACCTCGCAGATATCGCCGACGGGGGTGGAGGTACCATGCGTGTTCACATAGTCCACATCCTCGGGCTTCAGACCGGCGTGCTGCAGAGCCATCTCCATGCAGCGGCTGGCACCCTCGCCCTCGGGTGCGGGGGCAGCGTAGTGGTAAGCATCGGAGCTGAGACCGTAGCCCACAAGCTCGGCAAGAATCTTGGCGCCGCGAGCCTGAGCGTGCTCCAGAGTCTCCAGAATAATAACGCCGGCACCTTCACTCATCACGAAACCATCGCGATCCACATCATAGGGACGGGAGGCCGTCTCGGGCGAGTCATTGCGGGTGGAGAGCGCCTTCATGTTGGCGAAACCGGTGATACCGATGGGCAGGATAGCCGCCTCGGCACCGCCGCAAATCATCACATCAGCATCGCCGAACTTCATGATTCGCCAAGCCTCACCAATGCAGTGGTTAGAGGTAGCGCAGGCGGTGGAAATGCTCATGTTCGGGCCGCCGAAACCGTACTCGATACTCACCAGACCGGAGGCCATGTTGGTAATCATGTACGGAATGCAGAAGGGGGACACGCGGCGGGGGCCGGATTTGATGAGAGTCTCGCAGTTCGTGCCGTGAATACCCAGGCCACCGATACCGGAGCCAATCATCACGCCCACGCGGTTCTTATCAACCTTCTCAGGGTCCAGGCCGGCATCCTCCATAGCCATGCCGGCAGCAGCCATGGCCAGCAGCTCAAAGCGGTCACAACGACGTGCACCCTTGGGGTCTTTCTTAAAATAAGGCGTGGCATCAAAATCTTTCACTTCGCCGCCAATGTGAACGGCGTATACATCGGTGTCAATGCTCTCAATCCTGGAGATGCCGGAGCGCCCCGCCTTCATACCAGCCCAAGTCTCCTCCACGCTGTTGCCGAGGGGAGAAAGGGCACCCATGCCAGTAATTACTATTCGACGGTCTTTCATGACGTTTGTGTACTAGTAACAGTACCCGATAGTTCGAGCGAAGTCAAGCATAAAACTGAAAGAGAAAGTGCAAAAATCACCTTTTCAACCCAAAAAAGCTGCTTTTCTGCATTGAAAAACAATCAAACACACGCGAGCACGCAATACACGCTTGCCATAGGCGGGGGCAATCTGGTATAGTGTGGGCATGAAGCCCCTGACCAAACTCGGCGAATATAAGATGGAAAACGGCAGCCTGTGGGAGCTGTGGGAACGCGACGGCGAGCTCTCACTGCAGCTTGACGGCCTGCCCTGTGCAAACTCATTCACCCATGGCAGCGAAGATTCCATGGCAGAGATTGCCACCTCACCCATCACACGCGCCACGCAACCCTGTATCATGATAGCCGGGCTGGGGCTGGGCTACGGTCTGGCAAAGGCCATGGAGTGCCTGCCGCGCGAGAAAGCCAAGTTCATTGTTGCAGAACCGGTGGCCGCCATTGTGGAATGGAACCGCACCCACAGCGAAACCAAAGCCGTGTGGCAAGACCGCCGTGTGAGCGCCGAAATCGCCACGGCAGCCGAGCTGTGCCGCAAGCGCACCGGCTCGCTGCACGCCATTCTGCTGCGCCATGTGCACGCCCGCTGCGAGCTGAGCCTGGGTGACGCTCAGGCCTACTTCAATGCGCTGAAGGGCGGCAGCCTGCTGGCTATTACCGTAGCCAAGCGCGACAAGCGACTGGAAAGCACCCTGATTCGAGCCGGGTTCGAGGTAAGCACCACGCCGGTTCCTGCCTCCTCCAAGGGCAAGCAACTGCGCATGCACACTGTTGTGCTGGCACGCCGCGGCCGCTTTGTGCCCTTTGCCGAGCGCAATGCCAAATAACCCCTACTGCCGCCATGAAAATACCCTTTCTGCACCGCCGTTCGCACCCAACCCTCGAAGAACTTGAAACCCAGCGTTTCCAGCGCACGCGGGGCATACGCCGTGTGATGGGAGTGAGCGGGCTCATCCTGTTGGGCTTTGTCTCGTTCCTGGGTTCCATGCTGGTGCTGCAGCCCATGCTGGAGCTGCAGGAGCTCCAGCATGACAAGGAACAGAAAGAATACCAGCTCGAATTGGCGCGCAAAGACGAGCAAGAGGCCCGCAACCGTGCCCTCTGGATGAATGACCCGGAATACTACGAAACCACCGCCCGCGACAGGGCCGATATGGCCAAACCCGGCGAAACCATCATCCGCCGCCCCACCCCGGCGGACCTTCAGCGCATGAAGCGCCAGAAGACCGCCAAGCAGAAAAAACCGGCCAAAAACTGACCGGCTGAAAAAACACTGCGGCAGCACAAAGTTCGAAGGACGTATTCAGCCCTTCAAATTCCCATTTGGCTCCACCCGGGTTCAGGCCCCGTGGCGACCACCGCAACCGCAGTTACAATCGTGGTGGTGCTCATGCCCGCAATCGCAGCTGTGCTCATGCGGGGGTACATAGTCGGCATCTTCAATCTCCGGCGGCAGGGGCGTGTCGTCGTCATCGAAGGGTGAAGGCGGGGTCAGGCGAGCGCGCAGCTCGGCGTCCGTCGTCAGGTCAGCCGGGAACTTACCGGCATGGTTCCTCACGGTCAGCTTAGCCCCGGCTGCCAGCAGCATATCAACAATAGCCGTATATCCATACTGAGCGGCCAGGTGCAGCGGAGCCTGCCCATAGGGATTGACGGCATTCACATCCGCCCCGGTGGCAATCAGCAGGGTAATCAGTGCAGAGTCAGGCTCTATCCCCATAGCTGCCAGCTCGGGCGAAAAATCCACCTCATCCTGCAGCAGCAGGGTAGCCGCACGGCGCAGGTCAGTGAGGTCAGCCTCACCCATCAACTCATCCAGAAATTCCTGTACCGGTTCATCGAAGTCATCCGGGTCCAAATCGGCGGCCAACTCTCGCAAGTCATCGATACTGATTTGAGGTTTTTCTTCTTCGCTCACGGTGATACTGTTCCACTGAATATCGCTCATGGGGCGGATTATAACGCAGCTCCCCCCGGAAAGCGAGTCTTTTTTTACGGCACAGCCCCCACATTCCGCCGCGAAGAGGTAAATTGGGCTCTTCGTTATAAAGTGTGGGCATGTCCCATTCCCGCAGTAGAAAACGAAGGCAAAAATGGCATAAGAGAGAGCAGAAAATCCTCAATGGCCCCATAAAAGGATTGAGCATGGAGGACAAAAGTCCTACCATGCCCTATATGCTATTAAGGAACTTCAGAGTACACCAGACCCGCAGTACAAGTCAAGGCCAAATTTCGGAATGCGAATATTTTGCGACTAATTCGGTAGAATGCCCTCGCTGTGAGGCGAGAGATGTCGTATTCTATGACCACTATGAACGCCGAGCAAACTTTTTGCTCAAAGGTGGGGAGAAGCGGCAGCGATGAAACTCTCGCTCTTGCGGACTGGGTGACACTCACTACCTTTTTAAGAAATTATGGCAAGCTTTTTGGGTACTTCAACTCCCTTTTCTGAGCTTAGGTATAATCAACATCTGACAACAAATCTAAAAAAGAGTCCAATCCAGAAAAAAGACTTGCAAATCTCCAAAATTTTGTCAAACTGTCCTTGTGGTTGCATAACATGTTTGTGCAAGGACGTGTTTTAGCTTTCACTAACGCAAAATTACTATAAAAATATGAATTATATTTCCATTCTTTTGTTCTGCTTTTCGATGTGCGTTTTAGCAGATGATATAACTATTTTTGGTTTTGGAAAGAGCTGTAGAACGTATAATTTAAAATATGGGCAAAGTATAAGCGATGTTTGGGATAATTTATATCCTATCAATAGAATAAAATATGGAAAAGATCTTCAAGAGGCAACATATTATAGTAAATATGTTACAATTTATCGGCAGGGCACTATCTTTGTGATAGATATGTTTACGTGCGATGCCGTTTCCTTTCCTTTGCAAGCCGGAGACCTGTTACTATTTAGCAAGACCCCATTATACTTTGCAAGTTACAAAGCTAATGTAAAGTATAAAAAGACAACTTTACCCCCAGACTGTATTTATCCTGCTAATATACAAAGCATATCAGACATCTGTGATTTTTTATTAAGTTATACTAAAAGTGACGATTACGAATCACCAACGAATGAATATCTTGAGTTTTACAAAAAAATAAAAAACGAATTAAAACAAGGATTTGCGCATAAGAACTTGGTATTTTATTCAAATGAACAAATGAATATGTACAAAAATAGTGGTGTAAGAGATTTGTCGTATGATGCCATTATAACTTGCATATCGAAAGATTTTCCAAACTGGAGTGACTCGTGTGAAATTCATCTATTATCCCCATACTGCGCCAGAATGATTAACAAAGAATCAGGCACAACAAACTGCTATGGCTTATACAATAACACATTAATTCAAACATCTAATCATTTGAATTGGTATTATAATTCAAGGCTTACAGAAGCGTCATACGAGAAAATCGATCTTATACCGAGTAAATGTGTTAATATGTTAATTTCTATGAAGCTTTATCTTGGAAAAGACGAAATCGTATTAAGCATCCTCAATAAAAACAATGAAGTTAATGTATCAATAATGTCTTCATTGGGTAATGATATATATATATTGAAGCATGGTTTTCCGCCCTGCCGAAGCTCCCAATTTAGTCATTAACTTTTTTGTAACAAATATAACATATTATAGTTAATCGACTCCATTTTTTACTGTAGTAAGTTTCTTAAATAAATACATATTAGACTGCATTGATTTTGTTATTGAATTTTAAAACTATAAATTAAAGAGGTCGGAGAGTTAATTTCATTCAATACTCATTTCATCCTTTTAGTTTAATGATATCGTTGTAAAAGACAATAAGTCCATTGAACTTACATAGGGAGGGTAGCCACAGAAAGCAATCTAAAAGATTTATTATTACTCAGCTCAAGAGTAATACGTCTATTGTATTAATCGTGTAGGGGGGCTTTCGCCCCCTCACACACCACCGTACGTGCCTTTCATGGCATACGGCGGTTTCTCGGCGTGTGTTTAGTCCCGGAACTACGATTCCTGCCGCAACTCTTTATCTCTCCTCGTCAGATACCCTGACAACTCCTCCGCTCCGTTACGTGGATTCGGACTTGCACCGCTTTCCATCCCTCGGTCGAGGCTTCGTACATTTCAGTACTTCTCGGCTCTGCTGCTGTATGTTCTGAGATTTGAGTGGTTGCCCACGCCGTGATTCAGCCCTTCCCACCGGGGTTGTTCGTTTTGGTGGTACTATGGCCTCTGCTGACTCCCTACAGACGGAT
>JAFVIC010000062.1 GCA_017477935.1 Akkermansia sp. | reverse complement strand
TGTTATCCTTGGACATCACTCGAATCCTGGTATCGGTATGAATCGTGAGCATACACATTCCTCCCAACGATTTATCTCTACGTCATTGATTATATCTTTTCATATAGCATAAGTCAAACCCGAAGCAAAAAAGGGCCGCTTTACAGCGCCCCTTATATGCTTATTCTTGCAAAGCAGTTCCGAAGGGCCTTCTGCCCGAACGGAACGAGTTGAATCCGGCGCGAAGCGCCAGCGGGTGTGGGCACAGTCCGATCACCAGCGAGGTTCTTCCTTCGCGACAAACTCGCGGTAGATCGCGCGGGTCGCCACCTCAAAATCGAGGTTATCGACGCCGACGATGATATTCAGCTCGCTGGCCCTCATCGGCGCCGGCTCGGCCGAGGGGACGATGGATGCCTCCAACATCATCAAACCCGCGCTCTCACGCGGTGAATTGCAGGCCATAGGAGCCACCACGCTCAATGAATACCGCAAGCACATCGAGAAAGACGGCGCTTTTGAACGCAGGTTCCAGCAGGTGCAGGTCGGCGAGCCCAGCGTGGAAGACACCGTACTCATTCTCAAGGGCATAGCCCCGCGCTACGAGGAGCACCACCACGTACACTACACGGAGAAAGCACTCGAAACCGCAGCCGGGCTCTCCAAACGCTACCTCATGGGGCGGTTCCTGCCCGACAAGGCAATAGACGTGATGGATGAAGCCGGCTCCCGCCTGCGCGTGGCCCTGATGACCCGCCCGCAGGCACTCAAGGAGCGCGAGCAGGCCCGCCGTGACCTGGTGACGGAGAAAGAAAAAGCCGTAGCCGCTCAGGATTTCGAGAGTGCCGCCGCCCTGCGCGACCGTATAGCCGCACTCGACAGCAGTTTCCGCACCGAGGTGGATGAGTGGAAAGAACAGATGAACGCCGCTCGCCAGGAGGTCACGGATGAGGATATCATGGCTGTCATCTCCAAGTGGACCGGCATCCCCCTCTCGCGCATGGAGCAGAAGGATACCGAAAAGCTCCTGCACATGGAAGATGAGCTCAAGAGCAAGGTTATCGGGCAAGATATCGCCTGCTCCGCCATTGCGCGTGCTCTGCGCCGCAGCAGGGCCGACATCAAAGACCCGCGCCGCCCCATCGGTTCCTTCCTTTTCATGGGGCCCACCGGTGTGGGTAAGACCTACCTGGCGCGCAATCTGGCCGAAATCATGTTCGGCACGGCAGAGGCGCTCATTCAGGTCGATATGAGTGAGTATATGGAGAAGTTCAGCACCAGCCGCCTGATTGGCTCGCCCCCCGGCTATGTGGGACACGATGAGGGCGGCCAGCTCACAGAGCAGGTACGGCGCCGCCCCTACGCGGTCATCCTCTTCGACGAGGTAGAGAAAGCGCACCCCGACGTCATGAACCTGCTGCTGCAGGTGCTGGAGGAAGGCGCGCTGACGGACTCTCTCGGTCGCAAGGTCAGCTTTGCGAACACCATCATCATCCTCACCTCCAACGTAGGTGCCAGCCTGGCAGCCCGACAGGGCACCATGGGGTTCGGAGCCATGAGCAACGAAGATGCCGATTATGATACCATGAAAGAGCGTATCACCGAGGCGGCCAAACAACACTTCCGCCCCGAATTCATCAACCGCTTCGATGAGCTTATCGTCTTCCGCATGCTTGAGCGCCGCGACCTCGAACGAATCGTGGTGCTCGAAGCCCAGAAACTCATCAAGCGCCTGGCCAGCAAGCAGATTACGCTCGACCTCTCGCCTGAGGTGGTCAGCATGTTGGTGGACAAAGGTTACGACCCGCAATACGGCGCACGCCCCATGCGCCGCGCCATTGAGCGTCTGCTCGAAGACCCGATTGCAGAGGCTATCCTGCGTGGCGAACTCGCGGCCGGCATCTCCTCCCGCGCCATTCGCCCCGAGGGTACTGACCGGATTGACTTCGCTGAGCTTCCCGCCCCCGCCCCGGAACCAGCGCCTGCGCCCGAGCCGACCCAGCCCGAGCTGCAGCTCACTACCGAGCCGGCTAAGCCTGCCCGCAAACGCGCCACCACGCGTAAAAAAGCAAGCTCTGAAAAAAAAGATAAAAAGCCAGCCACTCCCGCTAAAAAGAAGAAAATCGAGTAAGTCAGAAAATCATTCAGAGTTCTTTTATCCATCAATTTAAGACTTTCACATTGTTATGCCTCAAGGCCAACTGAAACAGCTGAAAATTCTTTTTGGAGCGTATTCGTGCGGTCCCAATCGCGGTTCAGAACCCGGGGTTGGATGGAACTTTGTTATCGGTGTTGCAAAATATCACAAAGTACATGTACTGCTCAATCAATTAGAGTTCGAACAATCCGTAACCGAGTATTGCAAAGAGAACCCCGAAGCCGTTAAAAACATAACATTTCACTTCATACCGGAAAAATTTTATCCAACACTCCGCAAAATATACCCGCCCAGCTACTATCACTTTTACCGGCGCTGGCAAAAACAAGCCTATCAATACGCCATAGAACTCGACCGCAAAGAGAACTTTGATCTGATTCACCAAGTCACGCTTGCCGGCTATCGCGAACCGGGATACCTCTGGAAACTCGGGAAGCCTTACGTCATCGGACCTCTGGGGGGATTCACTCAAACCAATTTACGTCTGTTACCCGGTCTGGGGTTTTACGGCATGATATTCTACGGGATTCGAAATATCATAAATGCTTTCCAGGTAAGATACGGTTTTGCGGCTCGTACGCTACCCGCTAAAGCGGATGCCATCATCGTATCTGATGACAGAGGTACTGAGGATGTAAAGAGGCTCTGGAAACGCGATTCACACCTGATTCAAGAGGTTGGCACTCACTCCACCCCGGGCGAGGCGGTGTTACCGCGGCGCCAAGAAGGAGAGCCATTACGAATATGCTGGGCGGGGCTGCTTATACCACGAAAAGCGCTGAATTTCCTGCTTCGGGCATTGCCTAAGTGCAAACATCCTATGGAGGTTAATGTTCTGGGTGGCGGAGAAATGGACAGAAAGTGGAAAAAACTTGCCAAGCAACAAAGGATAGAACACCAAGTTCATTTCAGAGGCTATGTTTCTCATCAGGATGTATTGGCCACTATGTCCAACAGTCACGTCCTCTGTGTCACCAGTATCCACGAAGGCGGCACCGGAACCATTGTGTTGGAGGCTTTGCAAAACGGACTACCCATCGTTTGCCTGAATCACTGCGGTTTTGCCTCCGTTGTAAATGAACGAATTGGTATCAAGATTCCAATTAAAAACACGGAACAGATTATAGAAGATTTTGCACAAGCTCTTGATTACTTGTACGAAAACGAAGATGTACGTTACCGCATGGCCAAATGTGCAGCCGAAGAAGAAAGCCTGAAGTACACCTGGGAGAATAAGATTAAACAGGTTTGTGACATCTATAAACAAGTTCTGGAAAACAGGTAATAATCGGTTTTTCTCATTCAACATTCAAAAAGGCCATGCAGCTATCTGCATGGCCTTTTTGAATATGAAGTTTTGTTCGAACAATCAGACCCCATCGGGCAGCAGTTCTTCGAGAAGAGCCTCGATGTCAGTCTTGACCGACTCGCGGGTGGCGAGGTTTTTCAGCTCCAGCTCCGGGTACTCGGAGCCGACGATAACAGCCCAGGTGGCGCCGATTTTCTCTGCGCGCTTAAGCTGGTTGCCCATCTTGGCGGGCGACAGCGGCAGGTCGACACGCACGCCGGCATCGCGCAGGGAGGAGGCGAGGGAAAGCATCTGCGGGCGCATTTCAGGCGCGGCGAGCACCAGACACACATCGCAGGCATTCGGCTTAATGGCGGCATCCCTCAGGGCTCGGGCGGCAGGGCAAGCCTCGATAAGGTGGGCAATCACGGCATCGCCCATAGCGAAACCGGTGGCAGGCATATCCACAGCGCCATTGGAAAGGGTGGAAACCAGGCCATTGTAACGGCCACCGCCGGCAATGGCACGCAGGCTGTGCCCCTTGTCGAAAATCTCAAACACCAGCCCGGTGTAGTAGGCCAGACCGCGCACCACATAGAGGTCGAGCTTCACATAGTCGGCCAGACCGCGGGCAGTCAGCTCTGCGAGCACAGCCTCGTAGCGGGGGGAACAACCGGCGGGCGGGTTCTGGATGAAGGCTTCGAGGTCAGCGCGCTTCATGCCGAAGGCATCGAGCTTCTCCTGACATACCTCGGGGCGGTCGCGCTCGAACTTGTCGATAACAGCGAGGAAATCGCCTGTTTTCTCCTCGGGCACGCCGTGCTCGGCGGCATAGCGCAGCCAGACCTCACGGTCGGAGATACGCACCACGAAATCATCTGCCGTGAAACCGAACTCACGCATGCAGTCGATAGCCAGCGCAATCAGCTCAGCATCGGAGCCCTCGCCGGCCTCGCCCAGAATATCGGCGTTGAACTGCACGAACTCACGCAGGCGGCCTTTCTGCGGTTTCTCGTAGCGGAAACAGCTGCCGATTTCAAACCACTTGAGCGGCTTGGTGTACTCGCGCTGGTAGGCAGCAGCAATTCGGCCGAGCGAGGCGGTAAGCTCAGGGCGCACGGTGATATCGCGCTCGCCCTGGTCCACAAAGCGGAAGAGCTGAGTGGGCAGCTCGCCGCCGGACTTCTTCAGGTACAGCTCCGTGGCTTCGAGGGTCGGGGCCTCCCACTCCACAAAACCGTAACGATGGGCTACCTTTCGCCAGGTATCGAAGAGATAGGCACGCAGGGCGTACTCCTGGGGGGCAAAATCGCGAAAACCGGTAAGGGGCTGGAATCTGGCGTCAGGCATGGTGAATAATGGGTTGAAATTAAGCGGCGATTATTATACGCGGCCGCGTGCCACTGTCAATACCAAATTGCGCTGATATGCCAGAACATAACTTTGACAATCGGTGTGAGGTCTGCTACAATACGCGCGCAAGATGAATACAGCGTTCGTACCGGAGGATTACTTCAAGCGCCACACGGTTGCCGAGATGTTCGGGCCGGGTGGCGAGCAGACCTGCGAGGTTGACTTAGGCTGCGGGGATGGCGGATTCCTGCTGGCCATGGCTGAGCACTACCCGCAGACACAGTTTCTGGGCGTGGAGCGCCTGCTGGGTCGCATACGCAAGGTATGCAGCGAGAGTGCTCGCCGCGGTCTGAGTAATGTACGCGGGCTGCGGGTGGAGAGCCGCTACTTCCTGGAGTGGATGGTGGCCCCCGGCAGTATTCACCGCCTGCACTATCTTTTCCCTGACCCCTGGCCGAAAGAGAAACACCACAAGAACCGCCTGGTGCAAGACAGTTTCATCCCCGTGCTGCACCGTGCGCTGGCGCCTGGCGGTGAGGTGCTCTTCAAAACCGACCACGAGGAATACTTCCAGTGGGTTTGCGAAAAGATGGACGCCAGCCCGCTCTTCACTCAGGCGGAGTGGAATGCCCCCTTTTACCCCAAGACGGATTTTCAACAGCAGTGGGAGGCCATGGGTAAGCCTATCTACGCTGCCAGATTTGTACGCAACGACTCATGAGCTTCACCCTGCACAGCACTGACCCCAGCGGCGCCCGCCTGGGCACCCTGCACCTGCCCCACGGCGATGTACCGACCCCCATCTTCATGCCCGTGGGCACCCAGGGTACGGTGAAGACCCTGCACCCGGAAGATTTGGAGGCACTCGGCGCGCACATCATTCTGGGCAATACCTACCACCTCTGCCTGCGCCCGGGGGATGAAGCCATACGCAACCTGGGCGGCCTGCACAGCTTTGCCGGGTGGAATCGCCCCATGCTCACTGACAGCGGCGGTTTTCAGGTATGGAGTCTGGCGCGCCTGCGCAAGATAACCGAAGAAGGTGTACGATTCTGCAACCACATCGATGGTGCCTACATGATGCTCAGCCCCGAGCGCAGCATGGAGATTCAGGCCAATCTGGGCAGCGACATCGCTATGCTTTTCGATGAATGCCCGCCCTACCCCTGCGACCGCAAATACGCCGAAAAATCGCTCGGCTACACCCTGCGCTGGGCTAAGCGTTGCAAACAGTGGGTAGATGAACACCAACCCACCAGCGGCAACGGCTTGCAGCAGCACTTCGGTATCGTACAGGGCTCGGTCTACGCCGACCTGCGCAAGCTTTGCGCCGAGGAGCTCGCTGCCATGGATTTTGACGGTTACGCCATCGGCGGAGTCTCCGTCGGTGAGCCGGAGGAAGAAATGCTGCGCGCTATCGAGAACACAGCCCCCTGGCTCCCGCAGAACAAAGCCCGCTACGCCATGGGGCTGGGCACGCCCACCCAGTTGCTTGAAATGATTGAGCGCGGGGTGGATATGTTCGACTGTGTAATGCCCACACGCCTGGCCCGCCACGGCGTGGCACTCACGCCCGATGGCCCCATACACATTAAGAACAAGCGCTGGGAGAACGACAGCCGCCCGCTCGACCCCGAGGGGCACCCGCACGTCACACGTTTCTCACGCGCGGCCATCCGCCACTTCTTCCGCGCCGGTGAGATGCTCGCGCTGCGTCTGCTCTCCTTCCAGAACCTCCACTTTTACCTGCGGCTCATGGCGCAAGCGAGAAGCGCCATTGCAGCCGGCCAATTCGCTGCTTTCAAGAGCAGCTTCATCTCGCGTTACCAAGCAAACGACATACCATGAGCTATATCAACGTATTCGCCCAGGCCGCTCCTGCGGCTGCCCCCGCCGAGGCTGCCGCCGTCACTACCCAGACAACCCAGCCCGCCACCGGCACCCCCGCCGCTGCCGCTGAGGAGCCGAGCATGTTCTCCTCATTCCTGCCGCTTATTCTGCTGGTGGTTATCTTCTACTTCCTGCTTATCCGCCCGCAGCAGAAGAAGGCCAAGGAGGACAAGGCCCGTCAGGACGGACTGAAAGTTGACGACGAGGTAGTAACCATCGGCGGTCTGCATGGCATCGTACGCGATGTGCAGGAGAACACCGTTCTCATCGAGGTGAGCCCCAGCGTGACCATCAAGATGGAGAAGGTCGCCATCGCTCGCGTCAAGAGCAAGTAAAACGACAAATTGCCAATAACGAATTTTAAGTTTGGCTCGCTCCTGCCCCGCGAGCCAAACTTTTAAAATTCGCAATTCGCAAATCGCAAATTCCTCCATGCCTGCGTATTACACAGCAGCAGATATAGCGCAGCTCTGCGAGAGCGGGAACGTGAAGTACGGCGTCATCGGCAACCCGATTGCCCACAGCAAATCCCCGCAAATGCAGCAGGCCGCGCTTGATACAGCCGGTAACCCGGCTCGCTATGTTCGCTTGCTCGCCGGCACAGACGAGGGCGAGTTCGAGCAGCTGCTCGAACAACTGGCTCACCTCGGCTTTGAAGGGGTAAATGTCACCGTCCCCTTCAAGAAGAAAGCCCGGGCCATAGCTGTGACCTGCTGTGAGTTGACACAGCTTTGCGGTGCCGCCAACACGCTGAAATACAGCGCTGACGGCTGGCATGCCATTAACACCGACGGCCCCGGCTTTGAACAGGCCATAAAAGAACACAGCGGGCGCACGCTCAGTGAACTGCGAGTGGTTATACTGGGAGCATGCGGAGGGGCAGGCTCCGCCCTGGCAGCCCAATGCGTATTGAGCCACTGCCCTGCACTTACTCTGGTCAACCGCCCCCGGCCGGAGCTGGAGCAAATGGCCGACAAACTGCGCCCCCTCAGCCGGGGCGAACTGAGCACCTGCCACTTCGGCACGCCGGAGCTGCAACAGGCCATCGCTCAGGCTGACCTCGTGGTGAATGCCACCAGCCTGGGGCTGAAAGAAGGCGACCCCCTGCCCCTGCCGCCCGAATGGCTGCAGTGCGGACAGATTGTATACGATATTGTAACCCACGACACCCCGCTGCGCCGCATAGCAGCAGAGAGAGGGTGCAACACAGCTAACGGACTGAGCATGCTGCTGTGGCAGGGCGTACTGGCCTATGCCTTCTGGCACGGCAATAGCACCCCCCTGCCTGTAGAGGAAATGCGCAGCGCCCTGCTGCGGGCCTGAGCACCCGCGCACGCGCTGACACAGTTCCGCCCCGGTGACAAGGCGGCAAGACGTGATTTGCGCTTGCCTTGAAACGGGCAGGCTTGTAGAATGAAACAGCGATACACTGAAACCATGAAACACAGCCTTTTTCTCACCGCTCTCATTGCTCTCGGCACTGCCATTGCCCCTATGCAGCTTGCTGCTCAGGGGGAGCACCCCCACCGACTGCGGCACCACACCACAGGAAAAGGTAAACGTGTGAGCAAAACCAACAAAGGGATGAAACTGCCGGTTCTTCCCCCCGAGGATTGTACAGATGCCGCGCTTCTGACCGCCCCGGCAGTTTACCCGCAACAATACCGAGAGTTCCTTGATAAACTCAACGAAAAGGTCAAGGCCAATGAAACGGACATCTGCGAGGCACTCGCCGTCATGCTCTCGGTCACGAAAGATGAATTCAGCCAGGCGCTCTGGATGGAACAGGCCGCCAAAGACGGCAATGCCATCGGCATGCACTACCTGGGCATGACAAAAGCCGCCCAGAATGCCGCCCCCGAGCTGCGCTACCTGCAAGGGCGAGCACGAGAGGACCTGCTCAAAAAACAACAGAGAGGTGCCAAAGAAGCCGCCGAGTGGCTCAAGAAGGCCGCGGATATGAAATATGCACCGGCCATGCTTGACTACAGCGTATTCCTGCGCATGGGCATAGGTGTGCTGAAAAACGAACCGGCTGCGAACCGCCTGCTGATTGAAGCCGGTAAAAGCGGTAATTTTGACACGCGTTTCAGCTGGCTGTTGCAAAATCGCCGCCTGACCTGCTGGGCGGATAAAGATCGCCCCGAAGTCGCCGGCGAAGTCAAGCGCGGTAATCACCAGGTAATCTATTACCTCAGCCAGTTTGCCCCCGACTCCCGCACCCAGCTGGAATGGCTGCAGAAAGCAGCAGTGAAAAACGGTGCAGCCATGTATGCGCTTTCATCCGTCATGCACAGGCAAGACCCGCCCCGCAGTCTGGAGATGCTCAAATCAGCCGTCACCCTGCACGACCCCAGTGCCCTGTTTGTGTACGGTTCTCTGCTGGTATCGGAACCGGGCGACTACCATACCAAAACAGGTCTGAAACAAGATAAAGAGCTGGGAATAAACATGCTGCGGCTCGCCTGCATGCTGGGTAATTCGGAGGCACGCCGCCTGCTGTCGCGCGCCTACTACCGCGGTGAGTTCGGTCTTACCCAAAACAAGGAGAAGGCCTACCGCCACATCAAATGGCTCAACTCAGCACAACGTGACCCCATCGCCCTTACGGCACAGGGTTTCATGTTGCTCACCGGCGAGGGTACTCAGCAAGATATCGAGACAGGCAAGCGCTACATCACCACCGCGGCCAATGCCGGCTACAGCTATGCTCTCGTTGTCATGGCCTACGCACACTATAAAGGAATAGGCACCACGAAAAACATAGAGCAGGCTATCGAAAAACTGCAGGAGGCCGCCGCCGCCGGTTTCCCCCATGCCTATCTCTATATCGCCTTCCTCACCGCCAAGGGCCTGCATGGGGAAGCGCCGGATCCTCGCGGAGCGGAGCGATATGTCAACATCGCCGGCCTCAACCTCAAAGGACAGGCAAAGGTTTTCTTTGACTCTCTCATGCAGGAGCAGGATTGGACTCTCCCCCCCTTCCCCCTCGAAAAACAATAAAAAACTTAACTGTTTAACCAAAGTTAACAAATCACAAGATATAGTAGCTTGTCGACAAGTTTGCATACCATATTTTGTGATTTAAAAACTTTTCGAAAGTTTTTACGGAAAGAGAACAGTTAAAAATATGCTTGTCAAGTGAGGGGAAAATATGGTAAGATGCCCTCGGCCGCAAGTCAAAGTGCCGCCCCAGAACGGCACTGCACCTCTTACCTACATCGCCGAATAATGACGAAAACAGTAAAACAGCTTGCCGTGAGCGTGCTGAGCGCCCTCACAGCATTTACATTCTGCGCCGATAGCGCAGAAGCGGCGAGTGTGAGCTCGGGCTTTGTCATGCCCACGGCTCCCTCCCCCTCAGCCAGGCCGAATCCCAAGCTGCCCAAGCTCGGGCGTGATAAGCATGGCATGCCTCTCTACCACCCTGCGCAGCTTAACCGCGTGGTGCGTACGACCGCCTACACTCACACCGAGAGCGATCACATCGGCTACGGTCCGCGTAATGCCATCGGCACCTCGCTGAAGTACACTGATCAGGTGCGCTCAGCCGCAGCAGATTGGTCGGTTTACCCGCTGGGCACTCGATTCAAGATTAAGGGGCAGCCCTACATCTATGTGATTGACGACTACGGCAGCGCCCTTGTCGGCACGGGCACCATCGACATCTACCAGCCCACCCAGGCGCTTATGCGCAAGTGGGGTCGCCGCGTGGTGGAGATTCAGATTATCCAATGGGGTTCCTCCCAGCTGAGCATGCGTACCCTGCAGGGTCGCACCGGCTACCGCCACTGCGCCAAGATGCAGGCTGCTCTTAAGCAGCAGGACCGCCACCGTAAGACAGCTCGTCGCTGATTCGCCCCAACGAACAGATTTCAAAAGCCGCAATCGTTGAGATTGCGGCTTTTTGCATATAAAAAACACGGATAAAATCTTAACATACAAGCGTAAGCAGGCTCGACACATCACGCAGTCACGCCCTGCTCTGCCTCGGGGGCAACAAGGGCACGCAGAGGGGCGTGTTGCGGTAACTGCAACTCAGGGTCGCGCTGAAGGATAGCGGCGGCATCTCGCGAGGCACGGTGTATGAGCCGCATATCACTGAGCCACTCCGTAAATTGCACCGCCCCCAAACCGCTCTGAGCGGTACCCAGCACATCCCCGGGGCCGCGAAGGCGAAAATCTTCCTCAGCGATTTCAAAACCATTGATAGTACGGCAGAGCACATCGAGTTTTTCACGGCCGGGCTCCCCCGGCTTAGCCGTTGAAAGAAGAATACAGTAGCTCTTGTGCTGCCCGCGGCCGATACGCCCGCGCAGCTGGTGAAGCTGGGAAAGGCCGAACGTGTCGGCATCATTGATAATCATAACGGTGGCATTCGGCACATCAACGCCGACTTCCACCACGGTCGTGGCTACAAGTATGTGAGTTTCATTCGCACGAAAGGCACTCATAACCTCGTCTTTCTCTTCCGGTGACAGGCGGCCGTGCAGCAGGCCGATAGGCTCCTGCGGGAAAATACCGCGCCATTTCTCCAACTCGGTCGTGGCAGCAGCTTGCGCGCGCGACTCACTTTCCTCGATGAGAGGAGCCACGATGTATATCTGACGGCCGGCCTGAAGTTCGGACTGCATGAAGGAGATAATTCGCTTCATGTGGTTGGGATTGCGCAGGGCGGTGATGATTTCGCCGCGATTGGCAGGCAATTCATCAATCACGGAAACATCCAAATCGCCGTAGAGGGTGAGCGTGAGGGTGCGGGGGATGGGAGTAGCCGTCATAACGAGCACATCGGGGTGCTCCCCACTGCTTACGAACTGCTCACGCTGTGCTACGCCGAACTTGTGCTGCTCATCGATAACGGCAAGCGCGAGGTTGTGGGGGCGGTTCTTTTTGTACAGCAGAGCATGTGTACCCACGAGAAGGCGCGGGGTGTTGTCCGACTCAGCGGGGTCATCGGGCACATAGCCCAGGTCCTCCGCGCGATCGGCAGTGCGCAGCGAAAGCCGCACATCCATGTGGCGCAACAGGCGGCGGAAGTTGTTGAAGTGCTGCTCGGCCAGAATCTGCGTGGGTGCAATCATGGCAGCCGTACCGCCGCTTTCCACCGCCAGCAGCATGGCACAGAGCGCCACCAGGGTTTTGCCGCTACCCACATCGCCCTGTAACAGGCGGTTCATCTGTCGCGGGGTCGCCATGTCGGCGCGAATTTCGTCCACACAGCGAGCCTGCGCCGCAGTCAACCGGAAAGGCAAACTCTCCAGCAGCTCCTGCAGGTAGCCATCCGTCGTGACATTCACCCGCCCTGCACGCCCCAATGCCCGGTGGCGACGCCAAGCTACACTGAATTGACGCGCGAAACACTCGGCCAGCGCGAAACGCAGGCGAGCCTTGCGGTAATGCTCCGGCTCAGCCGGGAAATGCAGGTCCTGCAAAGCCTCGCGGAACGGATAGGCCGGGGCCACATCATACCCGGGCTGAGCCACCTGCTCAGGCAGGCGCTGCAGCAAATCCCACACCAGAGAACGAAAGCGGCGGGCCGCCATGCCGGATATACCGCGGTATATGGGCACGATTCGCCCGGTGTGCACACGCAACTGAGCAGGCGAATCATCTGCAAGAGGAACCGCTGTGCCCCCCATGGCAAGCGTCACGAGGCGCCGGCCGGCATCTTCATCTTCCATCACCTCGAAATCCGGGTTGGTCATGGTGAGTTTGCCGCCATATTCCTTCACCTTGCCATAGACCGACAGGTTCATTCCCATAGCCAGCAACTTGGCGACATAGGGCATATTGAACCACCGCAACAGCAGGCGAGCCCCGTGCGGGTCACCCTCCTCGCCGGCACTTACCTCAAAATACCGCTTGTATGAAAATCGCCACCCCGCGCTGTACACATGTACAAGCAGGCTCACGGTTTCACCATCAATCAGAGCCGCAACCGGTTTGGTGCTACGGCGGTCTTCATAGCGCCTCGGTATGCATAGCAACACATCACCGGCGGTATCAAATCCGGCAGCCTGCAGTGCCTGAAATTCACGCGGACTGACTTCCGGCAGCTCTTTCAGAGCATCTGTCAGTGCAAGCTTCACAAGCTGCAGCGGTGCGGAAAGCTACATCAGCGGTTGGACACACCGTTGTTGATACAGCGGTAGTAGTAGTCCACACGTGACAGGTACCACCCCCATTTGGGGCCGGGGCGACCATTGGTCATCAGGGGCATGGGGCAGTTCTTACCGGTCCAGTGGTGGTGGGGTACCACACGGCGCAGGTTGATACCATAGCGCTTCATGAGCACGGCGGTCAGCTTAGCTGAGCGATCCCAGGTGCGGAAGTGGTTGTGCCCACGGCTTTCACACTCGCACATTTCAATACCGATGGAGTGCCTGTTACCGGCCTCGGTACCGGCATGCCAGCCGGACTCGTTGAGCGGCAGGTTCTGCACCACCATGAACTGGTCAACCGTGAAGTGCCAGCTTCGATTGGTGAAAGCACCTCGGCAGAGAGCGCGGGAATGCTGCATGGCCGTGGATGAAGGCGAGTGGTTGGCCGTGCTGTGGATGGTGATGAACGTGGGGCGCATGCGGTGCGAACCACGGCGCTGGCGCGAATTGCGCGGCATCATACGAATTTTAATGTTGGCCTCTTTAGCCAGACGCCCAATGGAACGGGGTATAATCTGCCTACCCTCCGGCCTGAACTTAAAGGCAGGAGGTGTTCTGAGGTAGGAATTCTGGCCCTGCTGGCAACCGAACAGACATGCCAGAACGAGGGCAAAAAGAGCCACCAGTGTACGATACGCCATGCCGATATTGTGCCATGAGCGCGGGCATTTATCAAGCCCAATCTTTGCCTTGCGGCAAAAAAAGAATGACATCTCGGCATCGGAGTGTGACTGCAAGAACCAAAACTTTATTACCTATCGTTTTATCAACAGCTTACGCATTCTCTCAAAATATGCCTTAATTAAGACTTGCTAAATAATCAGGCCTGTGATAGCATGCGCGCATGCGCTTTTTTGTCTATATAGCAGCGGTATGCGTAACAGCCATGGCAAGCAGTTGCAGCTCTGCCAGCTCGGGGTACCTGAGCGGCAGAAATTACAACAACCGCCGAGCCTATGTACCGACGGTGCACACCCAGACCCCCATTCCCTCGGCTGCCCGACAGGTATACGGTGAGCGCAACAGCTCGCTGGTTCCCCCGCGTCCGCTGGCCAGACCCGACACCCCGGCCCCTAAACCGAATTGTGCAGCGGTTTGTGTGATTGACCCACGCACCGGGCATGTGCTATACGGGCACAATGAACACGAGCGCCGTCAGGTAGCCAGCACACAGAAAATCATCACCGCCCTCTGCGCATGCGATGCCGGCGAACTCGACCGCAAAATGACCGTAACACGTGAAGACAAGCTCAGCGTGACACCTGTTCGCTCAAAACTGAAAGTAGGCGAGACCTACACCCGCGGCGCAATCATGCACGCCATGCTCACCGCCAGTTACAACGACTTGGCCCAGGCGCTGGCGCGCGACAGTGCCGGCAGCGTGGAAAAATTCGTACAGCGCATGAATGCCCGTGCACGCCGCATGCGCATGTATAATTCGCACTTTGTGAACCCCAGTGGCCTGCCCGGCCCCCAGTACTCCACGGCATACGACATGGCGTTGGCAGCCTGCTACGCATACACCAACCCGGTTATCCGCAACTTCATCAACGACCAACAAATCATCCTCACCCGACCGAACGGGCAGCAGATTAACATCAACAACACCAACAAGCTGCTTTCCAAATACAGCTGGGTTCAGGGCATGAAAACCGGCTATACGAACGCCGCAAAACGCTGTCTCATCTCCTGCGGCTCGGTAAACGGTCGCTCAGTCATCGTTGTGATACTGGGTTGCGAGAAACGACAAATCTGGGCCGAAAGCGAAAAATACCTGCGCTGGGCCCTTGCCGTCTGAGAACCCGCCGTCTCTCCGCGGTATGTCGCGCAAAATAAGCCCGAAAGGGCTTTTTTTGCTTTTCATCGCCACACAAAAAGCTATAATGAGAGCCGAGCGATATGCGAACCACAGAAAACAAGAGACGTAAACGCAGGACAAAGCGGCCGGACAGCGGCTCTCTGTGGGGATTCCTGTTTCACAACAGCACGCCGCCCAACGACATGACGCGCGGCACACTTTACGCGCGGCCGGAGGAAGATGAAGTCGATTACGCTCAACAAAAAGGGTTACTGGCAGAGCTCTGGAGCCGCTTTAATTTCTGGTCGTTTCTGGCCACGGTACTGTTCGTGAGCTTTGTGGCAGTTCTGATGTACGGAGTGACCCGCATGTGGCAGCCCCAGTCACTCAAAGATATAGCAGGCTACAACGACAAATTGCCGGCAAAAGACCTCAGCGTACTCATCCGAAATGCGAACGGCGGCGTTATCAGCTTCACCGAAGGGGAGCTCAATCGCTACCTGCGCGATACCTGCCGCATGCGCCAAACAGGCATCTTCTCCATCTTCGCCAACGCACAGGGAGTGGCTGTTCGCGTGCACAATGGCTATGCGGAACTCATCATTGACCGCCTGGTCGGCGCCAACATGCACCAGACCACGGCAGTCAATCTCACCTTCCACCGCGACATCGTGCATGGGCGCCCCTCGCTCAGCGTCGAATTCCACGGCGGTTCCCCTCTCATGGGCAATATGCCCCGTGGCGGCAGAATCGGCACGGTGGGGATTCCCCAGAAACACATTCAGGTCATGCAACCCGCGCTCAAAACCTTGCTGGAGTGCTATCCCGATATTGTGGCGGCGACTGAAGAATACGGCTACTGCCCGATTTTCGAAAAAGAAAGCCCTGAAAGCGAAGGGCGCATAACCCTCATTCCCTACACGCCTCAACAATCTACACCTTAACAATCATGAAAATTCACCACATCGCCACCACCTGCGCTGTTTTCGCCAGTGTCATGCTGAGTTCCTGCATCTGGCAGCCCATCATGCAAAACTTCAGCCGCGATGAATACCCCGGCCCGCGCCCGCCCATGGTTATTCTCGACAACAACGGCAAGCCCGCTTCGAACAACTGGCTGAAGGCAGACGAAAACATGCTGCCGCTTTCCACCCATGTCAGCGGCACTATGGAGCACGCCGAAGACGGCCTGCCCTACGGCCTGAATTCAGAGTTCAGCGACATCGTTGTCTCCCCCTACGCCCCGCACTACCAGCTTGATTACACCGGCGTGAATGTAGGCTCCAAAGTGTGGGACCCCTACACCCGCAAACCCTTCTACATTAAGCGCACATACACCTTCAACTGATTCCTGCCGCCATGAAAGATGAAGAGTCTGCCACCGGTCCGAATCTCGGCCAACGCCTGGGAGCGCTGGGGTACCGGTTTATGAATTTTCTGCTGCGTCTGACAGACGTACGCCTGGTGGCCCTCTTCGGGCGCTGCCTGGGTTATCTGGTCTGGGCGGGCTCGCCCTCACGCCGCCGAATTGTGGCACGCAATATGCGAATCATTGTCGACCCCAAGCTGCGGCCCGACAAACTGAACTCCATGGTCAGGCGCAACATTGTCCGCACCACCATGAACCTTGTCTGCTCGCTGAAAACCGGCATCATGACCGATCGGGAAATGGAGCGAGCCATTCAAGTAGTGGGGCACGATGAGTTCGAAGCCGCCGGCTGTGATGGCCGCACGGCCATCTGCGCCGTACCGCATGCGGGCAACTGGGAAATACTGGCCCGCACTCGTCCGCTGTTCCCCAAGGTCGAGCACTATGGCTGCATGTACCGCCGCCTGACTAACCCGCTGCTCGAAAAAATAGTGTATGCCACCCGTACTCACTACGGTTGCGAAATGTTCAGCAAAGAAGACGGCTTACGCGCCGTTTTCAAGCTGGCTCGCTCAGGGGGATTGCTGGGTGTGCTGAGTGATCAATTCACTCAGGAGGGTCTTTTCATGCCCTACTTCGGCAAGGTGACAGGTGTCACCCCCCTGCCGGCCCTCATTTACAAACGCTGCAAAGGCCGCGGGCAACTGTATTCCGTATATACCCGAAACGTAGCCTTGGGTAAGTGGGAGGCAATCATGAACCGTACCATCGACCTGCCCGAAGGTTGCGTAGAAGTGGACGAAATTACCATGCAGGTGAACCTGGCCATCGAAAAATGCCAGAAAGAAAACATTATCGATGGGTTCTGGATGCACCACCGCTGGAAGAGCACCCCGGCATTCGCTCCGGAAAAGGTATTCAATGAAGAATTGATAAAGAAATATGCCACTCTGCCGTTCCGCATCATCTTCTGCATGCCCGAACAGTTTGAGGAGGCCGCTATTCTACTGCCGGTACTTCGCCTGCTCAAGAGCAGTCGTATCGATGCTCAGCTGACCGTCCTCTGTCCGACTGAACAGAAGGCTTGGTGGCAACAGTTCACCGACACAGTCACCCACGTACTTACAACGGATGACTCCGCCCGCCGAGTCAGTGCTCAATTCGCGGCAGATGAGATATACAACGACGGGCCGTTCGATATTCTCTTCATGTTTAGTGAGAATCGCAAGGTCATGCAAGAGCTGCAAGGGCTCATGCCCATGCTCGTGTCGGGCTTTGCGGAAAATCCGCTCAGGCGTAAATACCGTTTCAAAGTACGCTACAGCAGCACATCGACCACTCCGCGCACCCGCCTGAACGACTATCTCAACAATATAAGGCCTATTCACAGGTTGAAACACTGCGAGCCGAACATGCAGCCGCACCCCGGCGCAACCGAACAGGCCGGTACGTTCATTGCCCCTTTCTCTACACTGGGTAGTGCTGATAGTTGGCCGCAGGAGAACTGGGCCGAATTGGTACGCCGCATGGGCAAGGTAAGCCTGCTGGCGCTGCCGGCAGATGCCGAACAAGCCGAAAAAATGGCAAAGGAACTTGGCTGCGAGTTATGCCTGTGCCGCCCGGAAGAAATCGCCGGCAAGCTGGGCCCGAACTCCGAGCTCTACGCCGTCGATGGCCTGCTGCCCACCCTGGCAGCCGTCACCGGTTGCCGCTGTACCGTACTGATGGCCAGCCGTTCAGCCGAGCGCTACCCGCTTGCCATCGGCACAGGCCACCGCTACATAAGCAATCACACCCCCTGCCACCCCTGCTACCGCAGCAACTGCGACCAGTCAGCGCCCTGCACCGCCGGAGTCAGTGTGGAGGAAATGCTGCAAAAGTAAGAACACCCGATAATGTTAAAGCCGCCGCGCAACATCACGAGCGCGGCGGCTTTTTTATGAGGTTTCGTAATGGCTATCAGACCAGGCCTTCGAGCACGGACTTCAGAATGGCGAGGCCTTCAGCCAGTACCTCTTCGGGCACATTCAGCGCGGGGATGAGTCGCAGTGTATCGGGGCCGGCAGGGCAAGCCAGCAAGCCGGCCTGCAGGCACAGGCTGTTCACATAACCGGCGGGGGTGTTGCCCTCAGGCACAGCGAAGCTACCCTGCTTCAAGCCCACGCCACGCAGCAGGCCGTAGCCGCGCACGGTTTCCACGCAGGGCAGATTCCACCCCTCAACGGTGGCCTTAATCTGCTCACCCAAAGCCTTGGCCCGGTCGGCGAGATTCTGATTCACAATTTCGCTGACAACGGCAAGTGAGGTAGCGCAGGCTATGGGAGTACCGCCGAAAGTCGAGCCGTGTGACCCCGGCCCCATGATAGATGAAAGCTGCGTCCCCTGCTCATCAATAGCGCGATTGCTCACCCAGAAACACCCCATGGGGAACCCACCGCCTATACCCTTGGCGCAGGATACCAGGTCGGGCTGCAACTCGGGGCAGATAGCCTGCCACCCCATCGGTGCACCACAACGGCCGAAACCACACTGCACTTCATCCATCATGAGCAGCAGGTCATGCTCGCGGCAAAGCTCAGCCACCCCGCGCATGAACTCCGGCGTGGCCGGGTTCACACCGCCCTCTCCCTGTATGGCCTCAAACATGATACCGCAGGTAATCGGCGATATGGCAGCCTTCAGCCCCTCCAAATCATTGAAATCAACATACTTAAACCCAACCAGCAGCGGGTCGAACTCCACCTGAATCTTGGCCTGACCGGTGGCGGCCATTGAGCCGAGCGTGCGGCCGTGGAAACTCTTGTTAAAGGTTATCACCTCGTAGCGGGGGGAACCATCCGCTGCCGGGCGACGGTGGCCGAAACGGCGAGCAACCTTGATAATGCCGTCATTGCCCTCAGCCCCGCTATTGCAGAAAAAGATACGCCCGGGGATACCAATCATCTTATCCACGATAAGCGCGGCGAGTTCCTCTTGCTGAGGGATGTTGTAGAGGTTTGAGCAGTGCATGAGCTGCGCGGCCTGGTTGCAGAGCGCCTGCACCACCGCAGGGTGGCAATGCCCCAGACTGCAGGTGGCAATACCGGCACAAAAATCCACATATCGTCGCCCTTCCGTGTCAAACAGGTAAGAGCCCTCACCCTTCGCCACCGTTATGGGGGCGCGCCCGTATGTCGGAAGTACGTGTTCTTGTATCATAGCGGGTTAACTGTACCGCCACGCTCTCGCTTTGTCAATAGTAAAGCTTGCCGAGACGCATAAAATCTGCTATGATGGCGGGCATGGAGATTACGCTGAATGCCCCGCTGGACATGCACCTGCACCTGCGCGATGGTGATATGCTGAAGTTGGTAGCCCCGCTGTCGAGTGACTTTGCCGGGGCGGTCATCATGCCCAACCTGGTACCGCCCGTGACCGACCCGGGTGCCATGTTGGCTTACAGTGAGCGCATAGCCGCAGCCATGAGCGGCGAGCCATTCTCGCGCTACATGACCCTGTTCTTCACCGCGCAGACTGAACAACAGCTCCGCATGGCCGCTGAAACACCGGGCTTTTTCGGCTACAAGCTCTACCCCGCCGGTATCACCACTAACAGCGAAGGCGGCGTGGCCAACCTGGCAGAGGCTGACAGCACCCTGAACATGATGCAGGACATGGGCATTCCCCTGCTCGTGCACGGCGAAAGCCATGGTTTTGTGATGGATCGAGAGGCCGAGTTCCTGGCCGTCTACCGCAACCTGGCCACCCGTTACCCGCGCCTGCGTATTTGCATGGAGCACATCACCACGGCAGCCGCTCTGCAACTGCTCGAGGAGTTCGAGAACCTGTGCGCCACCGTTACGTTGCAACACCTCATCATCACCCTGGATGACGTAGCGGGCGGTGCCCTGCAGCCCCACCTCTTCTGCAAACCCATAGCCAAGCGCCCCGGCGATAGGGATGCCCTGCTGCAGGCAGCCCTGAGCGCCCACCCGCGCCTGATGTTCGGCAGCGATTCAGCCCCGCACCCCCGCTGCCGCAAAGAGGCCTGCGGCTGCGCGGCCGGTGTATTCACCGCACCGCTGGCGCTCCCGCGCCTGGCAGAGCTCTTCGCCACGCACCATGCGCTGGATAACTTGCAGGACTTCGTGAGCGGCAACGCCTGCCGAATCTACGGTCTGAATCCGGTGCAGAAACAAGTCACCCTGCACGACACACCCATGCAGGTACCCACTGCCTACCGCAGCTACGGCCAGCAGGTAGTCCCCATGTATGCCGGTGAGCAACTGAGCTGGAGCGTGAAACGCTGATGCAACCTGCCCCCATACCCACAGCAGACGACCTGCGTGCCCTGCTGGCCGAAATCGCAGCCATGCACATGCCCTACGGCATGTACGGCCCGGCGAATTACCCGCCTGAGGGCTGCCCCCTCATGGACCTGCCCACCGAGTATCTCGACTGGTTCTGGCAGCGAGGTTGGCCGAAAGGCAAGCTGGGTCGGCTCATGGAACAGACCTTTCTCATCAAAAACAGCGGGCTCGATTCCCTCTTCGAGCCCTTCCGGAAGGCCGCCGGTGGCCGCCGCAAATTTCCCCGCCGAAAATAATGAACAAAATCAAATCCATCATCCTCGCAGCACGCCCGAAAACCCTGCCCGCCGGCATCGTTGCCGTCTGGGCCGGCTGCCTGATAGTGCACAAATTCCAGCAGACCGGGGCCTTCCCCACAGTTCAACTCAACTGGTGGCTTGCCATCTTCACGGTACTGAGCGCCATGTGCATACAGATTGCCTGCAACTTCTTCAACGACTCACTCGATGCCGATAAACATGCCGACACCCCCCGCCGGCAGGGCCCGCGCCGTATCACCGCCAGCGGTGACATGAGTTCACGCGCCGTGAAGATATGGGGGTGCCTGTTCCTGGCCGCAGCCGCGGGCTTTGCCCTACCGCTCATTGCTGCACAGGGCTGGCCCATACTCGCCATCGGCATACCGAGCATGCTCTGCGCCTATTGCTACACGGGCGGACCATGGCCGCTGGCCTACAAGGGACTGGGCGAGCTTTTCGTACTGTTCTTCTTCGGCATAGTGGCCGTGTGCGGCACGGTATTCGTGCAGATTGGCTGGCAGCCGGGCTACCTGCCTATTTATGCCGGGGCCTTCATACTGGGTATACAGTGCGGGTTGCTCTCATGCCTGCTGATTGAGGTGAACAACATCCGCGACCGCGTGGAAGACTCCGGCACCGGCAAACGCACCCTCGCGGTACGCCTGGGCGACAAACGTGCCCGCGGCCTGGCCATGGCCTTCCTGGTCGCCCCCTATGCCACGCTCAAACAGACCGCCTTTTTCCTGCCCGATGTCGGGTGGAACCTCTGCTGGCTTGCCGCCATCATCGTGGGCGGCACCATCATGCTCAAGCTCACCCGCACGCCGGCCAACAAGAAAATGAACATCCTGCTGGGCCTGGCCTCGCTGCACCTCATCCTGTTCCTGCTTGCGCTCACTCTGGGTGCTCGTTAATAGATTTACTGCTTGCGTAAGCCCGTTGTTTATGCTAAAGTGAGAGTAGTATGAATGTACGCCCCATAATCAGCACCTTGTTGATTTCTCTCTGCTCGCTCAGCGCCATGGCAGCCCCGCAGCAGCAGGAGCAGCGCCGGGTTACGGTTCAAGAAGTGAAAGACATCATGACCAAAGGCACGCCCGAACAGCTCCGAAAGCTCATTACCAACGGCATTGAGCCCAATACCCGGGTTATGGACGGCATGCCGCTGTTGGTATTGGCCGCCTATACCGGGCGCCTGGAGATGGTACACACTCTGCTGCAACACGGGGCCAACCCGAACATCGCCCAGGCTCCGGGTATCACTGCGCTCTCCGTTGCCGCCGCCACGAACAACGTGCACATGCTCGACCTGCTCATCAGCCACGGGGCGGACATCAACCACCGGGCCGATCAGGGGGACAGTATATTGATGCTGGCCTGCTCGCAAAATGCCCTCGATACCGTACAAGTGCTGCTGGCGCTCAAGGCCGACCCGAATGCCGCTGACCGCAACGGCGTAACCCCGCTTATCTATGCTGTTGCCCGCAGTAAGGAACCGGGCGTTATCAGCCGTATGCTACTCGAACACGGCGCCGACCCGAACGCCAGCATGCGCGATGGCACCACTGCCCTGATAGCAGCCGCCCTGCGCAACGATGCCGACTGCACCCGCCTGCTGCTCAGCTTCGGAGCCGATGCCTCCGCACGCGATGCCGATGGTGACTGCGCACTTGACCTGGCAAAAACCCCCGAAGTGCGCCAACTGCTTATCAACGCGGGCAAGTAATGACCGCCGCCGATATCACCGCCACCCTGCGCGGCCTGGCCGAAGCCGGCTACAGACAATTTGCCGCCTCACTCATACCCGGCGAAACTGATTTACTGGGCGTACGCTTGCCCGCCCTGCGCCGCCTGGCCAAGCAAGCCGCCCTCGGTGATTGGAAACAACTCTTCACCGAACTGCAGAGCGCCACAGCCATGGAGCCGGTCATGCTGCGCGGCATGTTGCCCGGTTACGCCCCACACGCCACCACGGCTGAGCGGCTCGCCGCCATAGCAGCCTTCGTGCCGACCATCCGCAACTGGAGTATATGTGACTCATGCTGCGCCACCTATAAGTTTGCCGCCCGACACCGCAGCGAGGTTCTGCCCTTTTTGCTGCCATACCTGCGTTCCCCGCATGAATACGCAGCCCGCTTCGGCACGGTGATGCTGCTCAACCACTTCCTGCCCGCCCCGGAATGGGTACCCACCCTCACAGAACTGCTGCCACAGGTCACGTGCAGCGCTCGCTATGCGCAGATGGCCGTTGCCTGGTGTGCCTGCGAGCTCTGCCTGAGCTACCCCCATACCGCCCCCGAACTGCTCCCACATCTTTCGCCCGTCGTGCAGCAGCTCACCCGCCGAAAAATGCGTGAATCACACCGCAAATAAGGTCCGCTGAGCAAAATCCCCCCCCTCAAATCCCCCTTTTGCAGAGATTTGCAGTTTTTCAATGACGATTGCTCTGAATTTACGGCTTGAGATGTCTGCAAAGGTGTGGTAGTATAGGGGGCATGAGGAGAGCAAGCTGTAAAATAGCTGCGGTACTGGCAATGGGCGCACTGTTGACCTGCTGCGATGGCGGCGGGCAGATAGGCAGCGCCACGCCCGAAGCGTCGGGGCAATTTCTGGAACTGCGCGCTGAGCTCGATGAGCTCGTGACGGAGGACTGGATGGCCGAGTACGCCCCCGATGAACTGCAGCAGGTGGTGCAGCACTTCATTCAACATGCCGACCCGAGCTTCACCACAGCTGAGCACAAATACAGCATATTACACCTCGCAGCCATGCTGAAAAAAGCAGAGCTGGCTCGCTGCCTGCTGATTGATGGGGCCGACCCGAATGCCGCCACGCGGGTGGACGACAGCCCCGCGGAAACGCCCCTGCTTTTCGCACTGACCTCCGACTACGCCCCCGAAGCCACAGCAGAGGAAATCAACCGGCTCATCGATGTGCTGGTGGCCGGCGGTGCAGACATGCGCACCCCCGGCACAGCCGAAACCAGCCTGACCTACAATGCCTGTCTGACCTGCGCCCACGAGGGAGTGTATGCTCACCTGCTCGACATCGGCGCACCGCGCACCGGCAACGAGCTGGCAGAGGCCGCCTACCGCGGCTGGCTGGGCACCCTCACACGCCTGCTGGAAGAAAAGGGAGGGCTGAACCGGGAGGATTACCCGCTGCTGACCGTTACAGCGCGTATGAGTGGCGGCTATTTCCCCGGTGAGCATGCCGCATGCGCCCGCCACCTGCTGGAACTGGGCGCCCCGGTGAATGCCGTTGACGAATGCGGGCGCACGGCTCTTTTCTGCCTGGCCTCCGAAATGAACAACCTGCAGGAAAGCGAGATGGGTGAAGCCGCGCTGGAACTGATGATTTACCTGCTGCAACAGGGAGCTGACCCTTACCTGCGCGCCGACAAAGACCCGGACTATCCCGGTTTCTGCGCTTATGACATGATGGTGCTCAACAAATCACTCATGCAAGCCCTGCAAGAGAAAGGCATAACCCTCACCCCGCCCACCATCGAAATACGCGCCGGGGAATCACTGGCAGCCGATGTCTGCCGTGCTGCCATGCTCAACCCCGCAGCAGAAAGCATAGCCCCGCACTTCGACACTATTGCCCCCCTGCTCAACCCGAGCGAGGAACAACAGCAGCAGGAATTTTATGCAGATGCCCTGCGCAGTGCCATCGTGCTGCTGGCCGGGGTGGATGTAGCCCGCACCACCGAGCTGGTGACAGCCATGCCCCTGTGGAAGTCGGAGCAAGCCATGGAACCGCACAATCACACCACGACGGCTCTGCTCTACGCCCTGCAGGATGTCCCGGCCATTGTGCTGCCCAAAGAGTTGCTGCTGCAAGCGGCGCGCAGCTGCTACGCCCATCGCGCATACGAAAACGCTACCATCTTAACAGAATTGCTCGGGCGTTGCCCCGACAGCGATGAACTCATCGCCCAACTCTGTTCCGCCCCCGAATTACCCCTGCAAGCCGGGGCCTGGGGCGCCCGCCTGTACAAAGAGGGCCTGCCGGATGCCAGCCCCGGCGGTGTCGCCGCCTGGCTGTCCGCCTACCGCAAACAGGCCAGCACCCCGGTGCTGCAGAATGCCCTGCTGCTCACCTCGACCGAGGAGCTCTGGTACGGCGATATGGAGGCGGAAAAAATCACCGCTCTCGAAAATGCCATCAAGGAACTCGGGCTGCCCGAAGTTGCTAAGATTTACCGCCAGATTGCCGACAACCTCGACAACCCGGACGAGCTCGACCGTATCATGGCCACTCGCAGCGAATGGGTCTACCAGCTCGAAATCGCCATAGCGCGCTACCTGCTGGAGCATAAAGCTGAGTTTCAACCGGCCACTCCCACTACCCCCTGATTCCCTTCCCCCGACATGCGAAACATTCTTACAGTACTGCTACTGAGCACCGCCGGCCTGAGCGCGCAAGACAGTGTAACACCTCCGACGGCCGACACACCGCCGGAAATCACTTCGACGGCGCAGGAACCCACGTTGCTGGCAATCGCAGCCGGGTTCAACGGTGCGGACTCGCTTGCGGCCATGCAGCAACTTATCGAGGCCGGGGCTGATGTAAACGCCACGGACAGCGAGGGGAACACCCCGTTGCTCCACCTCTGCGCACCGCTCGAAATGGACTATCGCTACACCACGGACCCCCATTTCGCCCAAGCGGTCGATGCCGCAGTCACCCTGCTGCTGCAAAATGGTGCCAGCATGCTGAGGGAAAACCGCAAGGGGTGCAATGCCGCCTTTTACCTGCAAAGCAAGCCCGAGCTGCTCGCCCGACTGAAAGCCGCCGACCTGCTCACCAAAGAGCTGTCGGTTCGCGTGCCCTACGATTCGTTCTCATTCTACCGCTACATTCGCAAGCGCACCGAACAGGCCCGACTCACCAAGCACGAGCCCTGCCGCCAATACCTCATACGCAAATACTGCGCCCCGGCCTACGAGCTGGCAGAAAAACGACTCGCTGACATGCTGGCCGTAGGCAGCAAACGCAGATTTTCCTACAGCGATGTCTGTGACCTGCTGGCCTTCATGCGCCTGGCGGACGAGCAGAGGGCACACCAATTCGTGCACGAGCTCCACTACTGGGAACACGGCGAACACCTGCTGGAAGAAAAACCCGCCCAGGTGCTCGAAGCTCTCAATCTGCTGCACTGGGATGTCGCCCCTGCCGATCTGCACCAGGCCCTGCGCAAGCTTGACACCATGCTGCCGACCTCGCCGGAGGAAATGATTGACTGTTTCGCAGCCGCCCCTATGGGCATATTGCTCGAAATGATTGAGCGGCGCGAGGGAGACAAAGCCCTGCCCCTCATCCGCAAATACACCAACGGCAACGAAGCGGAGCTCGCCTACCGGGCCTACATCCTGCTGCTCAAGCGCCAAAAACTTCCCACCCCCACACCGGAGGCACTCTTGGCCCGGTTCGCCGAAAACGGCACCACCTCCGTGGAAAGTATGTCGCCCGAACAACGCCGAATCTATGAATGCGCCGTGACGGATGCTGCCCTGAGTACCGGCGATATCAGCGCCCTGAGTGCCGACATGCTCACGCGCACCATCCGCGCCTTCAACGACATGAAACTCAAGCGCCATGCGGCCATTGTTGCCACCCTCATGCACGATGGAGCTCTGACCGACGACCCCTACACCATACAATCTGCGCACCACAAATACACTGAGCAGCCGCCACCCAGTCCGCGAATTCTCATGGCGCGCTATATTCTCGACAACCCGGCTCTGTTTGCCGCCCGCCAAACGGTAGAAAAATGAAAGAACCCCTGCTCAGCAGAATTTTCAGATTAAGCTGGGTATGGCACATACTCTGTGCGCTGGCGGTGCTGCTGGCCTGCGTCCCCATACTCTGGCCCCTGCAGGAACTGCCTTGGCTGTCGGCTGAGCATGCGGCTCTGGCGGGGCGGGTTGTAGCAACAGCGCTGGGGGGGTCCGTCATGGTCCTGATTGCGAGCTGCACCTACTTTCTGCTACACATGCGCAACATGCGTGCTTTCTTCCAGCTGGGCGGCTGGTGTGCCGTATGGGCAGTTGGTGTATTCGTGTTCATCCGAATGGCTATCGAGGCCGATGCCCCCGCACCATACGAAAACAGCACCGAAATCGACACCCGGCAGACCTACACCATTCACCAGCCCAACGAAAACCTCACCGGCCCGTCGGCACTCGTCATCCCCATCTCTCCGGAATCCCACAGAGCCGACGTACTGGAACAGACTCCGAACCTGCAACTGCTCGAAACTCAGCACGAAGAACTGCTCGCCGGCTACCTGGAGCAGGCACCGCGCTGGGCCTTCGCGGACAAGAGCGACACCTTTTACACCAAACCCGGCCACGTGGTTCTCGTTCCCCCCGCCACCGGCGGCATACCCGGCACGGTGCATGCAACCTTCCGCACTGTGGCCGAGGGCGAACCCATGCCGAGCGGGTTCCAGCCGGTGAAACCGGGTGAGCCCTTCCCCGAACCGGCGAATGACAAAGAGGAACTGCCTGATATCGCGCTGGAGCTCTCAGGCAAACACTACCTGCTGCTGGCCTGGCGCGGCACCAAGCACCGCGAAACAGCCCACAAAGCCATCAACGCCGCCATCGCCGCTATCGACAGCCGCATGCAGAAACTTGCGGAAACCCCGACCGAAGAAACCGCAGCCCGTATGTGCCGCGGCAAAATCAAGCGCCTGGGCAACACCCCGGAACTCCACCTGATTGAACCGAATAATCAATATGGTATATACCAGGCCGAAGTCTACGCCAACCCCGGTCGCCCCGGCACCCTGCTACTGGCTATTCGAGATACGGAGGGCAACCTGCTGCGCCTGTTCTCCTTCCCGGCGCGATACTCAACCAACCCCGCAGAGCTGTTCCGCCACGATATCCCCGGGGCTGTCAGTGACTGGATGCGCGAAAACTCAACCATCTCGTCCGTGGGCAATTTCCCACTCGGCGCACCATTTTTCGCCATCAAATGCGGTGATTCTCACCAGTATTTCGAGGTAAGTGTCGAGTTGCAGTTCTCCCCCAGCGGCACCAATGGCGCCGTGACCGAAACCCTGATTAAGCGCCATTACAAAGTGCAGGCCTACGAAAACACCCCAAGCGAATAAACAAAATCAGGGGCTGTTTCAATAACCACCATTGAACAAATCGAGATTCGACAAGCAAGCACGCGGGCAAAACGCCCGCCGCCCCTCCATCATCACCATCTCCCCGCCACCACGGCGCCATACTTCACACAGCACAAAAGACGGTCAGCAGGTGAATTTAGCACAGACTGGCAAAAAAAGTGCTTTACAAATGCGTAATAATCGGGCATTCTTGCCGCCGTCTATGTCTTTCTCTCAACTCGGTATTTGCCCGGAAATTTTAGAAGCCATCGAAGTGCTCGGCTTCGAGACCCCCTCCCCCATTCAGCAACAGGCCATTCCCCCCGCGCTGGAAGGTCATGATATTGTGGGTCTTTCGCACACCGGCTCTGGCAAAACCCTGGCATTCTCGATACCGGCGCTGGAAAACATAGACCCGAACCAACGCAGTGTGCAGGTACTGTGCCTGGCACCTACGCGCGAACTGGCCGTGCAAATCTGCCGCGAGGTGGACAAGCTGGCGCTGTTCCTCGACGGTGTATCGGCCGTACCGATTTACGGCGGGGCCTCATTTGCCCCGCAACTGGCAGCCCTGCGCCGCGGCGTGCAGTTTGTGGTCGGTACCCCCGGCCGAGTCATCGACCTCATGGAACAGGGCGAACTGCCCACCGAGCACATCACAACCCTGATACTCGACGAGGCCGATGAAATGCTCGACATGGGATTTCAGGAGGACATCGACCGTGTGGTTTCCCTGCTGCCGGCGGAGCGCCAGACCCTCTTCTTCTCGGCCACTATGTCGCCGGCCATTCGGGCGCTTATCAACCGACTTTCCGACAACCCGCAGGAAATCACCATCGAGCGACCGGTGCTCACTGTGCCCACCTGCGAGCAAAGCGTATACGAGGTGGTGTTCAGCTCCCGAATCGAGGTACTCAGCCGCCTGATTGAGATGGGGCGCATGAAGCGAGGCTTGGTCTTTGCCAACACCAAGCGAGTGGTCGATGACGTGGTGGACGGCCTGCTGGCCCGAGGTTACTCCGTCGACCGCCTGCACGGCGACATGCCCCAGACCCTGCGCGAGCGCGTGATGGATTCTTTCCGCCGCGGTAATCTCAATGTACTGGTGGCTACCGACATCGCTGCCCGAGGGCTGGATATAGATGATGTCGACATCGTCGTCAACTTCGAGCTGCCCCGCGACCCTGAGGATTACGTGCACCGCATTGGCCGCACGGCACGTGCCGGCCGCAAGGGCAAAGCCGTCACCTTTATCGGCCGCCGCGACTTCTCACTGCTGGCCCGCATAGAGCGATTCATCGGCACGCGCATGCAGCACGAAAAAGTGATGACTGCCGTACAGGTGGAAGAAGCACGCCGCGAAGCCCTGGTGGATGACATACTGGAACAGGCCGCCCACGCCACCGAACTGCCCGACGAACTGCGCGACATTGATCTGCCGGCGGAGCAGCTGATGGCCGCCATGTTCAACCTGTTGGTAGCCAAGGGAAGCTGTGAGTTGCAGGCTATCCCCGAAGACCGCCCCAGCCGCTACGGCAAGCGCGACAGCAATGATAGCGAGCCGGCACCGGCTGCCGAGAAAGGCAACGACTGGAGCAGCCTGCAGCAGAGCACTACCCTGTTCATGAATGGCGGCAAGCTCATCGGCGTGCGCCCGAAAGATGTCGCAGGCCTGTTCTACAACGAAGGCGGAGCCCCCAAGGGAACCGTAGGCGACATACGTATTTTCCTGAAGCACACCCTCATCGAAGTCTCACCCGAGATGGCTCCCCAGCTGCTGGAGCGACTGGCCACCTGCTCCATCTGCGGGTATGAAGTCAACGTGCGCGAGGACAAGAAACCCGAGGGCGACAACCGCCCCGCCGTTCACGTGCGCGACCGCCGCTCCGGTGGCAGCTCAACCTACCCCGGAAAGAGCGAGCGCGGAGGAAGGTTCGAGCGAGCCGAGCGCTACAACAACAACCGCCAGCGTGAACGCAGCGACCGCAATGAGCGAAAAGAGCGCGGCAACCGTCGCGACCGCGAAGATTCGCCCTTCTTCTCGCGCTTTACCAAAAAACCCCGTCGCAGCTGATAGCTATGCCCACGACCAACCAGCAAGCTGCCGACCGCGCCCTGGCTCTGTTCCACCGCGGCTACAACTGTGCACAATCCGTTTTTGCCGCCTTTGCCGGGCAAATCGGGCTGAGTGAAGAGCTCGCCCTGCGGCTCGCAGCCGGGTTCGGTGCCGGAGTAGGGCGCATGCGAGGCATGTGCGGGGCCTTCAGCGGGTTGACCCTGGTAGCCGGGTACTGCCGCGGCAACCTGACCGGAGAACCGGAAGACAAAGAGCGCGTATTCTCCCTGGTGCGCGAACAGGCTGCCGCATTCACCGCCGAATTCGGCACCATGACCTGCCGTGAGCTACTGCACCTCGATGAAAACATAGCTGAGGGAGCCCGCCCGAACGCACGCACACAAGCCTATTACGAGTCTCGCCCCTGCGAGCGCTGCGTGGCATTCTGCGCGGCCAGAGCCGCCGAGCTGCTGTCAAGCGCCCGCATGTCATGATATGGCAATTTTGGTGCTTGCCATAGGTGGGGACTATATGATATTCTGTTGACATGGTACACTTATACCGCCGCATTTTCCTGCTGACTCTGACCTTCCTCTTCATACTGGGCAACACCTCGTGTGGGGTGACCATGGCTCAGAAAACCGCTGACGGCAAGTGGGCACTCGTGCCGCTGGCAGACGGCTTTGACTTCCCCGTCGGTAAGCCCAACGGTGAAGGTTACTACAAAGCCCGTGGCCTGCGACTCAAAACCCCGCGCCACCTCGGCGAAGACTGGAACGGCAACGGCGGCGGCAACTCCGACCTCGGCGACCCGGTCTACACCATAGGCCACGGCCTGGTGACCTACGCGGCAGATGCCCGCGGCCGCTGGGGCAAAGTAGTGATTGTGCGCCACGCGTTCCGCGAACCCAAGAGCGGTCGTGTGCTCTGCTGCCAGACCCTCTATGGGCACCTCGACCGAATCGACGTAAAACTCGGGCAGCTTGTCAAACGCGGTGACCAGGTAGGCACCATCGGCACCAACCGCGGCATGTTCCCTGCCCACCTGCATGCCGAGCTGCACTTCAACATCTTGGTCAACTGCGGCCAGCAAGGTATACCCAAGACCTCCAAAAACTACGGCAACCTCACCGCCTTCATCAACCACTATCGCCGACTGCGCCCCGAAACCAAGTTCGTGAAGTTGCCCATCGGCTGTTTCCTGCCCTACAAAGACACCGAAGGACTGTGATGAAAACCTGCCTGTTCGGCGGCTCCTTCGACCCGATTCACACCGGGCACTTGGCCATCGCAAAAGCCGCCATCCAAGCCGCCGGACTACAGCGCATACTCTTTCTGCCTGCCGCCTGCTCCCCCTTCAAGACCGGGCGGCAGCACTTTTTTACCGATGAGCAGCGCCTGGCCATGCTGCGCGCCGCTACCGCCGACATACCTCAGGCTCAAGTCAGCGACCTCGACCTCACCCTGCCCCCGCCCAGCTACAGCTGGCGTGTGGTTGCCGCCTGCCGTGAGCAAGCCCCGACAGATGAACTCTACTGGCTCATGGGTACCGACCAGTGGGAGCAGCTCCATCGCTGGGCCAGGTACAGCTACCTCTGCGAGCAGCTCACCTTCATCGTCTACCACCGAGGCACAGCCCCCGAGCCACGCCCCGGCACTCGTGCCCTATTCATCGCCGGCGACCACCCCGCATCATCCTCCGCCATACGCGCGGCCCTGCAGGCAGGCCAACAACCGCCCGCAGAGTGGATTCCCCGTGGCGTCAGCCTCTGCTGATTCCACCAACCGCGCCTCCCCGAAACGGTGAGATTAGCCCTCCGCGTTCCGCTGACTCTGCTACGACGGCGCGAGCCATTGTAATCTCGCTTTCGACGCAAGCAGAAAATCTCGTCTGTTACCGCATGAGCCAAAAACCGCCCACGGCTTTCTGCCCCCTCCTCCCGCACGAGACGCAAAAAACCGAATCCTGTTTTTTGCCTTGATTTATCAACAAAAAATTGCTATTTAACAAAACATGTACAAAAAATATCTGCTGACGCTGGGTTGCCTGATGGGGACATTATCTGCCGCCACGGAACCTGCACCTTATGGGGTGCTTCCAACCGAGCAGCAAGTAAATTGGCTGCGCATGGAGTGGTATGCTTTTGTTCACTTCGGCCTGAACACCTACACCAATCGCGAATGGGGCTATGGTGATGAATCGCCCCGCCTGTTCAACCCGAACGATTTTGACGCCGAGGCTATTGTGCGCACGTTCAAGGGAGCCGGCATGAATGGCATGATTTACACAGCAAAACATCATGATGGATTCTGCACCTGGCCAACCCTTTCAACAACGCACAACATCACTCAGTCCCCGTGGAAAAGCGGCCGGGGCGATGTGGTGCGAGAGTTTGCCAATGCTTGTCAGAAATACGATTTTCCTTTTGGCACCTATCTTTCGCCCTGGGACAGAAACTGCGCGGAATATGGCCGCAAGGGGTATCTGGATGTCTACTACAAGCAGATTGAAGAACTGTTGACTCAGTATGGCCCTATATTTGAAATCTGGTTCGATGGAGCTATGGGCGGCGATGGTTACTATGGTGGCGCACGGCAGAATCGCAATATCGGTCAGGCCGATACCTACTATAACTACGAGCAGGTGGTGAAAAATATCCGCCGCTTACAGCCCGACTGCATCATCTGGGGCGCTGCCATGCGTGGCGATGTGATGTGGGGTGGCTCGGAAAAGGGCTTTGTGAAATACCCGCTCTGGAATGTGCAGAACAATAAGTGGATTTCACTGGAGGGCGACACACCCATCAATGGCCGTGGTTGGTTCTGGCACCCCGGTCAGGCCGGCCATGTGAAGAGCCCCGAGCACCTTATGCATGTCTACATGGCAAGTGTCGGCCGCGGTGCCAATCTCATTCTCAATCTTGCGCCGAATCGCAATGGCCGGCTGGACGCCGCCGATGTCGCCTCGCTGGAAGCCTTCGGCAGAATGCGCTCCCGCTTACTTGCCAAAGACTACGCACTGAACGCAACCGTAGAGGCGTCTCAGGTTCGCGGCAATGATGCACGTTTCGCAGGCCAAGCTCTGACCGATGGTGATATGGAAAGCTATTGGTGCCCTGAGGATGGTAACACTACCCCCTCGGCTGAGATTATTCTGCCCGAGCCGACCACCTTCGATGTCATCCGTCTGCGCGAGCAGATTCGCCTCGGCCAGCGTGTAGAGGCTTTCCGCGTAGAGGCTATGGTTGACAGCAAATGGCAGACTATCGTGGAAGCCGGTCAGCCCGGTCAGGTAGAATCCCAATTCAACCTGCGAGGTGGCAAGGGGCACACAATCGGCAACCAGGTCATGCGCTGGCTCAGCCGGCCGGTTACTACAGACCGCCTGCGACTTACCATTACAAGAGCCAAGGCTTGCCCCTGCATCTCTGAGTTCTCCCTGCTCAGAATGCCCTCGGCAGAGGAAGCCAGCCCGGTTACAGGAGATGATAGTGCAGAGAAGCCGCTCAGCTCCCGGGGCTGGACATACAGCGGTTTTGCAGCAGAAAAGGCTCCCCTGGCCTTCGACGGCAAACCCGACACGATGTGGCACATTGGGCGCACGCCCTCTCATTTCGTCATCAATATGCAGCAGCCCGCCATGGTAAGCGGCATTTCCTATCTGCCCCGTCAGGATGGTAAGACTCAGGGTATGACCTCCCGCTACCGCATCGAGCTCAGCATGGACGGCACCAACTGGCAGAACGTGGCCGAGGGCGAGTTCGGCAATCTCCGCGCTAACCCGGTAGAACAGTTTGTCACCTTCAAGCCGCAAAAAGCACGTTACGTTCGTTTCTTCTCAACCGCCGCTCTCGATGGTGTGGGCAGCAGCGTGGCTGAGATGAAGATTTACGGGCGACCGGCGAGCAACTGAACAGCTGCGTGCTTGGTTAGCATTGTCGGGAAAAAGCCACTCTTTCGGGTGGCTTTTTCTTTTCCCGGCTACAGCAACGAGCTGCTCAAAATCATTATATACAAATCTTACAATCATGAAAAAAACTATTTTTCGTTATTGGCTCTTTCCGGCGTAGCCTCTGCAGCAACTCAAGCTACTATCGATACAACAGACACAACCTTAGAATCATACTTTAACTATGCCTCGGGTAATGGCCAAACTTATGGCGATGTTACTGGTTAGGGCGAGTTAATGACTTGGAATGAATAGGGTCAATATGGTACAACTGATAAGTCCAATAGCATGTACACTGACGGTGGCAAGAAATTGAATATGAATTTAGTTTTTCCACCCTACGGCGATTACGTTGCGTCATTTTTTACTTGATTATTTTTATGATTCTGTCAAACTGATTGTGCGGTTGCATAAGCTATTTGCTTATTTGTTGTGCCGCAGATAAATAGCTTGTGTGACAGCATAAAAGTTTATGATAATTTTGCTTTTTTAATTATACCAACACGTATTCACCCATGTTACGTTCTCTCACTACTGTTATTTTCACCTTGTTTGCCTTGAGCGCGGTCGCTGCAACTGACCCCTATGCCCCGCCCCTCTACAACAATGAGGAGGTTCCCCTGCCAGCCTGGGTGAAAAAAGAGCTGCGGGATATTAATGCACTGCTACGCGAAAAGCTCTCTCCGAGTGATTATCTGGAGATTTTGAAGGGGGAACATTTTCTTTTTGCAAAATATGCATCGAAAGCTCAGTATAAGCGGAATGAATCTCAAATTTCCGAATATGAGTCTATCAAACGACTGGATAAATGCCGGGAATTTTTGTACCAGATATTATCTACCCCCGACAATGTGAAGTTGTTTAAGCGTGCATATTTACCAAAGGACAAAATTGAAGGTATCTTTTTTCGTGATGATCTCCGCTATTGCAGAGATGAAATCATCTACGAGCATCCCACGGCTGTTCTGACAAAAGGTTCCGGTGAGATGGACAGCCTGTCTACTATGTTGACAGCCTGGGATTCACGCACGGGGCGACGAGTAGGGCGTTTCTCATTACCGGTATGCATAAATAGCCGTGTATACACTCGTGAGGCAGGAGAAGATGAACTGGCATATGCGCTTTTTTCATTTACGACAGAGGGTCCACGGCATTATTGGAATATGCAAGATATAGCACATTATATATGGGTACCCAGTAGGGGGGTTTTTCAAACATTGCTGGCTCCACCTGATTATATGGATGGCTATATTGAACCATATTCTCACAATAATCCCGGTGATTTGTACCGCGAGCTACAATTAGTTCAAACGCCATTGAAACCTCTTGCCGACAAAGACGACATACAATCCGGATGGAGATCTACTTCGTATGGAGCGGTGGATTTGCTGGGGCAAGTATATTCAGCTGTTGGTGATGATTATCGTGCAGAACGAGATTTTTATGTGGATGCCGATGCGCGCGGGACAGAGGTTGTATTTACCCGCACTCATAATCGCCTGGGGTATACTGCACCTGAAAAGAATCTATCGTACATTATAGATTTTGATACATTAAGCACCAAACGCCAGCCAGTAAGCACATATGAGCAAAACAGGCAACGTACCGAAGAGGTAATGAACCGGATGAGGCGTATCATGGTACCGAATCCTGTAACAGATGGTGGCGATAGAGCTGATTTGTTGGAGCATGCAGACTACAATGAGAGGCATCTGGAACTGGGGGATGCGACAGGCGGTTATGTACCATTTTGTTTCAGTGAGGGGCATGAGGATGAAGGCTCATCGATGGCCGGTGGAATTATCGGACTGATTACACCACAAGAGAAAGCCTATCTTTACAAATGGGACGATTTGCTGAAGCGTCGTGGGGGACGTTTACTACCCTATGAGCAGTGTGTTACCCGCGAAGCAACTGAGTATGAGGGCAATATGTCATCAGAAGTTCAAGAGGAGTTTACTCCCTATGTTCGTACCCACTTTGTAAGAGAGACAGATGGTGGTGATAGCGCAGAGATTGTGATGGTGATAGAAACCAACGACATGCATCCTACCACATTGGTTTTGAAGCTGAATGTTCATGACTATAGCTATACGGTTGAGCATGTGTTAGAGAGCGAGAACAGTATTCTGTGCCCTGTTTGGCTCCCCGAGAAAAACTGGTTCCTCAAACCGGTGAGCAATGAGTGCTACCATATCATGCAGATTGGCTCCGACAAGTCGGCAGAAAAACTTGCCGAATTATATGTTGATCCGGATCGCGGATTTGCCATCGTATTGCCGGATGGTCGATATGCCGGCTCCCCCGGCTGCGAATCTTTCCTGGGGTATGGTGAGGGGAAACTCAGCGTAGGTCTTGGGGCTATGGCTCCCTGGCTTAATCGACCGGCTGAGGTGCTTGCCGCACTGGGAGGCAATAGCGATGATGTGGAGGCTTTGCGCGCTACAACTGCACGCTGGTTACAGAGCATGGGGTATGATGTAAAAAAAATGCCGGGAACGCCGTTGGTTGAGCATTTTCCTGTGGTGGATGTGAAATTACCTCAGTTGCTGGAGAAAAAGGAATCTGTGGAGTTTGATGTCACTCTTCGGGCTGCACGCAAGGCCATCACCAGTCTGGATGTCCGTGCGGCCGGTTCAGTTGTAGAGCAGGCCGGTATGGATGAACTGTTGGTACCTGCCGGGCGACAAGAAACATTCAAATTGAAAGTACCATTGGCCGTGGGGCAGAATTGGATTGAGATATGCCCTGTGGATTCCACGGGTACGAGGGGCGACACTGTGCGTTTTCGTGTTGTCCGAGAACTGGTGACCCAGGATTCCAATATATATGTCGTGGCGTTAGGTGTGTCTGATTATAGTGATGATAGTCTTGATTTGCAGTATGCGGCCAAAGATGCCGGTGATATAGCAGCAGCCTTTGCACGGGAAACGGGGAATAAAACTCGGACACTCGTATTGACGGACAAGGACGTGACGAGAGATGTTCTTTCCCGAGTTCGTGAGTTCTTAGCGGACAGCCAACTTAATGATCGAGTGATTTTCTATGTAGCCGGTCATGGTGTGCTGGATGACAAGTTGGAATATCGCTTTGCTCCGTCCGGGTTTGATTCCGAGCGAATATCGGAAACTGGTATTTCGATGCAGGAATTGGCAGGCGTGCTCCAGCAGGCGCCGGCTAGGTATTGTTTGCTTTTGCTGGATACCTGCCACTCCGGTCAGATTGGTGAGGCTGATGTGGATAAACTAGCCCTGGCCGGCGTGTCGCTCCCACCCGGTGTGAGAGCTATTCAGAAACGAGGCATGAAGGTGAAGAATACGGCAGATATTCTGGACAGCTCCCGTAAGAAAAAGCGTTACATTGAGGATTTCTTTGCTATGGGCGCCTTGTATCGAGGAGTCAATATTATTGCGGCGGCGGCTGGCGCCGAGTATGCCTTGGAGTCCGGTGAATGGCAAAATGGCGTGTTTGCATCAGCTATCATGCAGGCTATTTCGGATAAAGAAAGGACAGACCGTAATGCTGACGCTACGTTGTCAGTGGAAGAATTGCAGAGGAGGGTGCAGGTATTGGTACAGCATTTGACCGGTGGGGCACAGAAACCCTCAGTAGTGATGTCGGAAGACGGCGCGATGTCTATCATTACTCCGTCTGTGAGTTGGTTGAGTTCTGCTAAAAAACGTATTACCGGCTGGAATACGGATTCTGAGCAGATTAACAACGATTGGCAGAAAATAAGAGAGTGGTGCAAAAGCACTTGTTCGGCTGAGGAGGCTACGGAATTGATGCAGGAACTTGCAAGACATGATATGCCCTCCGATATATACGAGCGATTGTTAGAATTGGGAGCAGATACTACGATAGCGGCAGTACAGGCATCGCAAGTTGATAATGAGGTGTCTCGGCGTAATCTGGATCTTGCTTTTAAGTATGGAGCTACAGCAGAAGCTGCTACAAAGTGTTTGACAGTGCGGATGAAGTATGAGAAGTTGATGTATCTGAAGCAACATGGCGCTGATATCAGGTCTGTGGGAGCAGAAATGCTGAGAGAGAAAAGCTCTAACTGGCAGAGTGAGAATGAGGTCGAGGACAACTTGCGTTGCATTCGTTTATTATTAGGTGATGGTGTCGATGTGAATGCCTGTGATGTAACAGGTAACACAGCGTTGCACCATGCTGCGGCATACATGGATAACTATAGGATAAGATATATGCCGAGAATTATAGACGAGCTATTGAGAAATGGCGCTGATATTGGTATTCGCAACAAGGCCGGAAAACGCCCCGGTGATACAGATCATGGCAGTAGAGCTTATCTCGAACAACGTGTGCGCCTGCTTTCCGGGAACACCGGAAAACGGCAGATCAGTCATGGAAATACCGGCGATCGCTCAAGCCTAGACCCGCTCATTGCCCGCATGGCTGCGCTCAAGTGCAAACATGCAGACTCGGCACTCTATCAGCGGCGCTTGCTCACCCTGCTGCCCTTGATTCGCAATGGTGCGGATGTAGATATCACCCTGCCTGAGACAAAAGGCAACACGGCGTTACATTATTCCTGCGCCATTGGTAGCCTGAGCATCACCAAGTGGCTGCTCGAGCATGGGGCTAACCCCAACGCCGTGACAAACAAGGGCGCCACGCCGCTCATGTGTGTCGGTAGCGACAACCGCAATGCTATCATACAAGCGCTCAGGGCTTATGGAGCTGTCAGGTAATACAATTTCCACTCTTATTAGTGTGATGAACTTACGGAACATTGTCGAGCATTTCAACGAGTAGCCCCCTGCCCCGCGCCAGCCGGAAGCAAACCTTCCCGGCACCGATGATACGCCCGACTTTGATTATGAGCATATCCTCACAAACCCGAGTTTTCGTGAGGACTGGGTGAAAAGCGCTCACCGGAGCAAAGACACTTGCAACATCAGACCATGCTGTGATATATTAACGCCATGAATAGTCGCCAGCGACGCAAATACCAAAAATACCGAAGACTGCTGTGGAAAGCTATGCGGTACGAGCAGCACAAGAGAGTTCGCAAGCTGCTGCGATTTGTGGAAGCGGATGACGATATGATTCATAGCGCCATAGCTCTCGGTGTAAGTGCTGAAATGGTAGAAATGTTGCAGCAAAGTGCCGGAATGCCGGAGCAAGAACTGGCAAAATGTCGCCTGTCGCAAGCTCTGGAAGCGGATGATACCGAGCTGGTACGCCAATTTCTGAATGCAGGCATGAGCCCCGATGTCGCTTTGGATTCCTATGGGAATCGCCCTTTACACCGAGCCCGCTCGGCGAGGATGGCTCGCTTGCTTCTGAAGGCCGGAGCGGAGGTGAATACCCTGACCCGCTATGGTGAACCGCCTGTCTTTTTTGCCCGGGGGGGGGCATTACGCGCCTTGCTGGACGCCGGGGCAGATGCCTCGATTATCGGCATATATGGACAATCGGCACTGATGAATTATCACCCGGCAGAGGAAGTACGCCTATTGCTGGCAGCGGGGGCGAATCCTCATGCGGCTCACATCGGAAAGCATACCCCGCTGCACCATGCGGTAGACGCCGAGAGTGTTGCCATTTATGCAGAACTGGGGCTGGATGTCAATGCCCGGGATGATTGCGGTGATACACCTCTTTTCCTTACGCATAACTTCAATGTGGCGAAGGCTTTGCTCGATGCCGGGGCTGACCCGTGCGCTGTGAATGATGAGGGAGCGACGGCGCTGCATACCTGTATCAAACCGGAAATCGCCGAGCTGCTGCTGGCGGCCGGAACCCAGGTGAATGCAGAAGACGCGCACGGGCGTACGCCCCTGGATTGCGCGCTGGCACAGCAATACCGAGACCCGGAGCACAAACGACTCATTGCCACACTGATTCAGGCCGGCGGCAAGAAAGGCAGCCGGGCGATTACATAGTATGCGACAACTTCTTATTTTCACTTAAAGCGCGAAACAAAAAATAAGAGAACCGCTTATTTTCGTTTGGAGATAACACCGCACCGCGAACATTGGAACTTTTAACCCGAAAAAACTCTCCGGGATACTTCTCCCCCGTTGAGAGAGGGACAGCTACCGGTTGTTTTGTACTCCAAAACGGCGTCCCCCCCAAAAAAGCCAAGTCCGTTTCCAAGTCCAGCGAACTCTACCCATCGACTCTCATACTTTTCACGCCGGAAAATCTCGCATCAGCACCCGGTTATCGTCACGAAACGAACTTGCAAAAATGAAAAATCATGCTATCATAGAATCAGTTAGTTATGGGCAACAAGGAAAAAGGTTATGTGTATATCCTCACGAACCCAAGTTTTCGAGAGGATTGGGTGAAGATAGGCAAGAGCAGTCGTCCGGTAGATATCCGCTCCAAAGAACTGGATAACACGGCGGTTCCCTTGCCCTTTGAAATCTTCGCCACCATGGAAACGGTCAAGTATAACGAGGTTGAAAAGCTCGTTCACAAAACGATTGACCGTTTAACAGACCTGAGAATTCGCCAGAATCGTGAGTTTTTCAATGTCGCCCCACAAATTGCACTGGATATTTTCAGGGATATTGCACTTACTGTAGATGATGCAATAGTCCTTGAGTACCGCGATAACAAACCCATACTTCCTACCAGCCCTGCTCCCTCGCCATCAGACGACACGCCGAAAGCACCTCGACGAGGCCGCTTCAAGTTCAGCATGGTTGGTATCAAAATTGGCGAACTGGTGACGTTCACGCCAACCGGAATCGAAGCCAAAGTGGCAAGCGATGATTCTGTGGAATATGAAGGTCGCATCTACAAGCTCTCCCCCTTTGTAGGAACCTTCATGCCGGAAGACCGCCGCAACACTTCAGGAGCCTACCAGGGAGCAAAATATTTCAGTTACAAAGGCAGAATACTCGATGACTTGCGCACGGAATGCGAGCAAAGCGAGTATGAACTCATATAATTTTTTAATCGATAAGCCATAGAATGTCGGACTATTTTTACACAGATGACAGTAATCACGTCAACGGGCCGCACTCATCTGAGGAAATCCTTCAATTACGAGATAAAGGTGTCATTTATGATGATACCCCTATATGCAAAAAAGGTGATACCAGATGGCTACCTTTAGGGAAAAAGCTCGATTTATTGACCGCAGAAACCGTTCAGGCATTTAATCGCCCGAATGAGACAACGGAGAATAGATTCAACAATAATGCAAATAGTCCATCTGTGTCCACCACGCTGGAACTGGCGGATTTACCTACCACATGCCGTCTGATTCGGGTTGTATGCAGGCTTGTGCTATGCTGCCATATTGTCGGCATTTTGGGGGGAATAGGAGCAGGCATAGGAAGTTTATTTAAGCACGCCAACCCGGGGTTAGGCGCGCTCATAGGTGCAATAGCTGGCCTGATTGCATTTGTTATTATCTTGAACAAGATTGAAAATTACAAAGAAGAAGAGGACGAGGAGGATGATGAATAGCTCATTGCCTCCTTACCACTCGCACACGGTAAGGCACTTCGCGAGCTCCCCGCCGAAATTGAGGGCGGGTACTATGACCTCTGCTGACTCCCATTGTACCTTCCTCACGCATCGCTGCGCTCGTGGCCGTCTGTTGCGGCAGTACAACGGGTCTCTCAGGATAAGGCACGCAGCTTTCACACAGTGCAAGCCGAATTTACCATGCGCACTCTTGAGAGAGTATCGGGCGTAAGCATCCATAGCTGCCTCACCTCGTGCGCTTTGGCCTTGTATTCGGTTCTTGTTCATCCTGTCTGTGTTTCGCCTCCGGCTTCCTTCCCACCCCACATTACTGTGACGCAGTTGCCTTTGGCTATTTGATTCCGCCCTGTCAGCGGCTCATTGGGGACTT
>JAFVIC010000061.1 GCA_017477935.1 Akkermansia sp. | reverse complement strand
TGCAGCGCCCGCCCCCGCCGAGCCTGCCCCTGCTGTGCCCGCCCCCGCTGAGCCTGCCCCTGCTGTGCCCGCCCCCGCTGAGCCTGCCCCTGCTGTGCCCGCCCCCGCTGAGCCTGCCCCTGCTGTGCCCGCCCCCGCCGAGCCTGCCCCTGCTGCGCCTGCACCCGCCGAGCCTGCACCTGCTGCACCCGCCCCCGCTGAGCCTGCACCTGCTGAGCCTGCGCCGGAAATACCTGCTGCTCAGGAAGAATTGCCCCCCGTTCAGCCTACGTTGGGGGTGCTGGGCAAGCGTACTCCCGATGGGGATTGGGTGAGCGCGCAGTTTAAGCAGCCTGTTGTCCCCCGCGAACAGACCCGTGTGGCTGTACTTGGCTATCACAATTTCAGTAAGACCAAGACTCGCACGGAGATGCGTATGAGTACGGCTGATTTCTGCCGTCAGATGCAGTTCCTGAAGGATTCCGACATCAGCGTCATTTCCATGCAGGATTTCCTGGAGTGGCGCTTCGGTACTCGCTGTCTTCCTGAGAAATGTGTGCTCATCACCATTGACGACGGCTGGAAGAGCGTGCATTCGGACGCCTATCCCGTGTTGAAGGCCTACGGTTACCCCTTCACGCTGTTTCTTTACACCCGTTATATCGATGTGCAGGGTGATTCGATGACCACCGCTCAGATTGAGGAGATGATGGCGAATGGCGCTACCATCGGCAGTCATTCCTCGAATCATCTTTATCCCAGCAAGTGGAAGCGCTATAAGCAGGATTCCCCCGAATATGCAGCCCAGCTGAAAAAAGAGTTGGCCGACTCACGCACCACTCTGATGAATAAGTTCGGTAATTGCTCAACCTATTGTTACCCTGGCGGTTACAATACGGCGCCCATGCACAGCACCCTGGCCGGGGCTGAGTATCAGGCGGCATTCACCGTGTTGGAGCAGAAGGTGGAGTGCGAAGAGTCTCCCTACGAGGTGCACCGCTACATGGTGTTCGGCACCAACCACGAGATTTTCCGCCGTGCGGTGAACTTCGGTGGGCAGGAGAATGTGGCCGCCACTCGCGCCGCTATTGTCGCAGCGGAGGCTCCGGCTCGCCTTTTCTTCCCTGCCGCGTTTGAGGGCTGCACCAACATGTCCGACCTCACTCCGCCTGCTCCGAAAAAGAAAACGGCAGCTAAATCAACCCCGAAAACCACGGGCGGAAAGTCCGGCGCAAAGGCTGCCGGCACCCAACCGGCAGCTCAGCCTGCCGCTCAACCTGCTCCCGCCGCATCGGCTGCACCCCGGGTTCCGACTGCGGAGTAAACCAACCGTTGTCGGGCTGTGGGTTCGCGTGTGTGTTCCCGGCACTGCATTCGCTGTACAATGCAGTGCCTTGCGAATATCTGTTGCTGATAATCAATAAAACGGCTCGCCGCAGATGACAACGGCGACGAAAAAGGTGGTGGCGCCGATGGTGGCTGTAACGGCAGAAGTGGCGATACTGAGGGGGACATCCACGCCCCAGGAGATAGCGGCGACGAGGGGGGCGCGCAGGTGATTCCCGAGGGTGCGTCGCTCCGGTAGGATGGCGAGTTCTCGGGGTTCTCCGTTCTTTTTGAGCAGGTCGGCACTCCGGAAATGCCAGCCGGTGCAGATAGAGTCGGGGATTTTGCATCGGATGCCTTTCGGGAGGTCTTCGTGATTGATTTTGCGGGCTTTCCGGAAGTCGAAGTCGGCCGCTTTTATCAGCTCAGGTGCTTTGTCGTTCAGTTTCAGTAGGCATCGTTCCGGTTTCGGCGCGTTCAGATAAGCCTGTGCCTCTTCGTATTGCGCTCGCGTGCCCCAGTGTACGGGGTCCGGATACCAGTCCGCGAAGTTGGGAGCATAGCGCATGTAGCGCACCTCGCATTCCATGTAATAGTCGCTATTCAGTTGGTAGAGCCCGCTGTAGGTGTCGCTGTGAATGGTGGGTACGGCTTTGCCGATGCTGTCCAGCTTGGCTCCGAGGTTGCTGGAGACGCAGGCGGATAACATCAGGCAAAGTATGCCTGCAATGAAGAAGATGATGGATTTCATGGTATTAGCAGATCAGGAATGCTGAGCATCCCGGTTATCGTGTAGAGTACGGCATTGCCTATCAGCGTGAGCGGGACATCCACCCCCCATGAGACTACGGCCACCAGCGGTGTGCGCAGCCGGTTGCCGGTGGTGCGCAGCTCGGGCAGGAAGTCGACCTGTGCGTTCCGGGGGTGCGGGTTGTAGTCTGCACTCAGCGTGCGAAAATGGCAGCAATAGGCAGAGGGAATGGGATTGAGCCATTTGGGCTTGGCGGCACCTGTTGCGTGCTTGTAATCAAAATCGGCAGCCGGTATCACCTCGTAACCATCTCGCGCCAGCAGGTAGCGTGTGGGGGGCGGTGCCTGGGCATCCGGCGGCAGGTCGCTATGCTCGGCCGTGTAGTCCAGATGGCCGAAACGGAACTCGATGATGGGTGTCTCAAACTGCTGATATGCCACCTCACATTCGGTATAAAGCTTACCATTCAGAGTATATTGGCCTGTTTTGCAGGCCATGGGTACGGCCTTGCCCATGCTGTCGAGCCGGGCTCCCAGATTACTGCTCACGCCGATGGAATCGCAACCTGCCGTCAAAAGGGTTGTCGTGATGCACACAATCGGGAACAAGCTGAATATCAGGATTTTTTTCAATCGAGTCATGACGCGAAGGATAATTTGCTGATTCCGGAAAGTCAAGGCTTTTTTTTACGGCAGGCTCTCGCCGCAGAGGTAGAGAATGCCGATGAAGGGGGCGGCGATAATCACCCCCGCGCCCATGACCGTTGCTTCGACTGTGTTGATGACGAGGTTGCCGGCAGTATCGAGCACCCATACGGGGGCCAGAGCTGCTGTCTGCCCCGGGCTGCGGGGGAGCTCCTGAGAAGGTAGCGCGGCGATGGGGTAGGGATATACGCCATTCTGTTCTTTGCGTCTGATTTCGTAGGGGCTATCGTCGGTGAACTGCTTGTGGCGGGTGGCGGCCCAATCTCGCTCGTTCATGATGGTGTGAGTGAATCGACGCGCTTTGGCAAAATCAAAATCTTCGGCCTTCACCATCGGGGGGATATACCCCGGTTTGTCTTTGCTTCTGATGGGGCTGCTCCGGTATTTGTAGCCGCTGCGGACTTCTCTGATACTTTCCAGCAGAACCTCGGTTTCCACATTGGTGAGCTCGAACAGGTAGGTCTGAGCTGTGCTCATGTCCGGTGTGTATGTGGGGGTGCCGTGGTAGAAGGTGCCGGGTGTCTTGCCCCGGCTGCTGAGCAGTGGGATGTGCTCCTCTGCCATGGCGACGGTGAGGGCGCTGTAGTATTTGCCGTTCAGTTCGTAATAGACGGCTTCTTTCTTTTCCGGAACAACCACCGGCACGCGGCGGTTGCTGAGTTGCTCGGTCAGGTTAAAGCTGCTGCAGGCGCTCAGGCTCAGCAGAGCGAGCGCTGTGAGCAGGTGAAGTCGGGGGCGTTTCATGGTGTGGTGGCTGTTGTTGCCGGAACCCGTTGCAGACGTATTCCACGGGGCGGTTGATGGCACCCATTGTTACGACCAGACCGGCTATCCAGGCGGTGTTGAGCGTCAGGCCTACGCCCAAATCCACTATTTGCAGGGGCGTTTGGGCGATGTTGCGCCAGGCACTCTGTGTGCCGGCGATGTCATCGAAAGTGTGTTCCAGGCCGAGACAAATGACGTTTTCCGGTACTTCTTTGCTGCGGGTGGCACGCCGGAAGTCGAACTCCTCTGCCGGTATGGGCTTACGCGATGATATCAGGTAACGCCGGGCCGGAATGGCGGGGTCGATGGTGAAACTGTTTTTCGTTTCTTCCGCCGTCATGCGCCGGGCGTACATAGACTCGAATCCGCTCTCGCTCTGGCGAAGAAAGGGGCGGTGGGGGCGTGCATATTGCACGGTGACTTCATGGTAGGTGTGCCCATCCAGCTTCCAGACGGCGGTGGGGGTGTAGGTGTTTGCTGCACGTTTCGGGAAGGCGCCGTTGATGAGAGCCACACGTTTGTCGGGCGGGTCGAAGATTTCTGCCGTGTTGCAGCTGAAATAGGGGCAGCCGCAGCTGCTCAGCAGGGCAGCCGCGGCCAGGGTGGCGGGTAGGAGGGTGGTTTTCATATAAGAATGTTATCAGATGGCAGCGCGGTAGATGGCCTCCGCTGCCGTGACATCCAGCGGGCGCACGCCGGGCAGGGTGGCTGTACCCAGGCGGGGACCATAGGTGCCCAAGGCTGCGCGAGCCATGGCGGCATAGTCCGCCTCGGCAGGAATTCCCAGCTCAGCCATGGTTTGCGGCAACCCCAGCTCACGGTACCAGGCACGCAGGCGGGCAATGCCTTCTTTCACCACGCGCTCGGTGTCGCGGTCGGGAGTGACTCCCATCACATTCGTGGCCCACTGGGCAAAGATGCCGGGGTTGGCACTCCATACGGCCTCGAAATAAGCCGGTACGATAACGGCCAGGCCTGCACCGTGCGGCACATCGTAGACGGCGCTCAGCTCGTGCTCCAGCCCGTGGCAGGCCCAGCTCTGCTCGCGCCCAACGCCCAGTAGGTTGTTGTGGGCGATGGTGCCGGCCAGTGCCAGCTGCCCCCAGGCGTGCTCGTTCTGCGGTTCGCGGCGCAGGATGCTGGCCTGCTGCATGATGGTGCGCATGGTGGCTTCGCTCAGAGCATCCGTCAGTTCCGTACCCTGTGTATTGGTGAAGTAGCGCTCGAAGATGTGGCAGAGCATGTCGCAGGCGCCGTATGCCATCTGCTCCGGCGGCAGGGTGAGGAATAGCTCGGGGCTGACGATACTGAGTACCGGGCGCAGGCTCTCGTGACCGTAGCCGAGCTTGCGGCCGGTCTGTTCATGAGTCAGCACGGTGTTCGGGCTGTTCTCGCTGCCGGCGGCGGGCAGGGTGAGTATGGTGGCAACGGGCAGGGGAGCGGTGCTCTGCTGCTCGGCTCGGGTGTAGAGCGCCCAGATGTCGCCGGGGTGGGTTGCGCCCAGAGCGATGGCTTTGGCGGAGTCTATCACACTGCCGCCGCCCACGGCCAGCACGCAATCTACGCCCTCGCTGCGTGCCAGCTCTATGCCGCAGCGCACTAAATCCACGCTCGGGTTGGGCTTCACTCCACCCAGCTCGCAGTAGGCGATACCGGCCTCCCGCAGCGCATTTACCACGGCCTCGTACAGCCCGCTGCGTTTCACGCTGCCGCCACCGTAGTGCAGCAGTACTTTGTGGGCAGTGGGGGCGAGCAGTCGGCCGATATTGTGGTATTCACCGTGTCCGAAGACGTAGCGCGTGGGGTTGTAGTAGGTAAAATTGTTCATAATTTATGCGTGCCATTCTACACCATCCGCCCGGAATGTAAACAAAAAAATCCCCCTCCCGCGTGGGGGAGGGGGATGCCGGTAAGCGGGGCTCAGTTCTCCTTGCAGAGAATTTTCACGAAGGCCTCCTCCTGCAGGCGGGTGGCGCCGCAGGCGAACTTGGCGCGAATCTGCAGGGCTTCGTCGAGGTCATCGCGCACGGAGAGCTTGACCTTGAAGTCCTCCCACAGGCCGAACTGGGCCTTGCTCTTGACCCAGGCCAGGCAGGAGCGGTTGCCGCTGTCGTCGATGGGCAGCTGCTCGGTGCGGATGATTCGGAAGCCGAGGAAGCTGTCAATCTTACCCTCCACAAGAGCGCGGGCGGTGTTGTAGTCGAAACTGCCCACTTCGGGCTCTTTCAGCAGGGCGGCTATCTGCGAGCTGGTGCAGGCCAGCACCAGTTCATCACCATAGGCGCGGCGCTCTTCGTTCCAGGCTTCGGCCTTCTGCAGCATGGCAAGCGCCTTGCGCAGTTTGCCGAGTGTCAGATCGGTGGCAATGGCGCTGCCGCTCTCTACGTAGTCGTTATCAATCACTTGAGAGGAGCTGAACTCCACGCTGTCCGTGCCGTTCTCTCCCACGTAACAGGTGCCCATGAACCCGTTGAGCATCACCTGGTCCATGCAGCGACCCGCGGCAGCACGCAGCCCCTCAATCGTCTTGCTGACCGGCACGTCGATGTTGGCCAGTTTCTTCGCGTCGAACTCATCGAAGCCGACGGCTTTCGTGAAGATTTTCGGGTACATCACACGGCGCGTGGTCGGTGCTTCATCCAGCTCGGTGGCCTGCATGCGGGTCGTCTTCTCGTTGAAGGTGAGCAGCCCATACTGGTCGAACGCTACCATCTTGCCGCTCAGACCGGATTCGACGGTTACGTATTTTTCCAGGCGCGAGGCTTCCTGCTGCAGGTAAGAGCCCCATTTCTCCGAGTACTTAATCTGATAATTGTTAGCGATATCAGCCATGATTGTGTTGTATTTGGTAGGTATGTTTGTGTCGTTTGGCGGCAAAACGGCTGCAGCAGATTGCCCGTGCGGGGTCAGGCCGTGTGGTGCGGGATAGTCGTTCTTTGCAGAATTGGGAACTCGCCCGGCGCTCTTGCCGTGTATATATTTACTCCACTCCTCGCTGATTGTACAGCTCGATTTGACCCATCGCGGCGAGATGTCATTTGGAATTGTTCTTAAATACGGGAAAAATGGTCATAAAGTAAGGGATAGGATTCAGTTTGGGCTTGCCAATGCCCGCTTGACAAGGTAATATAGAGGCACGTACAACTGTACCATCATCTCTTTACACTAAATTATCATGAAACCTACACTTCTTGTTCTCGCAGCAGGTATGGGCAGCCGTTACGGCGGCCTTAAGCAGCTTGACCCCATGGGCCCCAACGGTGAAGTTATCCTTGACTACTCTGTGTACGATGCCATCCGCGCCGGTTTCGGTAAGGTTGTCTTCATCATCCGCAAGGATTTCGAGGAGGCATTCAAGAGCCAGGTGGGCGCACGTTTCGCCGGTAAGATTGAGGTTGATTACGCCTTCCAGAGCCTGGATGACCTGCCCGAGGGCTACAGCGTGCCCGAAGGCCGCGTGAAACCCTGGGGTACTGCCCACGCTCTTCTGGCTGCCCGCGATGTGGTGAAAGAGCCCTTCGGCGTAGTGAATGCTGACGACTTCTACGGGGCTGATGCTTTCGTGAAGGCTGCCGAGTTCCTGACCGGTGAGCCCGGTTGCCCCTGCAAGGAACACTACGGCATGATTGGCTACCCCCTCAAGAATACCCTCAGCGACCACGGTGACGTGAACCGCGGTATCTGCGGTATTAAGGATGGCTACCTTGACAGCGTGGAGGAATACACCAAGATTAAGGTGGAGGAAGACGGTGTATGCCGCGGCGACAGCCTGAGCGGCGAGCGCAAGCCCGTTGACCCTGAGGAGCTTGTCTCCATGAACTTCTGGGTATTCCCCGCCAGCTTCATTGACCAGATTAAGGATCACTTCACCCGATTCCTGGCTGCTCACGGCAGCGAGCTGAAGAGCGAGTGTTACATCCCCACCGTTGTTGACGAACTCATCCACAACGGCAAGGCTGATTGCTGCGTGATTAAGACCACTGCCAACTGGCTGGGTGTGACCTACCCGAGCGACAAACCCGCTGTGGTAGAGAGCATTGCCAAGCTGGTGGAAGACGGTGTATACCCCGCCAAGCTCGGCTGATAACATAATCTTTCCTCAATCTTATGTACGATATTAAGGCAATTTCTTCGCTTTTCGACCTGCGCGGTGACTACGTGTTCGGTGAGAGCTATGGTTCCGGCCACATTAACGACACCTATCGTGTGGTTGTTGACCAGGCCGGTCTGCGCGTGAGCTACATTCTGCAGCGCATCAACAGCAATGTGTTTAAGCAGCCCATTCCCCTGATGGAGAATGTGAAGCGCGTGACTGACGAGGCTCTGCGCGTGCTGCTGGCCGAAGGCTGCAAGGAGGCATACCGCCGCACCCTCACCATCGTGAACGCCAAGGACGGCAAGCCCTATGCTCAGGATGATGAGGGCAACGTATGGCGCGTGTACCCCTTCATCGACCGTGCCCGCACCTACGACATGATTGAGAACCCCGGTCAGTGCATCGAGGTTGCCCGTGCTTTCGGTAATTTCCAGAAGCTCGGCGCTAACCTGCCCGGCGCTCCGCTGTTCGAGACCATTCCCGACTTCCACAACACGACCAAGCGTTTCAAGACCTTCCAGGCCGCCATTGCCGCTGACCCCCTGGGGCGCGCCAAGAGCGTGCAGAAGGAGATTGACTGGTACCTCTCCCGCGAGGCTGACTGCCACAAGGTGGTGAACTATCTGGCCAGTGGCGAGCTGCCCCTGCGCGTGACTCACAACGATACCAAGCTCAACAATGTGATGCTTGACGATGTCACCGGCGAGGGTATCTGCGTGATTGACCTGGATACCACGATGCCCGGCTCCTCGCTGTATGACTTCGGTGACATGATTCGTACCTCCACCTCTCCCGCTGCTGAGGATGAGAAGGATACCTCGCTCGTAACCATGCGCATGGAGTACTTTGAGGCTTTGGCCAAGGGCTACTGCGAGGCCGCTACCTTCCTCACTCCGCTGGAGAAGGAGCTGCTGCCCTTCTCGGGCAAGCTGCTCACCATGGAGTGCGGCATGCGATTCCTGACCGACTATCTGGAAGGCGACACCTACTTCAAGATTAAGCGCCCCGAGCACAACCTGGATCGCACCCGCACCCAGATGGCACTCGTGGAGTCTATCGAGAAGCAGATGGATGCCATGATGGCCGTGGTGAAGAAGTACTGATAGGTGCTGACTCACTGAGTTTCACTGAGCCCTGCCTGCGCTACGAGCCGGGCAGGGCTCTTGCAGTTAAGCGTCGGATTGAATTATTTTATGTTGAAGGTCAGTTCATGGGGCGAATCTCCCCGAGTGTTGCAGGCGGTATGGCGCGTAAAGAGTGATACCCCCGCTCTAGCCGGCTACTATGTTAACATAAATGACGGCCTGTACAGCACGCGTCCTGCCGGAACCCCGCAGGGCTATGCCCTGTGGCGGCTCTCTGAATTACCCGCTGCGGCTGAGCCGGAACCCAAGGCGGCACCCTTGCTGGGGCGGGAGGTGCGGCGGGTGCTGCTGGCCGAACGCGCGCAGGACGATACGCAGATGGCCTTTGTGCTGGATTTGGGGCAGCAGAACTACCTGGAGTTTCATGAGGCCGGGACGGACGCCCCGGCGCTTTCCATGAATCTTTCCCCGGATTGCGGCAAAGTGGAGCATGAAATGACCTTGGTCGCAGAGCTGCCGACCACGGTGAAGCTGTCGGAGCAATCGGTCCGATCGCTGCGACTGGGTATCAGGGTGATGTACTTCGGTGTAGCCTTGATAGTGGCGGGGTTTATTTCATTGCTGGCCGGTGTGGATGATACTCCGGGCGTGGCCGTTATTCTCAGTGGTTTTGCGTTGGCCGGCGCCGGGCGCTGGCTGTCGGCTCGTTTTATTACCTGCCCTTGGTGCGGGGAAAAGAAAATGAGTCTGGCATGCGGATGTTCCTATTTTGTCTGCGAGCATTGTAGCAACTCCGTAGATTTGGAGTCCGGGCGGAAATAATATGTTGAGTGAAGCCGCCAAAGGGCACCTGTCTGCCCTGTCCGCTGCTTGTCTGTTCGGGCTCATGAGCCCGGTGTGCAAGCTGGCGATGGCCGGTGGTGTGGTGGATGGCCCCACACTGGCGGCCATGCGCGTGTGTGGCAGTGCCTGCATGTTCTGGCTGGTCAGTTTCTTTGTGCGCGGTCAGCGCGTGCGGCGGCGCGATTGGCCCGCCCTCATCGCCATGAGCCTGTGTGGCATGGGGCTCAATCAGTTTCTTTATGTTACGGGATTGCAGTATACGTCGCCTACCAACGGCTGTGTTATCGGCACCAGCACCCCCATTGTAGCACTGCTGCTCTCGGCTGTGTTCCTGCGCATGCCTATCACCCTGCGCCGTGGTGTGGGGGTGGCGCTGGCTTGCTGCGGGGCGCTGGTATTGTTGCTCGGCTCGGTGCACGGAGGGGGCGGCAGTGTGGTGGGCGATGCTCTTTGCCTGGGTTCCCAGCTGGCGGCAGCGTGCTATTTTGTGTTTTTCGGGCGATTGATTCGCCGCTACCGCGTCATTACCTTGCTGAAGTGGCTCTTTACCATCTCGGCACTGGCGGCGCTGCCCGTTTTCGGGCCGGGTTTGGTTCATGTTCACTGGTCTGCCGTGCAACCGATGGCGTGGCTGAGCTGTGCCTATGTGGTGGGGATTGGCACCTTTGTGTGTTACCTGCTGCTCAACGCCGGGCAAAGCCGCCTGGCACCGCCTGTGGTGGCTGCTTACAACTATGTGCAGCCGGTCATTGCGGCTGCTGCCGGTATATTGTGGGGGGTGGATTCCCTGAGCTGGCAGAAAATCGCTGCTGTACTGCTGATTGTCGGCGGTGTGTGGCTGGTGCGCGGGCGGCGCTGATGGTTACCCGCGCAGGGTCTGCCCATTCTCGGGGGTGAGGAATCGCTCAGCAGGTATGTTGGCGGCGGCCAGGGCTGCGGTCAGGTCATCGAGGGTCTCCTGATATCCCTCGTTGGCCAGCTGCCAGGTGCCGTAGTGGCAGGCGATGGCGAGTCGGGCCTGCAGTTGGGTGAAAGCCTCCACCGCGTCTGCCGGGTTGGTGTGGTTCTTGCGAATCCAGGCCGGTTTGTACATGCCGATAGGCAGCAGCGCCACTTGCGGGGCGCCAAGTCGGCGGCGGATTTCGCTGAACCAATCGCAGCGGGCTGTGTCGCCGGCATAGTAGATGTGCGGGCCTCCCTCCACCAGCAGGGAGAAGCCACACCACAGGGAGCGGTTGGCACTTGCGGAGTCGCGGTAGCGCTTGCTCCAGTGCAGCGCGGGGGTGAGTACCACACGTAGCTGCGAGCTGACCTGCACCTGCTCCCACCAGTCTTTTTCCTCGCAGCGAGGGTCGGTCCCCAGATGGTAGGCCAGCAGGCTGCGCAGCCCGAGCGGTACGATGAAGAGCGGGTTGTCGCGCTGGTGCAGGCGCTGCAGGGTGGGGACGTCGAAGTGGTCGTAATGGTCGTGTGAAATCAGGCACAGGTCGATGTGGGGCAACTCATCCCATGCAATGCCGACGGGGCGCTTGCGCTCCGGACCCAGGGGCAGGGGGCTGGTGTGGTCGCTCCACACGGGGTCGGTGAGTATGTTCAGCCCGGCACAGCGGATGAGCAGGGTTGAGTGGTTCACCATGGTGATTTCCCAGTCGCTGCCACTGACTTCAGCTGCCAGCTCAGGCTTGCAGCGGTTTTCGCTCACGGTGGGGTAGTGCCCTTTCTGCCCGCGCTCGGTGAGCCATTTCACGGCGGCAGATGTGCTGTAGTCCAGGCTGACGGTGGGGTTGAAAAAGCAGGTGCCGTCAAAATGATCCGTCACCGGCCCGTGCCATTCACCCGGGCGGCACAGGGTGTGAGCCAGCAGGCGGTCGATTCCCCAGCCGCTCGCTACCAGCCCGGCCGTACCGCCGACCAGGTAGCGCAGAAATCGCCTGCGGCTGATGTTCTTGCCTGATTGCTCTGCCATGGCGGTGAATCAGAAAAAGTCCGGCATGTCCGCGGGCGGCGCGGTCTGCTCCAGCCAGGTGTTAAGAATTTCCACCGCCGCCGCCTGGTCGATGATGGGTTTGAAATCCTTTGCCTTCTTGCCGGCCTTGTGCAGCTTTTCCTGAGCAACCGTGGTCGTCAGGAACTCATCCACATACACCAGCGGCAGCTCGGGGAACTTTGCCCGGAGCTTGCTGCCGAACGCCCGCACTTTCTCGCAGGCCGTGCCCTCGGTGCCGTCCAGCCGCAGCGGCAGCCCCAGCACGAGGGTGCGGATTCTCTTCTGAGCCACCAACTCCGCAATACGTGCCAGCGGTTCGGTCTTGCTCAGGTGTATGCTCTCCACAGGGTGGGCCAGTATACCGCAGGGGTCAGTAGCCGCTATGCCGATGCGAGCCTGTCCGAAATCTATGCCGAGGGCCGGGTGCATGTTTATACCAGATTGGCGGGCAGATCTGCCACGATTTTCTTGATGTCGTCTGCGCAGTCTTTGCGGGCTACCAGCAGGGCATCCCCCGTGTCGACAACGATGAGGTCATCCACCCCCACCAGGGCCACGCGCTTGCCGTTGGCCGAGAATACGATGTTGCCGCTGGCGCTCAGAGCACTCAGGTCGGTATTGGCGGCATTCTGCTGTTCATCTGTCGGCAGGTACTTACCCACGGAAATCCAAGAGCCCACGTCATCCCAGTCGAAGGTAGCCTCGAAATTGAGCACGCGGTCGGCTTTCTCCATGAGTGCAAAGTCGATAGAGATGGGCGTGAGCGCCGGGAACTCACTCGCAATGAAGGAGGGCAGGTCGGAAGCTCCGGTCAGGCGGTCAATGAAGTCTGCCAGCTGCGGGGTGTGGGTGGCCAGCTGAGCGCGTACGTGCGCTACGTTCCAGATGAACATGCCGGCATTCCAGGTGAAGTTGCCACTGGCCAGATAGGCAGCCGCGGTCGCGGCATCCGGCTTCTCGCGGAATCTCACCACTTCATAGCAATCGTGGGTAAGCCCCTCAGCACTCAGTTTGCCGGCTCGTTCGATGTAGCCGTAGCTTGGGCAGGCCCAGGTGGGACGTATGCCGATGGTCATCAGCGCGGCTTCGCGTCCGGCCAGGTTCAGTGCGTCCTCAGCCAGCGCGCGGAAGGCACTATCATCCAGAATCAGCGAGTCGCTGGGTATCACAATCATGTTTGCCTGCGGGTCGCGCGCCGCAATCAGCCCTATACCCAGTGCCACGGCCGGGGCGGTATCTCGCCGTGCCGGCTCGGCCACGATGTTCTCGGCCGGTATCTCGGCCACCTGGCGGCGCACTTCGGCTTCTTGCAGGTGGTTGGTGAGTATAAAGATATTTTCCGGCGGTACCAGACCGCTTACCCTGTTCACGGCCTGGCGCAGCATGGTGCCGCTGCCGAACAAATCAAGCAGTTGCTTCGGTTTCGCATTGCGAGAGAGCGGCCAGAAGCGCGTGCCGCTTCCCCCTGCCAGTATCAGTGCATAATTTGACATCTTGCACTGAGTATAGGCGCTGGGGCTTTCCCGGTCAAGATTTTTATCCCCTTAACCCGTCAAAAAAGGGTATTCCTCACGGCCTCTTCCGGGCTCCGTTTGCATGGCGTTTTTATTTTTTTGAAACTGTATCTGCTCGATATAATTTTTAAATCATTGCAATACAGTGCTCAGTGAGGCGGGTAAGAAAACAGTTTCTTCGCTCTGCTTTTGTACGTTATAATTGACGGAATGGACAAGTTCGAATCCCAACCATTATTTGAAAATCGCGTGCAGGGTGGTGATGTTGCCACGCCGTGCGAGATTTTCGGTCGATGTTACCGGGGTGGGAACTATTTTTTACCCGCGCCGGCTCTGTGCCGGCAGCAATCCATGCAGGCGCCCTGTGGGGGAGAAGGCAGAGGATGTTGCCGAATTTGTTGCGGTTTCGGGACCCGTCAATTGAACGTAAAGCATAATGAAATGACCTTCAGAAAGTTAGTTGAGCATGTTCTGCGTGTGAAGATTACCTGCCGTCGGCGCACTATCAGGGAGATAGTGCAGTACATGCGACGAATCGAAGTGATGTTTCCGGATTTCGGGGCGAATGGGGTGGCAACGTTGAGTTGCGAAGAGTGTGCGGAGGTGGTCAATGCCTGTTGGCAGACCCCGGCTACCCGCAACAAGGCGCGGCGCATATTACACAGTATTTTTGCCCATGCCATTCAGCGAGGGTGGGCTGAGAAGAACCCGCTGGATGGCGTGGCGCGAGAATCGGTGCGAGAGCGCCGGGTATACCCGCTTACGCTGGACCAGGTGCGCCGTCTGTTGCGTGTGGTGATTCGCCCGGAGCACAGTTGCTGTGCGCCGGCTGTCGGGTTGATGCTTTGGGCCGGTATACGCCCCAATGAAGTGGAGCGCCTGCGCTGGACCGATATCAGGGTGGAGCACAATGCCATTGTCCTGACGGCTGAACATACCAAAACAGGTGGAGCCAGACAGGTAACCCTGCACCCTATTTTGCAGGAATGGTTGAAAAAAACACCCTGGCTCGGCATGCTCAACTCACGTATTACCCCACGTGCCTGGGGGCGCCGCTGGAAAGAGATTCGCCTGCTGGCCGGCTTCAAAAAATGGTCACCTGATACCCTGCGCCACACCTTTGCTTCGTATCACATCCTGAAATTCAGAAATTTTGCTCAATTGCAGCTGGAAATGGGGCATGCCTCTACTGATTTGCTGCGCACACGCTACATCAGCCTCGATGATATTACACAGGCGGATGCCGATGTGTTCTGGGGCTCATTGAGTCGCCTGCTGGCCGAACCTCGAAAAACGGACCTCGACGAGTGAATCACCGCGTGAACTGATTTTATGCTTGCAATCGGCAGCGGAATAGGGTTCAATATCCGTGTATGAAAATGCCCTTCATCTGTCTGCTCTGTGCTGCCGCTGTGGTTCTGCTGAACTCCTGCGGAAATTGCGCCTGCAATTCCTACAACAAGGATTATCTGCGAGATGTCCCCCGCAGCTCCTCTCGCAGCTTCTATTGATGTATGTCGTTTGAGATACGAGAGAAACCGAGTGAGTTCGAGCGGGCGCTGCTGGTAGGGCTGGGATTGCCCGGCGAAAGTCGGCGTGAGCGTCAGGCTCTGCTGGCCGAGCTTGAAGATTTGGTGCGCAATCTGGGTATCGGGATAGCTCATTGCACGCTTGAGTTCACCCGTGAACTGCAGGCCAAGTACCTGTGTGGTGCGGGCAAGGCGGAAGAGATTCGCGCCATGGCCGAAGAGCTCGATGCCGACTGCGTGATATTCGACAACCTGCTGGCACCCTCTCAGCAGCGCGAGTGGGAAAAACTGCTCGATGTCACCGTGATGGATCGTGAAGAAGTTATCCTCGACATCTTCGCTCAGCGAGCCCGCACACGCGAGGCCGTGTTGCAGGTAGACCTGGCTCGCATGCAGTACGCCCTGCCGCGCATGGCCGGCATGTGGAAACACCTCGACCGCCAGCGCGGCGGTTCCGGCGGTGGCAAAGGCGGTGGCGCAGCGGCTCGCGGTGAGGGTGAGAAACAGATTGAAGTCGACCGCCGCCTGGCGCATGAACGCATCGAGGCCATTCGCGATGAACTCGAAGTAGTGCGCCGCCAGCGTGGCACCCAGCGCAAGGAGCGCAACCGCCAGGGCATTCCTACCGCGGCCATTGTCGGCTACACGAACGCCGGTAAATCCTCGCTGCTCAACCTTGTGACCGGGGCTGATGTGCTGGCCAAAAACATCCTGTTTGCCACGCTTGATACGACCAGCCGCAAGATTGAACTGCCTGATGGCCAGCCACTCGTGCTCACGGATACGGTCGGTTTCATCCGCAATCTGCCGCACCGCCTGGTAGAGGCCTTCAAATCCACGCTGGAGGAGGCAACCTTGGCCGATTTTCTCATTCAGGTGGTGGATGCCAGCGACCGCGAGGCGCTGCGCCACTACGAAACCACTTGCGAAGTATTGGCAGAACTCGGTGCCGCCGACAAGCCCATGGTTGTAGTGTGGAACAAAACCGACCTCATCCCCGACGAACTGCGCGAGAGCACGCTTTCAGCCCTGGCCGGGCAGATTAAGTGCCCCTCGATTGCAGCCAGCGTATTGCAGGAGCAGGGGGTGGAGTCGCTACTGGCCGCCTGTGTTGAGATGCTCTCGCACCGTGTGACGACCGCTCGTTACCGCATACCGCTGGCCGAGAGCCGTATTATCGCCATCATGCACCGCGATGGTAAGGTGGTGGCCACGGAGTATGAAGGGAATGACGCGCTGGTGGAGGCTATTCTGCCGCGTGAGTTCGCCGCCCGAATTGAGAAATACCGAATCTGATTTCTGCCGATGTACCGTTATATTGCTCTCGCTTTGGCCCTGTTGGTAACCGCTTGCCAGACAACTCCCGAGGATTTATACCGTGACGGTGATGCCCTGGAGGAAGCCACGCGCAACGTCCGCCTGTCGCGCACGTTCGAGTCCTTCATCGCCAGCCCGACCTATCGCTACTCCCGCGACTACTGGCGCGGCGGAGCCATCGAGCAATATAACCCCGCCGGTTCTCACGTGGAAATCCTGCGCGATGTGCAGCGCGGTCGCTTGTACATCAACGGCAAGATTGCGATGGATTTCCCCGTCAGCACCGGTAAAGCCGGCGGGCATGAAACCCCGGCCGGTACGTTCCGTATCACCGAAAAGAAGCTCGAACACCGCTCCTCGCTTTACGGTTCATTCGTTGATTCTCAGGGCAATGCCGTGCAGCGTAAAGTGCACTCTGCTGACCGGGCTCCGGCCGGTACTCGGTTTGAGGGAACGGCCATGCCGTACTGGATGCGCTTTAACGGTGCCATTGGCATGCACACCGGGCCTATCCCCCGCGAGGGGGCCTCTCACGGCTGCGTGCGTGTACCTGAACAGGCCTGCAGCATACTGTTCAACAAGCTCTCCGTTGGCTCGCGGGTGATTGTGAAATAACCGTTATGATAGCGCGCCTGCATTCTGCTGCCGTCAACGGCATTGAGGGCTACGAGGTGCTGGTCGAGGTCGACATGCGCCAGGTGAAGGATGTGGAGCGCATGTCTATCGTCGGCCTGCCCGATGCCGCTGTGCGCGAAAGCGTGCAGCGCGTGACCTCGGCCCTGAAGAACAGCAGTTTCTTCTGTCCGGGTGAAATGCAGGTGACAGTGAATCTCGCCCCGGCTGATATGAAAAAGCAGGGAGCCGGATTTGACCTGCCCATAGCGCTGGGGTTGGAAATGACTATTCAGCGCAATTATGAAGATGTGCCGGAACCCTGGAAACGCCGTGTGCCCCTGCACACGGATGACTGGTGCATGATAGGCGAGCTGGCTCTCGATGGTATGGTGCGTGGCGTACCGGGAGTGCTGCCACAGGCTGTGGCAGCGCGTGACGCCGGGCGCAAGTACCTGATGGTAGCGCCTGAGAATGCTGCCGAAGCCGCTGTTGTCGAGGGGTTGACGGTTTATGCCGTGGAGAGCCTGGCGGATGCCTGGGCACTGCTGCTGGAGCGGGAGCGCTTTGAACCCTGCCATGCAGGGGGAGCCGTGGCCGATACCTGCGGAGATGTGGATTTCGATGAAATTAAGGGGCAACCCTACGCCCGCCGTGCGATGGAGATTGCCGCGGCCGGCGGGCACAACCTGTTGCTCTGCGGCAGTCCCGGCAGTGGCAAGAGCATGTTGGCGCGCCGTTTGCCCACCATTCTGCCCCCGCTCACGCAGGAAGAAGCGCTCACTTCCAGCAAGATTCACTCCGTCTGCGGCCTGCTGCCGCGCAACAGCGGACTGCTGAGCACCAGACCCTATCGCGCCCCGCACCACACGATTTCCGACGTAGGGTTGATGGGTGGCGGCACGAATATCACCCCCGGTGAAATATCTCTGGCGCACAACGGCGTGTTGTTCCTCGATGAGTTGCCGGAGTTTTCTCGCCGCACACTCGAAACCCTGCGCCAACCGCTCGAAAGTGGGGTGGTCACCATATCCCGCGCCTCCGGCAGCATGGATTTCCCCTGCCGGTTCATGCTGGTGGCTGCCATGAACCCATGCCCCTGCGGCTATCTCGGCGACCCCCGCCACAGCTGCCGCTGCAATCACTCGGCCATCGACCGCTACCGCCGCAAGATTTCCGGGCCGCTGCTCGACCGTTTCGACCTGATTATCGAAGTGCCGCCGGTTGACCCTGCGGGCTTGCTTTCCAAACCCGATGGCGAGAGCAGCGCCTCCATTCGTTCCCGTGTGCTCGCTGCACGCGAGCGCCAGTTGCGCCGATATGCCGGCTCCGGTGTCACCTGCAATGCCTGCCTGAGCGGTAAGATGCTGCGTAAGTTCTGCCCGCTTTCCGCTAAACAGCAGGATATGCTCCTGCAGGCCGTCGAGCAATTCGGTCTTTCTGCCCGTGCCTTCGACCGCATTTTGCGTGTCGCCCGTACCATTGCTGACCTCGCCGCGCACGATGTGCCTACCGACAACGACCTTTTCGAGGCCATACAGTTCCGCCAGTTCGAGACTCAACTTCGTTCCTGATTTTCTTTTTTAATAAATTTTTTAATAAAAGAACAGCTGCGTAACGTCTACATAGAGAAGATGAAAAAAGGCTGCTTGATTCTTGCGTTGATACCTGTATTGCTGTTGCTGACGGTGGTGGGGCTGTTGCTTGGCCCTGCCGGAGAGCTGGCAGAGGTTGCTACGGCACCTGTTTCTTACCGTCAGCTGCATGCGGATGACCGCAAAGATGTGCCGCCTTTTGCGCAAAATATCTACAGAGCCGTTTATGCTCACTGGCAGGTGGGGGAGTGGGCATGGTGCTTTGATATACCGCCCGGCAGTGAAGAACAGCTCAAGCAGTGGGTGAATGCCAAGGGCGGTCGCGCGCGAGATGTGGCTCAGAGCTGTGAACTCACCGAGCTGACTCCGCCCGAGTGGTGGACCCGCCCGGCAGATGCCCGCCTGGTCAGTAACCGCGAACTCGAGTTTACGCGCATGAGTATGTGGTTTTCACCTTCGCAGAACAGGGTGTGGATTTTGTATGAACAATGAATGGCGCGCTATAACAGGCGGACTCCCCGCCTATTTGTGCCATGACCTGCAATCTGGCTTGCTATGGAGCGTCTTTCGGTGTAAGATAGGCGCGTAAAATTATGAGCGCACTCAAAGACCAGTTGTTCGACGAGATATTGCAGGCACGCCAGCGTGTGTACGCGGTGGGGGAACCCACCCCGCTGCAGCGGCTTAACCTGCCGGGGGTTGATGCCGTGGTGTATGCCAAGCGCGAAGACCTCGGCCCCATTAAGGCCTATAAGTGGAGAGGGGCTTACAACTGCATGTGCAAACTGACGCCTGAGCAGCGCGCCGGCGGTGTGGTGGCGGCCAGTGCCGGCAACCACGGGCAAGGCGTGGCTCTGGCAGCTCGCAGGCTGGGGTGCAAGGCGCACATTTTCATGCCTCGCTCAACCCCCATCGTTAAACAGAATGCCGTGAAAAGCCATGGCGGTGATAACGTGGAAATCGTGCTCACGGGTGACTCTTACGATGCTGCCTCAGCCGCTGCGCACGAGTTTGCAGAGTCGAATAACCTGACCTTTGTGCACCCCTATGATGACCTCGCTACCATGGGCGGTCAGGGCACCCTGGCCGATGAGGTGGTGATGAGCGGGCAGGGGGCTTTCGACCGTGTGTACCTGCAGATTGGCGGCGGTGGACTGGCGGCAGGCAGTGCATGCTGGTTCAAAAAGTTCTGGCCGGACTGCAAGTGCATAGGGGTAGAGGGCGTGAAACAGGCCAGCATGAAACTCGCTGTGGAGAGCGGCGAGCGCCGCGCTCTGCCTTATGTCGATGTGTTCTGTGACGGTACCGCAGTGCGTATCGCCGGCGAGAACACCTTCGTGCTTTGCCGTGAACTGCTTGATGGCTTTGTAACCGTAACCAACGATGAAGTGTGCCAGGCTATCCGTGCCCTGTGGAATGGCCTGCGCGTGGTGCCCGAACCCTCGGGAGCCATGGGCCTGGCCGCACTGCTGCAGGATTGGGACTCCGGCAACATCAAACCCGGCGAGAAGTGTCTGGTGGTGCTCTCGGGCGGCAATATGGATTTCTCTCAGCTCGGTTTAGTGGCAGCCCGCGGCGGTGTGCGCGAGACGAACCGCACCCTGCGCTACCTGCGCATTCCCATGGAAACCAAGCGAGGGCAGATTCTCAAGTACCTCAATCACATACCCGAGGGCGTGCAGCTCATGGATGTGCAGTTCGGCCGCCTGAATGGCGATATTCAGCACCCGGTGTTCGGCATATTGGGCACGGAGGAGCAGTTTGCCGAAATTGAGCAGGGGCTTGCCGCTCGCGGGCTCTCGGCGGAGGATGTGACGAATGATGACGATGTGCGTTTCCGTATGATTTCCTACGACCGCGTGCACCTGTGCCACCCTGTGTTCTTTGTTATCGAGTTCCCCGAGCGTCCCGGTGCATTCCAGGAGTTCATGAGCGGGGTCGGTCGCTATGCCAACCTGTGCTATTTCAACTACAAGTACTCCGGTGAGCAGGTGGGCCGCGCCATGGTGGGGCTGGAATTCCTGACTATCGAGGACCGCGATGCCTGCCGCGCTTTTGCGGAATCGATGAAGGGTACAACGATTCAGAGCATTAAGGAAATGCCGGATCGTGTGCGCCGCCGCGTGCTTGATAACATGTCACCCATGAGCTGAAGCCGCTATGCTGATACTGGCCTCGCAATCACCGAGGCGCAGGGAACTGCTGCGCCGTGAAGGGGTGGAGTTTACCGTGGTGGTGAAAGATACCGCCGAGGTGCATGACCCCACCCTGTCGCCGCAGGTGCTCTGTGCCCTCAATGCTGCCGCCAAGGCCGAGGCCGTGGCAGCCGACCACCCGCAGGCTACGGTATTGGGTGCAGATACGCTGGTGTTTATCGATGGAACCCCGTTGGGTAAACCGGTAGATGAGGCTGACGCGCTGCGCATGCTCATGTTGCTGCAGGGGCGTACCCATTGCGTATGCACGGCTGTGGCGGTTATTCTGCCCGGGGGCGAGCGCCGCGATTTCGCTGAAATCAGCCATGTGACCTTCCGACCCCTCAGTGAGGCGGCCGCTCGCCGCTACATGCAGCTGGTGAATGTGATGGATAAAGCCGGCTCATACGCTATTCAGGAGCACGGCGAGCTTATCATTGAAAAAATCGAGGGCGATTACGACAACATCGTCGGCCTGCCTGTCAGCCGACTGCTGCAGGAACTCAGGCGATAAACAACTTCCCGAACGTCTATTGCTCCGCCGGTACCAGGTTAATAACCGTGATTTCAGCCGGTACGCCCAGGCGCAGGCAGACGGGGGTCCACAGGCTGGTACCTGCGGAAACGTAAAGCTGCATGTTACCCACACGGTACAAGCCGTACACATAGCCGTTGTTAAGGCGCGCCACCAAGTCTTGCAGCCCGGGGAACTGGCCGCCGTGGGTGTGACCGCTGAGCTGCAAATCAATAGCGTGGGTGGCGGCTTCATCCGCCACGCGCGGCTGGTGAGACAGCAATACGGTGGGGGCCTGTTTTTGCCCTGCCGGGGGAGCAAGGCGCGAAAGCGGTTCGGCGGTTATACCGAAGCGGCGTCCCATGGGGTCGGAGCTCCCGATGAGGCAAAGTTCCTTGCGTACGCCGCCCTCGTATTCCGTGCTCAGGTAGACGCTTCGGTTGTCAATGAACTCTACCCCGAGTGCTTTCAGGTAGCCTCTCCACATGGCATACCCCCAGAAAAAGTCGTGGTTGCCTGTGACGGCATATACACCCATAGGGGTATCAAGCTCGCTCAGCGGTGCCAGTGTCGCCCCGCAATTCTGCACGGTCGCATCGGCAAAATCGCCGGTGATGACCACGGCATCCGGCTGCAGGGCATTGGTTCGCTGCACGATATCGCGGTAGAAATCAGCGTTCTTGGTGCTGTCGGCATGCAGGTCGCTGAGCTGCACGAGGCGAATGGGGGCAGCCCCCGCCGGCAGGGAGGCCACGGGTATGGTGAGCGTGCGAACCTCCGGTGCCTTGCTGCCGCACCAGGTGCCCCAGCCTGCTGTGCCCATGGCCGCAAGCAGTAGCAGCAGGTTCATACAGTTGTTGAACCGGCGCCAGTAACGCCGGCGCGGCTTGTGCCCGGTGACACGCTGCAGCAGGTAGACCGGCAGGCGCACAATATCAGCCGCCAGCAGCAGCAGGGCAAAGGCTGTGACCGCACAAAACAGCCAGCTGCCACCCCATACAACCTCCGCCGGCAGGTCGGGCGTGAAAAAATTATGCCCCTCTATCAGGTAGAGTACGTGAAATTTGAACGCGGCAACAGCTACAATCACGCTGAGTGCCAGTTTGTTAGCCGGGTGTGATTTGAGCGGTAAAACAGCGCGAACTATCACATAGAGCGCTATGATGGCGGCTAGAACTGTGGCGTATAAAATCATGTCGTGACGCGCTATAGTGTAAAGGCGTACCTGAGTGATGTCAAGTGCATATCGCGCTTGCAATGTGTCTGTATTTCTGCTAGAATGCGGTGCATGAAGTTTCTGATAACCGCCGGGCCCACGCGTGAGGCCATAGACCCCGTACGTTACCTTACCAATCGTTCATCGGGCCGCATGGGGTATGCGCTGGCCGGTGCGGCACGGCACGAGGGGCACGAGGTCCTGCTTATATCCGGCCCCACCACGCTGGATGTGCCGGCAGGGGTTGACTTCATACCCGTGGAGAGTGCGCAGCAGATGTATGATGCCGTGCGCGACACGATAAAAGGGGTGGATGTGGCTATACTCTGCGCCGCTGTGGCTGATTATCGCCCGGTAGCCTGTGCTGAGCATAAAATCAAAAAGAACGCCGAGCGCCTGGTGCTTGAGCTTGAGCGCACTCCCGATATACTGGGCAGCATGCGCACGGAATTCGGCTTTGAAGGTAAGCTGATAGGCTTTGCCGCTGAGACCCAAAATCTTGTGGACTATGCCCGCGGTAAGCTGCTGCGCAAGAAGTGCGATATGGTGGTCGCCAACGATGTCTCGCAGCCCGGCATAGGGTTTGACTCCCGCGAGAACGCCGTTGTACTCGTCTACCCCGACCATGAGGAGCACCTGGAGCGCGACACCAAGGAACACATCGCCCTGCACATCATCGAACACGCTGTCCTGCTGCCATGACCGTTACCATGGAAATGCTCGGCTGGAATGCCGACCTCGCTTCCGCTTTCGCCGCTCTGGAGCACCCTGAGTGGTACCCCGCCCGTATCATTCGCGAAACCAAAATCAACTTCACCGTTATCGCCAAAGGTAAGGGCGACCACGAGGTTGTGCTCAGCGGCAAAGTGTGGCACGATGCCGTGAGCGATGCCGACCTGCCCACCGTGGGGGACTGGGTGGCCGTGGACCCCGGGCAGGGGAAAGACCTGCCGGTTATCCGCGCCATGCTGCCGCGCCGTAATCGTTTCTCCCGCAAGGCTCCGGGCAAGAGCTGCGCAGAGCAGGTAATCGGCACAAATGTTGATATGGTCGTGGTGGTGACGGACGCCGCCGGCGATTACAACCTGCGCCGTATCGAGCGCTACCTGACCCTTATCCGCAAATGTGGGGCTAAACCCGTGGTGCTTATCAACAAGGCCGACATCGTGCCCGAGGAACACATGCAGCAAGCCTGTGACGAGGTGGCTGCTCTGGGGGTCGAGGTTTACCCCATTGTGGCTCATTGGAAAAAGGGCTACCCCAAGTACCTGCGCCGAGTGCCGAAAGGCACCACCATCACCGTGGTCGGGTCATCCGGCGTGGGCAAGAGTACCTTCGTGAACTCCCTGCTGGGCGATGAATGGCTCGAAACCGGCGGGGTGAATGCCGTTACCGGCAAGGGGCGCCACACCACCGTGGCGCGCGAGCTTGTGGTGTTGCCCGGCGGTGGGGTGCTCATCGACAACCCCGGCATGCGTGAAATCCAGATGTGGACCGATGTCGCCACCCTGCGCGCCCAGTTCGATGACCTCGCGGCCCTTGCGGCGGAATGCCGTTTCGCGGACTGCTCGCACCGCAAAGATGCCGGCTGCGCCATTCGCGCCGCGCTTGAAGCCGGCACCCTTTCCCACGAGCGCTACGAGCACTTCCTTAACCTTGACGCCGAAATCGCCGAGCTTGAGCGCCGCTCTGCCAAGCGGCAGATGACCCTGGAGCGTGTCTCGCGCCGTGAAAAACGCAATACCATGCGCAATCGTGATGACCGCGAGGACCAGCGCCGAGATTTGCACCCGAACAGACATTGAGGGCGTTACCGATTGCAAGTTCGGAGTTTTTAACAACTCTTGGCTGCACTTATGCCCTTAAAATGCAAAAAAATGCAAAAAAATGAACTTGGGAACTTGAAAAGTTCTGCATGTTATGGTAGTATTTAACCATGGACGCCCTGCGCACACGCGGCGAGGAGTATACCCGCGTGGCAGAGTGTCAAAAGCCAGAAAGCTCGTCACATGTTAAGTCCTGCTCTTAATCCCGATCGCGCCACACTGAATTTCCTCAACGCATACTCGGAGGAAGTGCGTAACGATGGTGAAAAGCTCCAGAAAGATGGAGCCGTTACGCAAATTTTCGGTAACCACCTTTTCATTCAGGGAAGGGTGGAAACCCGCCACGGTATTTACCGTACCAGCCTGCGCCTGCAGGGTAACCGTTGGTTTGGCTCAGCCACGGCTGAAGATGAAGATGTGGCAGGGGCTTGCCTTATCGCGACCATGATAGAGCGTCTCTATCGCGGTGCCAACATGCCTGAGAGCCCCAATGAACTCAACGAAATTCCCCTCACCGATGTGCTGGAAGAGAAGCTCGACCGCGACCTCGACCAGAAGGAGATTGACTTCGTGACCAAACTCGAGAAGCGCTACCGCCGCTTCGCCATCGAGCAGGAAATTCATGACCACGACCTCGTGCGCCTGAACCCCCGTTGGGATATCTCGGGGTACGAGGCTCTCGACCTCTGGCCCACCCCGCCGCGCAATATCCTTGAATTCTGGAACTACATCGCTTACGCCTTCACCAAGAAGCGTATCAGCTACCCGGATTTCATGAATGTGGTCACCGACCTTGAAAAAGTGCAGCGCAAAATCAGCGAGTGGGAGCGCGAGAAAGAGGTCGGGGTCTGGTATGACCGTATTCAGAGCGTCAACGAGCGCCCGCCACAGCCGCCGCGCCACCCCATGCACATGCGCCTAGTCTCGACCATCAACGAGGCTCGCTTCGAGTTCCGTTACAATGACAAGGACGAGTGGACCCCCATCCGTGAGCGCAGTCAGCTCGATGAGCTGCTGGCTGAGTTCCTGCATGGTGCGCTGAAAACTGACCCTCAGACAGATATTCTGCTCAACGTATTGCGCGATTATGCCGATCGTGAGGAAACCGTGGTGCTCGATCTCGACAAAGAGTCCGCGTGCTGTGTGATGAACCGACTCTTCCACCAGGCGGCACTCAAGGGCTACCTGGTCAACCTCGATGAGTGCTATTTCAAGGTGGTCAAAGAGCCTCTCAAGTGGATTTGTATCGACGACCCCATCGTACCTGATTGCTACGGCCTGCAGCTTGTCACCGCTGCCGGGGTGCACGTGACTCACTCCGTGCGCCAGTTGCCCGGCCAGGTCGAGCTTTACCAGTCGGACGAAACCGTCTTCCCCGGTCCGCCCAAGTGGCTGGAGAGCACGGAAGTGGAGCCGCGTTACTCCATTCCCAAGTCTGTTATCGACAGCCTCGATGGCGTGGAATTCCTGCGCAAGATTGGTGCCACCCTGCCGCCCAGTATGGAGGAGCGCGTGGTGGACATCGAGATGAAGCCCACCTTCAGCATGAAGATTGTGCGTGGCCTGACCAGCGCCGATACGGAGCACGTGCTGCTCGAAGTCACCGCTCAGGATGCCCCCGGCCGCCGCAGGGAGCGTCTCGGCAAGGATGACTGGGAACTCGTGGAGCAGGTTCCGGTGAAGGATCGCACGCTGCTGCGCTTCATTCGCGACTACCTCTACCCCATACCCGGCTTGCTTGAGGAGATGAACTTCACCTACGACGGTCCCCTGGCCGCCTTCAAGAGCCGTATTACCAAGCAGTTCCCTGAGAAATTCGCAGAGTGGGCAAAGAATATCCCCGAGACCATTAAGGTCGAGATGGATGAAAACCTCAAATCCCTGCTGGCTGACCCGGTGGCTGCGGCCATTCGTTTCGAGGTCGTCAATCAGGAAATTGACTGGTTTGACCTGCGTGTGGTCATCGATGTAGAGGGTGTCACCCTGAGCAAGGAGCAGATTCGCGCCCTGGTTTCCGCCCGCGGCGGTTATGTGCGCATGGACGACGGCCGCTGGATGCGCTTGGAAATCAAGCTCGATGACGCTCAACGAGATGCCGTTACCAAACTCGGTCTGGATCCCTTCGACCTTTCCGGTGAGACTCACCGCATGCACGCCCTTCAGTTGGCTGACCCGCGCGCGGCCGAAGTGTTCGACCCCAAGGCCTGGCAGCGAATCAAGGAGCGCACCGCCGAAATCAAGATTGATGTGAAGCCCGATGTGCCCACCGCCCTGCAGGCTACGCTGCGCCCCTACCAGATAGATGGTTTCCACTTCCTGGCATACCTGGCTGTCAACGGGTTCGGTGGTATTCTGGCGGACGATATGGGTCTGGGTAAAACCATTCAGTCCATCACCTATGTACTCTGGCTGCGGGAGGATTACCTGCGCCGCAACAAGTCCGGGCGCAAGAAGGTCGTCATTCCCCCCGTGCTCATTGTCTGTCCCAAGTCCGTGCTCGACGTATGGGCCAGCGAAACGGAGAAATTCGCCCCCGGCGTGCGAGTGCTCGTCATCCGCAACAAAGAGCAGGCCGATGTCGAGGCCATACAGCGCGACTACGATATGGTGGTCATCAACTACGCCCAGCTGCGTGTGTGCGGCGAGCAGGTGAACTCCATCAAATGGCTCACCGTCATTCTCGACGAAGGTCAGCAGATTAAGAACCCCGATTCCAAGGCAGCCAAGGCTGCCCGTGAGCTCACCGCCTACAACCGCCTGGTGCTCTCCGGTACTCCCATCGAGAACCGCCTGCTGGATATGTGGTCGCTCATGGCCTTCGCCATGCCCGGTGTGCTCGGTAGCCGTGCTTATTTCAAGAAACGCTTCGACAAGCGCAAGGACTCGCAGAGCCAGAACCGCCTCGCCGCGCGTCTCAAACCCTTCCTGCTGCGCCGTACCAAGCAACAGGTGGCCAAGGACCTCCCCCCGCGTACCGAAGAAGAGGTGTACGCCAAGATGGAGGGTATACAGCGCCAGCTCTACAAGGCCGAGCTGCGCCGTATTCAGAAAGCACTGCTCGGTGTCGATTCCGACGAGTCGGTCAAGAAGAACTCCTTCGCCATTCTGCAGGGGCTCATGCGACTGCGCCAGATTTGCTGTCACCCCGGTCTGGTGGACAAGAAGTATGCCGGCGAGAGCAGTGCCAAGCTCAACGCGCTCTTCTACCTGCTTGACCAGCTGCGGGACGAAGGCCACAAGGTGCTGGTGTTCTCCCAGTTCGTCTCGATGCTTGACATCATCAAGGCTAAGCTCGAGGCTGACAGTCGCCCCTTCAATTACCTGACCGGTGCCACGAAGGACCGTAAGGCTGAAATCGAGAAGTTCCAGACCACCAAGGAACCCAGCGTCTTCCTCCTGTCGCTGAAAGCCGGTGGTGCCGGTCTGAACCTTACCTCGGCTTCTTACGTCATTCTGTACGATCCCTGGTGGAACCCCGCCGTGGAAAGCCAGGCTATCGACCGTACCCACCGAATCGGCCAGAAGAACAAGGTTATCGCCTATCGTCTGCTCACCCGTGATTCCGTGGAAGAGAAGATTCGCGTGCTGCAGCACCAGAAGAATCAGCTCGTTACCAACGTGCTGGGTGATGAGGGCTTCGCCTCCAGCCTTGACCTCAATGACCTGCAGTTCATTCTTGCCCACGGTGGGGATGATACGGATGACGATATGCCTGTCATCGACGCCTGATGGTACTGATTTTCATAACCTCTCCTCCCCCCCCCGTCGCTCTGTACGAGTGCACGGGGGGCTTGCTTTCAGGGCGGTGATGCTCGGCTCCGGAATGGATAGTGAACCATGAACACTACATACGACAGTGATCGCGTGCAGGCTGCTCTCCGGAATGGAGAACAGTGTGTACTCGTGGTGCAGCCGCGGACTGACCTGCGCCCCGGGGCGGTAGCGGCGCTGCTTTTGCCGGCGCTGGTGCTGGCGGGCGTACCGATAGCCGGCAGCGTGGCGGCGGGGTGGTCGGCTCTGCTGACGGGCCTGCCGTTTCTTGCCTGTGCGGCGGTGTTATTGTTTTCTCTGCTCCGGGAGCGGTGGCGATTGGCGCGTACGCTCTACCTGCTCACGGAGCGCCGGGCCATCATTCTTGCGCCCTCCGGGCTGCGTGGACAGCGAGTGGTGAGTTTTCCCCTGCATGCCGGGCTTGTGGTGCAGGTGCAGAAGCATGGGTATGGGCACGGGGGGAATATTTACGGCGATATCATCTTTGCCTGGGAGCGCCGCTGGCAGCCCGGTGTGCGGGTGTGCCGCCTGCTGCAACCGGTGGGGTTCCTGGCTGTACCGCAGGTGGAGCGTGTCGCTCAGCTGATAGCTGAGCAGGTGGCCGCCATGCCCGCCGGTGAGGCTCAGCCGCCGGTGGAGGGTGTGGTGCCCCTGCTGCCGGACAGGAAAGGGCGGCTGAGAGTGTTCCGCTTTGAGCACCTGTCTGCCATGTGGGTGGGAGCAGGGGGGTGCGCTGTGGCATTCGTACTGTACCTGGCGGGGGTGTGTCAGCTGCCGCAGGAGCAGCGCTTCGGCCGCAATTGCGAGATGACCACTGCTACCGTACTCAGCCAGCGCCGGGTCGTCTCCCGCTGGAATACGAACCGCCACGCCGAGAAAGAGAGTGAATGGAAGAACCCGCACACGCGCCGTATTCACTATGCGCTCTATTACCCCACCCTACAGTTTGCGGACGCTGAGGGGCACCTGTACACGGTAGAGTGTACGGCTCCGCAACCCCGATTTCAATTCACCCCGGGCAGCAAGGTGCAGGTGTGCTATGACCGCGCTGACCCGCGCCGAATGGTACCCGGAACCCCATCGCGGCGTGGGCTGACTTGTTGTCTGCTCAGTGATTTGGCGGTACTCATCGGGGCCTGCCTGATAGCTGCCGGACTACTGCCGAAAAAGCCTGCCTGACTCAACCACCGTTGAATAAATCAGGATTTGACGGGCAAACCCGTGGGCGTTCCGCCCGACGAACTCAAAAGCCCCGCGAGGGGCGGCAGATAGTAGCCGGTGGTGTAGCTGCGTCAGCAGCGAAACCACCGGGAAGAATGAAAAAAACGAGAGCCCCGACGCGGAACGCGGAGGGCCGACAGATGGCCGAAGCTCAATCCCATGCGGCGGCCTTCTGTCGGCCCGCCATCCGGCGGGGCTCCGACATGTTTTTCGCTTGCTACCGGAGACTTCGCTGCTGACGCAGCTCCGGCTCCGGCTATTGTCTGTCGTCCTACGGACTTAAATCTTGCGGGCGGGGACGCCCGCCGAAC
>JAFVIC010000007.1 GCA_017477935.1 Akkermansia sp. | reverse complement strand
GAAACATGTTTTTGCGCAATGCTGAGGTCATAAAACATCGTGCTGCACTCAGGCCGATGTTTTATTCTAAAATTGTAAATGGTAAATTGTACATTGTAAATAATGGACTTACTGGGTTCATTGTCTAATGCGTTTGCCCTGATAGACATATCCGTACATAATACCGGTTAGGGATTTTTTACCATTTCGCGTGGCAGAGCAGGTAAAAGGTGATGGCCAGCACCAGCCCCGCAGCCAGTGCCCAGAAACTGACCTTCTCTTCGGCAATATGCCAATAATAACGCTTGATAATCAACCCTCGCACGACTTGGTACAGGAAGAAGATGCCCATCATCAGGCCGCTCATGACCTCGAATATATCGTGCAGCCAGGCGGCGAAGAACACCAGGGCTATGCCGACGAGCAGGGCATAGCAGCCTTTCTCCCAGCGGGCGCGGCGGTGGGCGTCGCCATCATCGGGGAGCCTGAATTCGGGGGCGCTCATGCGGGGGTGGCCGGTTGGGCAGGGGACTCGCCGGCGAGCCTGCGGCGGTTGTCTGCGCACTCACGGGCGACCTGTTCCTCCGTGGCGCCGAGGGAGCGCAGGGTATGAGAGGCCATGGAGAGCGCAACTTCTTCTTCGCCGGAGAAGACGGTTTCAGCGCCCTGGCTGCGCAGCAGGCGTGCGTTGCGAATGTAGGTGGTGTAGGCCATGACGGAGATGCCGGGGTTGAGCCCGCGGGCGCTCTCAGCGATGTCGTGAGCCGGGGCGGCTGCTGTGGTGATGATGATGGCCTTGGCCTTCTCCACACCGGCCATTTGCAGAATACTGCGCAGGCGGGCATCGCCATGCAGCACGGGGATACCCGCTTTTGCCAGGCGGTTAACGGTGTCGATGTTCATTTCGAGCACCACGACCTCGAGATCGTATTTGCGCAGGATTCCGCTCATGATTTCACCGCAGGGGCCGTAGCCGACCACGATGATGCGGTGGCGCTCATCGCTCGGTGCGGGCACATTGCCGACGACGTTTTTCTTTGCCCCCACACCGCGTTTTTCGAGCCGGTCAGCCAGGCGGGGGATAAAGCGGTAGAGTGCGGCGTTGAGCGTGATGGTGATAATGGCTACGCCGGTGATGACGTTGGCGGCGTAGTCGGGCAGCATGTGATACTGCGTGGCGATGAGGGTGGCGAGGATGAAGGAGAATTCACCAATCTGCGAGAGCGAACCGGCTGTTTTCATCGCCATGCGCAGGGGCTTGCCCAGCACGCGGATGACGATATAGGCCACCACCGGCTTTACCAGAAAAGCCACAGCACAGGTAGCCAGCGCAAGTTCCCAGTGTTCGAGCATGCCCATGAAGTTGAACCCCATGCCCACGGAAACGAAGAAGAGCACGGCGAAGGCGTCTTTCATGGGCAGAGCATCGCTCGCGGCACGGCTGGCAAAGCGGCTCTGCCCCAGCACCATGCCCGACAGGAAGGCGCCGAACTCCATGCTGGCATCGAACCCTTTCGAGGCCAGTACCGCAAAGCCCAGGGCAAACACCAGCACCGCCAGTGTGAACAGCTCGCCCGAGGCACTGCGGGAGACGTAGGTGAGCACCTTCTTCATCACCTTGCGCCCCAGGAAAGCCACGCACAGCACCAGCAGGGTGAGCTTGATGGCTGCACTGCCGAGAGCAGGTCCCGGTTCCTTGCCGCTGATGATAACCGGCAGCAGCACCAGCATGAGGATGGTGAAGATATCTTCCACCACCAGCCAGCCCACTGCCGTGTGACCGGTCGGGGTCTGCAGCAGGCGGTTATCGCCCAGCACTCGGGTGAGCACGACGGTACTGCTCACACAGATACACAGGCCGAACATCACACAGTTCAGCCAGCCGGCATCGCTCCCGAACAGGTGAAATGCCAGCGCCCCCATGCACGTGCTGGTAGCCATGCACACCAGGGCACCGGGAACCGCCACTTTCTGCACCGCCAGCAAATCCTTAATGTGAAACTGCAGCCCCACGCCGAAAAGCAGCAGCACCACGCCCAGGTGCGAAAAATCCTCCACAATATGACTGTCTACCGGTTCCCCCCACCATGGCTGTGCTGCCAGCATGCCCGCTATCAGGTAACCAACCAGCGGCGAGAGTTTGAGCTTGTGCGCCAGTATACCCAGTACCAGCGCGAGTGTGAGACCGATGACGAGTGCGTGTATCATAGACGTGGCAGCAGCTGTTGCTTCACCTGCTATCCTAGCATGTTAGCCCCCGTCATGGCAAGAAAATTGCCGTATTATGGCGAAAAGAAACACCTGTTTCCATCCGGCGGCTATTTCAATGCCCGCAACCGTTGTCAAGTTTTTTTTATATCTTCGCGGCGGAATGTCATTTTCGGGAACTCGCCGCGATGGCCATTTTTTTATTGTATATTTTCTCTGCCGGGGGCATGATGAAGAAACGGTACATTCCGTACCGATTCAAAATAAAATTTATTATGTTGAATACTCAAAATACAACCGCCGGTGCCCCCGCTTCTGAGGGCGTGTATTACATTTCCACTTTCAACTTCACCGCAAGCGATGAAAGTCGCCCCACGTATACCGCGCCGAACTTGCTCGGCAATGAGTGGGATCCGGTTTATGCCGGTGTTTGTGTGGATGAGGCTAATCAGGGCGCTGCCGATAATCAGCTGGTGTTGGCGGGTGATACGCTCACGCTTTCTCACCCCACGCAGCTGGCG
>JAFVIC010000060.1 GCA_017477935.1 Akkermansia sp. | reverse complement strand
CGAACGCGTCCAGCACCTTCACGATATTCGGGTGGTCGAGTCGGGCAAGTAAGCGCGCTTCTTCCACAAATCGGGTGAGCAGCTTGGGGTATTCCTGCAGCTCATCGTTCGGGTTGGAGGCCGATACCTGCAAGGTGCCGGGGTCGCGCATCGCGCAGAAGGAGGGCAGGTTTTCCTTAATGACCACCTGTTGGCCGGTTTCCATGTTTTCCGCCAGGTAGGTGATACCGAACCCGCCTTGCCCCAGTGAGCGGAGAATACGATAGTTCCCCAGCTCCACCCCCTCGGGCAGGGCGAGCAGGTTCTTCTGAGCTTCGTTGGTTGTGTTCTGAGAATTGGTGATTGCCATACGGGGCGGGATAGAATGAATGCGGAGTAATCGGAACAGACCGAAATAGCTTTGCTGCCGCTATCTTAACAGGTACGAGCCATGTTTTCAAATAAAATATCGCTCAATAATCGCGGTGTATTCAGATTGGGCGGTTAAAATCGCCACCGTTTCAGTTTCTTGCGGGCGGGGGAACACTGAGCACTAATGGCCTGTTTACTTGCGTACGCAATTCGATGATTTTTGTGGTGGACAACTCGGGGCTATGCCATTATAATGGGCGCGGACATGCTGAGCCGTCAATTCAGAACCGAGGAAAGCCGTGCGCGCTATTGGGCGCAGCAGGCGGTGGAACTGTGCTCAGAGATTGAAGATGAAACTTTAACAGAGTTTATTGCCCCGGTGCAGAAGGCAGATGCCTTACTTGACCGCGACCGTCGCGTCATCGTAGTGGGTGGGGAGCGTTGCGGTAAATCCGCCCTGCTGGCAGCTGTTGCCGAATACCCGCTCATTGCCCGTGTGCCCTTTGATGGTGACTATGTTTGCTGGCGCTACCGCTGCAAAGACGGCGATGCCACGGCCTCGCGTTTCATACCGCTCGATAACCTCAGCGGGCTGGAGTTGGTGGATACCCGCTCCGCGACCGATGAAGGCGTGGCCGCAACCGTGCGTCAGCTGGTGAAGGCCGCCGATGTGGTGATAGCTGTCATCGATGGCCGCAGTTACGAGGCTTCGCCTGCCTGGGGGCTGCTGGCCTCTCTGCGAGATGAACAGCGTGCCGCCTGCCTGGTGGCGGTGACGTTCACCGAAACGCTGGGGGCGGATGCCGCGCTGAAGCTCAAAGACACCATGCGTGAGTTCTGCCGCGAGCATGTCGGCGCCCCGCTTCCGATTTGTTTCGTCAACCCGGCCGGCAGCAGTGAGAATATGGAGACGTTCCTGCAGCTTGTGCAAGATGCCCTCGCGCAGCCCTGCGGCGTACGCTCCGCTATTCGCCGCCTGTTGGAGCATGCCAAGGAACTCACCCGCAAGCAGGGCTCTGTTCTGGTTGCCCGCGAGCGTGTCGCCCGCACAGACAGTGGATTCCTCGCCGGTATCGAGCAGGAGATTGACTATTTCCAGAGTCGGCAGCGCGATAGCCTGCAAGTCTACACCGAGATATATGCTGAGGCCGCCATGCGTGCGCTCCCCTCGACTATCAGCAAATTGCAGCGCACTCTCGGCTGGGTGCTCTCGCCGGTCACGTTGCTGCGCCTGGAGCTGCTGGGCAGCGGTACGGAGAAGTATTACTACCGCGCACTGCGTGCCGAGGTGCTCGAACAGCAGGAAATCAGTGATACGAACTTCGTGCTCTCCTGCATGAGCCACTGGCGCGATGTGCGCCCGCGCATGAAGAAAACCCTCGAGTGCGAAATCGGCGAATTCCCCGCCGAGTCCCTGCAGGCTGACCTGCAGCAGCTGCGCGTGCGCATGGGGCGTGAACTCTACAAACCCTTCGCTGATATCAAACTGAGGGTTAGTTTCAGCAAGTGTTTCGGTGCCCATGTGGGGTGGATGCGTACCAGCTGCGGCCTGATATGCCTTTTCCTGGCAATGGCCGGTATACTTGGGTTCTTTGATTTTCAGGTATTTGCCATCGTTGCGGTGTGCCTTGCCGGGCTGGTGTGGCTGGTAGGGTCGATTGCGCATTTTCTGGTAGTGCGCAAGCTCTGCCGTGAGGTGGTGCAGTATTCTCTCGCCCTGCAGGACAAGATTCAGAAGAGCATCGGCTCCGCGGTGGAGTCTTTGCTGGTTTCCCGAGTGGCGGCTTACCGCCGCCTTTATACCGCCCCCCGTGAGAAGGTGGCACGGCATGAGCAGAGCCTCGGCCCGCTCAAGAACCGGCAGAAGGATATCAACATGCAGCTCAACGCCGCCGCTCCCCGAATATAAGTTTTTTATATTCAAATGCGGCTCTCCTGCCTGATTGAGACTTGCAACAGAGCCGCTGTTGTGGTATAAATGAAGCTGTCATGAATTCATACACGCAGAGTACCACTGAGATGTCACCCTGGCGGGTGATGTTGTGTGTGTGTGCTTATTCCATGATGGCCATGTACTCCCTCTTTTTTCTGCTGGGGATGGGCAGTTACTCCGTGAAAATGGCGAAGCAATATGCCTGGCTGCTGCGTGGTGAAATAGAGTATGCAGATGACTGGACCCCCGCGCAACGTGTGGCCGTAGAGCGATTTGTGACCGCACTTAAGACAAATAATGACCTGCTCCTGTTCTACGTGCCGCAGGGGGGATGGGAGGGGGAGATTCCGGAGTACGGCGGGTGGGATTATGCAGCCTATACGGATGAACTGCTCATGCCCCTGGCCGCCGATATCGAGGCCGCTGTGCGAAAGGCCGTGCAGGGCGGAAAGCTGCAGCGAGAATCCTACGGCAGCCTGGCTCATGTGGCTGCTGATATGTGGTGTCTGGACGCCGCCCGCGCCTTCATCGAGCATGATTCCTCGGTTCTTAAGTACGAAACCGACAGCGGTGAGGATTTGCTCTCGCTGACACTCAGTAACCATAGCGTGGAATCGCAGCAGGAGGTGTTTGAGATGGCAGACTGGCTGATGGAGCAGGGGGTGCCGCTGCGGCATTCAACCGCTATGCTCCATTCCATTCTTGCCTCCGATTCACCCTCAGCGCTCATGGAATGGCTGCTGGCCAAGGGGCTGCCGCTGGAACCCCGTCGCGCAAAATATCACCGCGGGATTCCCTTCGACCATTGCGTGAGCGATAATCAAGGTGTAGATGTCTTCACCCGCCTGGTCAGGGAGGGTAAAATTGATATCAACGACCGCCGAGGGCGAGGAACCTACCTGCAGCTGGTTGTCGAGGACTGTGCGGACGCCGCCCTTGTTGAACAGCTGCTGAAGCTGGGCGCTCAGCCCGACTTGCTGCCTGAGCCTTACAGTATCAAAGCTGAAGAGGGTGGTGAGTATACCCACCTGGATGAGACTCCCGTTGCCATCGTTCTTCGCCGCTTTGCTCAGCTGGACCCTGAAGAGACGGACGAAGGTACCGCCGATTACCGCGCTGTCTTATGCTTGCTCTTTCGCTACGGTGCAGCCCCTCAACCTTTGCCTGCCAAGTGGGCACATGATGATAACCGACGCATGGTCGAAGATGTATACCGCGAATTCGGCCACCCCATTACCACTCAACCCTCAGAACCTGAAACATGAAACCCGCCATCGCTCTCTCTGCTCTCTGTCTGGCTGCTGCTCCGCTGATGGCCCAGCAGCAGGACCCCCGCTCACTCTCGCCCATCCTCATGTATGTGGCTGACCGTCAAAGTGCAGACGCCGCCGCCCCGCGCGTGGCTGCTCTTATCAACCAGGCCGGCGCTGTTCCTATGCGAGTTGACCCGTACGACCTGTTATTGTTGCGCAGCACGGCGTGTTTCGGTTCAACGGAATTGCAGAAGGTGATGGCTCCCTACTTCCCGCAACCTTCGGCACAGGCCGAGGCGGAGATTCAACCCCACCTCGCGCAGCTGGAGATGATGTGGCAGTCCATGAATGACCTGACCGTGGCTCTGGACGGCGTGCGAAATGCCCAATCGGCACAGCAGGCGGCAGAAATGCTCGAATCATTTTTGCCCTACATGATGTCGTGTTCTGAAAAAATCGCCCAACTTACCCCACCTACCGATGCCGTGGCACGGCGCGAGCTGCGCCTGCGTTACCTGACCGGCACCCGCCGCTGCACCGCCGCATTGCTGCGCGCCTGGGCTGATATGCAACAGCGAGACGCTGATTACTACCATTCCGAGCGTCTGATGGAGGCCCTGCTCGGCGTGCGCGATGTGTTGGAAAATATGGATATGCGCATTGACCCGGATGCCATCCCCGCAGCCCGGGTAACAGCTCGTAAGCTCTTGCCGCTTACTCGCCAGTGGATTGCTGTAGCTGCTCTCATTCGCGATGCCGATACCGCCACTGCCGCGGCCATCCAGCTCGACCGACTGCAGCAGGAAATGCGTACTATCGCACTGAATGCCGGCCTGAACCGCAGTTTTGAGGAGGACCTTTTCCTTATTTCCCCCGAACTGGAGGTGCAGGTACATGTGATGGACCGTATCACGCATTTCCTGCAAGAAGAAGTCACCCCACCCTGTTTCGGCTCCGAGCGCTTGAAGCAGACCCTTGAGCACGAGGATTAATACCCCTCCACAGCGGATGACGCAGGAGTATATGCTCTCTCCGCCCTGCGCTCCCCTTACTTGCCGGCGCTGCAATACCTAAATCCCGGCGGCAGCATAGAGTGGAAAATCGGGTGCGTCTGTACGCTGTGTCAATCATTTGGCTTGCGCAGCGGGAGGAAATAGAGTAATATCAGGGGCATGGATGTACCGTTTGTACTGAGAGCAGTTTTCGAGATATGTGTGCTGTGGTTGGTGTTCTATCAACTCTATCGGGCATTCAAGGATTCTCGCGCAGCGGCTATCATGGCGGGGTTGGTGCTCATCATCGGCCTGGCGACGGTGCTGCTCGAAGTGACTCACGCTGCCGTACTGCAACAGATAGCCGGTTCGTTCCTCGGGCCGGGCACGCTGCTGGTCATTCTTTTCATCCTTTTCCACCCTGAGTTGCGCACGGCGCTGGCTAAGCTCGGGGCTCACCGAGTGCTGGGGCGCTTGTGGTCGCGCGAGCAAAATGAAGATTTCGTGACCTGTATCTGTGACTCTGTTTCATTCCTGGTCAGCAAGCGCTATGGCGCACTTATCGCCATCTGCCGCAACAACAAGCTCTCCGAGTTTGTGAAAACCGGCACCGAGCTCGATTCCGTCTGCAGCCGCGAACTCATCGGTACTATTTTCATGCCCAAAACCATGTTGCATGACGGTGCCGTTATCATCAACAACGAACGAATCGTAGCGGCTGCCTGTATTCTGCCCGTTTCCAACCGGGAGCTGAAAGACCGCTCGCTCGGCCTGCGCCACCGCGCCGGTATCGGCCTGGCGGAGACGTCTGATGCCGTGGTCATCATCGTTTCCGAGGAAACCGGCGCTGTCTCGCTGGTGGTGGGCAATGTGGTACAGCGCGATATTTCCGTACAGATGCTCTCAGCCCGATTAACTGAACTCATTTACAGCCATGGCTCTACTGCACAAAATCCGTCGTCTGTTAAATCCTGAGCAGCGCACGCTGCGCTCGCGCATTACCAATAACTGGAAAGCCAAGCTCATTTGCCTGGGCCTCGCGGTGTTCGTGTGGTTCTGGGTGCAGCTGCGCTATGTGGAGGGCAGCAATGACTGGGGGCTTGATGAAATTCGTCTTTCCATACCTGAGTAAATACCATGTTGCAGCATTTTTTCATTGCCGGTACCGATTGCGGTGTGGGGAAGTCTTTTGTGACCTGTGCGCTGCTGCGTGATTTGTGTGCACGCGGTATCGATGCCGCCGGCTACAAGCCTGTGGCATGCGGCGACAGAACCGAGGCGCGCAACATACGCGAGGCCATGGGGCAGCCTGCCTATAAACTTGAGGATATCAATCCCGTCTACCTGCGCACCCTGGCTGAGCCGGTGATGGCCGCTGAGATGGAGCGCAAAACCATCACTCTCACCGAACTGGTGCAGGGCTATGAACAACTTGCCGCACGGCACAATGTCGTGCTGGTGGATGGCTGCGGCCCGTGGGAGTCCCCGCTGGCTCCGGGATTCAGTATGGCTGACCTGGCCGCCGCGCTGAAATTACCCGTCATATTGGTGGTGAACAATCGCCCGGGGGCCGCAGGCCTGGTGCAGTTGACGCTCCATGCTATCCGCGCCCGTGGGCTGGAGTGCAGGGGGGTGATACTCAACCACATTGGTGAGGAATGGAGCACGGCCTCCGTTACCAACGCCCGCGTGATTAGTGACCTTACGGGCGCAAAAATCCTGGCCGAGCTGATACACGGCCAGGACTACATAGATGCGGTGGAAACGCTCGGGCTGTAACTCAGCGTGCGTTTCTCAGAACTTCCGCCGTATGGCGGTGGCGCTCCTCGGTAGCGATATCGAGCGCTGTTTCACCGTCGTCATTGCGCAGGTTGACATCGGCTCCGGCGGCTATGAGAGCCTGCACGATTTCGGTGTAGCCGTCATCCGCTGCAATCATGAGGGCGGTTTCACCATCTTCATCCTGCCGGTTGACATCGGCCCCGGCGGCAATGAGATTGCGCACGGCATTCAGGTTCCCCTTGTCAGCTGCGCGCATGAGGGCGGTCTCGCGGTCATCATCCACAGCATTGATGTTCAGCCCCGTGCTGAGCGCTTGCTGCAGTTCGGCTGCACCGGTCGAGGCGGCACGGTAGATGACGCGTTGCGGCGCATGGCGAGGAGTGTCTGCCAGTGAAAGCGGGGTGGCGGCAGCGAGTAACGTAGCGGCGTAGATGAGTGTATTCTTCATGCTTTGTCTCCTTTCTTTTGCTGTGTGACTTTCTTTTACTCTGAATTTTGCCCGCTGTCAAGTGAAAACATACAAATAACATAGGAAATACAAAAATGACGTGATTTTTATTGCCAAATCCGACAGAATATACTATTCTGTGGCGCGAGATGAGCGAGAGCAAAGGAATACGTAAGGTAATGGTGGCGGTACTGGTGGCGTTGTTTCTGGCGCAGCTGGGCGGTGGTTTGTATGATGTACTGTTCAGCAACTACCTGAGCGATGTGCTGCATCTGGATGCGGGAGAGCGCGGGTTGATGGAGTTGCCGCGAGAACTGCCCGGGGTACTGAGCCTGTTTGTGATGGGGGCATTGTTTTTTCTGAATGAGGTGAGGTTAGCGGCGGTTTCCGTATTGCTGGCGGCGGCGGGCACGCTGCTCATGCTGATGTGGGGCCGGGGTGCTACGCTGTGGCAGCTGAGCCTGTGCGTGGTGACGGCGAGTCTCGGGCTGCATATTCTGATGGGGACGGTCGATTCGATAGTGATGCACACTGCACGGCCCGAGAACCGCAGCCTGCGCCTGGGGCAAATGCGCGCGCTGGGCACAGCGGCCACGCTGCTGGGGGCACTGTTCATCTGGGTGAAGTGGAAGTTCAATCAGGATTTTGCGTGGGATTACCTGCTGGTGGTTGCCGTGTTTGTGATTTCGGCCTTGCTGCTCTTCTGTATCAGGGCGCCTGAGTTTCCGCGCCGCAAGAGCGTGCGCGAGAACTTCATCCTGCGCCGCGAATATGCTGTGTATTACGGAATCGAAACCCTGCACGGCATACGCAAGCAGCTCTACATGACCTTCGGTTTCTGGCTGCTGGTGAACACTCTGCAACAGCCCCCGGGCCGCATCGGCATGATTGTGCTTTGCGCCGGTGTCATCGGTTTGTTTGCGCAACCCTTTATCGGTTTGTGTATTAAGCGATATGGTGAGCGACGTATCACCATTTTCGACAGTATCGCCCTTTCCGTGCTCTGCCTGGTATATGCCTTTGCGCCCGATATCCTGCCGGCAGAGTGGGCTGTGGGGGCTGTGGCCTGCTGTTTTGTGCTTGATAAAGTGCTATTTGCCATGGGAATGGCGCGCACGACCTACATTGCGCGTATCTGCGGTGAGCGCCGCAGCGACATTACTCCCTGTATCTACACAGGTATTGCCATCAATCACGTGGCCTCAATCGCCTACGGTATCATCGGCGGGCTGATTTGGACCTATTCCGGCGGCCCTCAACTCGTGTTCCTGACCGGTGGCCTGGCCGTGGTCGGTGCCGGTCTGCTGGCTCGCAAAATGAAGTAAGTACAGCCGGTGCAGATGGAGGAAATCAGATGATTTTTTCAAGGATTTCCGCCGTATTTCCCATTTGCAGGAAGCTATTGAGGCGCTCATTTTCCAGCAGCGTCACGTAGCGACCTTCAGCGACCAGGGTGCGCAGTCCTTTGTCGCGGAAGAGTTCGAGGAACCGCGTGGGGTGCGGCACCTTGCTGTGCGCGAGCCGTTCGTTGTAGAAGCGGGTGAACTCCGGCTCAGAGAGCGAGCAGCCGTATGCCACCAGGCAGGCGAGGTTCGCCTGCGCCTGGCTTTCCAGGGGGTCTATGCTTTCAAGCCAGGCGGTGGCGTCCGCCTTGCGTATGGCATTCTTGGCGCGGGTGAACCAGGGCATGTCGGGGTTGCCCTCGCCCTTGCTGTGGGCTGCTGCCAGGTCGCAGTAGTAGGAGATTCGGGCGATGTTGCCGTAGTAGGAAACCCCGACCGTGCCCACCCATATCATGAGGGCGCTCATGAGGATGGTGGTGATGATACCGCCCATACTGGCCCCGCCGCGCCGCCAGGAAAAGAGCTGCGAGAACCAGTTCATGCCGTGGAAAAATACCGCGAAGGTGAAGATACTCAGCCCCCAGGCCAGTACCTGCACCATCCAGTGCCGGGGGGTGTCCGTCACCAGCGCCAGCAGGGTGAAGCCTTTGTTCTGCAGGAATATCCATACCGCTATGCTGCCTATGACCGCGATGGCCAGCAGAATCATGCGGATAACACCCTTGAGCAGGGAGAAAATCACGATAAAGATAAGCAGTACCGCAAGAGCAAGCAGAATGGTGGTTTGAGCGTCGAAGTTCATGGTTGGGTGGGGGTGGGTGGTGTTTGCAGTGCGCGCAGCAGTTCCATTTCTTTCTGCGCCTCCTGATTGCGGCCGAGGTGTTGCAGAATCATGGCTTTGTTGTAGCGTGCGCGGTGGAAGGTGGGGGAGAGTTGCAGGGCTTTGTCGAGGGCGCTCAGGGCGTAACCGTATTGTTGCAGCTCTGCGAGTATGAGGCCGAGCCGGTAGAACCCCTCAGGATTCTGCGGCGCGACGCGGGTGCAGTTGAGCATCTGCTGCAGGGCATCCATCGGGCGGTTCAGGCGGGCCAGAAAGACGGCGTAGTCCATGTAGGCAACGGCTGAGGCCGGGTCAAGCGAGATAGCACGCTTGTATTGCTGCTCCGCCTCGGCGGTGTTCCCGCGGGCATCTGCCAGCATGGCCAGCAGCATGGCGCCGGTGGGTTGGTCTGACTGGTGCTCGGCAATGGCGGTGAGTTCGGCCAGAGCGTCGGCAGCCTGCGGGTTGTTCACGAGGTGGCGTATATTCTGCCAGGCGGCTGCTCGGCGCACGATTTTCACCGGGTCGTGAATGAGGGGGAGCGCTTCTTCGCCCAGGGCACGCGCGGCTGCTGCGCGTACCATGGCATTTTCGTCCTTCATGGCGGCGCGTGCCGCCTGCTGAATTTCCTCCGTCGGCTCCTGCCTGGCCAGCAGTTCCAGCAGCGTGGCGCGCCAGCCGGGCACATCCTCAGCGGCCAGGGCCGCAAGCAGCTCCTGCGTATTCCCTTCGCCGGCGAGCGCGTGGTGCACGGCTCGGGTGCGGGCACGATAGCGGGCGGCTTTTTGTGCGGGGTACTTTTGAGCCACGACCCCGGCAGCCCAGGCGTGGTCTTTGTCCGCGTGGCAGTTAAGGCACGCATTCGGCACCCCTGTTTCGGCGCTCAGCTCCGGGTCAGGGGAGTTGAACGAGTGATCGCGGCGGGGGTCACGTGCCATGTAGGGGCTTTCGGGCATGTGGCACTCCACGCAGCGGGCTCCTTTGCTGCCTGACGGGCAGGGGGTATGAGTGGCGGGGTCGATGACCGGGCTTGCGGTACTTCCCACCACAGTACCGGTGGCATGGCAGCGCATGCAGAGCGAGTTGTCCTCCTGCGGGAGCTTGAGGGTGGCCGTGTGGGGGTCGTGACAGTCCAGGCAGGTCACGCCGGCCCGGCCCATGCGGCTCAGGCGCAGCCCGGTTTCGCAGTAGTCTTCATCGCGCTGCATGCCGTTGGGCCAGAATATGCCGGGGATAATGGGCAGTTCGAGCCTGAAGTGGTCATCGAACTTGTCACCGACCACGAAGGTGTCATCCAGTTCTTCGCGGCGGGCGTGGCAGGTGGCGCAGTTGTCGTGCATTTGCTGTGCACTGAGTGTACGCTCGCCGGGTGCCACCAGGCAGCCATCTGCCGAGGGGGCGGCTGAGAGTTTGTGGCATTGTATACAGGTGACGCCGGGTTCTTTCCAGCCGGAGTTGTAGCGGTCGGCGGCGGCATCATAGTTCTTGCGGAAGTGGGATGTGTGGCACCAGGCGCACTGTGAGTTCCAGTTCATGCCGCGACCCAGCCAGTGGCCCCAGTCACCGGCGTTGCGGGTGGCTGAGCCCTCGCGGCTCAGGCGCTCATCGGCCTCGAACATATCGAACCATTCCCGTCGGGTGACATCCCACGCGGCGCTGGGCGTGTGTAGCCCGCCGTCCTTCCCCTGTACCAGGTATTGCACCAGCGGGCGGCGCCCCAGCACGGAATGTACGGTAAAGTTGCGCTTACTTTCACTGTCCGCCAGCAGCAGGTGCCCCTCTCGGGCTGTGGTGAAGCGCAGCTCGGAGCCATGCGCCGACAGGCGCTGGCCGTGGAAGGGTTCGGAATCAAGCTCCGGGTTAACGGTACGGTAGGCCCAGGCATGGTCACTGCCTGCCCAGTCTTCGAACTCCCCGGCATGGCAGGCGGCGCACTGCAGTGACATAGGCACGGCGCTCTGCTGCCAGTGCGCGCTCTGACCGGTGTACGGCTTGACTTTCTGCCCCTCATCGCAGGAGCAGAGCAGCAGCATGACTGGTAGTACCGACCATTGTTTCACTTGAGTCATTGTAACAGCTTGCAGGTGGGATTTCAAGCGCTAAAGCCGTTCAGCGGCAGCGGCGAGTTTTTTTGCCGAGGTTCGTCCCTTGACAGACAGGGTCGGGGCGAAGACGGATAGACGGAACTCGGCAACCATGAACCCGTACGCCTGCCAGGCCGGTGATTGGCTGTGGCGGGGGTATTCTTCGTAGAAATCGGGGCGGATGGCTCCCATCACATTTTCAATACGTTCCAGCTCGCGGACGGCGGGTTGCTGGGTTATTTTCTGCAGGCGCTGCTGTAATCCGCGGGCAAAGCGGCTGATGTCCTGCAGAACTCCCGGCTCGGTCTCTGACAGGAAAAAGGGGCGCGTGAGCCACTGCCATTCGCGCTGCAAATCCTCCGCTATGCGGGCGGCGTAGCGGTCACGCGAGGCCGATACACAATAGCCGCGCAGCGCGGAATCGGTCGCAGCGAGTTGCTCCCACAGCTTGCTGAGGGGCCCGCAGATGGTATCGTAGAGCCGCTCGCGCATGCGTAGGCAGGCGGAATCGAACTCCGCTGCGGTGCGCGGCAGGGGCGCGAGGGTGGCATCCATCGCGGCGTAGATGGTATCGGCCACATTGTTTTTCGGCTGAGCTCCCAGTGTGCTCATGGCGAGCTTAGCCTCGACAGATTTAATGGGCAGGCGCTTGCGAATGCTGCTGATAAAGTCACCGTGGCGCAGCAGGGCCAGCCTGCGCACGCCGAAACGGTGGGCGCGCTCAGCCTCAGCCTGAGTGGGGTAAACCTTTATACGCACGTGTTCGCCATCGTCACTCAGGGCGGGGTAGCCGGTGCCGGTGCCCACATCGACAGTAGCGGGCAGGTCGCCGCAGTCCCAGCGGGTCATGGCTGTGGCCGAGAATGTGCGCGAGGCGCGTTTGCGGAACTGTTTTTCCTGGTAGCTTTGCAGGCGCTCACGCAGGGTGGCCATATCGCTGCCCATGGCGAGTTCCTTGCCGTCATCATCGCAGACCCACACCTTGGTCACCAGGTCGGCCGGCAGGCGGGTAAGGTCGAATTGCTGCGCATTGCAGAATTTCTGCGTGCGGCGCATGACGAACTCTGCCAGAGCCTGCCCCAGCGGGCGGTCGGGCTCCCGGTCGTACCAATCTTCGGCAAAATCATCTGCCGCTTCGCCAATAGGCATGAGGAATTGCCGCACATCTTTCGGCAAAGTGCGTAGCAGAATTTCAGCACGGTCGGCCAGGTGTGCCTGCACCCCCCATTCCGGCAACCAGTCGGGGAAGGCCGGGAGCTGGTCGATGTGTACCCCCAGGGTTACGCCGTCGTCGGCCTCGCCGGGGTTGTGGGCGTAGTAGACGGGGTATTCGCCACCGGCAACATGCAGTTCATCGGGGTAGAGGTCGGTGGGGGCGTCATCTTCACCGGGGTACACGCAGCTCTCGTAGGGCACGAAGAGCACTTGCGGGTTCTCTTTTTCGGCTTTTTCCCGCCAGCGGCGCAGGGCTTTGGCCGAGGCGCAATCCTTCGGCAGGCGCTCGGCGAAGAAGTTGTACACGCCCTCGGCACACCACAGCAGGTCGCGGCGGCGCAGTTTGGCCTCCGTCGTGCGCACCTGCTCGCGCATATCCTGCAAGTGCTGTATGAAGGGTGGCTCATCGCGCAGCTGCATGTCGAGTATACCATCGCGAATCATGATTTCACGGGCGGCAGGCAGGTTGTAGCGGGCGTAGGATATGCGGCGGCCGTCAATGATGGTGAGCCCGCCGCAGGTTACGCGTTCCTTGGCGTAGACGACACCGGCCGCCTTGTCCCATGCGGCATCGTAGGCATGCAGCGAGCAGAGCTGAGGGGCAACCTGTTCCACCCAGGCGGGGTCGAGCACGGCACAGCGGCGCATGAACAGGCGGCTGGTTTCTACCAACTCGGCGCCGAAAATCCACTCTGCTCGCTTGTTGCGGCGGAACATCCCGCTGCCCGGGAATATCGAGAAATCGCGCCCGCCGGCTCCTCGGTATACCTTGTCCTCCGGTCGCCAGACTCCGATTTGCAGCGGAGCTCCGGCCAGCAGGGAGCGGTGAATCATCTCCGGCGTGGCCTGCTGTTCAACGGGCGGCAGCTCGGGGATTCGCCAGCGCAGAGAGTCCTGCAGGGCTGCTGCGAGGTCCTGCACGAGATTGTGCCACTCGACGGTACGCAGGAAATTGATGTAATTTTTTGTGCACCACTTGCGCAGCCGGTTGCGCTTGAGGTCGCGCTTCTCTTTGAATTCCAGTGTACTGCGCCACAGGGTGAGCATGGAGAGGAAATCGCTGTCCGGGTTCTTCCACTGAGCGTGGGCCTGGTCGGCTTGGGTGGCGAATTCCTGCGGGCGCTCTCGCGGGTCCATGATGCTCAGCCCTGCCACGATGACCAGCAGCTCAGGCAGGCAGTGCTCGTGCTCGGCTTCCAGCAACATACGCCCCAGCCTCGGGTCGAGCGGCAGGCGGGCCAGGCTGCGGCCGATGTCGGTCATTTTCTTGTGGCGGTCCAGAGCGCTGATTTCGCGCAGTGTCTTGTAGCCTTCGTTGATCAGCCGTGAGCTTGGCGGGTCGGGCAGGGGAAATTCCCCCAGCGGCGGCAGTCGCAAATCCGCCATGCGCAAGATGACTCCCGCCAGCGCACTGCGTTTGATTTCCGGGTCGGTGAAGGGCTCCCTCCCCTCAAAATCCGCTTCGGAGTACAGGCGAATGCACACACCCTCAGTCACGCGGCCGCAGCGCCCGGCACGCTGGCGTGCACTGGCCTGCGAGATGGGCTCGACCTGCAGGCGCTGAATCTGGCGCCCGGGCAGGTAGCGGGATATGCGCGCCAGACCGCTGTCGATGACGTAGATGATACCCGGTATGGTGAGCGAGGTTTCTGCCACGTTGGTAGCCAGCACGATTCGGCGTGTACCCTTGACCGGGTGGAAGATACGCTGCTGCTCACCCAGCCCCAGGCGGGCAAAGAGGGGCAGAATGTCGGTGCGCGGCAGGTTGAGTGCGCTGAGCTCGTCCGCACAGTCACGGATTTCGCGCTCACCGGGCAGGAATACGAGCACGTCGCCTTTCTCATCATACTCCGACAGCCAGCTGACAGCGCGCGCAACGTGCTGCGGCAGCTCTTCATCCGGGTGGCGCTGCGGCATGTAGTGCAGGTCCACATGGTAGGTGCGCCCCTCTATGTTGATGATAGGTGCCCCGCCGAAGAACTCGGAGAACGCGCCCGCATCCATCGTGGCCGAGGAGATGATGAGCTTGAGGTCGGGGCGGCGCGCCAGCAGCAATTTCATGTACCCGAGTAGAAAATCGATATTGAGGCTGCGCTCGTGCGCCTCGTCGAGTATGATGGTGTGGTACTTGCGCAGGTCGCGGTCATCTTGGGTTTCGGCCAGCAATATGCCGTCCGTCATGAGCTTGAGCCGGGTGTCGCGCCCGGTTCTGTCGTCAAATCGTACTTGGTAACCTACATACTCACCGAGTTCGCAGCCCACTTCATCCGCTATGCGGCGGGCAACCGCTACGGCCGCGAGTCGGCGCGGCTGGGTACAGCCCAGCATGCCGCGGCGATTCCCGGCTACCTCAAGGGCGATTTTGGGCAGCTGGGTGGTTTTACCGCTGCCGGTTTCGCCCACTACCACCACGACCTGGTGGCGGCGCAGGGCCGCCGCTATCTCCTGCCTGCGGCGTGAAATCGGCAGATCGGGGTAACGGAAGTCGGGAGACGGCTTGTTACTGACGGGGGCAGGCATGAATAGCGGGCGTTACCAGTTCTGCATGGCGCCATCGGCCAGTCGTGATTGCTCAGCCAGGAACACGATTCGGTGGCCGGTGACGGAGTCCTCCAGCAGTGTCAGCCCGGGGGATGTTTCCTCCCCTCGCAGGTAGGCAATAAAATCGAGCACCACCTCGCGGTCGCCGCCGCCGTGGTGGCGGCCTTCCTGCGCCTCGGTCACATCCACCACGTGCTTAACACGCCCTTCAGGGGCACCCGGCACGATGGCCGATATGGTGAAGCGGTTGTCCTCGAACGTGCCGTACACCTCACCCCTGGTACCGGTGACGTGCACGCGGCGCTTGGAGATAGAGGCCCCGCCCGTCATCGAGAAGGTGCCGGTGGCGCCATCGCTGTACTCGATCAGTACCGACTGGTGGTCAACGATATCAGTTTGGCAGTGGTAGACACAGGCTCCGTACGGATTGTCCGTAGCGCTGAGGGCGGCCGCTTTCTCTTCAGCCGTTTCGGGGTTCTTCATGTTGCTGTCGTGCCACACGTTATCGGCCCAGCGCTGGGGTTTTTCGATGTAGAGACGGCGGGCAGAGTAGGGGCACTCACGCTCAACAGCTGCGGGGCAGTCTGTCAGGCAGCGGGTGCCGGCGCCCTCGGGGGCATTCGCCGGTACGAACTGGAACATGCTGCCCACGCTGGCAATACGGCGCGGCTTGTTGTCGCCCATCAGCCAGGCCATCAGGTCGAGGTCGTGGCTGCACTTGGTCAGCAGCATGCCGGAGCCGCATATCTCGGCACTGGCGTATTTACCGCGCACGAACGATACACTTTCGTGGAAGTAATTTACCTGGGCCGACATGCGGATGTTGATGACCTTGCCGATTTCTCCGCTCTGCATGACCTGCTTCAGCCGCTGGTAGAAGGGTGCATAGCGCAGCACATGGCAGACCATGACGGTGCGCCCTGTCTCTGCCGCACAGGCCAGCAGCACGCGGGCTTCATCTTCATTCAGCGCGAAGGGTTTTTCCAGCAGCATGTCGTAACCGTGCCGCAGCAGCGGCAGACTGGTGCTCACGTGCAGCCTGTCCATCGTGCCGTTAATGACGGCATCCGCAAACTTCGGCACGGCCACCAGTTCCTCCACCGTAGCAAAGCAGTTCGCCGGGTCGATACCGAAGGTCAGGCGGGCGTACTCCCGGCGCCTGGCGTCCACATCCACCACGCCGACGATTTCGAGCAATTCGGGGTTGGTGAGGGCCACGCGTGTGTAAATCATAGAGCGCACGCCCATACCCACCACGATGACGCGCAGCGGGGGCTTTTGTTCTGTGGCGATGATGTCGGTACTCATACGGAAATTATTTACCCCAGCGGCGGGTGATACCGCTGTAGGAATCTATGCGGCGGTCGCGGAAGAAGGGCCATATACGGCGGTGGGCTTCCAGCGCTGCCAGGTCGAGGTCTGCGTACAGGATGGTGCGTTCGTTCACCGGAGCCTTGGCCACAATCTGCCCGCAATAGTCGCTCACGAAGCTCTGCCCCCAGAATGTGGTTTCGCCCTCGGTGCCGCAGCGGTTGACAGCGCAGATGTAGCAGCCGTTGGCCACACCGTGGCCGCGCTGCACCGTCTCCCACGCGCAGTGCTGGGCGGTGTAGAGCGGCTCTTCCCCGGGAATCCAGCCGATGGCGGTGGGGTAGAAGATGATTTCCGCCCCCTCCATGGCGGTCAGGCGGGCGGCCTCGGGGTACCACTGGTCCCAGCAGATGAGCACGCCTATGCGCCCGAACTTGGTATCAAAGCTCTTGTAGCCCAAATCGCCGGGCGTGAAATAGAACTTCTCTTCAAAACCGGGGTCTTGCGGTATGTGCATCTTGCGGTACATGCCCAGGTAAGTGCCATCGGCATCGATAACCCAGGCCGTGTTGTGGTAAATGCCCGTGGCGCGTTTCTCGAACCCGGCAGCCACGATAACCACGCCCAGCTCGCGGGCAAGCTCGCAGAGTTCCGCAGTCCACGGCCCGGGGATAGGCTCGGCGGTGTCGAACAGGTCACAATCCTGCGTGCGGCAGAAGTAGAGCGTGGTGCACATCTCCTGTGTGCAGATAATCTGCGCTCCGCCGGCTGCGGCCTCTCTCATGGCGGCCATTTGCAGTCGCTTGTTTTCGGCGGGGTCGGCTACGGCCTCTTGCTGGATGAGTGCTATTCTGGGCATGCCGCAATATATCACATCATGGAACAATTTTCAAGCCGTCTGCCGTATTTACAGACAAAAAAGTCTGCTATCAGGACTTGCCGCCGGAAATTCTGCTCAGAAAATCGCTGTTTTTTTCAGCAGTTTCGCTCAGTCAGTGTGCCTGTATGCCCGGGCTTGCTCCAAGGGAGTCCGGCCGGCGTGGTCAGCGATGTTGACCTCGATGCCGGGGTGGCGAGCAGCTGTTTCACTATCTCTGTATATTTTTGCTGAATAGCCTTGCCGAGGGGCGTTTGCCCCGGCCTTTATTCTGCTTTTGGTATACCCACTCCGCAGTATGTTCGGGATGTGGAATCACCCGAATATTTCATCGAGCGCTTCCTGTGCGTCGTCATTTCCCTGTTCGGCGGCTTTGTGATACCAATGAACGGCTTGAACGTGGTCTTTCGGTACACCGTGGCCGTAGTAGTAGCACATGCCTAGCATGAACTGTGCGTTGTCATTTCCCTGTTCGGCGGCCTTGCGGAACCACTGAACGGCCTGCGCGTTGTCTTCCGGTACACCTTCGCCGTTGTAGTAGCAATCGCCCAGGTAGTACTGAGCGTTGGCATGCCCCTGCTCAGCGGCCTTGCGGAACCACTGAACGGCCTGCGCGTTGTCTTGCGGTACACCGTAGCCGTTGTCGTAGCAATCGCCCAGGTTGTTCTGAGCGGCGGCATGCCCCTGTTCGGCGGCCTTGCGGTACCACTGAACGGTCTGCGTGTAATCTTGAGGCACACCGTGGCCTTTGAGGTAGCAGACGCCTAGACAAATCTGAGCGTCGGCATCCCCCTGCTCAGCGGCTTTGCGGTACCACTGAACGGCCTCCGCGTAGTCTTGCGGCACACCGTGGCCGCTGTAGTAGCACGCCCCCAAGCTGCACTGAGCGTCAGCATCCCCCTGTTCGGCTGCTTTGCGGTACCACTGAACGGCCTGCGCGTAATCTTGCGGTACACCGTGGCCATCGTAGTAGCAATCACCCAACAGATTCTGGGCTTGGGCGTAACCGTTTTCGGCGGCGGGGCGCAGCAGAGCCGGTACACCATCGTATTGCTTGCGGTCGATGAGTTGCTGTGCCTGAGCGACGATGTCGGCGTCATTTGCTGCTGTGGTTGGCGGGGAAAGGGGAGCCGTTTTTTCGGGCTGCACGGTGGCGGCCTCCGTCTGCGTGCCCGACAGGGCATTCAGCCAATCCTGTGCGCTCTGCCAGCGGTCGGACGGGCGCATGGCGAAGGCTTTGTCGATGCTGCTGAGCAGAGCCGGGGAGAATCGCCCGCGCAGCTCGGGGCGGGTGGCCAGTAATTCGCTGTCCGGGTCGGCGTAGACTCGCTCGTGGCAGTCCGGCGGTTCCTGCCCGGTGAGCAGGCGGTAGCAGGTGGCAGCCAGGGAGTAGAGGTCGGTCCAGGGGCCACGCTTAGCGCCGTTGGACCACTGTTCGAGAGGGGCGTAGCCGGGGGTGCCGACTTTGCTGTGCGTGTGGGTGGACATGGTGCTGCGCGCGGCGCCGAAGTCGATGATGATGGGCGAGCCCTTGCTGTCGATGAGGATGTTGTCCGGCTTGAGGTCGCGGTGTAACAGCGGCTCGGGCTGTGTGTGCAGGTAGTGCAGGGCGCTCAGCAAGGGGCGCAGGATGGAGAGCAGGTACTGCTCGGTGATGTCGTGTGGGCTGGGCGCGGCCTTGAGCAGGGGCTTGTCGCCGATGTAATCCATTACATAATAGGCTGTGCCGAGAGCCCGGAACGCCGTGAGCACCGGCACAATATTCGGGTGGCGCAGGCGGGTGAGCACCTTGGCTTCATTCAGGAAGGCACCCAGCGCCCATTCGTAGTTCTCCTTCCGGCTCTCTCCGGCGGGGCCGGCCGTGTGGTTTGCGCTGTTGCGCATGGAAAATTCACCGGGATAGTTCTCTTTAATGACCACACGGCGCTCAGTAACATCCTCCACCGCCAGATAGGTGATGCCGAACCCGCCATGACCCAGCTGGGCTGTGATGGTATAGGTATCTCGCAGCATGTAGCCTGTCGGCAGGGCGGGAGAGAGGATTTCGGACATGGTGGCGCGGTGAGTGATGAGGGTTAAAATGTGTTACAGTACGGTACGACGTGTGTCGGGGAAAGGTATATGGTGCGGGAAATATACCACTTGCCCTTCATGTCTGTAGACTAGCATTTTTGAGAGTCGATGTCAATGATTTGCAGTAGCGCGAGCGGAATTTTGAGTCCGTAGGACGACAGACAATAGCCGGAGCCGGAGCTGCGTCAGCAGCGAAGTCT
>JAFVIC010000059.1 GCA_017477935.1 Akkermansia sp. | reverse complement strand
TCGTATTCCGCTGTCCATGAGGGCGGTAGGGGAGGGCATGAAGAGAAAAGGAGAGCAAATTTCTTGGCTTTTCCGTTTTTTCTGTTATATCTCGATGCGGGTTGCCTCTACCCGCTACCACTATGAAGGATTCGCATCTACATCCACCGGTCAGCCGCTCGGCTGAGAAGTCTCACATGCCCACTACCCATACACCCCAATTTCTTTATGAATACAATAACTGATAATACAAATGCCGGCATTGCTCCCGCGAGCAATGGTTCTTCCTCCCGAACCCGCATCCGCACGGAAATCGTTGCGATGGGTACGCCCATCTCCGTGCCCAATACCAATCAGGAGGATTTTTCGCTCGAACCCTTTTCCTTTTCCGTTAAACCGGGAGGTGCGCTGGTAACGGCGCGTATCGCGGTGGATGACGGCGGGGCTCTGTTCATTACAGACGCTGACGGTAACCGGGTTCTCTCGGTTGAGGGGCATATCGATGACTGGACCAGGACGCTGGATCCCACCCACTGGCACGGTTCTGCCGCCGCCACTCTGGATGAAGGCGTGTATACCGTGTCCGGGTTCGTGCAAAATTCTCCCATGCCTACGCCGCAGAACAATCTCGCCTATCTGCGCTATGAGATTGCGGCTCAGTACTCCGTCACCGATGATGAGGACGAGGATAAGGAGGAGGAACCGCCCACCTGCGATACCTGCGGCTGCGGTAATGATTCCGGCAGCAATACCGGCAATGGTAAGGAAAATGCCCCCGGCTCGCCCGATGAGGAATGCAGCGGCTCGGTCAGCCCCTCTTCTTCCGGCGGTGGCAACGGCGGCAACGGCGGCGCGTCTCCGGCGGCGCTCGCGGATGAATCGGAGAACGTAAACGCTTCTGCTTCCTCCACCTTCATGCGCTATGATTCGGTCTGGCGCTGGCAGGCGCTGGTGCAGGACGAGGTCCTGACGATTCGCCCCACCTCCGGCCGCCGCATGACCTTTGCTCTTGTTCCCGGCGATTCGGTGGCGCGTCCCACCGCGCTCACGCGTCATCATGCGGTGCGTGTGGAGCTGCAGCATGCGGATTTGTCGCCCTGTACTTCCGGGACCCCCGCTTTCTGGACGCTTACGGAGGCTTCCGGACGCCGCGTGCGTTTCGAGACGACTAACGGCACGGTGGCTGCTGTGGTAGCCGCTTCCGGTCGGGTGACGACAGCCGCGGAGCATGCCGCGCAGGTGCAGGAGCGCTTTGATGATGCAGGCAATCTGCTCTCGGTCTACTCCCCTGCTCAGGGGCTCATGCTCTGCTCCGATGGCGACAACGGAGAAAAAATTCTTTCCTGGTTCGCTCCCGCTCAGGTGTCGGTGGATGCTTCCGGCAACTACACCACCTCCGGCGAGCCTTACAAGACTTCCACCCACCTGACAACTGTCATCAACGGCGTGGAGACGACCACGGTGACGCGTCAGCAGGCCGGGCTTCCCGCCCACACGGAGACGCGCACGGACGATGGCTCCACGGTGACGGTTATCAAAGGCACGGGCGAGGAGGCCATCATTCACACATGGGAAAACACCTATCCCGAGGTGGGGCTCATGCAGATTGTGGAGACGGTGCGAAAGGGCTCTGCGGATGCCGCGCCTGCCTCCTGTTCCTGTGAGCGTCGTAAGCTCACGGAGGGCGGCTGGGTCACCATCAGCCGGACGGAGGGCTACGGCACGGAGCTGGCCCGCACCACGACTTATGATTACAATGAGCAGTTCCTTGTCTCGCGCATCAACCGCCCGGACGGCGGCTACACGGAATATGCCTATGATGCGGACGGGCGCGTGACGCAGGAAATATCCCCCTGGGGCAACGGCGGCAAGCAGCGCACGCGCCGGGTTTATGCCGCAAGTTCCTCCCGCTTCTACGACAACCGCCCCATCAAGGTCTATACGGATTATCAGGAGGCAGGCTCGAACAGCTGGCTCAATATCAAGGTGGTGGATTACACCTATGAGGATTCCGCCGCCGTGGAGCGCACCACCGCTGTCACCCACATT
>JAFVIC010000058.1 GCA_017477935.1 Akkermansia sp. | reverse complement strand
GCGGCCGGCGCCGTCGGTGCCCAGTGCCACAAGGGCGGTCAGCCACCAGCTGCCATAGCGGTAACCGCAGTCGGACGCGCAGAGATAGTCGGCGATCTCACCGTAGACGGCGGGCGCTTCGGGCGAAAAGCAGCGGGGCAGATCGGGTGCGTAACCAACGGCAAAATTGCCGATACAGCCGGCTGTGCAGAGCAGGGCCAGCGTGCGCCGCAGGGCAGGGTGGGCGTGTGCGGCGAAGAGATAGGCGATCGACACCGCGGAGAAGGCGTACCAGCCAAAGCAGTAGATGGTACGGAAGTAGGTCATGGTAAAGAAGAAATTGAGCGCCAGCAGGCCGGCCAGACCGATCAAAAAGAAGGCCTGCATGGCAAGCCATGGCAGAGCGCGCCGGCGAAGGGCCGACACGACCGAGCAGATCAGCAGAAGGGAGAAGAGAGCAGCGAGCAGGAAATAAAGCCAGCCTTCTTCCTCATGGAAGGCATACCAGAAGCCGGTCAGCTTGGCGAAGATTCGCCCGTTGACGGCGGCGGCCTCGCGCCAGCCCTCGGTGCGCCAGGTGATCGCGGCAAACATGCCGGTGCGGGGGACGTCAAGCAGGTGCATCAGCCCCACGCCGCCGAGATTGGCCAGCAGATAGAGCGCGACCCGCCCCGTCACACTGCGCCAGCGCATCGGACGGTGACACCGCCGGCAAAGCAGAAGCCGGAGCACCTCCAGCGCACAGAGCGGAAGCACGCAGACGGCCGTCTGGCGCAGACTGTGCATGCCGGTGGCAAAGAGGAGCAGTACCGAGCCCAACGTGCCGGCCGGGAATCGGCCGTGTGCCGGGCGGAAGAGGGCGCGCAGATAATCGCCAAGTGTGAGGAAAAGCGTGATACAGTAGCAGCTGTAATAGGAGGCCAGCAGGAAGAAGAGCTGTCCCTCGTTGGCCAGAATGGCGTGCGGGACAGTCATGCCGCCAAGGAAGAGCATCGCCACCGCCAGCCGTTGCTGTCCTGCGGCAAAGGGGCGAATCATCCAGTCAAGGCTGAGCAGAAGCAGGACGGTCATCACGGTCGTGGCGAGCGCCATTGCGGCATTCGGACTGCCGATGATGCCATAGAAGAGGGCGGCGAGGACGGGCGTGCCAATGACATAATACTGGTTGCCGAACGCCCAGCCGTCGGGGAAAATGCTGCGGCTGTCCCAGGCCTCCATGGCGTAGAGGGTGTCAGCGTAGACATCGGCGGTGGCAAATTCGGCAAATCCGAGGGTGTTGAAGAGCAGGAAGGTGCCGAGATAAAGCAAAATCACGGCCGCCATCAGCAGCGTGCCAAACGAAAACTTGCGGCGGTTCATTTTCTTCCCTCCCCTCAGTTTGTTTTTATTTTACTATATTTTTTTTGCTTTGTAAAGGGGCTCGTCTCAAAATACGGGTGATGTTTTGCCGTTTTCTCCAAAAAATACAGCGGTTGAGACGGCGCCGGCGGCGCATACTGTGATTGCGGGCAGCTGTCCGCGAAAGGATGTGTTCCCATGAGCGAATATTACGACAGAAGCATGCCCATTGGTCTGGCCATGATGCTGGCACAGAACAATATGGC
>JAFVIC010000057.1 GCA_017477935.1 Akkermansia sp. | reverse complement strand
TATTTGAGTCATCGACCATGTGAGCACTCTACTAATACCCTTAATTTGTAGTTTTCGAAGTTTCTGTAGCCGTATCCTCGGCGCTGAATTCCTTTTATCTTACGATGGAAGCCCTCGGTAATTCCATTATTTTTTGAGAAGCGCCACATACGGATAATGGGTTCGAACCATTTACTTAAAGTTTCGGCCAAAGTATGAAAATGATGGGTTGCTTCTTCACGGCGTCAGCTCCGGCGGCATATAATGCTTGCGCTACAGGTCAGCCCCCTTCAGGACGGCCAGCGCGTGCCGGTTCCCGTCTCGCTTGCGCTTCCCTCCGAGGTGTGGCAGGGCATAGACGCTGCAGCAGAAAAGGCCGGCATGACTCCCGAACGCTACACGGCGCAGCTCTGCCAGCAGCTCGCAAAGAATATCGCCACGGGGTTGATACCAGGCAGGGGCGGCAATGCCGGCCACGAATAAATCATTTTCCAGTCCATGAAATCCAGTCAGCCGCTCGCGCTACTTCCAGGGCGCGGGCGGTTTTTGCGTGCTCTCGATGTCGCACCCCATCAGGCTACAGCGGGGAATCAGGCTTGCACGATGTCGCGCACAGTGTCGCGGAATGCAGGTGGAATCAGGGAAAAAAAAGCGCGGGCGCGGTTAAATAGACCCACCGCGCCCGCTTATGAAACATTGAATTATTGTATCCTTTTCGGGATGGCGTCATTATACGATACACAACAATAAAGTCAAGCTTTTATTTTTCGCACCCCAAAAGGGCGAGGAAAGGGGGTCTATGCCTTCCCCCGCCCTGTACTGCCCGTTAGCTATGGCAGATTACTATCAGCAGCTCTATGAGCCGGATTACTGCCTCACTGTATGGCAGCATAGTATACAATAATTCTGTACGTTTCATATTGTCCGCTTTCGCGGCGCGGGCATTGTACAGCAGGGGCGGACTACTGTCAAGGAATCTTTGACTGTGGCAGGTAGACAAAAAAACTTTACTCTTACGCAAGCGAGGACGCAGCGCGTTCTTTAGCTTCGCCAGCTCACTGTGTGCTCCTTTATCCTCCAAGCCCCTATTTTACCACGCCCGCAGCTACAGTCAAGCAACGCACGCGCCAAAATCGCACAGAATCGCACCAATTTCGCGCTTACGTGCCTTTTCGCGGTAAGTCCTATCCACCCCGCCACGGGGCTACAGTGAGCGCAGCGGGGCAAAATCAGCCATCAGGCAGGCCATAAAAGTAAGGGGCTTGTTGCATATTTCAGAGTTCCTCCCAATCACCGGTGGCGCAGCAGCCGTAGTGCTCGTGCGCCCAGAGTCGGCGAGCCATGCTGCCGGGGGAAGACAGGCCGAGCAGGAACCGGCGGCGCTGGGCGGGGCGAGCGAACTCGGGCAGCTCCGAATCCGGCGGGGGCAGCACGTTATCAGGAGCCGGTGGCAGTTCGCCCGGCAGCGATTGCAGGCAGGCGGAGCAATGCCCGCATGCCGGGCGGGATTCGCCGGTGAAGTATTGCTCAAGCGCAGCATTCAGGCAGCCTTGCTCCCCTTTCAACATGGCGAGCAGCTGCTCCAGGCGCTCCATACCCGCTGCCGTGCGGCGGGCATAGGCCGAGCTAAGCGCTGCCGCCACAGCGCGGGGGTCAGCCACGCCGCAGTTGCGCAGGTAGAGAGCCTGCTGCCGTAGGGTGAGTTTCCATTCACCGGCGGCCTCGCACTCACGCAGTTGAGCCATCGCTTCGGCGTATGTGCAATTCCAGGCCTCAGCGGCGGTTTCGACCTCGCCCTCGCGGTTTTTATCGAGCCAGCGCAGGCGGGCTGCTTCATCTGCCGAGCGCCCATCGGTAATGGAGTTGATGGGGAACAGGGGTTTAACCTTGTAAAACTTGTAGCCGCGCTCCTCAATGCGCACACAGTTCGCAGCCTGCAACAACTCCAGCGCGCGCGCCGCCACATCATCGGGCACATCGCAGGTGGTACCCAGCTCCCACAGTGAAACAGCACGTCCCCCCACCGGCAGCAGCATGCGCACAGCGCGCAGCACCCCCTCGGAATCCGGCTCCGCAGCCAGCAAGCGGTTGCGAGCATCGCGCACATCGGCACCATGCAGCAGCACCAGCGAGGTACAGGGGCGCCCGTCACGACCGGCTCGCCCGCTCTCCTGCAGATACGCCTCCGGCGAGCCGGGCATGTTCACATGAACGACCGAGCGCACGTCAGGTTTGTCTACCCCCATGCCGAAAGCAATGGTGGCCACCAGCACATCTTTTTCATTGAGCAGGAAAGCATCCTGCAACTGCTCACGCAGCTCGGTGCCCTGCCCGGCATGATAGCAGGCAGCCCGCAGGCCGGCGGTCTGAAGGGTAGCGGCGAGTTCTTCAGCCCCTTTGCGAGTGCGGGTGTAGACGATGGCGGGGCGATTCTGCGGTTGCTGAAGAAAGCGCAGTAAGTACTCCGCCTGCGACTCCGGGGCTGCGACCAGGCGAGTGATGTTCGCCCGATAGGGTGAGTGCTGCACGACATGCTGAGGTTCTATATCGAACGCGCGGCACAAATCTGCCTGCACGCGCTGTGTGGCGGTTGCGGTAAGCGCCATCACGCTACGGAAGCCCCGCTCGCGGCACCAGGTCGGCAGCTTGAGATAATCCGGCCGGAAACTGTGGCCCCATTCCGAAACACAGTGAGCCTCATCCACCACAAACAACTGCAAATCAGCACTCTGCAACACCTGCCGCAGCGCCGGGCTCTCCAGTGATTCAGGGGCTACAAATAACAGGCGGATTTTGCCGCAGGCCACATTCGCCAGCAACGTGGCGCGCTCCTCGTCCGCCAGGGTGGAATCAAACCTCGCAGCGGCAATCCCCCTGTGCCGCAAGGACTGCACCTGGTCTCGCATGAGCGCGATGAGCGGGCTGACCACCACCGAGGTACCCCCCAGCAACATGGCCGCAGCCTGGTAGCACAGGCTCTTGCCGTGCCCGGTGGGCATCACCCCCAGAGCATTCACCCCTGCCAGAGCCAGCTCCGTGAGCCTGCCCTGCCCTTGGCGCAACTGCGGCACGCCAAAGGTGTGCAATATCTGCTGTAGTTGTTGTTCCTGCATGTGCAGCACCTATCTTGCCGCAAAGTGTGGTTTTCGTCAATCCATTTGTCTTGCATTTTCCGGTATTCTGTGCTACAACGCCTGCGCCATGATTATCGACACACATTGCCACCTGATTTCTGAAAAATACGGAGACCTCGACCTCGTGCGCGCAGAGTCGCTTGCCCTCGGGGTCGGGCACTGTGTGACCCAGGGCACCTCCACCTACGACTGGGAACCCCAGCTTGCCCTGGCAGCCCGCATGCCTGATTTTGTGTCGAGCTGCCTGGCTGTCCACCCGTCAGAGGTGCACACCGTCAGCGATGAACAGTTCGAGCACATGGTGCAGCTTTGCCGCAGCCACCCGCAGGCCGCTATCGGGGAGACAGGGCTTGATTATTTCTGGGACGCCCCCGAGGGCTGGAGCGAGCAGGACTTCCGCGCTCGCCAGCTGCACCTGTTGGAGCGCCACTTTGAGCTGGCGCAAGAGCTGGGACTCAACATCTCCCTGCACACGCGAGACAAGGTGGGCCTGGCCAGTTTTGAGGATGCCTTTGCCATCGCCCGCAACTTCCCCAAGGTGCGCCCGGTGTTCCACTGCTTTATCGGCGACGGGGCGCAGGCAGAGCGAATCTTCAGCGAGTTGGATGGGCTGATATCGTTCACCGGCATATTGACATTCAACAAATCCGAGCATGTCCAGGCTGTTGCGACCTGGTGCCCGGCCGACCGATTCATGGTCGAAACGGACTCCCCCTTCCTGTCCCCCACGCCGCACCGCGGCAAGGTGAACATACCGGGGCGCACCAAATTCGTGGTCGACAAGATAGCCGAGCTGCGCGGCATGACGGCGGAAGAAGTAGCCGACTGCACCACGGCAAACGCCCGCCGCTTTTTCCGCCTGCCGGAAGGAGTGTAAGCCCCCTTACAACCCCATTTTGCCGGGGTTAAGAATTCCCTGAGGGTCGAGTGCCCCCTTGATGGTGCGGTGCAGGTCAAAGGCCACAGAGCCAACCGCCTGCGGGAACCAGGGTGACTTGGCTATACCTATGCCATGCTCACCGGTGATACTGCCGCCATGGGCCATTACCCAATCGAAGAGACGGTTCACAAGGGCATCTGCCGGCTCGCGGATGTCGCGACCCTCGGCATCCTTCAGCACCATGATGTTGGTGTGTATGTTCCCATCGCCCGAGTGGCCGAAACACGCCACGGGTATGCCGGTTTCGCGCTCCATGGCCGCGCAAAACTCCACCAGCGCCACCAACTGCGAGCGCGGAATCACGACGTCTTCATTCAGCTTGGTGAGTCCGGTGGCCTTCAGACTGTAGGAAAACTCGCGGCGCAGTTGCCAGATAGCCTCCACCTCAGCCTCGGTCGCAGCCGTCACCACCTCAGTGGCTCCGGTGTCGCGCAACACGGCGGCAATAGCCTGCAACTCAGCGGCAACGGCATCTGCCTGCCCGTCTATTTCAATGATGATGTGACCCCGGGCATCTGCCGGCAGCACCCCGGGGCCGAGGTGATTGCGAGCCGCGCGCAGGGTAAAGGAGTCCGTTATCTCAATCGCCGCCGGCAGGTGACCGGCCTGCAGCACATTTTGCACGGCGGCTGCAGCCAGGGCAAACTGAGGGAACCCGGCATGCAGTGCAGCGCGAGCCGGCGGCGCGGGAATGATACGCAGTGTAGCCTGAGTCACAATACCCAGCATACCCTCACTACCGCAGAATAACCCCACAAGGTCAAAGCCCTGCTTGTTCTTATGCGTGCGCCCGCCACAGTTGAGCACCCGGCCATCGGGCAGCACGACCTCCAGCCCCAGCACATAGGCACGAGTCACACCGTATTTCAGGCAGCGGGGGCCACCGGCATTCGTCGCGATATTGCCGCCGATGCTCGATTCTTTGCGCGAGGCGGGATCGGGCGGGTAGAACCACCCCAACTCAGCACAGGCCTGCTGCAAATCAGCCGTCAACACCCCGGCCTGCACCACAGCCACACCGTCAGCGGGGTTCACCTCCACAATACGGCGCATATTCGCCACGGAGATGACCAACCCGCCCTTCACCGGCACACAGCCCCCCACATAGCCCACACCGGCACCGCGCGGCGTAACGGGAACCCCACGCTCACCGGCGAACCGCATGGCCGTGGCCACCTGCTCCGTTTCCGTAGCCAGCAACACAGCCTCGGGCATAGCCGCGGCGTGCCATTTATCGCCCGCATGGGCAGCCAGCACCTCGGGAGCCGTGCTCACACACTCCCCCAGCAGCTCCTTCAACTCCTCAACCCAACTCTGCATAACTCAAAACGGCAACTCACTCTTTATCCGTACCCCAGCGGCGGTGCAGCCATTTCTCAGCCGGGGAGAACAGAATCTTATCGGCCAGCAAGCCAACGACGATGATGATGAACATAATGCCGATGACCTGGTACATGCGCTGCAATTCACGCCCGTAGTGCAGGTACTGCCCGATACCGAAGCCGGAAACCACGGCCACATAAATTTCAGCCGCCATGAGCGAGCGCCAGGCGAAAGCCCAGCCCTGCTTCATGCCGCTCACCACGAAGGGAGCCGAGGCCGGCAGGGTCACAAACACCAGCGTATGCAGGGGCGAGGAGCCCATGGTACGCGCAGCACGGGCATAAATGGGCGGCACGCTCTTCATGCCGTTCTGCGTGGAGAGCAGCACACTCCACAGTGTCCCCATGATCACCACAAACAGCAGCGCCGATTCCGACTGACCAAACCAGATACAGGCCAGCGGTACCCAGCACACACTCGGCAACGCCTGCAAACCAAGCGCCAGCACGCCCAATGTGTCACTCGCCCACCGGAAACGCGCTGCAAGCATACCCAGCGGTACCCCCAGCACCAGACCGATAGCGTAGCCGATAAGCAGGCGGCGCAGCGTGATAAGCATGGAGAGGGGAATCTTGCCGTTGAGCGTATTGTCCCACAAGTACTGCCCCACAGTCGAGGGCGGCGGCAGCACATAGGGCGACCACAGCGGTTCCTGCGGCCCGATACCCAGCCACAACAGGTCACCGGTCAGCGCCGCCCATACACCGATGAGCAGCAAAAAGAAAATAACGGTATTAAGTGCACGTTTCATGTATGTTGCAAATGATATCTCAATCAATCAGATTCGGCGGCATTCTGATACCCCTTCAGAGCAGAGGTAATCTGCCGAGAAAGGTCAGCGAGGTCATGGTTATTGATATTACGGGGGCGGTCCAACCCGATGGTGAACTGCTCTCGCACGCGACCGGGGTGGGGCGAGAAAAGCACCACACGACTGCCCAGGCACACCGCCTCGCGCACATTGTGAGTCACAAACACGATGGTTTTCTTGCGCTTGGCCCAGATATCCTGAATATCGCCGTAGAGCTGCTCGCGGGTCATGGCATCGAGCGCCGAGAACGGTTCATCCATCAGCAGAATCTTGGGGTTGGGAGCCAGAGAGCGAGCCAGCGCCACACGCTGGCGCATGCCACCGGAAAGCTCGTGAATACTGGAGTGGGCGAACTTGTCCATCTTCACCAGGAAAAGGTAATACTTGGCGACCTCCAGGCGCTCTTTGTCATTGAGATTCGGTTTCTGCTTCAGGCCGAACATCACGTTGCCGATGACATCAAGCCAGGGGAACAGAGCATGCTCCTGAAACATCATCATGCGGTCGCGACCCGGGCCGACAATCGGCACGCCGTCAATGAGCGCCAGGCCGCTGTCAGGCTTTTCAAGCCCGGCAATGATATTGAGCAGCGTGGACTTGCCACAGCCACTGGGTCCCACGAAACACACAAACTCGCCCTCATTGATGGTGAGCGACACATCATCGAGCGCGCGCACCGTGCCGGACTTGGTTCTGAAATCCTTGCACACATGCTCCACGCTGAGCTTGGCTGTGGGGTATTCGTGTATCTCCTGTTCGAGTTTTTTCATAACATCAGTTCTGTTCAGGCTTATATATCATCCCGTTAAGCTCGGGCACCCGGTCAAGCAGTTGGGCGTCCTGCGCATCTTTCACAAACTGCTCCAGCCCCGGCAAATCAATGTCCACCGTCAGTATCAGGCGCTGCCAGGCACGGCGCACCAGCGCAGGGTCAACTTCGGACTGAGTCAGCTCACAGAGTTCTTCCACAACGCGCTTCTGCGCCTCCTCCGGGTGGTCGATAATCCACTGCGTCAGCTCCTTATGCGCCTGAATCATAACGGCGGCCTCTTTCGGGTGGCGGCGCAGCCAGCCCACACGAGCCGTCAACACCGTGGTAACGACCTCGGGTTCCTCGACCAGCACACGGGCACCGGCCATCTGCTCCAGTCTCGAAACCCAGGGTTCAACCGTCCAGCAGGCGGCAATGTCCCCCTGCTGCATGAGCTGCAGCTGCATGGCATTCGGCGTGGGGCTCACCCGGCAATCCCCGCCCCCTTCCAGTGTGCAGCTCAGGCCATTCTTTCTCAGCCAGGCACGGCACGAGACATCCTGCGTGTTACCCAGCTGCGGGGTTGCTATACTGCGCCCCTTGAAATCAGCCGCCTGCGAGATACCGCTATCCGGCGCCACCATCAGCGCCGCCCCGCCGTTGACGGCACCGGCCAGCACGCGCACCTCGCGCCCGGCCGAAACAGCATAGGCATTCAGCGCCGGACTGGGGCCCACGTAGGTCAGGTCTACTGTACGGCCGAAAAGCGCCTCCATCGATGTCGGGCCGGCATTGAAGGTATACCACTCGATGGTGTAGCCGGGCAGGTAGCGCTCAAACCAGCCTTCACCGTGGCGGGTCATGTTGCGGGCGACAAGAGCCTGCACATGGGTCACATTCGGAAATCCGCCCATACGGATAACCGTGCTGTTCTCCTCCTCCCGATTGCAACCGCAAAGCACCAGCAAGGCGGCCGCAACCATCACCAGGCATGTGAGGCATCTCTTCATGACCTCCCTATCCTACCAGACCTCCGCCCCGCCGTCAAGCAGCAATCAGCCCTCGCCCCCGCTTTCGACCGCTTATTATGACGCGCGCAATCGAACAGGCGCGACTCCGACCGGAATCGCGCCTGTTCCCGAAAAGATGTGTATGAGATGGCTCAGTCCAGCTTATCTTCGCAGAAATCGCGAAGAGAGCTCTCACCGTAGTAATTTTCTTCCTTGAGCTCCTTCATGAGGGTAAACGCATAGCCCAACTCCTTCGCCAATTCTTCGGTCAGTTTATCATACCGAGCCTTATCCACCTTGGCCATGTAAGTTGAAAGTACGGTTACATGATAATCGAGTTTGGCAACAATGGGGCCGAGATTTTTCGCGTCCTCCGTAGAAGTAATGTTGCCAAGCAGCCTCGAGATATCCTCGACGGCAGATTGGAGGAGCACGGCCGTAGCGTCGATGACTTCCTGCTTCTCATCATTGTCCTCCGGTGTGGAAGTATAAGCAACCACCTTAAGGGCAGCCATCACCTCAGCAGTCAGGTCATCCTCATGTTTGAGAATTTCCTCCACCGAAGCTGAGTTCTTTTTGACCACTACGTCATGCTTAGCTTTCAGCTTGGAGGAATCACGCTTCGACAAACCGGTTTCCTCACCCAGTGCATGAAGGGCATCATCCTGCTGAATGACACAGGATGCCACCATAATGGAATAGACTCGCGTCACAGGCTCACCCATGCTCTTGGAAAGCTCCTGCAGATTCATGCTGACATCGTCCATCAGCGACATCACTTTCAATGCAAGCTCGTGACTCTCAGCAGCTCCGGCGTAAGCAGGCTGAACCATGGCTACTGCCGGCACCAGAGCAAGTGCCACCGTCGAAAATGTTCCAATCTTTGACATAATTATTTTATTTTGTAATTGTTCAACAACTAAAGGGATAAGCGCTCCTCCGCAAGAAGAACCACCTCTCTCGTTATATCACATATTGACCCTCTGTGTCAACTTATTTGAACGAAATCGCCTGCAAAATGCTACGATAACAATATAAATCAAAGTCAGGGCCAAGCCCATGCGGCATATCGTAAGAGCTTGTTCGCAGAATGACAGACACTGAGCCGCTTTCGCCAGATTATAACCGCAACGCTCAGTCCAGCCGGGCAACAGTCGCCGCCATTCCCAGATGAAAACCAACAGAGTCCCCTGCAAGGACAGAAGCAAGAATATCACGATTACGTTCTTCGTCACTTTCTTTGTAAAAAGCCTACAGAGAAAATAAAAACAGAAAAACGCTGCCAGCAGCGCCATGGAAAAGGCAAAACCCACGCGCACACAAACATCGCAGAGGGATGGCATGAGCCCCCGGCAAAAGTAATAGGACTCTTTCAAGTCATGGTTCGTCGTTGTAAAACGCAGCAGCTCAATGGAATCCCCCTTTTGCCTACCTTGAAACTCCCCCCGGAGCCGAGGTTCGGAACATTCGCTCCAGAATGAAACGACACTCGTTGAACCATCTTCTTCAGCTATATGAATGTCCCCCTCGTGCAATGTAGCGCGCCCGCGCAGAAAATCGGGTATATTCTCCTCATTCAACCAAACGGAACGCAATATACCCACACCGGTATCTTCATTGAGATTGGTAAGGCGGTATGCCCCAACCCTGAAATCCTGCCCGGTTGAGCAGTATTCCATGGGGGTAAGATACCCCTGCTGCGAGTCCCCGGTTTGGGTTGTTTCCACAAATCTATAGAGCTTCAGTCCTTTGAGTTCGAGTTTATACAGAGAATCTCTCAGCGTTTCCACCCCTTGCAGCTCGCCCTCGCACTGCACGATTTTCCCCTCATTTTCGGGGTTAACCACATCAGCGCTGATATCGACTATCGGCTCCGTCAGCAGTGGCCCCACCCAATATCTGTAGTAGGTGTACACCAGGTCGTAAAAACTTACCCAGCAACAGAAACAACCGAAGGCGCACAATATGTATAACAGCTTCGCTTTCATCAATCTATCCTTCAGAAAGATTCTGGCAGATTTCCGGCAGAAAGCAAGTTTATTTTCGCTGACGGACAGAATAATGCTTGCCAAATCGGCGGGGCGGTGCTACCATGCGCGCGCACTTGTTATGGGTATCTCCATCAAAACATTACTGTGTGTCGGGGGCGGCTGCTTTGTGGGCGGCGTGCTGCGCTACCTGACGGGGTGGTTCATCTGCAACCGCTGGGGAGTGACTGTTCCCGGCATGCCGTGGCATACGCTGCTCATCAACTTCGGCGGCTGCCTGTTCATGGGGTTGTTCTGCGGACTGGCGGCGGGAGGATTCATCACCAACCCGAACCTGCGCCTGGCCGTCACGGCGGGGCTCTGCGGCGGCTACTCAACCCTGGCGGCCTTTGCCTTTGAAAACACGGTGCTGCTGCGCGCGGGTTCCTACTTCACCGCCTCGGCCTACATCGTCGCCACCGTGGTGGGTAGCCTGATTTTTTTCCTACTCGGCAACGGTACGGCTCAACTCATGCTCAAAAGTTGAGATTCTGAGCTAAATTCTCGCTTGGCATTCAACAAAACACCCCGCCGGAAGCGTCTATATAGCAGAAGTATGAGATTCAGCAAACTGACAGCCCCTCTACTGCGATTTTTCAGCAGTTGTCATCGGCTGCCCCTGGGGGCGGCTGCCATGCTGCTGGCGGGTTTTCTGCTCGATGCCGGCATTGAGTGGGTGTATGATGAATGGCACGTGTGGGGTACGGTGATGCTGGTGCTCGGCAACCTGGGCGGGATACTGTTCCTGCTGGGCGTGCTGGGGGGTCTGCTGGTGCCGCTCTGGTTGATTATCATGACCCTGAGCCTGTTCGGTCAGGGTGAAGGGAAGAAGATTCTTCGCTGCTGGGGCGCGAGCGCGCTGGCAGCCCTGGTGGCACTGGGGGTAGGTAGTGCGCTGTTCATGCAATCATTCGGCGGCGGGCACGATACCTTTGCCCGCGGGCTGGAGGTACCGGCGGACAGGGATTTTGTGCTGCCGCGCGGTATGACTTTTTTCCAGAACCACGCACCCCCGCCACGTGTGCAGCAGCTCCTCGACCGGAAAGAGAAACTGCCGCCCCGGCCTACCCACCAGGCCCCCGGCGAGCCTGCACCTCCACTTGCCGCGCCGAATCTCGACAAGCTCTCACGCGTGGCCCCCGAGCTGCTGCACGAGTACCTGCTGCGTGCGCTGTATGCCGAAGCCACCGCCCCGCGATTCGCCTCCCCCTTACTGGAGGCCTGTGACCTGTACCCGGCGCACGAGAACGACCCACAGACCCACACCCGGCGCGCCTACCTCGCAGAGAATCGGGTTTTCTCGCCGGAGGGCGAATTGACGGAAGCAGATTACCCCGTAGCCCAATGGAAGCTCCCCCTGCAGAATGGCTGGTACATCGCCCATGCCGTCAGCTGGCACGACCGCGACAAAAATCCGGCCACTCACCCCGACATGCCCGCCACGCTTCGATGGATGGATGCCGCGTTGGCTCCGCTCGCGCAGAATCCCACACGCGAACAGCTGGATACCCTGCTGCCCCCTGCACCGCAGCAGCCATTCCTCTGTCTCTGGGACGCCCATGCCGGTATTTACGACATGCTCATCGTGATACCTGATGGGTACGCAGACGGCACGTTCGAGCTGCGCGCGCATGAAGTCACCACGGGCAGCCCCATCAAGTTCGAAAACAACTGGCGCCCCGAAGTGAAGCTTGGTAACGTATGCCGCGTGCTTTGCAGCGATGGTGCCCAGACGGTGTTCAGCGGTGACTGGGGTGAATACTACGGCTCGGAGTGGGAGATATGGTTCACCCCCGCCACCGGTGGCGAGCCTCGCTGTGTGAACCGACAGTCCTTCCTGATGATGGGCTGGCAACGATGATACTGTTATGAAAATCAAACGCAACCTCTCCCTCTTCGCTGCCCTGCTTCTGCTGATATCCGTGGTCTGGTATTTCAGCTACTACCCCCTGACGATAGGTTCACCCACTGCGGTAAGCATAAAATATCTGGGAGAAGCCGAGGCCCGGTTTATCCCCCACGAGCAGGCAAAGACCCTGCTCCGACTGTTCAGGCAGACTACCCCCACCGTTTTCATCGGCGAACCGATGGGTATCGGCCACGAACCGGCACTCATCACCCTACATTATGCGGACGGCAGCACCAAGGTTTTCTCCCTCTGGTCCAACTACAGTATTCTGTACGAAGGCACGTCAGAAGACATCACCATGACCGAAATGCTCGGCGGCGGCCCACTGTACTTCGGCGGAGCGCTGCCGGAGGAGCTACAAGAAATTATCAGCCCACCCCATCACCATGTTCGACCCTGAAATTGTCTTTTTCCTGTTTTCCCTTCTCGGAGCCTTTGCCGCCCTGCTGTGGTTGCGCCCCGGCAAACGGGAGGCAGCGCGCTATGCGCTGATTGTGCTATGCTTCGGCGCGCTCTGCTACCTGCTGAGCGACAAAGCGCAGCCCCCTATCCCACGCCTACCGGTCTATATCACGATGGCCATGCCGGTGCTCGTTTTCCTGCTGGGCATGTACATGCTCCGCTGCCCATGGCGGCGGGTTGTTCTTTCGCTGGGTATCTATGTGCTGGTTTCGGCTCTGGCTAATTTGACAAACCTGCTGTATGCGGGGCAGCCGGACAGGTTCTGCCACGTGGATATCCTGCTCAGTTTCAGCACCTATCTCGAAGTGCTCTGGATATGGCTCTTTATCCGGCTGGGCACGCGCAAGGCGGCCTCCATTCGCGCGACGGATTGCCTTTTGGCGGCGGCGGCTTACGTATGCATCGCTCGCCTGGTGTTGCTGCTCTGCAATTACCTGGTGCCATACCTCGCACTTGCCGTAGAACCGAGAGCGGCTATGTTGGGTATAACCGGCGCCGTCTACCTGCTCTGCCTGGGGGGCATGCTACGCTATGTGCTGCGGCAACCGTGGAAGCGCAGCCTGCGCACCGCAGTTGTTTTCGTGGCGATATGGCTGGGCAGTACCTGCTTAGCGCAGTACCTGATAGACCGCACCTTATCGCAGCTGCCACCGCGCGCCATCATGGAAACGGGGGACTGAAAGCTCCGCCTTCATGTCAATCGCGAAGTAGGCGGGGCAGCGGTCAATCTCCCCAATGTCACGCTTTTGTCACGCTTGCACCGTGACAGATGTTCACCAACATGGTGTGACAAAATCGTGACCAGAAAAGAAAAGAATATATATAATAATAAGGGGGAGCTTAGTACCACCGTTGTTTTAGGGAGCGGCGCTCATGCCGAGCCCGCCCCCCTATTGACAGACAAGGGGAAATATGGCACAATACGCGGCATGAAATACCTGCTACCCATTCTCCTGCTACTAACCGCCCCACTGACCCGAGCCACCGAGCCCGCCACGCCCCCCACAGACCTGAGTCGACAACAGCAACTCTGCCTTGCTTACCTGGACTTGGGGTTGTTCGAAAAGGCTGAAGAATGCCTGAACACCATTCAGGCCGACCTGGACAAATTACCACCATCGGCCCCCGCCGCACAGCGAGAGCACATGCAGCAGGTGCTTGCAGAGCTACGCCCGAAAGTGGAAGGCCGACAGGCCGAGATGAAAGCGGCCTACTCGAAAGCACGTCGCACCCTGGTCAACTACGGTCCGGATATTCCGCCGGCGAATCCCCTCCCCCAACAGGAGTCTCATCGCCTCCTGCAGCTGGCTCTGGCCTACTGGGAGCTGGGGCGCTTTTCCGACGCGCAGCGTGTGCTGCAAGAAGCTTTGGCCGAGCTGCGCAATGTCCCGGCAGAGGCCGCTGAACGTGCTGCCTTGCTCGATTTCATCACGCGCATGCAGCAGAGTATCAATGAAAGCCGGGCAGAATACTACAAAAGCACGGCTAATGGAAAAGACCGTGATTTGCTGTGCCGAATCTTCCCTTTCAGAGATGAAGTAACGAAGCTCTACCCGGTCGAGTCAGCCTGTGCCATGGCGCTTGAATTCGCCCCGCAAGTCACGGAGTGGGAGATACAGCAACTGCGCAACGACCTGGTATTGCTGAAAGGTGAGCAAGCACATATCAGCGGGTTCGGTGTCGATTTCGCGGCCATCGTACTCTATGCCGTACAGATGACGGATGCAGGCTCCCGCTGTGTGCTGAGCTCCGTTGAGCCTGCCACCTGGCTGAAACAGGCTCAGTTCAGACTGACAGACAACGAGATACAGGCTGTGCTGCCCGATGGCACTCTGCTGGCACGCTACGCACTGTGGCACACGCCGCCCGCCATCTTCGCCCCGGCGCCGCAACCGGTACAGCTAAGCTACAAGGGCATGGCAAACGGTACCATTCAGCTGCATATCAGCAATCAAAGCGCCCACTCCATCGAGTTGGCAAAGGGGATTTTCGCCGTAACCGCGCTCATGGCGGACGGCAGCGCCTATGGCGCCGGCACCGCGTTCTCAGAAGAACCGCTCCTGTTGCAAGCCCATGAGCAACGCACGCTCGAACTCCGGTTCTACCCTGCTCTCAAAGCCGCGGATTTCCCGAGCCCAGCCCAAGCTGTGCAGGTGAGTTTCCATGTTCCCGAACCGCTGAGCGACTCCCCGCACATCTGCCCACCGCACATACCCTGTGCCGGAGCCCCCATGCTGTATGGCTTTGGCGGTACCGACCGGGGACTACCGGCAGGTGAAGATACCTACCTGCACATCAAGTCGCAAGGCAACGGTTTCGTAACACTCACCTGCGACATCTACCGTAAAGAGAACGACTTGTGGAAATTCAGCGGGCAATTCATCTGCCGCCCCGGCAGCCCCGGCAGCAGAAAGTCTGCCACGTCCCCCAACCGCATCGCAGGGTTCCCGGAAGGCGTGCGCCGCGAGGGCAACACCCTACAACTGTTGGACGCTCAGGGAGAGATTTTTGCTACAGTGGAGATAGAGAAATAAACTCACCCGCGTGTTGCCCCCCCCCAAAAACAAGGCAAATCTACTCTTTTTCCGAGCAAGAGAAGAGCCGGTTCGGTGAGCGGGAGGTAAACTTTTTGCGGCTGCAACAAAAAAAGCTGGCAATTACCGTGTAGCGGTTGTATATTGTTTGCGCTTTAGCATAAATCATGACGGGTAACACTCACAACACCGCAAATACGCCGAAGGTAAAAACGATGAGCTTGCCGGAGGGCATTTCCCTGGGGAATTATCAGCTGCTGCATGTGCTTGGGCAAGGTGGTTTCGGCATCACCTACCTCGCAGTGGACCAAAGCACAGATGCTCAAGTAGTCATTAAAGAGAACCTGCCCACCTTTTACGCCGCCCGAGATGAAGCCTCGCTGCAAGTGCAGCCCCTCGCCGTAGCGGATGCCGTGCAGAACTACGCCCACACCCTGCAGCGTTTTGTGGAAGAGGCGCGTATCCTCGCCCACTTGAACCACCCGAACATCGTGCGCGTGCATGAGGCCTTCGAGGCGCTGGGGACTGCTTACTACGTGATGCCCTACATCGAGGCGCAGGAGCTGCACAAAGTCATCCCCACTGAAGCAGTGAATGAAGCCTGGTTGCTGCCTATTCTCAAAGCGGTATTGAATGCGCTGGATTACCTGCATGCCAAAAACCTGCTGCACCGCGACCTGAAGCCCGGCAATATCCTGCTGCAGGCAAACGGCTCTCCTATTCTCATCGACTTCGGCACTGCGCGCGCCCTGCAATCGGACCGCTCCGCCACCATGGTGGGCACACCCGGCTATACCCCCATCGAGCAGATTACCCCTCACGGTAAGCGCGGGGCATGGACGGATATTTACGCCCTCGGTGCCACATGCTACCGCTTGATTACCGGTCAACTTCCACCGCAAGCGGTGGAACGCATCGAGGATGAGGATCCTTACTGCCCGCTGGTCTCCCGCGCGGAGCTGCGTGCCCGCTTCTCGCCGGAGTTGCTGAGCAGCATCGACAAAGCTCTGGCCGTACGCGCCAAAAACCGCTGGCAAAGTGCGCAGGAATGGATGGCTGCGCTGGCTGCACCATCAACCGCGCGCGTAACCCGGCCATCCACCCCGCAGCCTCCCCTCCGTATGCCCACCGAGCCGGCACCGGAAACACCCGCTGCGAGCACCGGCAGCGCCAAAAAAACCCTTGTGCTCATTCTCTGCCTGCTGACAGCGCTTCTTTTGGGCGGTGGCTATGGAGTATATGCCTACCTGGATGCAGTAGAGCAAGAACGCTTACAGGCGGAATATGCCCTTGCAGAAGCTCAGCGCATAGCTCAGGAGCAAGCGGAGCGTTTGCGACGTGAGGAAGAAGCCCGCCTCGCCCGTGAAGAGGCTGAACGTAAAGCGCGGGAGGAAGCGGAGCGTTTGCGACGTGAGGAAGAAGCCCGCCTCGCCCGCGAAGAGGCTGAGCGTAAAGCGCGGGAGGAAGCTTGCTCGCAATATATGCAAAAAGTGCTCGATGTGCATACCGAAGCGAGCCTGCCTGAAGCCGATAAAATTCCCTCGCCACCCGGCGAACAGGTGGTGCAAACGCTGCGCGACCTTGCGGAAAAGGGGAATCATGAGGCGGAATTTGTGTTCAGCGTCCTTTGCGCACACGGCTTGTCCGTGCCGCAAAATGAAACCGAGGCCATGGATTACCTCCGTAATGCGGCCAACGGAGGCCAGCCTCACGCGCAAACATCCTTGGGGAGCCGTTATCAGGACGGCATAGGCGTGCCTAAGGATGAGGCGGAAGCAGTGAAGTGGTTCCGTAAGGCCGCCGAGCAAGGCTATGCCGATGGGCTGTTTAACTTGGGCGGGTGTTATGCTTTCGGCAAAGGCGTGCCAAAGGATGAGGCGGAAGCAGTGAAGTGGTTCCGTAAGGCCGCTGAGCAAGGCCTTGCCAAGGGACAGAATAACTTGGGCGTGTGTTATCGGGACGGCATAGGCGTGCCTAAGGATGAGGCGGAAGCAGTGAAGTGGTTCCGTAAGGCCGCTGAGCAAGGCCTTGC